>NZ_LS483503.1 GCF_900489555.1 Mycoplasma mycoides subsp. capri | reverse complement strand
ATTTGTCTCCAAAAATATTATAGTTAAACACTTGTTAAAAATGTGGAAAACGTGGAAAAAATCCTTATAACATAGATATATTAACAAATTAACAAATTCTAAAATCTTATTTTAATGGTGTTATTTTATAGTTATCAACTTATCAACAATTAACTAATATTTTTGTTAGTAATTTGTTGTTTTATCTACATTTAATTGAGAAGCTAAAATTTAAGTTTATAAGTGTATTTTTAAAGCAAAATATTATATAATTAGGTGTGAATTATTTATTTTTTTGTAAAGGAGGTAGTGGTATGAAAAGAACTTGACAACCATCAAAACTAAAACATGCACGTGTTCATGGATTTAGAGCAAGAATGGCTACTGAAAATGGTAGAAAAGTAATTAAAGCTCGTAGAGCTAAAGGTAGAGTTAGATTATCTGCTTAATAATTTATGAAAAACAAAAGAGTAATTAAGAAAAATTTTGAGTTTCAAGAAATAATTAATTACAAAAAAACTGTTAAGAATTTTTGTTTTGTTATTTACTATAAAGATAATGATCAATCATATCTAAAGTATGGTATTAGTGTTGGGAAAAAAATAGGTAATGCTGTAGTTAGAAATAAAGTAAAAAGACAAATTAGAATGATATTAAGACAAAACATTAATGAAATAGGATCTATTTCAAAAGATGTTATTATTCTAGTTAGAAAAAGTGTTTTAGAACTTAAATATGCAACATTATCTAAATCATTAATTAAATTAATAAAAGAGATTAAATAAAGAAAGGAGGGATTATTTTGTACAAACAGTCAGATAAAGTTATGAGTTATCTAAATGCTTCAAAAAATAAAAAAGCTCCTAAAACTAAAAAAGAAACTATTAAATTAGTAATTAAATGATTAAAAGTGTTTGGGTTTTTATTTATTTTAGTTTCAATGCTTTGAGGTTGTGTACAGATGTATCAAGCTCAATATAGTGTTAATCAAATAGTTGATATGACAGGTAAAAGTGTTTATGCTCCTGGGGTTTCATTTGAAATTATTCTAAGCTCTTTAGGTGAAAAAGGATCTAAGGTCCATCACTTTGTTTATGATAAGGGTAATTATTTTGAATATGGATATAATGCTATTACTTCTTGAAAAGAAACTTTTAAATTAACTCAATCACCGTTTTATGGATTTTTCGTTTATCCAACAGCTTGAGTTTTAGCTGGAATGGTTAGATTATTTTCTGGAACACTAAATCCCTTATTAGATAAATCTTCTCAATTAAGTTATGGAATTTCAGCTATCTTTGCAATATTCTTAACAACTTTATTAATTAAAGGAATAACATTATCATTTGGTTGAAAATCACAAATTAACCAAGAAAAAATGCAAGATATACAATTAAAGATTGCTGATATTCAAGCAAAATATAAAGATAAAAAGGACATGCAATCTAAGCAAAAACAGCAATTAGAAATCCAAGCTTTATATAAAAAAGAAAATATGTCACAGTTTTCTGCACTAGCTGGCTCATTTGCTCCCCTACCTTTCTTATTTGCTATTTATGCAATAGTTAGATCAACAAGAGCACTAAAAATAGCAGCAGTTGGTCCAATCGCTTTAATTGAAGGACCATGACAACAAATTACGTCAGGAAACTACATATATATTATTATTCTTGCAATTTACTTACCTTTACAAGCTGTTTCAATGTTATTACCAACATTACTACAGATGAAAAAACAAAAATCAATTACTCTAACTGAAGCACAGAAAAAATCAAGAAAAAAACAATTAATAATGCAAGTTGTAATGATGTTTGTGTTTATTATCATTATTGTTTCAGTTGCAACAGGAGTATGTATTTATTGAATTTTTTCTTCAGTATTACAAATTATTCAAACTTATGCTTTTTATTTATATAATGAAAAGAAAAGAAAAGCTGGTAATCAAGAACGCCAAAGACGTTTACGTCAAATGGAAAGAATGAATTTAAAATAATTTAAGAGAGTTAAAACTCTCTTTTTTTGTATTTAAAAGAATATAAATAAATTAAGATAATATTGTAGGTGCTAGTATGAAATATTTATTTTCAGATTTTGATAATACGTTAAGAAACTCAAAAGTTAAAAATAGTTTAAAAATTGATCAAAAAGATTTAGAGTTTGTAAAAGAATTTCAAAAAAATAATAAGTTAATAGTTTCAACAGGAAGACCATATAAACAATTAAAAAAACATTTACTAGATGAATATAATTTATTACCTGATTATTTTATTGCTAATACTGGAGCTTTGGTTTGTAATAATCAAGGTGAAGTTTTTTATAAAAAAACAATTGATAAAAATATTAAAATTCAGTTATTAGATTTTTTAAAAACTATAGTTGATCAAATTGATGTAATCGTATTTGCTACAAGTGATAATGAATCATTTTTATTTCATAAAAATTGATCAACTGATGTAGAAAAATTCTTTTTTGGTCTTGAAAATTTAAACAAAACATTAGATTATTTATACGATAAAGATTTATTATGTTTAAAAATTGAGTGTAGTCAAAATACTTGAGATCAAATTGAAAACTTTATTAATAAAAACAAATTAGAAGTTAATATTACTTTTAATAGTATTAATAATAAGTTGTTTAATGAAATTCATGCATTTAATGTAAGTAAAGGTCAAGCGATTAAAGGTTTACAAGAAAAATTAAACATTTCTAGTGTTGATATTATTGTTGCTGGTGATGATTATAATGATCTTTCTATGTTTGAAATGTTTTATGATAACTCTTATATTTGTAAACATGAACATAATAAAAATATTAGAAATAAAGCAAGATATTTAATAAATAATATTTGAGAGATTGAATACTAATGAAAATTAAAATAACTAAAGGTGGAACTAATGTTTCTTATCGTGTAGATAACACTTTTTTACAGATTAAAAACTATAATAACTTTAATCATCAAATCAATTATGAGCTTTTAAAAAACTTTGATTTTGTTCCAAAACTTATTAGTAATAATCAAAAAGAAATAGTTTGAGAATATATTGATGGAGTTGAACCTGTAATTGATTTAGGTAATATTAATTTAATAGCAAATCAAATTAAGCAAATACATAATTCTAATTTAAAGTTTCCAGATAATAATTTAAAACAAAGAGTTGAATATTATAAAACTAAAATGAGTGAGTTAAATACTAGTGTTGAAGTTATAAGTAAATATGCTAGTTTAATTGATGATATTTTAGATAGTATGGAATTTAATACTCCTTTACATAATGATTTATTTCCTTTTAATATGATTCAAACTGAAAATAAAATTTATTTTGTTGATTGAGAATATGCAACAATGGGAGATAAACATTTTGAATTAGCTTATTTAATTGAAACTTCAAATATGTCTAATCAGTGTGAAAAAGTGTTTTTAGATTTATATAGAAACTATGATGAACACAAATTGTTATTAAATAAAATATTTGTAAATTATATAGTTATTTTATGAATAAGAACACAAACTAAAGCTCCACATAACACTACTTTTTTTGAACAAAAAATCATAAATTATGTAGCTAAATTAAATATTTAAAAAATAAGTTTTTAATATAATAAAGACAAATATTAAATATTAGAAAAAAGTTAATTATAAATAACCAATTTAAAATTAAAAATAAAAAACAAATCAGTAACTATAATTATTGGATCTTTTGTATGTTTTTTATTTTTAGTTTCTTTAATTGGTTTTTTATTTGCTTCTTTTTATTCTATTGATCTTAAGTTAGCTATATTTTTTTAAAAAAGTTTTAAATATTAAATAGTTAGATACTGATCAATATTTTATGATATTTTAGGTACTACTGAATTAGTAGTTTTTATGTTATTTAATATAATTTCTATAGTTTTATTAAAAGGAATGACATCTAGACCTTATTATTACAATATTCTTTATGATGATTTATTAGAACAACTAGATTAGATAAACATAATGATTGAGTTGATCATTATTTAAATTAATATAATTCAATTATTTTATTTGATGAAATTGATGCATTAGTTTTAGATAGAACTAATAGTAATGATCTAAGAGAAATGGGAAGAGTAATTTCAACAGTTTTACAATGCCTAGATAATTTAAATAAAAAAATTATACTTATTGCAACAACTAATTTATATGATTATTTAGATAAAGCACTTATTAGAAGATTTGATTTTGTGGTTGATTTTAATAGATATACAAATAAAGATTAGAAGTCATATTTAATAATTACTCAAAAAATCCATATCTTGGAATTTTAGAAAATGTTATTAGAGCCTCTTTAGATTTTAGTGATCCAAACAGCAAATTTGATTATCTAAAAAGACTTCAAAAAAATGTTACTCAAAAAGATATTGATTTAAATCAACTTAAAAAAGAACGACACCGCCATTAAAAATTGAAATATTAATTAGTAATTATAAAGGTAAGTAAATAAAAAATCTCTAAATCTTTTAATAAGAATTAGAGACTAATGAATTAGAAAAACTTAATAAAATCCAAACTATTAAAAATGAAAATCAATCTTACTTTAAACAAAAATATGATCTAGAAATTAAAACAAGATCTTTAAAATCAAAAATACGTCATCAAGAACAAATAGCTAAAAAACTTGATATTAAAATCAAAGGTATTCAAACAAATAAGAGTTTATTGGAAAAAGAAATTGATAATCTAAAACAAACAACTACCAAAAACAAAGAAACTCTAAAAGATCTAATAAAAGAAGATAATCAATTAGAAAACAAATTTAATAAACTAAATATTTTAAGAGATGAATTAAAAACTAAAATAGAAATCTTTAAATTATCAATTAAAAAAGCAATCTTAAATGCTATTTTTATTTTTAATGATATATTAATATATTTCTAGTCAGTAAAACCTTTGCAATATTCTAAATCAACATGAACATCATAACCTAGTTTAATAGCATCATCATAATTAGCTTTTACACATATTTCAGTAGCAACACCAACTATTTTTAAAGTGTCTATGTTTTTTGATTTTAAATATTCATCTAATCCATTTGAATTATTAGCATCATCAAAAAAACCGCTATAGCTTTCAATATCTTTATTTACACCTTTTTCAATAATTAAATCAACATCACTATAATCAAAATAAAGTTCACTACCTTTAGTATTTTGCACACAATGTTTATTTCAAATTTTAAAAGAACAATGATCAATTGGATGAAAATCTTTAGTTGCAATAATTGTTCAACCTTGAGATTTTAATTCTTTTGCTAATTTTTCAATTTTAGGTTTTAATGTATAGGCATTTTTTACATATAAACTACCATTAGGATCGCAAAAATCATATTGATAATCTACAATAATTAATGCTTTATTTTTGTTTTTAGATTTCATAAATAGTACTTTCTTAGCATTAATAATTAAGTTCTGATTATATAATTTAAATAGATTAAATTATTATTTTATAAATAATATTAATATAAAAAATATTTAGTTTAGAATTATTTTAATAAGAAAATTAGTTTTTTTCTTATTTTAATTTGTGCAAAAATAGAGAATTTTTATTTTTATATTTAATAATTTTAATTCAATTTTTATAAGAAAGGCTAGTATGAAAATTGTAATTATAGGTGGAGCAGCTAGTGGAATGACAGTTGCAAGCAGACTAAAAAAAGCTGATAAAAAAGCTCAAATAATTGTTATTCAAAAAGAAAAATACGTTTCACTAGGAGCTTGTGGTTTACCTTATTTTGTAGCTAATCCATCTTTAAAACCAACTGATTTATTAGCAAGAACTGTAGAACAATTCATAGAACAAGACATTTTAGTTTATAGTGAATCAGTTGTTAAAAAAATTGATGCTGAAAATCAAAAAGTTTGATATGAAAAAAATAATCAATTATTAGAGTTAGACTATGATAAATTAGTAATCTCAACAGGAGCAAAGCCTATAGTTCCACCAATTAAAGGAATTGATTTACCAAATATTTTTACTTTAACAAGATTAGAAGATGCAACTGAGTTAAAAGAAAAACTAAAAGATAAAAATATTAAAAAAGTAGCAGTAATTGGTTCAGGATTTATTGGTTTAGAGTGTTGTGAAATGTTAGAACACTTTAACAAAGAAATAGTTTTAATTGAAAAAACTAGTAGATTAAATCAAAGGGTGTTTGATCAAGAAATCACTGATTTATTAGAGCAAAACTTAATCAAAAACAATGTTGAAATTATTAAAGAAAATGGGTTAAAATCAATAACTCAAACTAAAGATAAAAGATTAAGTTTAACTTTAGATCAAAATGAAGAACTTGAAGTTGATTTAATAATTTTAGCTATTGGATTTAGACCAGCAACAGAGTTTTTAAAAGATACAAAATTAGAAATGTTAGGTAATGGAGCTATTGTTGTTGATAAACATGGAAGAACAAATTTAAAAAATATATGATCTTGTGGTGATTGTGCTACTGTTTATCATAAAATTACTAACCAAATTACTTATACTCCACTAGCAACAGTTGCTAGAAAATTTGCTAAAGTTGTAGCTGATGATATTTTAAATGTTAATAGTGAATTTGTTGGAACTTTACAAACTGCGATTTTAAAAGTATTTGAATCAGAATTAGTTGCTACTGGAGTTAATGAAACTTTAGCTAAAGAATTAGGATATGATATAAAAACTATTTTTATTAAAGATTCTGATCATCCATCATATTATCCAAACCCAACGCCGCTTGCTTTAAAACTAATTTTAAATAAAAAAACAAATACATTAATTGGTGCTCAAATGTATGGATCTAATTTATCTGTATTAAGAATTAATTTCTTAATTTCATTAATTTGAAATCAAATTGAAATTAATCAAGAATTAACTCAAGTTGATTTACCATATTCACCACCATTTTCTAGAGTTGTAGATATTATTCACATTGCTTTAGAAAAACTTATTAAAAATTAATAGGAGAAATACATAAAAAATGCAAGATAAGACTAATGTTTTATTAGATAAATTCTTAGCAATTGGAAGTTGACAAGCGGCTATTGCTATTATCATATTTATCGGAATTCAAATTGGTTTATGGTTTACATTTAAAAAATTTAAAATTAAATTCATTTATAGAGTTTTAATTGGATTAGCAATTGGTTTAGTATTTGGAATTATTATTCAAGCTATTTACAAATTTCCACAAAATGGATTAGTAAATAAGAATTTACCAACAGAATTAGCTAAAGATGGTACAACAACAATTAAAATAAACCCTGATTTTAGATTGTGAGTATATCAATTAGATATATGAATTTCTTTAGCAAAAAATATTTTTATTAACGGTATTTTATTATTAACAGCTCCAGTTGTGTTTATTGCTATTTTTAGAGTTACATCAAAAAAAGGTAATAAAAATGTTGGACGTATTTCATTAAAAGGTGTAGGTTTATTATTATTAAATACTGCATTTGCATTTGTAATTACATTCTGATTGGGTTATTTAATAAAAGTTGGTGCTGGATCTGGATTATCTTTAGATCATTCTATTGTAAAAAATACACCAAAAGAAACTCAACCACTTCCTAAAATAGTTTGAGAATATTTACCAAATAACTTTATTCAACCATGACTTGGATCAATGGTAATTCCTTTAATGGTAATTGCAGGATTAATTGGAAATTCAGTAAAAATTTTATCTAAGAAAAAACCTGTTGAAATGGATGCTATTAGAAAAGGAATGGATGTTGCTTGAAGCATTGTGATTTCAATACTAATGACATTTATGAAAATAATGCCTTTAGCAGTTATGTCAATGATTGCTTCATCAGTTATTTCTAAACCAATTGGAGCACTAGCAACAATTGGAAAAGTTTTAGGATTAGGATATTTAGGATTAACTATTTCATTACTATTCTTAACATTCTTATTATTTGTAAATAAAGTTAATGTTATTGCTTGATGAAAATTATCATTTAAAATTTTAATTCAAGGATTTGCAACACAATCTTCAAATGCTACTTTACCAATGAGTATTGAAACATTAAAAGATGAAGTGAAAATAGATGATTCAGCAGTATCAACAGTTGTTCCATTATCAACAACAATGGGATTAATGGGATGTGCTGGAGTTCAATCTGGAGTTATTACTAGTTTATTATGAACTGGTGCAGTTAGTGCTGATTTTCATAATATGGGATTATTTACATTCTTTATACTAGCTTTTGTTATTACTTTAATTGCTTCTTTAGGAATTAGTGGAATTCCAGGAACTGCAACTGTTCTTACATCAGGTGTTTTATCTGGTTTAGGTTTAGGAGTTTGATTTGCTCCAGTTTATGCAATAGTTGGTTCATTAGATGGATTATTTGATATGGGAAGAACTGGAGTTAATGTAACTTCAGGAGCAGTAGTTACTACAATTGTTGCAAAATCTGAAGGATTAATTGGTGAAGAATCAACAATTCTATCTAAACATCAATTAGAAAAACAAAAAATAATTAGAGAAAAGAAGTCAAAACCAGAAATAAAAGAAGCTCAACAAACTAATAAAGTAGAAGTTAAAAATTAATTAATAACCTGAGTTCAACACAAATGTTGAACTTTTTTTATTTTCTATTTTAGTGGAATTATAATAAATTATGCAATAATATATAGTGCTTTAAAATTTGATTGGAAATATAATATTATTAATGAATAGATTAAAGGGTGATTTGGTATGAAAAGTAATTATGATGTAATTGTTGTAGGTGGAGGTCATGCAGGAGTTGAAGCCGCTTTAGCTAGTGCTAGATTAAATAAAAAAACAGCTTTAATTAACTTGTATGAAGATAAAATTGCAACAATGCCATGTAATCCAAGTGTTGGTGGTCCTGCTAAAGGAATAGTAGTTAGAGAGATTGATGCACTTGGTGGAGAAATGGCTAAAGCCGCTGATGCTACTGCTTTGCAAACTAAATTACTTAATTCTTCAAGAGGACCTGGTGTATGAGCATTAAGAGTGCAATCAGATAAAGAAGAATATTCTAAATATATGAGAAATGTAATTAAAAATCAAAAAAACTTGGATTTAATTACAAGAGCATGCACTGGTTTAGTTTATGATGATAATAAAACTGTTACAGGTATTTATTTAGATGATCAAACTATTTTAAATGCTAAAGCAGTAATCATTACAACTGGAACTTATTTAAAATCTGAAATTTTAAAAGGTGTTGATAGATATGAATCAGGACCTAATAATGAAAAAACAACTAAAGGAATAAGTAAATCTCTAATTGATTTGGGAATCAAATTGATGAGATTTAAAACCGGAACTCCTGCTAGAGTTTATAGAGATTCAGTTGATTTAACTAATGCTGTTCTTGAACCAGGAACTGATATGAAACTAGCTTTTAGCTTTTCAACAAACACTTATACTCCAATAGAAAAACAACAACCTTGTTATTTAATTCATTCAACATTAGAGACCAAAAAAATAATTGAAGATAACTTAGAAAAATCTGCAATGTATTCAGGAACTGTTGAATCAATTGGACCAAGATATTGTCCCAGCTTTGAAGATAAAGTTGTTAGATTTAAAGAAAAAGATACTCATCAAATTTTTATTGAGCCTGAAACTTTAAATGGAGATACTTGATATGTTCAAGGATTTTCAACTTCAATGCCTATAGAAGTTCAAGAATTGATGCTAAAATCACTACCTGGATTTGAAAATGTTAGAGTAAAACATTGGGCTTATGCAATTGAATATGATTGTATAGATCCAATGCAATTGTCTCCTAGTTTAGAATTAAAGGATGTTAGAAATCTATTTACTGCTGGACAAATTAATGGAACTAGTGGATATGAAGAAGCTGCTGGACAAGGATTAATAGCTGGTATTAATGCTTCTAGAAAAATAGATGGATTGGATCCAATTATTTTAAGAAGAGATGAAGCTTATATTGGTGTTATGATTGATGATCTAGTTAATAAAGGTGTTTGAGAGCCTTATAGATTATTAACAAGTAGAGCAGAACATAGATTATTATTAAGAAACGATAATGCTGAAACTAGATTAAAACAATATGGAAGAGAAATTGGATTAATTAGTGATCAAGAATGAAACCAATATTTAATTTATGTTAATGAAATTGAACAAGCTATCAAAGAATTAAAAGAAATTAGATTTACACCAAAATCTCAATTAGCAATAAATTTAAAAAATAAAAATCAAGCTGATTTATCTCATGGATATAGTGGTTATGAAATTATTAAAATTCCAACAGTTGATATTAATGAATTAATTGAATTTATTCCAAGTTTACAAAAACTAAAAACTAATCAATTACAATCAATAGTAATTGAAATTAGATTTGAAGGTTATGTTAAAAAAGAGCGTCAATTAGTTGATAAATTAGTTAAATTAGAACGTAAAAAAATTCCTTTAGATATTAATTATTCTAAAGTTGATAACTTAGCAACAGAAGCAAAAGATAAACTAGAAAAAATCAGACCTTTAAATATTGGACAAGCTTCAAGAATTACTGGAGTAAATCCAGCTGATATTCAAATGCTATTATTTTATTTAAAAAAGCAATATCCTTTAGAAAATATTGATAATTAAGAATTGCTATAGCAGTTCTTTTTTTGTATAAAAAAACAAAAAGCAACATAGACGTCTGTGATGTTGCTTTTTGAGAATTTATTATTAATTCTTTTACTTTGAGACAAGTAAGCACTTGTCGCCGCTGCCAAAATCGAACGTATTTCGTGGTCATCCACATACGCTTAGGAACGTGCCTCGGGTTTTTGGTCTTAAGTGACACCTTTATATTACCATTTTTAAGTGTTTTTTCATATATTAATGTGATTTATTTATTATATTAAGAAAAGATATTTTTATATTCGATATGTTTAATTTTATTATTTAGTAAACATAATAGTTTGTCTGATTTAAAATCATAACTTTTGGCTTGATTTTTTAAAATTCTTCTTACTGATGATAACAATCCCACATAATAATCTGCATACCTAATATTTGGTTCTAACTTAGAATTAAACTGTAGAACTTCTATTTTATTCATATTTATGAATTTAGATTTTTCATACATCCTAGTGTTCAAATACATCTTTAATTCTTTAAATGAATTAGATTTGGTTGAAGAGTTTTTATAGTTTCTTCTTTGATCTATGTTTACTTTTATAGAAATCTCATCTTTTAAATTTATGAAATCTTGTTTTAATAAATCAAAAAGTATATTTTGAAGAATTAAAAAGACCATTATATTGTATAAATAATCAATTAATATGGGTTTTTGATTTACATTTTTAAATTTAACTAAATCATATAACATAGAAATATTAACCTGATTATTATTCTTTATATTACTGAAAAGTAATTTTTTATTTTTAAATGTTAGATTTATAAATTTGATTTTTTTTAAATCTATTGTTTTTTTGTTGTTCTTTTTTATTTGGGACTCAATATATTCAATGTTTTTTGATATATTAATTTCTTGAATATATATTTGTTTTCTATCAAAATTAAATAAATAAAATCCTCCGACAATAAAAAAAGGTGAATTTCCTGAACCACTTTCATCTAAATATATGCTAATGTACTTAGTATTTTTAGTTTTCATAATTATTTCCTATCTATATTAGTATTAGAAAATAAAAATAAAAATAGCTAATTTTCAAAAATAAATAACTTATAAAACAATATTTATTAAAACTCTTTTGTAAATCTATGTCATATATTAGTATTTAATGCAGTTTAAGTTTATGTTTTTATAATATTTAATATTTAAAATAATATAATTTTATTAATGTAAAAAGGAGTATTATGTATAAATCTAAACTAAGTATTAAACAAACTCAACAAGCTATTCAAGATATTAAATTTGGTCTAACTAAGCAATTAAAACAAAATTTAAACTTAACAAGAGTTTCAGCTCCACTTTTTGTAACTTCAGAATCTAAAATTAATGATGGATTAAATGGTGATATTCCAGTTGTATTTACTCCTAATCAATGAAATGAAGACTTAGAAATAGTTCATTCACTTGCTAAATGAAAACGTTATGCACTAGATAAATATAACTTTAATTTTGGTGAAGGTATTTGAGCAGATATGAATGCTATTAGAAAAGATGATGTTGTTGATTATAAACACTCATTATATGTTGATCAATGAGATTGAGAATTGATTATAAGTAAAGAACAAAGAAATCTTGAATTTTTAAAACAAATTGCTACTAAAATTTATGACTCAATTAGATATGTTGAACACAAAATCAATTTTAAATATCCTGATTTAATAGATAAGTTACCAAAACAATTAACATTTATTGATTCTTTAGATTTATATAATAAATATCCTAATTTAACAGCTGAACAAAGAGAAGATGAAGTTGCAAGAGAATATAAAGCTGTATTTATTTATAAAATTGGTTATGATTTACCAGATAAAAAACCTCATTCAAAAAGAGCATTTGATTATGATGATTGAAATCTGAATGGTGATTTAATTTTTTATGATCTAGTTAATGATAAAGCTTTAGAAATTAGTTCTATGGGTATTAGAGTTGATGCTAAAAGCTTAAGTGAACAAACTAAAATGTTAAATAAAACAGATTCTGATTTAGGTTTATATCACGATCAAGTACTTAATGATAAATTGCCTTTAACTATTGGTGGAGGAATTGGACAAAGTCGATTAAGTATGTTTTTATTAGAAAAAGCTCATATTGGTGAAGTACAAGTAAGTGTGTGAGAAAAACAATATAAAGAAGAGTTAAAAAAACAAGGAATAATTTTATTGTAAAACAAGTTTTATAACTTGTTTTTTGTTATGTTTAATTTAAATAAAGGAAAACAAAAATGACACTAGCTTGAATTAAAACAAATTATGAAAGTCATATCAATGAATTAATTAAGTATTTAGATTCAAATTGAACTACAGAAAAAATTTATAAAAAAATAATACATTTTGAAAATAATAAATTTAAAACCTCACCATTTTTTAATCACAATCAATTAAAGACATTATTTAATTTAATGTTAATTAAAAATAGTTATCAAAAAAGAATTACAAAAAGAGTTTTAGAAATTATTTTAAACAAAGATGTTTTAGAATGAATTTTTATAGATGCTTTAATTAGGTTTTATGTATTGGTTTTAACTTATGATGATGTTTGACAAGAATATGAAATATCTGATTTTGCTATGCATAATAATATAATTGATGTTGATAAATATTTTCAAAATTATTTAGATAAATCTAATTTAAAATCAGTTCGTTTTTACCAACAATATATAAAAAAGAACATAGAAGATTTGCAAATAAAAAAGAACTTATTAGATCAACTTAAAGATTTAGATTGTGATTATATAACTATTGATTTTAATACACTAACTATAACTAAAAAAGTCTGTGTTTCTAATATTAATTTAAAGTATAAAGATTATGTAATAGAACAATTTATTAATATGTTAGAAAAATCTAATCAATTAGTTGAAATTTAATTATTTGATAAATTTATAAAAAATTAATTTAGCAACCATATGGTTGCTTTTTTTATTTTGCTATGTATTTATGCTACTTTTTATATAAAAATATATGATAAATTGTCAAAAATAACTTAATTTAGTTTTTGTGTTAAATTCTAAGTCTTTAAATATTGTAAAATACAAGAGAAAGCATAAAAGATCAATTTTGAAAGGGCGTATATGAAAACTGTAGAAAAATGATCGCAAAATCATAAAATGCTTTATGGAAGTATCTTATGAGCTTTTATTGGTTTTGGTTACCTATTATTTATTGCTAACTGAGCTTTTGCTATTGGGTTAGCTGGTGGAGGAATTAAAGATGGTGTTACTTCACCAGGATTTTTAGGTTATTTTAAAATTGTAAATGATCAATCATTCCAATTAACAAACACAGCTGCTAACTGAGCAATTACTTTTGGTAGAGGTATTGGTTCAGTTGCTGTTGCTTTTTTATTAGTTAAATTTGCACATAAAAGAGCAACACTAATTGCTTGTGTAATGACTTTATTTGGATTACCAGCAATTTTTATGCCAGGTGAAAAATATGGTTATGTATTATTTTTAATTCTAAGAACAGTTATGGCAATTGGTGGAACAATGTTAACTATATTATTTCAACCAGTTGCTGCTAACTTCTTTACTAAAAAAGCAAAACCTGTTTATTCTCAAATAGCAATTGCATTCTTTCCATTAGGTTCAATTGTTTCTTTAGTTCCATTTGTAATTGCTGGAAATAGTGAAGCTGTTCAAAATATACAAAATAATTGAAAACTAGTGTTTGGTATTATGTCATTGCTTTACTTAATACCATTACTTGCAGTTCTTTTCTTAGGAACTAATTTTGATGTTAAAAAAGATTCAAATGAGCCTAAAGTTAATGGATTTAAAATATTAAAAGGCTACTTAAAAACTAAATCAACTTATGCTTGATTATTAGTTTTTGGTGGTTGATTAGTTGTTGCAGTATTTCCAACATCATTAAGCTTATTATTATTTCCATGAATTTCTGGTTTAGAATCTAATACTTTAGCTAATGAGATAAGAATATGACAAATTTTATTCTTATTTGCGGGAACTGTAGGACCAGTAATTGTTGGTTTATGATCAAGATTTAATCTAAAAAGAAGATGATATATTGTAGCGCTTACAGGTATGGGTATTTTATTATTTATACTTTCAATTATTGTTTATAAATTTGGATTAGCTACAAATTATAGTCAGCAAAGTAAATCACTTTCAGGTAATTATAAAGGTTGATTAGCATTATTTTACATTTTAGGATTCTTATCAGGATTTTGTACTTGAGGAATAGAAGCAGTTATTTTAAACTTACCACATGAATATAAAGATGCAGATCCAAAAACTATTGGTTGAATGTTTAGTTTAATTTGAGGATTTGGATATATGTTCTTTACATTCTCTTTAATTATTGTTTCTTCAATTCCTTTATTAGGAATAGAAAAAAAGGCAAGTGTAGCTATTATTCAAGTAGTATTAATTGTTCTTCTGGCGTTATTGTCATTTGTTGGAATATTAATGCTAAAAGAACCTCGAGATGATGCTAAAACTTTTCCTAATTTTAAATCTAAACAAAAAGAAATAAAATAAGAAAAATTCCTAACGATCTAAAAGATCTTAGGAATTTTTTATTTTGTTTAAATGCTTAAAAAAGGTCGTTCTTTTAAAAGCTTAATTTTAAAAGAACACATTTATTTATTACAAATGAACGCTTGTTTTATCAAATTTTAAGCCTATATTACGAAATTTTCTCTGCTAAATAAATTCATATATTAATAAAATATATAATTATTTTATAGGTATTATTTTTAATAACATTTCAAAACCTACTCATATATGTGTACTGATCAGCTATATTAAATAGCAATCTTTAATCTATAGAAAGAAGTAAAAAGAGATATGAAAATGTCAAAAAAACCATCAAGTAAATACTTACTTGTAGCTAGAATATTTCTAGGCCTATTTTTTGTTTCTTTTGTTATCATCTTTATTTTAAAACTAGTTAATGTAAGCAAAACAAATGGAAAAATTGGTGCTGACTTTATGACAGCTTTAACTGGTTTTGGTGTTACATTAGCTAAACCAGTTAAATGAGGACCTGGATTAGATGAATTTTGTAACATTGCATTCATCACTTGAATACCACTAATACTAATTGTTTCTTTAATTTTTTACATTTTATACTACAAAAACTTAGTAAAAACTATTCAAGTTGAAGATTCTACAACTAAAGTAGACATTACAATCAAAACTGAAGGTGATGTAATTGTTGAAACTGAATCAGAAGAACAACCAATGAAAAAAGAAGAAGTTATGGTTGTTGAACAATTACCAATGACTGAACCTGAACCAATAGTTGAGCCTGAACCAATGATGACTGAACCTGAGCCAATTGTTGAACCTGAACCAATTGTTGAACCTGAACCAATTGTTGAACCAAAACCAGAACCAAAACCAGAACCAAAACCAGAACCAAAACCAGAACCAAAACCAGAACCAAAACCAGAACCAGTTGTAGTTCCTGCTCCAATTATGGTTGAATCAGAAACTAAACCAGCTAAAAAACGTAAAAAGAAAAAAACTTACCCACAAGTTACAAAAGGTATGTTACTTGATGAACTTTATGAAGATCCTGAATTTATTGAAATGACTAAAGTTTCAATTAAAACAATCTTTGATAAAGCATTTATTGTAGCAAGCAAAAACTTAGTTGCTGGTGATCATGTTGTTTTAGCAAAATTTGGTAAATTTGAAACAGTTGAAAAAGAAGCTCAAATGAAGATGAATCCTTTAACACAAGAACAAATCGAAGTTCCTGCACATAAAGTTGTTAAATTTAAATTATCAAAATCTGTTAAAGAAAAAATGAATGAATAAGGGCAAAAATGGCAAGTATATAATTGCCATTTTTTATTTGCTCTATTTTTAATATATGATTATTATTGTATTGAAAGGCATATATGTTTAAAACAAAAAAAGGTAATTTAAAATCTTTAGATTATAAAAAACAAGATTATGTAATTAAATTATCTAATACTAATTCTAATAACTTAGAAAGTATTTTAGATTCAAAAATAGGGTTAAATAATCAAACAAGACAAAACAATATTTCAAAATTTGGTTCTAATCAAATTGTTGTTAAAAAGTTTTTAATATTTAAAAAAATACTAGAAACTTTAATAGAACCATTTAATTTATTATTATTATTTATTGGTATATTAGAATTGATTATTTATTTTTTATTTCAAAGAAATTGAATTACTTTAATATCTGCTTTTATTATCTTTTTTATGATTTTTTTAGCTAGTATTGTTGATTTTATTCAAGAATATAAAGCTTATAAATTTAATTTAAAATTAACTAAAATAATAGAAAATGACGTATTTGTAGTTAATGATCAAATAAAAGATTTTAATAATTTAAACTATCAAAATATTAAAAATAATTTAATAAAAGAAAAGCAATCTAACTTAACAATTGGTGATGTTGTTTATTTATCAAAAGGAGATATTATTCCAAGTGATTGTAGAATTATTTGATCAGAAGATCTTTATTTAGATGAATCTACTTTAACTGGTGAATCTAAGGCAATCAAAAAACAAACCACTAACACTAAAACTAACTTTTTAGAACTAGAAAATATTTTATTTAAAGAAACTTTAATAGTTTCAGGTAATTGTTTAGCTGTAGTTATTAACATAAATAAAGATAATTATTCAAATTCTTTATTAGATTTAATTGATGATGAAGTAATTACTGATTATGAAAAAGGAATTAATAAAGTTACTAAAATTTTAATTTATTTAATTTCTATTTTAGTATTTATTATTACTTTTATTTCTTTATTAAAAACTGGAATTAGTAATTGAACTTCAAGTTTAGTTTTTGGATTATCTATAGCAGTTTCACTAACTCCTGAAGCTTTACCTGCTATTATTTCTTCTAATTTAAAACTAGCTTCAAAAAGATTATCTAAAAACAAAGTTGTTATTAAAAAACTTTCTGTATTACAAAACATTGGGTCAGTTAATATTTTAGCAACTGATAAAACTGGAACTTTAACTTTAGATACAACTAATATTGAAACATATTTAGATATTAATAATCAAAAAAATAAGCTTTTAATGCAATACTTTTTTTATAATGCTTATTTTCAAAATAATTTGTTTGACACTATTGATAAAGCAATCATTGATCAGTTTAAAACAAATATTAGTGATATTAAATTAATTGATCATTTAAGTTTTGATCATAATTTTAGAATTTCATCAGTTTTGATTAATTTTAATAGCTCTAATCTTTTAATTACTAAAGGTAGTTTAGAAGAAATATTAGAAATTACTAGTTTTATTAATGTTAATAATCAAGTTATTAATCTTTGTGACAATTATAAAAATATGATAATTGATCAAGTTAATAGTTATACTAAAAAAGGTTATAAAGTACTAGTTTTAAGTTATAAAAATTCAGATGTTATTGATAATAAAAACTTAATATATTTAGGAATGGTAGTTTTTAGTGATCAAATTAGAGAGAATGTAAAACAAGTAATAGATACTTTTAAAGCTTATGATATTGATATTAAAGTTTTAAGTGGTGATAATTTATATACTTGTAAAAATGTATGTGATCAAGTAGGGATTAATTCAAATACTAGTTTAATTGGAAAACAAATCAATAATTTAACTAAAGAAGAGTTAATAAAAATTAGTCAGTCAGTTAATATTTTTTATAAGCTTTCTCCACTAGATAAAGCAAAAATCATAGATAGTTTAAAATCTAATAATGTTGTTGGTTTTTTAGGTGATGGAGTTAATGATGCAGTTGCTTTAAAAAAAGCTGATGTTGGTATTTCAGTAAATAATGCTTCAAGTTTAGCAAAGCAATCTGCAGATGTTATTTTATTAGAAAAAGACTTAAACGCTTTAGAGCACGCTTTTATTATTGGAAGAAAAACTTTTAGTAACGCTATTAAATATATTAAAATAACAGTTGCTTCTAATTTTGGGATTTTATTAACTTTATTATTAGCTACAAGTTTATTTAAATTTGAAGTAATGTCACCAATTCAATTGCTTATTCAAAATTTAATTTTTGATTTTGCTAATTTAGTTTTTGTATTTGATAATGTTGATGAATCATCTATTAAAAAGCCACAAAAATGAAATATTAAATCAATTATTCCTTTTGCTATATTTAATGGACTAACTCAAGTAATTATTAGTTTTATTAACTTTATGATTTTATATTTTGGGTTTAATATAAAAGGTTTAGATACTTATTCAATTGAATTATTTCAAACTTGTTATTTTATTGAGTGTATTTTAACTCATATTATGATTATTTTAGTTTTAAGAACCGACAAATTATCATTTTTTAAATCAATAGCATCAAAACAAATGTTAATTTCAATGTTATTTTTTAGTGTAGTTTGTTTTATGATTGTATTTATTAGTAGTAGTTTTAATAGTTTAGGATTTAAAATGATGATTGGTAATTTTAATAATATCAATTTATCTTGATGGTTTTTAATATTGTTTGGTTTAGAAATATTATCTTGAATAATTAGTGAATTAATTAAAAAAATCTATTTAATTATTTTTAAAAATTGAATTTAAAACTATTATATTTTTAGAATTTATGATAACTTTAAAATTAAAAGAAAGGTTTAATATATGAAAAACAAGTCTAGATTTTTTGAATTTCTAACTTTGTTTATGATGTCTGTTGGGACAATTGTTGGATCTGGTATTTATGTTAAAAATAGAGATATTTTAATTGAAACGCACAACCCAATAATTGCTATAGTATTATGAACTGCAGTTGGAATTTCTTGTATAGCTGTAGTTTATTTATTTTTAGAAATATCTTCATCAACAAAAAATGGAACTATTGGTTCTTGATCAAGAGCTTTTTTTGGACATAAAGTTGGTTCTTTTTTTGCTAATTTTCAAACAATGTTTTATGCTCCTGTAAATCAAGCAATTTTTACTTCAGCTTTATTATCTTATTTTTTAAATATTTTTGATATTAAATTATATGGTTATCAATATTTATTAATTTTTTTACTAGTTGGAGCAATTATTATTTTATTAACTAATATATTAAATGTCTTTAGTATTAAAGGATCTAAAGCAGTTCAAATTTTTGGAACAGGTTTTAAATTCTTTCCATTAATTATTGCATTATTTGCAGGATTTATTTTAGCTGATCATTTTGGTGCACTTCAAAATAATGGAGTTGATGTTAGAGGAATTGATGCAACTAAAAGTTGAACTAAACATGATTTTGATCCATTATTATTTTTTAGAGGTTTTGGTGGAATTTTATTTGCTTTTGATGGGTTTATTTATATTTGTAATTCTAAAAAAAGAGCAAAACATCAAGATGTAGTACCAATTGCTTTAGTTTCAGCTATGGCGTTTGCTGCTGTATTTTATTTAATAATGTCAATTTCACTAATTTTAGGTTCACCAGATGGATCTATTGAACAATTATTAGAAAGAGTATTTAATAATGGTCAACCATTAAAAACTCAAGTAAATCAAACTGTTAAAGTAATGGTTGCAATTATTTCAATGATTATTTGTTTTTTAGGATTAAATGCTTATTCATATATTGGAATGGCTGGATTAGAATCAGATGTTATTGATGGTTTAAGTTATATAAAATCAGTTGATGATAAACACCGTTTTAAAAAGATTGGTTTAATTCAAGGTGTAATTTCTTATGCTATTTTTGCAATTTTTATTATAGTTGGAGCTAGTTCTTCTATTAGTTTAAATCAACAAATTGAAGTAGGAAGCGCAACTGATTCAGCTTCTGGTATGTTGTATTTAATTCAAATTATGTCATCAACTTGTTCTTGTTTATCATTTGCAATGATGGCTAGTTTAATAGTAGCTGCTCTTGTTAATAGAAAAACTAATAAAGTAGAAGTTAAAAAAATTAAAGGATTTGTACCTTTAGCAATATTTGGATTAATTACATTTATTTTCTTTTCATCAATGGGATTATTTACTTTTATAGTCCCACTAGGTGTTATTAGAAATGGAGATAGTTGATGAACAGCTCAACATTCTCAGGGTCCTTTATTCTTATTATTAATGGTTTTAGGTTTAATTTTTGTAGCCATCCTTTGATATAATCAAAACAAAAGACTTATAGGAGGTCTTTGTTTGAAAAATGATCACATACAAAGAGAAAAAAGATAATAATTTAGAACTTCAAAAAGATAAAAAAATCAAAAGAGTTCAATCATTAAGACAATATTTTTTATTATCTACTAATAAAATTGCACTATTAGCAACCCTACTTGCTTTACAAATCTTACTTACTTTATTTTCTAAATACGTAATGGGAGCACTAGTTATATTTCCAAGTGCACCTTATTTAAAATTAGAAATTAATTATTGAGTTTCAACTGTAGTGTTAACTGCAACTAATTTATTTTGAAGCTTAATTTTTACAGTTGCTTCAGTTTGAATGAGACTATTGTTAGGTAGTGAGCCTATTGGTTTATTATCATTAATGCTAGTTGATAGTTCAGCAATTATTGGTTTTGCAACAGTGTTTTATATTGTTAAAAAAATGTTTATTGAATCAAATAAAAGTGAAGCTTTTGCAAAATTTGAAATTTTATTTGTTATATTTGCTTCAGTAATAGCTACTTTATTTGGTGGTCTAGTAGCTTATATTTCAAATGCTACATTTATATTTGATTTATACTCTATCCCAAGACCATTTGGTCCAATACTAGCTGTAACATTTATGTTTACAATCATTAAATTAGTAGTTAATCATGCAATCTTTTGTATAATTTATAAAAGAGTAAAAGTATTGATTAGAAAAATAATTAGATCATAACTATTAATTTATTAGACTTCTTTAAGAAGTCTTTTTTTTATTTAATAGCAAAATAGTTGTTGTAATGACTAATTAGAATGTGTTATCATCATTATTAATAGACTTGAACTTATAAGTGTATATATAAAAAGAAAGGAAGGGAAATAATGAAAAATAAAGGAAAATTACTAGAATTTTTAACTTTATTTGCAATGACGATTGGTTCTGTTGTTGGAGCTGGAGTATATTTTAAAAATAAAGAAATTTTATTTGATACAAGAAATCCTATAATAGCAATAATTCTATGAATCATAGTTGGTTCAGTTTGTGTTTCAATGGTTTATTTATTTTTAGAAATAGCTTCATCAACAAAAAATGGTGGAAGTGGAACTATTGGAGTTTGAACTAAACTATTTATTAATAGAAAAGTTGGATCGTTTTTTGCAATCTTAAATGCCTTTTTTTATTTACCAGTAATGCAATCAATGTTTATTTCGTTTTTTATAACATTTATTTTGATGATGTTTAGTACTGTGCAATTAAAAGGGATACATTTCTTATTAATATTTTTAACAACAGGAATTGCAATAATAATAATTAATGCTTTAATTAATGTTTTTGATCTTTCAATATCTAGAAAGTATCAAGCATTCGGAACAATTTTTAAATTTATACCTTTAGCAATTGCGCTTATTGCTGGTGTAGTTTTATTTGATCAAAATGGTGCTTTTTTAAGTGGAGGAATTAATATAACTAATCCAACTGGTGGTACTTCTAAAGTTGAATGATCAACAAATAATTTTAATCCACTATTATTTTTTAGAGGTTTTGGTGGAATTCTATTTGCTTTTGATGGGTTTATTTTTATTTGTAATTCACAAAGAAAAGCAAAATATAAAGACGTTGTTCCAAAAGCTTTAATTTTTGGAATGATCTTTGTTTCAGTATTTTATACTTTAATAGCAGTTTCATTACTAATGGGTTCTCCAGATGGATCAATTGGTGCTTTATTAGAAAAATTATTTAATGGTGGTAAAGTTTTAAGCTCTAGTGATAGTAGCACATTATCAAGAGTGGCTAATATTTTAACTTCAGTGATTATTATAATAATATGTTCAATCGGAGCTAATAATTTATCTTATGTTTCATTTGTAGTTATTGAATCAGATGTTATTGATAAATTATATTTAACTTCACAAAAAAATATTTCAGCAAAAAGAATTGCAATAATTCAAGTTAGTGTTGCTACAGCTATTTATTCAACATTTATTTTAGTTGGAACTTTAGCAACAGTTGGACTAACAAATACAGCAACAGTTGAACAAGCAGTTAGTTCAACAAATGGATTAATTTATCCAATTCAAATAATTGCTACTTCTAATGCGTGTTTATCATTTATAATGATAATTACTTTAATAATTGGAGCTTTATTTAATAGAAAAACTAATAAAGTAGAAGTAGAAAAGAAAAAAGGATTTGTAGTTTTAGGATCAATTGCAGCTTGTTGTTTAGTTTTATTTGTAACAATGAGTTTATTTACTATACTTGTTCCACTAGATGTAATTAATAAAAATAATAATAATTCAAATTGGTTTACAAGTAATTACTACCAAGGTCCATTATTTATTTTATTAACTTTATTAGAACTTGGTTCTGTCTTTATATTTTGATGCATTCAAGAAAAAAGAAGAAAAAAATATGATTTAGAAAATCCTGAAATTCAAATCATAGCAAAACCTACAGTTTAGTGTAGGTTTTATTTTTGTTAAATTTAGGTTTTATAATATATTTAGTGCAAAACATATTCTATTTTTTTAAAATTTATATGTATATTAAAAAAGGTGATGTTATGAAACAAAAAACAATTAATCTTCCAAACATTTTAACAACTATTAGAATACTTCTAGTACCAATTATTATTGTTTTATTACTAGTTGATCATTATATGAATGGCTTAGTATTTACTAATTTTAGTAAATTTGCTTGATTTATTTCAGGAGCTATTTTTATTATTGCTTCTTTAACTGATTTTTTAGATGGATGAATTGCTAGAAAATATAATTTAGTAACTAATTTTGGTAAGTTTTTTGATCCAATTGCAGATAAATTATTAGTAAATGCTACTTTAATATTGTTTTCTAGTTTAGGTGTATTACCAATTTGAATGACAGTGGTTTTAATTTTAAGAGATACTTTTATTGATTTTATTAGAATGATTTTAAGTTCAAAAGGAATTACTTTAGCTGCTGGAATGGGTGGTAAATTAAAAACCACTTTTCAAATGATTGGATTATCACTACTATTTTTTATTAATTTAAAAATATTTGGTTGAAGTGAATGAGATTGACAAAACCAATTAGTTTTGATTCCGATNTATATTGCAACATTTTTTAGTATTTATAGTGGAGTTATTTACTTTTTAAAAGCAAGATCTAATTTATTTTAATGTTTAATAATTGAGATATATTTTTAAATTATAAAAACTTTACTATAAATCAAGAAATTAAAAATAAGCTTAATCTTTATTATCAAATTTTAATACAAGAAAATCAAAAGTATAACTTAACAAGAATTACACAACTAAATGAAGTTTTTGAAAAACACTTTTTAGATTCTTTATTATTTGTTGAACAATTTCAAATAATAGATCAAAAAATAGCTGATATTGGAACTGGTGCTGGTTTTCCTGGAGTTGTTTTAAAAATCTTTTTTCCAAATATTAAATTAACTTTAATTGAATCTAATAATAAAAAAGCTAATTTTTTAAAATATTTAGTTCAAAAATTAGAATTAAATGATGTTGAAATTTTAAATAAAAGAGTTGAAGAACTAAATGAGTATAAAGAACAATTTGATATAGTAATTTCAAGAGCTGTTGCTTATTTAGATATTATTTTAGAATTAGGTGTGCAATTAGTTAAAGTTGATGGAATGTTTATTTTATTAAAAGGACCTAAAGCACATCAAGAAATTAAAGATTTAAAAAATAAAGATCAAAAAATGAACTTAAAATTAGTCAATATTCAAGAATTAGAAGATACAGGGTTTGGAACTAGAGTTAATTTGTTTTATAAAAAAATAGATCACACTAATAATTTATATCCAAGAAAATATCAACAAATTTTAAAAGAGAGTAAATAATATGAACTATGAAGAACTTGAAATTGGAGATATTATTGAATTAAAAAAACCTCATCCAAGTAAAACAATAAGATGAGAGTTAATTAGAATTGGAGCTAAATATAAATTTAGAAGTTGTGATCAATTTGATTTGTTTATTGAATTAAACAGACAAACTTTAAAAATACAATTAAAAAAAATTATTAAAAAAACTATCAAATAAATTAATCATTATTACAAAATAGAAAGGTAAATAATATGGGATTACAAGTAGGAATTGTTGGTCTACCAAATGTTGGAAAGTCTACACTATTTAATGCAATTACTAATTCAAAAGTTGAAGCTGCAAATTATCCTTTTGCAACTATAGAACCAAATGTAGGGATTGTTGAAGTTCCAGATTATAGATTAGATGAATTATTTAAAATCTTTAATTCTAAAAAAAGAGTAGCTACAACTATTGAATTTGTTGATATTGCAGGACTTATTGCTGGAGCTAGTCAAGGAGAAGGTTTAGGTAATGCTTTTTTAGCAAACATTAGACAAACTGATGCTATTTGTCAAGTTGTTAGATGTTTTGATGATAAAGAAATTATGCACGTAGAAAATAGTATTGATCCAATCAGAGATATTGAAATTATTAATTTAGAATTAATGCTAGCAGATCAAACAACAGTTAAAAAACGTCTTGATAAAATATTACCTAAATTTAAATCAGGTGATAAAGTAGCTAAAGTTGAATATGATCTTTTAAACTATTTATTAGATACTTTAAATAAAGGAATTTTATTAAATAGTTTAACTTTAGATGAAGAACAAACTGATCTTTTAAAAAGTTATCAACTACTAACTAGTAAACCAATTATTTATGTATGTAATGTTAGTGATACTGAATTATTAGAAGATAATGATTATGTTAAAAAAGTTAGACAATTTGCTGAAAAATCAAATTCTCAAGTAGTTAAAATTTGTGCAAAAATAGAAGAAGATTTATCTGAAGCCTCAAAAGAAGAAAAAATTGAATTTTTAAAAGAATTAGGAATTAAAGAGTCTGGTTTAGATCAATTAATTAGAGCAGCTTATGATACTTTAGGATTACAAACATTTTTTACAGCAGGACCTCAAGAAGTAAGAAGTTGACAATTTAAAAAAGGTTGAACTGCTCCTAAATGTGCTGGAGTAATTCATACTGATTTTTTAAAAGGATTTATTAAAGCTGATATTTATTCAATTAATGATTTATTAGTATTGGGTAGTGAAAAAGCAATTAAAGAAGCTGGTAAAATGCGTTTAGAAGGAAAGACATACATAATGCAAGATGGAGATGTATGCTTTTTTAAATTTAATGTCTAAAGAAAAACACCAATTAAGTTATCAAGGAAATAAAATAACTTATTATATTCATTATAAAAATCAAAAAAACACAATTTTAAGATTAATTGATAATCAAATAATCGTTAGTGCTCCAATTAATACACCAATTTATTTAATTGAACAATTCATTTATAAACACATATCAAGAATAATAAAAATTCAAAATAATTATGAGTTTTTAAGAGTTTATGATTTTTATACTAATAAACCTTGAATAAAAATTTTTGAACAACCTGTTGACATAGAACTAGTTGATCAAAACATTCACCCTAAAAAAATTAATAATAAAATACTAATCAAAAACTATTATGATAATCAAATTCAATTAGAAAAAATTTATAACTTTTTAGCTAAAGAGTATAAAAACTGATTCATTAGTAGAACTTTAATTTGAAGTCAAAAAATGAATTTAAGTTTTGAAAATGTTAGTGTAAAAGTGATGAAAGCAAAATGGGGGTTGTGTTATTCTAAAAAAAAGCATATTATTTATAATACAAAACTGTTACATTTTAATATTGAAATTATTGATTATGTAATTGTTCACGAACTTACTCATATTTTATATCCTAATCATTCAAAAGATTTTTGAAGACATATAGCTAGTTATTTACCTAACTATCAAGAACTACAACAAATATTAAATTCTAAAGGAATTTAAATTTAATGCTATTTGTTTAGCACTTTTTAAGTATAATTTAAATTTGTATATATTAGAAAAGAGTCATTATGCATATTAAAGTTGAAAATACAGAAATGAATAATTTTAATAGCAATATTAAAAAGAAAAAGCGTTTAAAAATGCTTTCTTCTTTTAGTATTCTTCTTTTAATTATGCTTGTTTTAATGTTAGTTTCTTGAATATTATATTGATCAAAAACTAAAACTGATTTAGTTAAAACAATTAGTTTTAATGATTGAAAATATGATCCTATTTTAAGCCCTATTTATAATGCTTGAACTAGTAAATATCCAAATATTAGTGCTGGAAATTCACAAACTTGAATTGATTTTATGAATTCAAATTCTTCTTTAGGATGAGTTTATAATTCTCATGGTTGAATAAAAGATAGTTATACAATTCAACATAGTGGAGATGCTATTTTTAATGGATTAGCACCAATTCAACCAATAGGTATAATTGATGTAATTTATGCTCCAATTAAAGGATTTGTTTTAAAATCTAATATTATTATTTTTACAATTTCAATTGGTGCTTTTTTATATATTTTAGTATCAACAAAAGCACTAGAAGGATTATCACAAGCTATTATTGCTAAACTAAAAGGAAAAGAAGCGTTTGCAATTATTCCTTTAATGTTGTTTTTTTCAATATTTGGAACTGTTGAAGGATTTGCTGAAGAAACATTAGGATTTTATATGATCTTTATTCCTATTATGTTAATGGCAGGGTTTGATGTTTTTACAGGTGTTTTAATTTTAATGGTTGGTGCTGGAACTGGAGTAATTGGATCAACAGTTAATCCATTTACAATACCAATTGCTGTTTCTGCAATTAATAGTGGAATTGATGCTTCAACTGCTAAATTAACAATTGGTGATGGTTTAGTTTGAAGAATAATTTGTTGATTAATTTTAACTAGTTTTTCTACTACTTTTACACTTTTATATGCTTTAAAAGTTAAAAAAAATCCTTCTAAATCTGTGACTTTTTCAACACTAGAAGGAGATAAAGAATTTTTCTTAGCTCATGTAAGTAAAACTATAAAACTAGATTGAAAAAAGAAAGTATCTTTAGTTGCTTTTGCAATTAGTTTTTTAGTAATGATTTTTTATTTAGTTGGATGAGATTCAATTTTTAATAATACTAAAATGGCAGATCAAGCTATTTGAATTAAAAAAAATATTCCTTATTTAACTGCTTTAATTCCTGGATGAGGAAATGGAGATTTAGATAATGTTGCTGCATTTTTCTTATTAGCTTCAATTACATTAGCTATTATAAATTCAATTGGTGAAGCTACATTTATTAAAAAATGATTTGAGGGAGCTTCAGACATTTTATCAGTGGCATTTATAATAGCAACAGCTGCTGGAGTTGGATATATTTTAGTTCAAACTAATTTACAATCATTATTTGTTAAAGGAATTTTAAGTTCAATTGGTGGAATTAATAATCAAACAGCTAAAGTTATTGTTTTATTTATAGTATTTATTCCACTAGCATTTTTAATTCCATCTTCATCTGGATTTGCAACAACTATTTTTCCACTTCTTGCTAAATCTTTAGTTGATAGTAAAACTAATCAATTACAAGCTTATGCTTCATCTGGATCAATTATGGCATTTACTTTTGCAATAGGTTTAGTTAATCTAATTACTCCAACATCAGGAGTTGTAATGGGAGCTTGTTCATTATCTAGAATGAGTTATGCTAAATATTTAAAAGCAATGTTACCAATAATTTCATATTTATTTATTTTATGTTTTATCCTTTTATTAATTGGTGGAGCATTACCAGATTCAATATCTTAAAAAAAGACTTACAAAAAAATGTAAGTCTTTTTTGTTCTTACTTGGATTTTGTTATAATTTTATTTATAATTTTTATAAATAAGACCTTTAATTTTTAGAAAGATATTTTATGAAACTGAATGCTTTTAAATACTCACAATTTGCTTTTTACACTATTTTAAAGAAAAAAAGTTCAATAATTTTGCCTATTTTTACTTTAATTAGTTCATTAATTATTGGACTTATTTTAAAGTTTGTAGTTAATAATAAATATGTAGAGTTATTAAGTTTTTTATATGTTTTTATTTTAATTACTTTAACTGTTGTTTTTAGTTGTATTAAAGCTTTAAATATTTTTAAAGACCTTGAACAAGAAGGATTAGAAATAATTAGTTTATNAAAACCACTAACTAGAGAATCTTTAATTATTGGTAAATTATTATGCTTGACTTTTTTTGGATTAATTTGATCTTTAACTTTATTAATTAGTGGTTTTTTATCTTTATATGCAATTTATTCATTTTTATATTTATTTTTAACTAGTTTATTATTAGGATTTGTTGGGCTAATTACTTATTTATTATTTAGTTTATTTACAGTGTTATTAAGTTATAAATTAGCTCAAAAAATTTCTATGATTATTCCATTTGTCTTATTTGTACCTTTAAGTTTAATTGGAATGATTTTATCTATTAATGTTAAATCTAATGTTGATCAAGCTAGTTTTTATATTAATAAAGAATATAAAAATCATCATTCAGGAAACGAAGTAAATGTTGAACCTTATTATTTAAACAATCATAAAGATGAATTATTTTTAATACCAAATGGAGTTAATAACAAAGAGTTTAGTATAGAACAAGTTAAATACTTAGAAGATGTAGTTAATTATTCAAATAGTTCTTCAAATATTTGACAAATTTATTCTTGATTATCAATTCCATATCAATTAGTTGATGTGTTTAATTTTAAAAATAAAAATTTATTTGCTTCATTATCAGATAAAAGTAATTCTAATTTAGATAAGTATATTTATTATAACAATTTAGATGATATTTCCTATAAATATAAATTAGATAAAAAACCTAATCTTAAAAAATACAAAACAAGTGCAAACAACACTTATAAATATATAGTTCCAGGTATTTTAAAATCTCATTCTATTCACAGTCAAAAAAATGATAATACTTCAGGTCATGAAGAAATAGTTGATTTTGATATTATTTATGCAGCTGAAGGTGCTGATAATAAAGATAAAGAATTTTTAGAAGATAAAAACCAATTACATACTGATAATAAAACTAATTTAGTTGGAAGATTAAGATGAATTTATGTTTATGAAGCTTTAAGTGATCCTGTATTTAATCAAATAGCAAAAGAATTTGTTACTAGCTTTAATAAACAACATTTTACAAAAGATTTTAATAAAGAATTTGATAAGCTAGTTAAACAAAATAATACTAAAGAAATTGATAATAAGTTAAAAGAACTTAATAAAAAGTTAATGACTTATTTATCTGAATATTTAAATAATAAAGAATCTAAGATTTATAGTTATAACAACAATAACATTACTATTTTTGATCAATATGCTATTAAAAGACATAATAAGTTACAATCTCAAAATGAAAGAATTTTATATTTTGCAATTTCATTTTTAAATTATATTTATTTTAATTATCCTGATAGTTTAATTTATCAAGCAATGTTAAAAAATCCTGATAATGATAGTTATGGAGATTATCAAGTTAAATTAGATATTAATAGTTATAAATATAATATTGGTGGATATAGTAGTTATCAAACTCAATATGAAAAAAAAGATAAAGAAACTAATACAGTTTTAAGATTTAGTTTAACTAAAAGTAATAATAATTATTTATTTGAATCAACAAACGAATTATTTAGTATTAGTAGATCAAAAAGAGTAGTTAATAAAAATGTCTTATTTCTTTTATGAATTATAGTTATTGGAGTTGAATTATTAGCTGTATTTGAGTTATATAGAAAAAAAGATTATAAGTAGAATTTAAAAAGGAGTTGTATGAAAAAGTTATTAATTGGTTTTTCAAGTATATTTGCTTTTTTAACAGTTTCTTGTTCTACTAGTACACCTAAAGTTAATCCAACTATAAATAAAAATGAAAATAAATTATATAAAAATAAATATGTAAGTGAGTTATTGAATTTATATTTAAGTGATTCTAAATTAAGAGATTCTTATATTAATGATCAAGAAAATGTTTCTGATTCTAAATTTAGTGAATTAAAATATGGACTAACTTTTTATCCAATTTTTATTCATAGAAGTTTAGATTATCATGTTGGTCAACATTATAGAGTAATTATTCAAAAATCAAAAAATGCTTTAGAACAAACTTTAAAAAATGACTGATATTGAGTTTTAGATAATATCACTAATTTTAAATACAACTTTAATCCTTATGGTGATCTTTATAATGACTTTGATAAGGATGAAGATTTATTTAATCAAGTAGAAAAAGATCTAGGATCATTAATTTCTAGTGTTAAGAATAAAAATGTTCAAAAGATCATAAAAATAAATTTAGATGAAGTTGTTAATGAAAAAATAAAAGATAACTATTTAAAAAAAGAAGCATTATATTTAATATTTGATAATAATAAAGCTATTAAAATATGAAAATATGAAAACCAAAATAAGACTGAGTTTTTAATGACAACAGATCTGTTTATTTTTAAAGATACTAATAATTTAGAAAATCAAATCAAGCAATTAGAAAACACAATTTTTGAAAAAAGAAAAGCTGAATATGATAATAATCTAAAAAATATAAATAAAAGTATAGAGGGTACAAAAAAACGTAAAGAAAAAACACAACAAGAAATTCAAGAATTAAAAGAAAAGATTAAAAAACTAGAAGAGGCAAATAATTCAGCATCTACATCACTTGCATTAACATCAAATGCTATATTACTANCAGCACCAAAAGATGATAAGAAAAAAGAACCTACACTTGAAGAACTTAAAAAGAATCTTGAAAAAAAAGAAAAACAATTACAACAATTTGATGAAAATGTTAAAAAATATGAAAAAAATATAGAAGATCTGCCACAAAAAAGTAATGATAAAAAGTTCTTAGAATTTCACGCAACAGATCAATATAATGAACGTTTAAAAGAGTCATTAAACCAAATTAATAAGGATGGTTGAAAGATAGTTAGATTTAGTATGAGAGGTATTTATGAACAAGAATAAAAAAACTCTTATTAATATATCAATCGCTTTTGCTATCTTACCTTTTTTAGTTCTTCCTTCTCTATTTTTTATAAATAAAAAATCTAATAACTTAAAATTAGTTAGACCTCCTGGATTTGATGTTTATGATAATTTAAATAATGATAAAGAAGCAAAAACTGTAAAGTTACTACAATCACTTGTTGATGATGTTTTTAAAGATTCTAAGCTAGACCAACAAGAATTTGTTAAGTCACAAAAAGAAAAGAATGATCAATTAATTTCTAAAGCAAAAGAATTGAGCTCAGAATATTTAAAAAATTCAAATGAAGAAAATTTAAAAAAATTAAAAAACTTTTATTCTGAAAATTGATTATTTGTTTTTCAAAATCTAAGTAAATTTGAAATGAAGTTTATTGATTTTTGAAAATTAAAAGCAAATAACGGAAGCGAACTACATTCCAAAGAATTTTTAGATGATATTAAAAAAAGAGAAAAACCAAAAGATAATTATTATTTTTCTAACAATAACATAGACTTAATAAAAATTGGAAAAGAAAATGAAGATTTACCTAATCTAACAGTTTATTATCTAAGAAAAGATAGATTTATTATTAGAGCACTTCTTACAAATAATGATAAAAAGATGACTATAGATAAGTTTATTTTATTTAATGATTCTATAATTTCTAGAATAAATATAGATACAATTTCTGATGCTATACACCTTGGAGTTTTTCATAATCAAAAAGATGCTTTTACTTCAACTTTTGAAAAACACATAATTAAAGAATATGGATATCCTTGAGATGGAATTTTATTATGAAAGGGAAAATAATATGTTTAAACTTAAAAAAAGTTTGTCTTTAGTTTTACTATCTATTTTTCCTATTTTAAGTTTTGCTGCTATATCTTGTTCTAATAATAAAAATCAAAACATTAATAATTTATCTATTAAAAAAGATGAAAAAAAAGATAGTTGAAATCAATTCGTACAACGTGAATATGTGAATCAAATTCTAAGTATAGCTTTTGATAATGATAATGAAAAAATTAAACAATACAAAGAAGAACAATTTAGTATTAATGATANGGAAATGTTGGCTACTTTAAACAAGTATTTAACTTATGCTAATAATATTAATGCTGGTTATGGTAATGATGGAGATAATATTACAGGTGATGATCCTTATCCTACTAGAGAATATGGTAATAAACTATATGACTTTTTTAATAAAAACTGATTATGAACTTTATATAATTTAGACAAATTTAATTTTGTATTATATGATGTTTATAATGGTTTTAGTGGTAATGTAAGTAAGCTAGGTGAAGAAGCTGAAAAGAATGCTGTTGATTATGGGTTATTTAAAAAAATACATTCTAATAACATCTCTCAATTTGCTATAACAAAAAGCAATTCAATATCTGGTAAATTAGTTTATTATAATTTTTATCTATTAACTGAAGATTGAAATATTTTAGAAATAAACATTGAAAAAAATCCAGATAAGTTTAAATTTATTGCATATACTAACATTTATCCAAGATTAACTAAAAACAAGCTTGATAGAGAAGTGTTTATTTTAGATGAATATGCTAATGCAGTACTAAGTGTTGCAAAAGACAGAACATCTCAAGCAATGAATAATTTCAATGCAAAATTTGGTGGAAAACCATTAAGATATGTAATGTTTGAAGTAAATAGTAAATATCTAAACAAATAGCCTTATAGGCTATTTTTTATTATTCAAACCCCTGTATTTATATCTTTATTTATAATTTTTATAAATAAGTGTTACATTTATCAATTATTTATTTATAATTTTTATAATTAATAATATATACAAACGACAAAGGGTTATATGAAAATATCAATATTTAAATACTCTCAATTTGCTTTTTTTACAATTTTATATAAAAAAAGTTCATATCTTTTACCTATATTTACTCTAGTATTTTCAACTATTATAGGATTGATATTTAAATTTGTTATTGATGAAAAATATTTAGGATTATCAAGTTATTTATATATATTTTTATTACTAATTATTACTGTTATTTTTAGTGCAATTAAATCGTTAAATGTCTTTAAAGATTTAGATCAAGAAGGATTAGAAATTATTAGTTTTTCAAAACCAATTTCAAGAAATAATTTAATATTAGGAAAACTGTTGTGTTTAAGCTTTTATGGATTAATTTGATCAAGTATTTTATTAATTAGTTCTTTAGTTAGTTTATATGCTAATTATTCATTTATAAATTTAATACTAACTAGTTTATTGTTATGATTTGTAGGATTAATTACTTATTTATTAATTAGTTTAATAACAGCTATTTTAAGTTATAAGTTAACTCAAAAAATAGCATTAACTATTCCTTTAGTTTTATTTATATTTTTATCAATTATAGGAATGGTTTTATCAAGTAATACAACTTCAAATTTAAATAAAGTAGGATATTATTTAAATCAAAAATATCCATATCATCATTCAAATAATCAATTAAATTCAGAAGCTTATTTTATTAATAATAAAGATGAGTTATTAGTAATTCCAAATGGTAGTGAAAATAAAGAGTTTAATGATGAACAAGTCAAATATTTAAAAAAAGCAACAGAAGTTTCTAACAACTCTTCAACTTTATGAACAACTTATTCTTGATTTTCTATACCTTATCAATTAATTAATGTTTTTAATTTTAAAAATAAAAATATCTTTAATCAATTTAGTAATTCTAGTTCTAATTTAAATAATTTTATTTATTATAATGATTTAGATGATATTTCTTATAAATATAAATTAGTTAAAAATGCTAGTTATAACAAGTATAGTGTTTTAAAAGATGATAAGTTAGTTCAAATGTATGCAGTACCTGGGTTATTACAATCTCACACAATACTTTCAAGCAATAATATTAATAATAAAAATATTAACTCTAGATCTAGAGATATTATTTATGCTAGAAAAAACGCTAATGACATTAACACTAATTTTGTTGAAGATGAAAACGATTTTTCAAGAGAAAATAATTTAGTTGGAGTTTTAAAATGAAATAATGTTTATCAAGTTTTAAACGATAAAACATTTAATCAAATTGCTAAAAGATTTGTTGATAATTTTATTAAACAACATGTTAATTTAAAAGAATATCAAACTACTAAAGATAAAAATAACTATTTTAATAACTTACATAATAAATTAATTGGTGAAATTTCTAAATATTTAAATAATGATAAATCAGAAATTAATAATTATCAAAACTCTAATTTAACTATTTTTGATTCAAGAGCAATTATTGATAAAAAACTAGAGTCAATTTATGAAAAGCAATTATATCTAGCTACAAGTTTAATGAATTATATTTATTTTAATTATCAGAATTCAGTTTTACTACAAGCTTTATTAAAAGATGTTAATAAAAAAGATAGCTATTTAGATTCTCAAATTAAAATTAAAATCTTTGATCATGATTATTATATTGGTGGATATGATAAATATGAAAAAATAATTTATGAAGATAAAAAAGAAAATAGCAAGGAAACAAAAATTAAAATTCGATATAAATTAACAGAAAGCAAAACAAACTTTTTATTTAACTCTTCACCTAGTTTATTTGCAATAACTAGAGATAAACAAATTTTTAATAAAAATATTTTATTTGGAATATGAATTATTGTGGTTGGTTTATTATTTTATTTAGTGTTTTATATGTATGTTAGAAAGGATTATAAATAGTATGGATGACATTTTAAAAATCAATCATTTAACTAAAATATTTACTGATACTAATAGAGGTGTTAATGATATTAATATGAGTGTTAAAAGTGGAAGTTTTCATGCTTTTATTGGAGAAAATGGAGCAGGTAAAACTACAACTATTAAAACTATAATTGGAGCTTTTAGTAAATATGAAGGAGAAGTTTTAATTAATAATATTAATATTAAAAAAGCACAAGCTAAATCATATATTGGTTATGTTCCTGAAGTTGCAATCTTTCCAAAAGAACTAACAACAATTCAATATTTAACTTATTTAGGGTTTTTATCAAAATTAGATAAAAAAGAAGTTGAACATAAAATTAAAGAGTTTTTAGAAATGTTTAATATTAGTAATTTAATTAATGAAAAACCTTATAATTTTTCTTCAGGACAAAAGAAAAAAATTTTATTAATTCAAGCTTTATTACATAATCCTAAACTTTTAATTTTAGATGAACCTGCTGCTAATTTAGATCCAACAGCAAGATATGAACTATTTTCTTTTTTAAAAAAAATTAATGAAAAAGAAAAGATTTCCATTTTAATTAGTTCACATAACTTATCTGAAATTGATAAACATGTTGATTCATTAACTTTAATTCATAAAGGAAAAATTTTATATTCAGGAGTTAAAACTAAGAATTTAGAGGACATCTTTTATGAAAAAGTGATTGCTAAGTAGTTTAGTTGTTTTTCTAATTCCAACTACTAGTTGTAGTATAAAAAACAACAATAAAGAAAAGATTATTAATAAACAAGAATTTAAGTTTTATGATAATAAAAATATTAATCAATTATTAGATTTATATATAAAAGATCAACAACAAAAGCAACTTTATACTTTAAAACAAGAAAACATTAGTGATGCTAAGGTTAGTGATTTAAAATTTGTTTTAACTTTTTATACTGTTTTTAATAGTAATAGAAGTATTGAATCAGTAACAACTCACTACCAACAAGTAGCTTTAAAAGCTAAAAAAACTTTACAAAACACTTTAACTAATGATTGATATTGATTATTAAAACACATTAATCAATTTGATTTTAATTTTAATCCTTTTGATGATAGATATAAACATTTTAAATTAGAACAAAATCTAATTGATTATGTTTATAAAACTCATAATAATTTACTAACTAAAATTAATGATAAATATCCAAGTGAAATTTTTGTTTTTAACATTAATGATATTGAAGATCTAGACAGTTTTAAAAATAAACAAGCTATTTACTTAGTTTATGATAAATCTAAAGTTTTAAAGATCTTAAAATATGAAATTAATGATAAAACTTATTTTCAAATATTTACTGATCTTTTATGATTTAAAGATTATAAAAATCTAAAAGAACAATTAGAACAAATTGAAAACAAAATTTTTGAAAAAAGAAATGATAAGTTGAATGAAGCTTTAAAAGAATATATTGAAGAGCTAGAAGATAGTGAAGATGAAGAAGCAAACGATCAAATAAATGATAAACTTCAAGACATTTGAGACAGGTTTATTGAAAATTGTCAAAACATTATTTCAAGTATAAATGGAAATCTAATGAGACAATTTGAACGTAGTTTAAGAATGCCAAATAACACTTTTCTTAGAACTTTTACAAATAAAGATGAATCAGTAAATAAATGAAAAGATGAACAATTAAAAAATATTAATCACTTTTTAGAAAAAAATTCTAATACTATAATGAATAGTGAAAAAATTAAAAAAGAATTAGTAGAAACTGTTAATAAAATAAGTGAAGAACTAAATAGTATTGATTTTCCTAACACTAATAAAAATGAAAATAATGAAGGAAAAATAAAAAAAGATTTCTTAGAAAAATATAAATTAAAAAATGATGATTTAGCATTTTATAAACTTCATGCAAAACGCCAATATACAGATATTTTTATAGAAGTTTTAGATGAAATTAATAATATAAAAAGAAATGAAGAAAGTAAGAATAATATAGATTTAAAAGTAATTAGATATAGTATGAGAAACATTTATGAAGAAAAATAAAAAAACAATTCTTACTTATATATCAATCTTTTTTGCAATTATTCCTTTTATTGTTATTCCTTTTTTATTAACAGTAAATAAAAATGATAAAAATGAAGTATTTAAACCTGTTAGTGGATTTAATATTAATGTAAGTATTAATGATGTTAAAGAAAATCAAACTAAAGAAATGATTGATGTTTTATTAGCCAATACTTTTAAAAATCATCTAGCTCAACAAGAACAGTTTATAAAATCACAAACTAAAGAAAACAACATAAAAGAATTATTTTTAAAAGCAAAAGAATTAAGTGAAGAATATAAAAAAAATCAAGATCAAAATAATATAAATAAATTATTTGATTTTTATTCAACAAATTGATTATTTTTACTAAATAACATTTCTAAATTTGAATATAAAGCTTTAGATTTTTGAAAACTAGAACCTGTAAATCAACATAGTAAAGATTTTTTAAAGAAAACTAAAAAAGAAAATTTATTAAATAAAACTTTTAATTTTAATGACAATTATTTTAATAAATATTTACTTGGTGAAGAGTCAAAACATGGTACTAATAATATTTATTATCTAAGAAAAGATAAATTAATTTTTAGACTATTAATTTCTAAAAAAGAACCTAAAGTAGTTATTGATAAAATTATTTTATTTAACCAATCAAAACATAATACTATAAGTTTAGAAGTAATATCAAATATACTGCATGCTGTTATTCATAAAGATCAAGTGCACTCAACTTTTGAAAGAGAAATAATTGGTGAATATAATTTAGCATTACTTGGAATATTTCTTTTAGGAGATAATTATGAAAAAGAATAAAAAATATCTTTATGTAATAATTTCACTAATTTCTATATTACTAATTGGTTTAGTTACTTATTTTTCATTTTCAAACAAAAATAAAGATGTTCAAAAAATTGAATTAAAACTAGAAAATAATAAAGCTAAATGAGATCTATTTTTAAATTATGATTATGTAGATATGCTTTTGAATTTAGTTTATAAAGACTCAAAAGAAAAGGATAAATATATTCAAGAACAAAAATTAATAGATACAAATAAATCTTTAAATAATTTAAAAGATTATTTAGCTTATAGTAATGGTGTTGTTGCTAATTATAGTTATGATGGTGCTGAATCTGGACAAAAAGAAAAAGAACCTTTATTAAGAAAAGAAAATAGTAAAAAACTAGATGAGTTTTTAAAAAATAATTGATTATGAACACTTTTTAATCTTGATAAATTTGAATATGTTTTATTTGATATTTCAGATCAATTTATTAATCAAAGAGACCAAGCTTCAATTAATTCTCAAAAAGACAGTTTGAATTATAATGCATTTAGAAAAATAAAATCTAATGAGATGCAACAAGTTGTTTTAGAACAAAAAAACAATGATGATTATGTATTATATTTACTTTCAACTGATTGAAATATTTTTACAATTGATATTAATAAAAAGAATGAAAAATGAGAAGTAGATATTAATAGTTATATTCATATTCACCCTGATTTTTATAAAAACCTTTATGATCCATTTTTACATTTTGATTTAAAACAATATGTCAAAGGAGAAATATTGCATTTAAAAAACGCAAAAGATCAAACACATACTAAATATAATGAACAATTTGGTGGTAAACCATTAAGATTAGCTTTAATAAATGTTGATATTCATACAGATAGATAAAATTTATAATACAAAAAAACAGCTTTTAAAAAGCTGTTTTTGTTTTAGTTGTTCTAGGTAGGATATTACTAGAAATAACTAAACTTGTAAATTATATCGTGTGAATATACAACCTACCTTATTAAAATAGCACACAGCATAAACTTATGCAATAGAGATTTTTTACTTTTATATTTTCAATTTCTTTCAAATCATTAAGTAAAATAAGCACTTAACAAAAATTTTGTATTTTTTTTTAATACTTCTTTGTTCATAAAAAGTTTGATGAGTACTAAGCTGGATTTATTTTTTTTTTTTTTTTTGCAACTTTAAAATTGGTAAAATGCTAACTTAGTAAAATTATTATATACACATGCCTAAGGCGTGTATTTATTTAATTTTTAGATTATAGGTGTGAATATATGAAAAAATTACTAACAGTATTAGGTTCTCTAATGATTGGAACAAGTAGTGCAGCCTTAGTTGTTGCATGTAATAATACTAATCCTAGTCAACCTGCAAATAAAGACAAAGATGAAAATCCATCTAATGGTGGTGGTTCTGAAAAACCTGGTGAAAAAGATGAAGATAAAAAACCAGGTGAAGACAAAAAACCTGATGTAGAAAAAAAACCAACTGATAATTATAATCCAAAAACTTACCCATACACTATTTTTAATAGACATTTTGTAAGTGGTAATTCAAGTTCATGAGTTGGAACAATTCATAATTCAAGCTTTGTAAACGGTACTCCAGCAGTTGGACCTAATGGTGAAATTACCCCAAAAACCCCAAATAATACTCTTTCATTAGATAATGTTTATTATGATAGTGCAACTGGACATGATATAGCTAGAACTTATTCTGATAAAAGAGATGCTGAAGAAGAAGTACATAGAAAACATCATGCTGAATCTTCTTCAAAAATTACAGAATTATTGTTTGATGATACAATAGCTGAAGCTACTTACAAATATGATTTAGAAAAACGTAAAAAAGAATCTGCTGAATTTAGTGAAGCCGTAGTTAGAAATTCTGACACTATTAATGGGAGAGCAAATTGAAGAGGTGTTAGTGAAGAAGGAAGAAGAGCTGCTGAAGAAGCTTCTGATTGAGTAACTAGAAATTCAGATGCCATAAATAAATAACCAAGACAACAATTAATATGCAAATAATTTTTATTTAAATTTAATGCAGTACTAATTAAAGTACTGCTTTTTTATACTCTTAATTTCTAATAATTTTATTAATACTAGACCAAATAAAAATCCTTCTTGCGAAGGATTCTTTCATGTTATTTATTATCTTTTTTAGTTTTTGATTTTTTAGTAGATTTTGTTTCAGTTGAACTTTCTTCTTGTGGTTTTTCTTCTTTAACATATTCTTTTCAAGTTCCATCAGGTTGTTCATATTCTCTATAACCACATTTTGTTTTAGTAAAGTTTGAACATCCTCTACCTCTATTAAATCTTGATTTAATATACACTAAATTAGCACCACATCTAGGACAAATTGCTTCAGTTTTAGCTTCACCGATTTCTTTTTTAACTTTAATATTTAAAGCATTATAAATTTCTTTTAATCAGTTAACATAATCAAAACTACCTTTAGTAATTTCATCTAGTTTTTCTTCCATTTCAGCAGTGTAATTTAAGTTAAAAAAGTCTAAGTAATGATCATATAAATATTGATTAGCTGAATATCCTTTATTTGTTACAACAATTGGTTTTGATTTAGGAAATTCAACATATTCACGATCTTTTAATTTAGTTAGAATTGGGTTATAAGTTGATGGTCTACCAATACCTAAATTTTTTAACTCTTTAATTAAACTAGCTTGATTAAACATTTTAGGCGGATTAGTTTTAGCATCTTCAATTTTAATATATTTTTTAGAAATATTAATTTCAAAATCATCATTAAATTGATATTCTGGTTTTGGATCTTTAGTTTTAACAACTTCTTCACCATCATCAGTTAGTTCAATATTTTCATCACTTGAAGAGTGTTTAATTGCTTGATAACCTAAATCTTTAACTTCTTGTCATGATTGTTTAAATTCATATCCATTATTATTAAAAGTTCATCTATGATTAAATCCAGAAGGACCTTTCATCAAAGATTTAATTGAGTTTCATCAAATTAAGTTATAAACTCTTTTTAACAAATTATCTTCAATTTCTAAACTAGCTTTTTCAGGTGTTAATCAAATGTTTGTTGGTCTAATTGATTCGTGAGCTTCTTGACTGTTTTGATCTTTTTTACCAACAACTGGAGCTTTAAATAAATCAGAAGAATAATTTTTTGAAATATAATCTTTTACTTCACTTATAAATTGAGAAGAATATTTAACTGAATCTGTACGAATATATGTAATATAACCTAATTCATATAGTTTTTGAGCTGCTAAAGTTATTTGACTAGTACTTAATTTTAGTTTAGTAAATCCATCTTGTAATAAACCAGCTGTTGAATAAGGTTTAAAACTTCTTGTTTCATAAGCAGTTGATTTATAATCAGTACATCTATAAACTTCACCTAATTCATCAACAATAGCTTTTGCTTGTTTTTCATCAATATAATAAGTCTTTTCAGTATTAACTAAAACATTGTTTTTATCTTTAACTAAACTTAAATTAATTGCTCTTTTTGATTCGATTACAAAAATCTTTTTATAAAGCACTTCTTTAAAGTTTTTAATTAAAGTATCTCTTGTTGTTAGAATATTTAAAGCAGGAGTTTGTACTCTTCCAGCACTCATTAATCCAGTAGATTTTTGAAGTGATTTAGAAACTAAATAACCAATAATTTTATCTAGAATTTGTCTTGAAATTTGTGCATTTACTAAGTTCATGTCAATATCTTTTAGATTATTAAATGCATTAGTTATAGCTTCACTAGTAATTTCATTAAATGTAATTCTTTTAATATTAGTATGATCTTTAAATAAATTAGCTAAATGATAAGCAATAGCTTCTCCTTCTCTATCTGGATCTGAAGCTAAAATAATTAAATCAGCAGTTTTTCCTTCTTTTTTAATTTGACTAATTATTTTTTTTCTAGAACTATCAATCACAAAATCAGGTTGCATAGTTTCTAAATCAATACCAAGTCCTCAAGCTCCCTTATCAGCAATACTATTAATATGACCACCACTAGCTAAAACAACAAATTGATTCTCTGGAAAACTCTCTTCTAAATAATGTTTGATTTTTTCTATTTTTGATGGTGACTCTAATAATACTAAAACTTTCATTTTTTCTCCTTACTCAACTTATTTAGATAACTAAAAAATTATATATTATCTGTAAAAAATTACACAAAGTATTTAATTTATTTATTAATTATTTACTTTAATTTAATCCTTTTTTCTAGACTTAAAATGGTTCTTATCAATAAAAGTTATAATTATTTTAAGTAATAATAATCTAGGAGAATAAATTGTGAATATTATTGAAAAGATTAAACAAAATAAAATTAATCTATCTCCACAAGAATTAAAAGTGTGTGATTATATTCTAACTAATATTTCTGATTATCATAATTTTTCTGTTAAATCGATTTGTAAAAAACTAAATGTTCAACCTTCAGTAATTACTAAAACTTTAGTTAAACTTGAAATTGGTGGGTTAAAACAATTAATTTCTTATTTAGAAAATAATTCTAATTTTTTTAAAGATGAAACAAAAGTATCTTTTGATAATATCATAGACGAATTTGAAAATAGATTAGAAGATTCACTAAAACAATTAAAAACTAATTTAGATATTAACTATTTAAAAGAAGTTGTTTGTAAAATTTTATCAAGCAAAAAAATTATTTTATTTTGTACTGGAAAAACTAAAATCTTAGCTAATTTTTTATTTTTCCAATTATTAGAACTAAATTTATCTGTTGAATTATTTTCTAATTTATTTGATTCAAGAGCTTATAATGTTGAACAAGCTTGTATTATTGTAATTTCAACTTCAGGAAATAATAGTAAAATTAATCGTTATTTAAACTTTATTTCTAAAAGAAAACCAAATACAATTATTGGAATTACATCTTCACCAATATTAAAAACTGATATAGAAGTTGATTATCATATTCACGGTAGTGAAAATAACTTTTTTATAAATGATAATAGATCTAATCCAATGATTGAAAAATATAAAATTCAATATATTTTAGATCTAATCTTTTTATTAATCATTAATCAAATAGATTTAAATAATTTAAAATTTCAAGAAAAAGTAAAAACAACTAATTTAGTTTAGTTGTTTTTACTATTCATTTATTTGTTCTAGTATCTCCTAAATTATCAATTAAGTTTTTATCTTTTAGTTTTGAAATATCTCTTTGAATTGTTGATTTTGTTACATTTAAAATCGACATTAATTCATTATAAGAAATATTAGGTTGTTTAGCTAATAATTCTAAAATTAATTCTATTCTTTGTTCTTTTTTTATTTTTTTACTAGTAATTATAGGTTTTAAATTATCATTAATAGTTTGATCTGAAATTAAATTAGTTTGAATTAGATTTGTTTTAAGATTATCATTTTTAGTATCAAAGTTTCTATTATATAAAATTACTTTTACAAAACTTGGCTCTATAAAAAACTCAGGTTGTTTTTCAAATTCTTTGTACTCATCAAAAACTCTTCTTATTCCTGAAGCGTAGTTTTCAATAAATTTAAGTTTATATAAAATATTACAAATAGTGAAATTTCTCTTATAAGATCAACCATTTTTAGCTTCTTGTAAAGTTAAATTATAAGGAAATGATCCTGGTGAATAAAACTCAATTCTATCTGAATAAATTTCAACTTTTATATCTTCAGTAGATAAATAATCTCTATGACAAAAACAATTTAATATAATCTCTCTTAAAGATGATTCAGGATAATTTTTAATTTCAATTCTTTTAGCTTGGTTTGTAATAATAGTTTTTGTTTCATTTTTTAGATTACACAAATATAACAAGGTATCAATTTGTTTAATCATCGATCCATCTAAGTTTTGTCTATCTAAAAATACTTTATTATCAATTGACTGATAAACTGCAAATTTTGTTATTAATGGATTTTGATCACTTAAAAATAAAGCAGTTTTAGTATAAATCCCATTTTTATTAATTAGTGATAATGCTTCTTTATTAAACGCAATATTTGCGTTATTAAATTTTTGTTCAACATAATTAAAAGTTAAATCTGTAGTAGAAATTAATGAATTATCACATTGTGTTGACACACTTTCTAATAACATCTTTTTAATTTGTTCAACACTTGCTTTAACTGTTTTTGATGAAAATCTAATATAAATATTATTAAAGTCATAATTTCCTTTAGTTTTATAACAATATGGTTTTGATCTGCCTTCAGAAATTTTAATTATAAAAGGAAAAGAATTAGGATCTATAGTTATAAAATCTAAAACATCAGGATAAAATGAATCTACTAGTCAATTAGAAATAGTTTGTTCTCATTGTTTTCTATTTTTTAAAATTTGTTGTTTGTCAATATGACCATCATCAGTGACTCCAAGATGAATTTCTCCACCTTTAGTATTTAAAAAAGCTACAATTTCTCTTTTAAAAGAATTATTCTTATCAGATATATCATATTTATATTCAATATTTTTATCTTTCATAATTAGTATTATACCCAAAAAACAGGTTAATTATACCCATTTAATAGTTAATTATATTCATTTATTAAATAATTATACTCATTTCCATAATTATTATACCCAATATTATATTCATTAAATAATTTTGAATATAATAGGTTAACTGTTATTAACCTTAAACTTTAAAATTATTAATCTTTAACTTGAAATTAGTTGTAAACTATGATTTTTTACAAAATATGTAAAAAATATAAAAATAATAATTTGTCATTTTCTATTACTGTTATTTGACAAAACTAAGATATAAGTAAGGAGGAAAAGAATTAATATGGATTCTAAATCAAAATTTTCAAAAGACAGTATGAAATCTTGATTATCTGCATTTAGAGCTGGTTTAGAACAATTTGGGCGTGCTATTTTAGTTCCTGTTACTGTAATTCCTTTATTAGCTTTGATTGGTGCTATTGGATATACTGGACAAGCAATTTTAGCACAAGTTTATCCTAAAGGTGGTGCTAAACCTCCAGTTGGATTAGAACTAGCTATTAATGCTATTAAAGATCTAGGGATGATAGCAATTACAAATATTGACTTTTTAGTTGCAATTGGATTAGCTGCTGGATTAGCAAAATCAGAAAAAGTTTCAGCTGCCTTATCTGGATTAATGGCATATGCTGCTATGCATTTAGCAACAGCTTTAATTTTAAAGATTATTTATGGTGATCCTTCAAAAACAGTAATTGTCTTTGAAGGTGTTAAAAAGACTGTTAAAGATGTTTTTGGTTTAAAAATACGTTTTGGGGTATTGTCATTTCAATATAGTGCATTTGGTGGTATGTTAGCTGGACTATTAGGTTATACAGTACACAAATATACTTATAAATTAAAATTTCCTGAAGTACTTTCATTTTTTGGAGGACCTAAATTCTCTCCAGTTGCTTCGACTTTAGCTGGTTGAGTATTTGGTTTAGGATTAGGTTATGTTTGAGTTTATATTAATAAAGGTTTATATGCTAGTGGAGAAGGATTAAGAAAATTAGGTGCATTTTCACCATTCTTATATGCTTCAGCTGAGCGTGCTTTACTTCCATTTGGAATTCATCACGTATTAAACTTCTTTGTATATTACACTCCAATTGGAGCTAGATGAGTTGGACCAGATGGTAAAGCTATTGAAGGAGCTATTAACGTTGCTTTAGCAAAATTAGCAGCAGGTCAACAAATTTCAGCTAGAGACGATACTTGAGTTGTTAATGGTACTTATGTAACTAAAATCTTTAGTTTATCTGGTGCTACTTTAGCTATGTTTTTTGTAATACCAAAAGCTAATAGAAAAGTTTATGGTTCAGCTATTATTTCAGCTGGTGCAGTTTCTATGTTATCTGGAGTTACTGAACCTATTGAATTTACATTCTTATTTGTGGCACCTGTTTTATATTTAATTCATATTTTCTTATCAGGATTCCAAAACATGATTATGTATCTATTAAACTTTGGATCTGTAACAACTAGAGGTAGTGGAATTATTACTTGATTAATTGTTAACCCTGCTAACTTTAGATTAATTCAAAATGTTTGAGGAACTTGAGTTGTTGGTCCTATTATGGGTGGAATTTATTTTGCTATTTTCTACTTTATGATTAAAAAATTTAACTACAAAACACCAGGTCGCGAAGAAGGTGGATTGACTCATTTGGTAAGTAAAAAAGAATTTAAAGAATTACAAAAAGAAAAAAAAGAAATTGAAAAATTAGAAGCAGAATCTGATAAAAAAGAATCTAAAAAAGATGAAATCAATGATGAGTTTATCAATAACATTATCAAAGGTTGTGGTGGAGCTGAAAATATTAAAATCATGGCAAACTGTGTAACTAGATTAAGAGTGACAATGCATGACATTAGTAAGTTTGATAAATCAATTGTTGATAAAACTAAACCTTATGGTTATAAAGAAATTGGAAACCAAGTTCAAATTATTTATGGACCAAAAGTAACTAATATAGCTACTTTAGTTAGAGAAAAATTAGGAGTTGAGTCTTAATTAAGAATTTAATAATATACAAAATTCTTAACAATACTTGATTAGAAAATAATAAAAAATAATGGAGAATATCAAATTGGAGAGTAACTTAAAAACAAAAAACCAGTCTAAATGAAAATATTTATTTATAAACATTAGATCAAATTTAGAGACTTTTGGGCGTGCTATTTTAGTTCCTGTTACTGTAATTCCTTTATTAGCTTTGATTGGTGCTATTGGATATACTGGACAAGCAATTTTAGCACAAGTTTATCCTAAAGGTGGTGCTAAACCTCCAGTTGGATTAGAACTAGCTATTAATGCTATTAAAGATCTAGGGATGATTGCAATTACAAATATTGATTTTTTAGTTGCAATTGGACTAGCTGCTGGATTAGCAAAATCAGAAAAAGTTTCAGCTGCCTTATCTGGATTAATGGCATATGCTGCTATGCATTTAGCAACAGCTTTAATTTTAAAGATTATTTATGGTGATCCTTCAAAAACAGTAATTGTCTTTGAAGGTGTTAAAAAGACTGTTAAAGATGTTTTTGGTTTAAAAATACGTTTTGGGGTATTGTCATTTCAATATAGTGCATTTGGTGGTATGTTAGCTGGACTATTAGGTTATACAGTTCACAAATATACTTATAAATTAAAATTTCCTGAAGTACTTTCATTTTTTGGAGGACCTAAATTCTCTCCAGTTGCTTCGACTTTAGCTGGTTGAGTATTTGGTTTAGGATTAGGTTATATTTGAATTTATATAAGTAAAGGTTTGACTTATAGTGGTAATAGTTTACAAAAACTAGGTGCATTTTCTCCATTCTTATACTATTCACTTAATCGTGCTTTAATTCCATTTGGTTTGCATCAAGTTTTAAATTTCTTTATTTATTACACACCAGTTGGCGCACAATGAATTGATCCTAATGGTAATCAAATTACTGGTATTTTAAATGTTTCTTTAGCTAAACTAGCATTTCAACAAAAAATAACAGCTCAAGATACTTGAGCAACAAATGGTGTATTTGTTAATAATATGTTTAGTTTAACTGGTGCTGCACTTGCAATGTTTTTTGTAATACCAAAAGCTAATAGAAAAGTATATGGATCTTCAATTATTTCAGCAGCAATAGTTTCATTTTTATCTGGTGTTACTGAACCTATTGAATTTACATTCTTGTTTGTAGCTCCGCTATTATATGTATTTCATGCTTTATTTGCAGGATTACAAAATATGTTAATGTATTTATTTAACTTTGGATCTGTAACAACTAGAGGTAGTGGAATTATTACTTGATTAATTGTAAATCCAATTAACTATAAATTAATTTCTAATGTATGAGGTACATTAGTTCTAGGACCAATAATAGGAGTAATTTATTTTGTTGTATTCTACTTTATGATTAAAAAATTCAACTATAAAACTCCAGGCCGTGAAGAAAATGGATTAACTCATTTAGTAAGTAAAAAAGAATATAAGGAATTACAAAAAGAAAAAAAAGAAATTGAAAAACTAGAAGCTGAATCTAATAAAAAAGATGAAATCAATGATGAGTTTATCAATAACATTATCAAAGGTTGTGGTGGAGCTGAAAATATTAAAATCATGGCAAATTGTGTAACTAGATTAAGAGTGACAATGCATGATATTAGTAAGTTTGATAAATCAATTGTTGATAAAACTAAACCTTATGGATATAAAGAAATTTCAAATCAAGTTCAAATTATTTATGGACCTAAAGTAACTAATATAGCTACTTTAGTTAGAGAAAAATTAGGAGTTGAGTCTTAATGCCTTGTGAAAATATCATTGAAAAAATTTATTTAGGTGATCAATTTTCAAAACGATTAGTTAATCCTGATAAAGAATTAAAAATTAGTAATGTTTTTTATAACATTCTAAAAAAAGATACAAGTGAAATATTGTATCAAACTAAAAATTTTGTTTTAACTAAAAATAAACTTGCAATTAATTTATTAGATTCTCATGATGTTAGAGACTTTAGTGATGATTTATTTATTCCTGCAATTAAATTTTTAATAGAAAATCCAAATGATAAAAGTTTATATACTCATTGCCAGTTAGGTATTAGTAGAAGTGCTTCAACAATATTTATGTTTTTAGTAATTAAAGGAGTTATTGATAATAATTTAAGTTTTGAACAAGCATTAGAAAAATATGTAAAAGATATTTATCCTTTTATGAAAGTAAATTTAGGAGTTTATACTTATTTAAAAAATAATTATCCTTTTTATAACATCAAATCTAAATTAAGTACAGATTGAAAGGATCTTAAATAATGATTTATATTGATTTTGATTGAAACATAGTAAATATTTGAGATGAAGATGAATTAATTAAATCTGAAAAAGCTTTGATTTTAAGAGATCTTTTAACTAAAAACATTATTGCAATTGGAAATGACACTGATGAAGAGATGAGAAAACCTAAAAACTTTTTATCAATTAATTGTACAGAAAATAGAAAGATCACATCATTTGAAGATCTTGAGATTAGAATTAAAAAACTGCTGGAAGATAACAAGATTAAAGAATATAAATTAGTAAATAGATATAGTGAATATATACCTAATTTAAATACAATTAATGAAATTGAGTTTTTAAAAAAAATTAGTAAAGATTATGATTATTATGTTGAATTAAGAAATGATGAAATAGTAATTTTTAATAATTTAACTAATGAAATTAAAACTATAAAAAAAGGAAGAGCATATTTACAACATTATATTCAAAGTATTTTTTATTTAAACTATCAAGCAACTTTAAATACTAAAAAAAGTTGAGATCTAATTAAGTTAATTAATCAAAAACAAGAAATAAAAACAGTTGTATGTAGATCATTTATAACTGGAACTGATATTGATATACAAATTTTAAATAAAGACTTTTTAACTAATGTTTTTCAACAAGTTAATGTTGAAGTAAATAACTTATTAGATTTAACAAAAAAAATTAAATACGATCAAAAATACATGGAGAACTTTAACTGTGTCAGATAAATGAATCCCTTTAGTAGTTAGTATAGTTTTAGGACTAATTTTATTAATAGTTGGAATAATTATTTATTTTGTAACTAAAAAGAAAAAAGAACAAAATTTACAAGTATATAAAAGTAAAAGTTCATTTGTTTCTATATTAGCAACCGCTTTTATTGTAGCTGGTGTTCTAGTAATTTTATTTGGAGTAATTAGTCCATTATTAAGTGGTTTTCAGAGTTAAAGTTAAACTCAATTCTTTTATAGGATTGAGTTTTTTTATTTGTAAAAAAATCGATGAGCACTATATTATATAGGATTTATTAATAAATTTCTCTAAAGACAAAATAGATATGTTATGTATAATAAGTATGTAAATTGTGTGAATATAAGAAAGGAAATTATTGCTATGAAGAAATTATTGACTATCTTAGGTTCAACAACATTATTAGTTATACCCACTATTTCTGTTTTAAGTTGTAAAACTATAAATGCAATTTCAACAGCTGAAGAATATACTCCTGAATCTATTAAAGATCAAGTAGTAAAATACTTACAAAAAGCTAAATATAAAGATAATGAATGTGTTTAAATTGGATATTTTGAAAATAAAGAAAATAAAATTCAAATTGTTCCATTTAAACCTACTACAACAAAAGTGCCATCTTCCTTACCAAATCAAATTACAAGTTTAAAAGAAGCTTTTAAAGGATTACAAACTAGTTCAGTTGAAGGAATACAAAATTGAGATACTTCAAAAATCACTGATATGACAAGTGTTTTTGACACAACTAATGAATTTAATCAAGATATTTCAAACTGAGACACTTCAAAAGTTACAAATATGAACTTTATGTTTACAAGAGCTAAAAAGTTCAACCAAAACTTAAATAACTGAAAAACTGAAAATGTAAAAAGCATGAGAGGGATGTTTAAACAAACTGATCAATTTAATGGTGATATTTCAAAATGAGATGTGTCCAAAGTAATTGATATGCATAGTATGTTTCATTCAGCAAAAGAATTTAATAAAAGTTTGAATGAATGAAAAACTGACTCAGTAAGTGATATATCTTCAATGTTTAAAAACACTGAAAAGTTCAATCAAGATTTAAATAAGTGAAATACTAAAAATATAACATCAATGATCAATGCTTTTCAAAATGCTAAAGAATTTAATTCAAATATTAAAGAATGAAAAACTGACTCAGTAACAAGTATGAAAAGTATGTTTAATAAAGCAGTTAAATTCGATCAAGATATTTCAAGCTGAAATACTGAAAAAGTAACTGATATGTCTTATATGTTTGAAGAAGCTGAAAAATTTAATCAGGATATTTCTAAATGAAAAGTTGAAGCTGTTCAAAACTTTAATGGAATGTTAAGAAATGCAAAAGATTTTGATAAAGAATTAAAGGGTTGAACCTTCAAAAATGAAATTAAACCTGATAAAAGGTTTGAATTTGCTAAAGGTACAAAAATAGAAAGCATGAGAGATAAACAACCTATTTGGCAACCAGCAAAAGCAAAATAGTGCATCTTTCATTCAACTATATTAATAATAAAAGAGTGCTTATGCACTCTTTTTAACATCCTAGATAAGAAGTAATATTAATTTTCACATTTTTTAAATTGAAATATAACTTTTTTTATAAAAAATAAATCATAAGTCTAAAAACTATAATAATGATGTGTAAATCACAAATATTATAAAAAGGAATACAATTTAAATGAAAAAATTATTAACTATTTTTAGTTCAATAAGTTTAATCGCAATGACAAGTGCAACTGCTATAGCTTGTTCAAATAATAATAAAAAAGAAGATAAACAATCTAGTACAACAAAAACTACCGATAATAAAGAAAAGGAAATGAATAAATCTCAAGAGACTACTTCATCTTCTGCAAATATGAATAATACTCAAAACTCTAATTCATCAACAACTGTAAATAGTACTCCAGTAAACTCAACAACTAGTATGTCAGCTCAACCTAAAGAAGAAACTTTTTGAAAAAGGGAACCCCTAATTTTTTCAGAGTTAGATTATGTGAGTGAATATTTTAAAAAAAGAGAAAGTATTAAAGAGACTTCTGAATTAGTGTTGAGTAATTCTGAAGGAGTAAAAGGATGAACAGGAGAACCTAAAACAGAAACCCCTATTCGTGATGATGGTTTAGCTGAAACGCAAGATTTAATTTTAGAAAACAGCAATAGTTTAATGAATTCTACAAGATAAAATTTAATTTAATAATAAAAAGACCTAGTTTCTCCCGAACCCCATATTCCGGACTAAAATCCAGGAAATGGGGTTTTTATATGTCTAAATTAAATTTAGAAAAAAAGTTAAAAATTGTTAAAGAAGCTAAGAAACTTAATATAAAAAAGAGTGCTCATTTAGCAAATAAATATGATATTTCAGTTGAGACTGTAAAAAGTTTAGTTAATAGATTTGAAGCGTTTGGAATAGAAGGGCTAATTAATAAAGATAAAAAGCCTTATTATAGTGCAAAGCTAAAACTAAAAGTTGTCTTATATAAACTTGAAACTAATCAATCATATGATGAAGTTGCAAAAAAGTTTAATATTATTTATTCATCAACTATAGCTGGTTGAGTTAAAAAATATAGAGAATATGGATTTTTAGGGTTAAATAATAATATAGGAAGACCTAAGAAAATTATGAAAAACCCTAATAAAAAACCAGCTAAAATAAAGAAATCACAAGTAAAAATCAATAATGAACAACAAATTAAAGAATTAAAAGAACAAGTAGAATACTATAAGTTAGAGGCTGAATTCTGAAAAAAGTTCCACACCTTGTTGACAAAAGAAAAATCAACAAGGAAAAAACAAAAGTAGTTTTAGAATTACTAAAAACACACAAAAAAGTTAAAATTTCTATTCTATTAAAAATAGCCAAGCTGCCTAAATCTTCTTTTTATGAATGAAAACATAAGTTAGAAAATGCAATAGATAAAGACAAAGAATTAAAGGAAATGATTGTTGATATTTTTAACAAATCATTTGAAACATATGGGTATAGAAGGCTAAAAATAGCTTTAAAATCAAAAGGACATATTGTTAATCACAAAAAAATTTTAAGGTTAACTAAAGAGCTTGGAGTTCAGTGTATTAAATTTAGAACAAAAAATAGGAGATATAGTTCTTATAAAGGAACTGTTGGAAAAATTGCAGATAATATTTTAAAAAGAAATTTTCATTCTTTACAAGCAAACAAACTTTGATGCACTGATGTAACAGAGTTTAAAGTCAATGGTCAAAAGTTATATTTATCACCAATTATTGATCTTTACAATGATGAAATTATTTCATATTCAATTCAAACTAATCCTAACTTAAACCTAACAAATTCAATGCTAGACAAAGCACTTAAAAAGGTTAAAAATACAAATGGTTTGTTAATTCACTCTGATCAGGGATTTCATTATCAGCACATTAGTTGAGCTAAAAAACTAGAAGAAAATAACATAACACAAAGTATGTCTAGAAAAGGTAATTGCCTAGATAATGCTATTATAGAAAACTTCTTTGGTTTATTAAAACAAGAAATTTATTATGGTGAAAAATATAATTCAGTAGAAGAGTTAACTAAAAGAATTCATAAGTATATTTATTGATATAACAACATAAGAATAAAAGAAAAATTAAAAGGATTGTCTCCTGTACAATTCAGAAAACAATCCTGTTATAATATTGAAAAATTTTAGTCCGTGTTTATGGTAGCGGGGGGAACTAGCATTTTTTTATCTATTTTGTTTTTCAAATTTATACACTTCTAATTCTTTACTTGTGGCTAATACAAAATGATTATTTCCAACATCATGTCATTCAGGTTGATTATTTTCATCATATTTATGAATGTTATGATCATAAATTGAACCAATTAAAGAACCTTTTTCATTTTCAATTGATGGAACAGCATCTAATAAACTCTTAGTATAAGGATGATAAGCATTATTAATAATTTCATCAGTTGGTCCTATTTCTAATAAAACTCCTTTATTAATTACAGCAATTCTATCTGAAATATATTCAACCATTCTTAAATCATGAGCAATAAATAATATAGTTAAATTATATTTTTTCTTTAACTCATTAAAAATATTAATAACTTGAGCTTGAATTGAAACATCTAGTGCTGAAATTGGTTCATCAGCAATTAATAGCTTAGGACGTAAAACTACAGATCTACAAATTCCTAAACGTTGTTGTTGACCTCCAGAAAACTCTAAAGGATATCTTGATAAAACACTTTCATCAAGTCCAACTTGTTTTAAAATTTCAACAATTAAACGGTGCTTACATTCTTCTTCACTAAGTTTTATTAAAGTTTGTCTTTGTAGTTGAGATTCAACTAATCTATTATAAATAGGAGTGTAAAATTCTTTATCATTTGCTTTTAAGTTATTTAAGACATTTAATAAGTCTTCATATACAACTTTATAAGAATTATCTAGTGTATATGTTAGCTTAGTCATCTGATCAACATAATCAAATATTTTGTTAGTCAATTTATCAGAATCTTTAATTTGACTAGTAATATTGTTATAAACTTTTTCATCAAAATCTGTAATATAAATTAATTTTGCGTTTTTAGTATTTGATAATCCTTCACCAACTACAGTTTTGACATCTTTTAAAGGATTTAATGAATTAGTTGGATCTTGGAAAATCATTTGTACTTTATTAACCATAAAATTAATAATGTCTTTATGTTTTTTACTAAATTTGTTTGTTTTTTCTAAGTTTTTAGGAATGATTCTATCTAGTATTTTGATTTGACCAAAACTATGTGGAGTTAAACCAATAATACTTCTTCCAATAGTTGATTTACCAGAACCTGACTCACCAACTAAACCTAGAACCTCTCCATCATAAATATTTAAATTTAGATCTTTAATAGCAGTAAACTCTTTTGCACCAAACCCATAAACAATATCTAAATTACGAATTTCAACAACAGTTTTTCTATTTTTATAAGCATTTAACATCTCATTAGTACCTTTTCTAATACTACGATATAAAGCTTTTTTAAAAGGTTGTTTTTCAATATAATACTTATTCATTTATAACCTCTTGTTGTTGTTTTAGTAATTGTTCGTTTTCTTTTAGTTTTAGTGCAACTTTAATATTTTGTTGTTCTGATTTAGTTTTATAGTTGTTATAAACCATCTCATCTACAAAAATATCTTCACCATAAAGATCATTAAGTATTTTGTCATATTTTTTTCATAAATTCAAAATAGTTTTTGGTGGAGTATAGTTTGGAGCTTTTGAACCTAATAAGTTACTTTTTACAAAATGAGTTGGTGAAATTTGATAAACTGGAGGTTCTTCATAAAAATCAATATCTAATGCATAGTCATTTCTAACCGCAAAAGCATCACCTTGAATTTTATTTAAATTAGCTGGAACTGAACCACGAATAACTTGTAATTTTTCACCTTTGTTATAGTCTGGCATTGAAGTTATCAATCCTCAAGTATAAGGATGTTGAGGGTTTAATAAAATTTCTTCTTTAGTTCCAGATTCAACAATTTGCCCAGCATACATAATATTAATAAAATCAGCAATTGAAGCAACTACTCCTAAATCATGAGTAATAAAAGCAATAGCTATTTTAAATTGTTCTTGTAATTCTCTAATAACATCTAAAACTAAAGCTTGTACTGTTGGATCTAAAGCTGTTGTTGGTTCATCCATTACTAAAATCTTTGGTTTTAGTGAAATAATACAAGCAATAGCAACACGTTGAATCATTCCTCCAGATAATTCATGAGGATATTTTTTCATAATAACTTCAGGGTTATTAATTTTAGTTAGTTTTAAATAATTTAAAGCTTGTTCATAAGCTTGTTTTTTTGTTTGAACAATTTTACTTACTAACATACCTTCTATAATTTGATTTCCAATTTTCATAGTTGGATCTAATATAGACATAGGATTTTGAAAAACAGCTGAAATCACTCTTCCTCTTAATTTAGATTTTTCTCATTGATATTCATTAAAATTATGAACTTCTAATCCATACAATTTAACACTTCCAGATTCAATCACTGAATTTGAACCAGTTAATCCATACAATAAAGAAGTAATTACTGATTTACCAGAACCAGATTCACCAATTAATGCATGAACTTTTCCTTCATAAATTTTTAAACTAGGTCCACGTAAAACTACATTTTTTTCTTTAGGATTAGCTGGGTTTTTAAAAGATAAATAAACATCATCAATATGAGCAGCAACATTAACTAATTTTCCAAAAACTTCTTCTTGTTCAACATTTTTAAAAATATCAGTATTTTGTTCATCTTTATTTTTATTAAAAAGATTTTTAACTACATTATATTTATGTTTTCAATAATCAATAAAAACTTGAATTACAGACTTATTATTTTTATCTTTAATTTCAAATAGATCTAATGGAATTGGCATATTGTTATAAACAAGTGGCGTTTTAAACTTTTTACTATATCCTTGTTTGTTTTTAATTTGATCTTTCATATACTACCTATCTTTGTCTTAATAATGTATCTTGAACTGAATTAGCCATTAATTGAATAGAAGTAGTTACTAATATTAACATAAATGAAGGAATTAAAACATATCTAGGAAACACAGTAAAGTTTTTAGATCCATCACTAATTAAATTACCTAAAGTTGCAACATTTGGTATTGATAATCCAATAAATGCTAAAGAAGTTTCAGAAAGTATAATTCCTGGAATATGAAACACAATTTCAGTAATTAATAAAGGTATTAAAACTGGTAAATAGTTTAATAAAACTTTATAAGTTGGAGTTCCTAAAACTTTTGAAGCACTTACTCATTCAAATGATTTTGCTCTTAAAACTTGTGAACGCATTTGATTTGCAATTCCTGTTCAAGAAGTAAAAGATAATGCAAATACCATAACTCAAAATGTAGGTTTAATAATAATAGTAATAGTAATCAAAATAATAATAGAAGGTACATTTGAAATAATTTTAATAACAAAAGTCATTAATTTATCAAACATACGAAAATGACCCATCATAATTCCAATAAATAACCCAATAATTACTTGAATAAAAGTAGCTACAACAGATAAAGTTAATGAATATCTTAATCCATGTCATAATCTAGCTCATAAATCTCTACCTAATGCATCAGTTCCTAAAATATGACCATTAGTAAAAAAAGTTTCGTTTCTATTTTCTACATCAATTATTAATGGATCTTTTGTAGTTAAAGGAATAATTAAAGATAAAATGATTAAAGTTGCTAAAATAACAAATCCAAATACTCCAGCAAATGATCTTGAAAAACGATAAAAGAATTCTATAAACGCATTTTTTTGATTATGCATTTTACTTGTTTCACTAAACTCTAATAAATTACCAACTAATTGTCATTGTTGATGAGCTAACGGACGTAAAATTTTGTTTGGTGCTAAATCAGATCCACTAATATTTGTTGGACTTAATTCTGCTCTTTTTTTACGATAATGTCAGTTTTTAAATAATTGAGATAATTTTGTCATATTAAGCTTTCTTTCTTACTCTTGGATCAATTACTTTATATAAAGCATCACGACATGTATATGACAAAATAGTTAGTAATGAAAATAGAGTTACCATAAATAAAATAATATTAAAATCTTTTGAAGTAATTGCATTTAATAACAATCCACCAGAACCAGTAATAAAGAAAATTTGTTCAATAAATAATGAACCAATAAAACTTCCAAAAATTACTACTGGAAAAAAAGTTGCTATTGGAAATAAAGCTGGTTTTAAAGCATGAGTTCAAACAAATCTACGCTTAGTTATTCCTTTTAAATAAATAAACTTACAATGTTGAGAATTTAATTCTCTATTTAGTTCAGTTCTAATATATTTAATATAAACAATAATAGAGCCAAGAGATAATGAAAATCCTGGAAGAATATATGAAGCTAAATTAGCTTGATCAAAAATATATGGTATTCCAGCTGATCGACCTAATAATAGTAATCATAAAGCAAATACTAATGATGGAATTGATGAAAAAATTGAAACTAATACAGTTGCAATATGATCTGGTAGTTTATCTGGATTCATACCAACATAAACTCCTAAAGGTATACCTATTAATAAAGTTAACATTACTGAAAATATACCAATTAAAAAGCTTTTATAAAATCTTACCCAAACAAAGTCATTAATTTTTTCACCAGGAAAAACTGATAAACTAATTCCAAAATCAAAATGTAAGATGTTATATAAATAAATTCCATATCTAACAAGTAATGGTTGATTTAAACCATAATGCTCTTCAACAGCAGCTTTAGCAGCTTCATCAAGTCCAGCAGTTAAACCAGTTCCACCTGGTACTGAGTTAATTAAAAAGAAAGTAGCAGTAATAACAATAAAAGCAACAACAAAAAACTCTATAAATATTCAAATTGTTCTTAGTAATGAAGAAATTCAAGGTGTTTTGATGTTAAAAATACGCTTATGTCAAGCAATATCGTATTTTATTTTGTTACTAAAATCTACATGTTGTTTATGCTCTATAGCATTTTTTGGCAATGTAGATAAATCATCAACAAAATTAGATGTTGTTTTTGATTTCATTATTCTGTCTCCTTAATATCAGTTGGTAATTTTGGACTTGGTGGAAAGGCTGTATCGTATGCAAATTGTAATGAATAAGTAAATAGATTATCACTTCCATTTACTCTTGAAATTTCTCAATATGTATCAACTTCCATTAAAGGAACTACTGGAGCTGCATCACGAATAATTTTTTCTAAAGCTCCAATAATTCCAAATGAAGATTGTTCAGTTCATTTTTCTTCATTAATTTCTTTTGATGTATATTGATTTGTAAAAAAGGCATTAACACGTTCAGTATATTCACTTAATGATTCTTCTTTAGTTACATTTTTATCTTTATATTTAGTTTTTCTAAATGATAATTCTAAGATTTTATTTCATAATTTTTCATTAATACGTAGACGTGTTCTTAGTTTTTTAGCTTCAGTTTTATGTTTTTCATCAATAACTACTTTTCCAGATTCATCTAATTTATAACCAATTTCACTAAAGTATTTTTCATAAGTAAATGAACCAGATGGATTATTTCTAAATCCTGTAGTTTTAGCATTTTTACTATCAATTCCATCAGTTCTGAAAAATACTCTTACATAACTATAAGCATCAGATCCAAACGCATCAAAGTTACGATACAATAGATCAAACTCACCTTTAGTTCTTGCATATTCATACACATTTTCAGGTAAGCTTTTAATTTCAATATTAATAAATCCATTAAATGCTTTTCTCATAAAATCTTGTAAAGCAATACCAGCGTTTTGTTGTTCATCAGTTGAATTTGAAATATATTTTAAAGTTAATGATTTAACATTAGGATGTTTTTGTTTAAATAAATCTAAATACTTATTAGCAATATTTAAGTCAAAACCTTTATCTGTTCTATCAACATGTTCAAAATTATAAGATTTTGATAAGTGATCTATATGTTTGTAGTTTTGTACTGGAATTGCTTTTTTATTATCAACTTTTGTATACATTTCATCATGATCAAATGCAATTTCAATAGCATCTCCAAATGATGAAGAACCTTGACCAAATGCTGTTCAAGTAATAACTGGATATGATGAGTTTCAACCAACAATATTTAACATTTCATCACGATTAATTGCATAATAAATTGCATTTCTTAAATCAGAATCATAAATATAACGTGAATCAGAATTTTTATCTAAATTATCATATCTTTCTTGATCTAAGTTAAAAGCTAAAGCAATTGTTCCAAATCCAGCAGATTTTTTCATATATTTTCTATATTCTTGATTAGTTCAATAAGGTAATTGACTAATTGCTGGTATTCTTGTAGCAGCAATATACTTATCATCATATAAAGCGGCATTAATATTAGGATTTGAACTAAAGAATATTTTGATTTTATTTGAAATAGTTTTTGGTGCTGAATAATAATTTGGGTTTTTACTTAATAATAAATAACCTTGAGGACCTAAAACTGCATCATCAAGATTAAATGCTCCAGTTGTTAAAAATCTTTCTTTAGTTAAACCAAAATCATTAATTCCACCATTTAATTCAACAAATTTTCTATTAATTGGAAATAGTGTTGATAACATATCTTGAACAACATTTGAAATTGAAGTAGGTTCACTTGCAGCATACTCAACACGTAGTGAATATTCATCTAAAGCTAATTCTCTATGTCATCTATATTTTTTAGCATCAAAACTATCAATGAACTCATTTGATAAAGTGTCAGAGTTTTTATAAGCTTTATTAACTTCTTTATTATAATTTTCAAGATTATTTTCACTATATGTTGTATTTATATGACCTTTTAATTCTCTTGATTGTTGTAATAATTTTTCAAATTCTTTACTAAACTTTTGTCTTGGGTCAGAAAATAAATATTTTTTAATTTTAACTGCTTTTCTTTGTAATGTGTTTTTACGTTGTTCTGAACTTAGATTTGGATTTAAATACTCTAAATTAGGAAGCATTATTATAGTTTCATCAGCATTTGGATCAAAATCAGGAGAATAAGGAATACTACTTAAAATTTCTCTATTTGAATAATTTCAATATAATCTTCCTGAATATAAACCTAGTTTTTTAATTGCATTTTGTAGTTTATCTAAAACTTGTTTTTCTTCTTTTTGTAGTTGTTCTATTTCTTGTTTAGATAATGCTTTGTTTTTGTACTTACTACTACTTTTTAAAATGTGATCAATTTGTGAAGCATAAAAATTCTTTTTATATTCTTCATTAAATACATCGTATAAATATTTTCCATTAATTTCTTTTATTTTTGGATATTGAAATGGATTAGTATAAGTTACACCAAATTTTCTAATGTATTCATTTTGTAAATCAACAACAGTTTGAGCGTTTGCAAATTTACGTTGTAAGATGTTAGTTAGTCTTTGAGACCCAGTTGATAAATCTAAAATATAATGAAGTGCATCAACATAATCATCAGCTACAACTTCATCATTATTACTTCATCTACTTTGACCATTATTTAATAAAATATTTGCCGATTGAACTTTATTATTACTTAATAAAATACTTGCAGGATGATAAGTGCTTTTATCAGCACTTAAAGTTCCAGTAGTGTTTCCAAATCCATCAAGTGCATAAAACCTACTAGTTAGATTTGCACTTGGTTCTTTAGTTGTGTAGTATTTATCAATACTTGTAATGCCTTTTTCTATATCACTATCTGTAAGCTTTATATCATTTGTATAAGCTCCCATTGGAATTTCAGGAATTGATAAAATTCTTTTTAAATTTTCACTAGGACCAGATTTTAATGGAGCTTCAACTAAGCTTGGTAATACTTTACTAACTGATGCAAATTTAATGTAGTTTAAAGAGTTAATTGGTTCAGCTACTAAACCTAAATCATAATCTCTAACTTCTTTTTTAGATCTTGTATTAGCGACTATTAGTGGAATAGAGGTAGCTAAAATTGCAGCTGATATACCACCAAATATAATTGAAAATTTAGTTATTTTCTTCATAATAATCTCCTATTTAACTCCATTAAATTGATCATAAACATAAAGTGTATTTTCATAGTGTTTAAATCCATTTGCATCAACTTTAACTGGTTTTTTACTTTTTTCCATTCTAATTGGAGCTTGTGAGAATGTTTTTCCATTTTCAGCAATTGATTGAAAATCACCTAAGTCAGTTTTAATAATATCTTTAGTTCCTTTTTTATCACTTGAGAAATAAACACTATATTTTTGTCCAGGTTTTAATAAGGCATTTTGATATTTAGACATAATTGCATAATCACTAACTCATGAAACAAATCCAGTTCCTTTATGATGACCATTAGTATCTTTATAGTCATATTTTTCATGAGCTAAAGTATGACGAATAGCATTACGCTCTGTATCAGTTTTTGCAGCTTCATATTTAGCTTCATTTTCAATATTTTGAGTTTTGTAATAAAACATATTACTACTAAATTGCTTGTTAATTTTTACTGTTTTAATTTCTCCAGTTTCTTGATTTTTAAATGCTAAATAATTTGCTTTATTTGCAACATCACTTGATAAATATCCAAACATAGCAACAGCATCTTTTGTAGCATCTCTTCAAATACCACTAATGTTACGCTTTCCTACACCTTGAGATTGAATGTAATATTGTCAATAAGCATTAACTCTTGAAGTAACTTTTTTGTTCTCTAAATCAGTAATTCTAATAGTTTCGTCTATTATTGGCTTACCGTTATCATCATAAAGTTTGAAATCTAAAAAGTCACGATATCATCTATCTTTAAATCAACCGTTATTAATTGATTGGAATTCTCCAAAATAGCTATTGTTATAGTTTGAATCATCACTTAAATTAGATTTTTGAGATAGTTTAGAATTACGATATTTTAAATTTAAAGCTTCTGCTTTATTTTTAGCTTCACTATCAACTAATTTTTCATAATCTAAAATAGTATTTACAATACCATTTCTTCCATCACGATCATTAATTTTAATTGCACGTTTTTTTCATTTAGCAGTTGTAGTTCCATCAACAACATACTCTAAACCAGTTGTAGCTTCACTAATGTTTGATAAAAAGCTTGGCATATTTCCAAAATCATGATTACTTGGAGAATAAGTAATTTGTAAGTTATCACGGTTAATTACTTCAGCAAAACTATAAGTATAATCTGAAAATAATTCATTAAATTTACGTTCAGTTTTATTATGGAAATATTCTAGTACATCTTGAGATGGAGAAGTGTGGAATTGAGCAGTTGCTAGTGATGAAAATATACTTAATAGATCGAACTTTTTATTAGCAATATGAATTTTGGTTTGATCAGTATATAGTTGTATTTTGTTATCAAAAACTAGTGCATCAACCAAATTTAATTGTTTAGTTTCTACATTTAATTCTTTAGCAAATTTATCATAAGCACTTAGCATATCTTCAGTAGTAATTTCTCATTTGTTCTTGTCTGGATCTTTAATTTTGAATTCTGTTTTTTTAAAGTCTCCATATCCATGAACTGAATCAAATATTCACCCTAATTCCTTATTATTTTTAATTTCATCAATAGAAAGTGCGCTATTAAACATTGCAAAATATGAAGAGCTAAATCTACGCATTATTTCATTTGCTCATATTTGGTCAGTTTTATCTTTGTTAGCTTTTTCGTAAAACTTTCTGAATGCTTCTTTTTGATTTGTATTCATCGAAGTAAATGAATCTAATTTATCTATAACATACGTTTTAAAATTATTTTTAAATTTATTAATATCAATTTTACCCTTAACATAATCTTTATCTCAATTAACAGTTTCATCAGAGGCACTATATTTAGCTTTTGTTAAATCTACATTTACAAAATCTAGTCATTTTTGAATGTCGCTAAATTCTAATGTGTTGTTTTCAAAATTATTAAATGAACCAAATAAACCATTTAGAATATTGTGATCAAGAGTTTTTAGAGCATCACCATAATTTAGTTTTAACTTAACAACATCTAAAATAGTATTATTTTTGCTATTATCAAGTGAAACTACTTGTTCAGACTTATTTATCATATTTCATATACCGTCTTTATTAAATTTGCTTGCAATAAAAGTTGGAGTATATGCTGACATTCATTTTAATATTTTTTTCGCTTCGAATATTTTTTCATATTCTTTTGGTAATCTACTTAAAAAATACAAATCAGTATAAGCATCCTGTAATTTAACATTAGGCATATACATTTTATTTTTATCAATTCACAATACTTGGGCTGAACCACCATTAGTTGGATTATCTTGAGAAGATCCTGCTGTAAACATTGTTGCTAATAATGAAGCAAAACTCATTTGACCATTACCATTTACTGTTTTAGAATTTTTTGGATTTGCATATATTAAACTAGATTGTTGATCTTTATATTTATCACTAATTTTATTTTCTGTTCCATCTAAGTTATAATATTTAATTTTATTTTTGTCTTTATTAGTATCTTTATAAGAACCCTTATCAACATCTCTATTTGAAACATAATTACCATAAATCTTTTTAAACATTTCATTTGCTTCAGATGGTAATCTTGCACCAAAAATATTTTTAAGTGCGGGATAATTTAAATCAATTTTAGAATCTAAACTAAGACGTGAGTCTGTTTTATTTCATCCATTTATTGTATATTTATCAACTACTAAAGATTTGATTGTTTTTTCAACAGTTTTTATTTTTTCATTAACAAATTCAATAGTTTGAGCTGCATTTACACTTTCTTTTTTTAAATCTACGCCAAGAGGGACATTAATTATAGGAGATCCGTCTCTGTTGTAAATTAAAACTTCAGTAATTTTTGTATAATTTCCTTCTGAATCTTTTTCACCTTTTACAACAATTGGTTCAACTGTTTCATTATTTCCATTATTATTAATTTGAAATTGTACAGGATTTCCTTTTCCATCTTTAAGTATTCCATTTAACATTTTTAATGAAGCAGGTCTAAACTTTAATTCACCTTTTTCATCTTTATACATGTATTTAACAACTTCATTATCCTTAGTAGAACTATTAACAGTTGGGTTTAATGTACCTGAATAAAAATCAATTGCATTAGCTACTCATAGATCAAATGAACTTAATCATTTTTTATCTTGCTCACTTGTTAAGCCATTGTCTTTTTGACGCTCTTTAACAGCTTCTAATAACCCTGCAAAATCCTGTAAAAATCTTCTCTTTTTATTACTAAAAGCGGTTCTAATATTTGGATCTTCAATATTAACTCCTCAAATATCAGAATCATCTTCTAATCCCTTTTTATTAGATTTAGTATCAAAACTTATAGAACCGTTTTTATCTTTTTTAGCAAAATTAAAAGTAGCATATTCTCCATAATCTTTAATTGCACCAAATTGATCTAATAAACGTTTAGTTTCTAGTTCAATATGAGTACGAGCTTTTAAAAATAAATCAACAGCTTCTCTACTGTAGTAGTTATTAATGTTTGGTGTTGCTCCAGGAGTTAAAGCACTAATAAAGATTGGATCACTACCTTTATTTCCTAGATCATGAGCACCATTTAAAGTAATATGATGTCCGTATTCATGAGCTCCAACAAATTTTAAAAAGTCAGTTGAAATACCTTTAAAATTTTTATCTGACATTTTTAGAATTGCTCATAATCCAATACGATCATCTTTAGTAAATCCTAAATATTTACCATTTTCTAGCTTATATTGCATTACACCATTTTCATCAATAACTTTTTTAATGTGAGGTCCTTCTAATCATTGAGCTGCATATGGAACTTTTTCTAATAATTCATCAATTAGATCTTCATAAGCATTAGTATACACATCAAAAGTTTTCTCAATTTCTCCAGTTATTGGATTTCTTAAGTCACTTTCTTCTTTTAATACACTTGGAGAAACCATTTTTTTATAACCTAAAACACTAAAGAAATCATTAACTGCTCTAATTACACCGTGATTTGTGTCTGAATTTATAGATAAATTAACAACCTTGTTTCCAAATTCTTTTTGTTTATTTGATGTTTTACTTTTAAGTACTTCTTTTATTGTAATTAATAAATTTTTGTTTTCTTTTTTAATATTGGTAATATCTGCTTTAAAAACAAATTTATTAATCTCATTTTGATCTGCATTAGGTTTTAATAATTTTCTTTTAGTAAGAATATCAACTAATTCAATTTTTGTTTTTGCAACAATTAAATCATTTTCGTCTAATAATTGTTGATAACTTATCTTCTCACTAGATTTATTAAAAGTAGAGGCGTGTTTTGAATAAACAAAAAAGTCTGTTATACCCTTATTTATATTTTCTCTATCAGAAATAAATTCATCGATATTATAAAAATCTCTTCAATTTAACTTAAGTTTATTTCTATTTTCAACTAGTGATTCTATTGAAATTAATTCAGGTATTGTATATGCAAAATCAACATTATAATAATTTTGTTCTTTAAATTGTCTGTTTTTTGTTGATTGGTTAAGTGTTTGAAGTATTTGTGTTTCTAGATCAAATAAACTTTTTGAAACTTCTTTAAGAATTTTTGATTGTCCTAAACCACTTTTTAAATCATTTAAGTTGTTTGATTTATCACTAATAGTTTTAACTTTTTTTTCAAGTTCTTCAAATTGAGTATTTTTATCTGTTTTTGATTTTTTTAATTCTTTAATTTGTGTTTCAATATTTTTTAATTTACTTTTAAATTCTTCAACTGCTTTTGAAAATTGTACATAATCTTTTAACGCAACAAAGGTTGTTTTTTTCTCATTATTAATTTGTTCTGTTAAAACATCACCAAAAGCATTGTGAATAAAATATTTTGTATTATCATTAAATGTTATAAGTAATTTTTTATCTATAACTTTATTATTACCATTGGGTTGAACTTGATCTTGTTTTACTTCAGCACTCTCAATAGTTTTTTCTTCTAAAACAACATTTTTAGGATTTATATTTTTAAATAAATTATATTTATCATTTTTCTTATACTCAGATAATTTTATTTCTAATTTATTTTTAGCTTCATTTAAATTACTAGCTGGAATAATAAATAAATAATCAGATTTATCTTCTAATCTTTTACTTTCTAATTTTGAAAATGAGTTAGAAAAATTCTTATATCAATTTCTTTGTTTATAAGCAAATACTTTTTGACCTTTTAAAAAACTAACATTAGTAATTCCTCTAAAGTATGATTTATCGATTGTTTGTTGGGATAAATTAGCAAGTGAGTTATAGTTACTAATGTTAGTTAAAAAACTTTCTAGATCTTTTTTTGTTAAAACTTGTTGATTTAGTTTATAAGTTAATGATTCATGAGCATTACCTCTACCAGATAAACTAGAATAAATTGGTAGAGTTCCAAAAAAGGCATCAGGATAAAATTTAATAGTTGTTTCTTCTTTGTTTTTATTACTATGAGCACCTAAAGTAATACTATTACCATTCATTTCAACACCTTTAACAATTGAAAATGATTTTAAAGTAATAATTTCAGGTCCTCATGAAACGTTTTTCATAAACCATTTAGTAAATTTGAAAAATTCTTGTGGACTTACTGCTTCTATGTATTGGTTATAGAAATTAAATGAACCATATCTAATATTTAAATAAGGTAAAGCATGATATTTTCTATAGTATTGATCTAAATATTTATCAACACTTAATTCTTTTCCATTAACCTTAACAACATCTTTTAATGGATCATAATCAACTTTAAATTTATTATTATGTATTTCTGAAAATTGAGTAACAGGTAAAGCGTTTGGATCAATGAAAGCATTTTTAAATGATTCTTCATCACTAAAATTTTTACGACCTAATTTTTCAACAGATGTATTTGAATATTTATAAGCAGATCCTAGAATAGCAGTAGTTGCAGCAATAATTAAACTAGCAGATATAGCATATTTATGTCATACATATTTTTTAAAATTTATTTTAGGCATATTTAATACTCCTTAAACAATATTTTTATGTTGATTTTGAATAAAAAAAATAGAGATGTTTAATCTCAATATGAATAAAACGTTATAACCTTTCAATTAATTACTAACTCAACTTAAAAATATTATTAAAATAAATTTTAAAAATTAATTCGCTATCATACTAATAATATTTCTCTTTTCTAGTTGTTTATTCTATATTAATAGGTATATTATCATAAACTTTTTTATAATTGCAAATACTAAAATGTTTTTTTATTAAAATTTTAATTAAAAATAAAAACAAAATTTTAAATAATCTTTAAAAAAGCCCTTAAAATAAGCTTTTTTTCTAATCTTATAAAAACATATTTTTTAAAAATATATTTTATGTTTTTATTTAATTAATAATAAAAAAACTAGTTTTTAACTAGCTTTAATCATTTTTGATTCAATTTTTAGATTAATATTCTTTAATAGGTTCAACATTTTTAAATGAAACTTCTAAAGTTGTTCATCTTCCAAACATTTCAATAGCAACAAAAGCTACGCCTTTAGAAAAGTCCATATCTTTAACAGTACCTTCTTCATTTTCATGAATACCTGATTTAACTCTAACAACATCTCCAACTTTAAAGTTAGCAGTAAATAATTCTTTTTTATTAACAGCTTCATTTTTTAAATTTTCTTCTTGTTGTTCTTGTTCATGAGCTTGTTCAATTTCTTCAAGATTTGGTACTAACATATTTAAAGTTTCTTCAGTTGTTAAAGGAGAAGGCTTAGCTCCACGCCCACTTGATCCAATAAATCCAGTTACTCCTGGAGTATTTCTAATTAAAAATCAAGCTTTTTCACTCATGATCATATTAATAAAAATATATCCTGGAAATTTATTTTTGATTGAAGATTTTCCTGATTTGCTTACTAAATTAGCTTTTGAAATTTTAATTGAAAAAACTTCATCTTCAATACTAGCTGATTTAATTTTTTGTTGTAGATCACCTAAAACTTTTTCTTCATGTCCAGTTTGACAAGAAATAACAAATCATTGCCCTTTAGCTTCTAATATTTCATCTTCTAATTGTTTGATTTCTTCATAAGTCATAATTTGTTTCTCCTAACTAAATTGCTTTGATTAATCTAAATAAGTATTGAATCACAACATCTACACCAAAAAATAATAAAGCAAAAATACTCATAAAAATAATTACTATTAAAAACTTTTTACCTAAACTTCCTGATCCAGTTCATCTAATTTTAAAAAATTCTTTAGACATTCTAACTGGTAGTTCTTTAAATCAAGTTCTAAAATTTTTTGGTTCTTTTTCTTTTTTAACTTTTAGTTTCTTTTTAGTGGTTTTTGAAATTTTTTGAGTGTTTTTAGGTTTTATATGTTCAACTTGTTCAATTTGTTCAACTTGATCGATATTAATTTCTTTTTCCATTATCTTGTTTCCTTATGTAGAGTATGTGCATTACAAGTAGTGCAAAACTTTTTTATTTCTAGTCTCTGTTTTTGAGTTAAACCACTCTTATTAACAGAATAATTTCTACTTAAACACTCAACACAAACTAATGTTGCTTTTTTATTTGTTGAACTTTTCATATAAAACCTCCAAAGATACTAACACTTAATATTATATATGTATTTATTTTAATTAAAAAACTATGACAATTTGTTCAAATAATTTGCTATTCAAAAACAAATAATTGAACAAGCAACACTTGCATTAAATGAGTCAATATTTTTATTAGATGGAACATAAACATTAAAATCACTATTTTTTGTTAATAGTTCACTTACACCTTTTTGTTCATTTCCAATAATTACAGCAGTTTTATTTGCAAAATCAATTTTTGTCATATCTGTTGAATTTTGATTTAAATTAGTTGCATAAATTCAAAAGTCATTATTTTTTAAAATTTTAATAGCATTATTTAAATTATTAGTTTTACAAATTTTAATATCAAAAGCTGAACCACTACTTGTTTTTAGAACTGTTGAATTAACTTGTACTTGTTTTTTATCTAAAATAATAATCCCATCAACATTTAATAAACTACAACTTCTAATAATTGCTCCAAAATTATAAGGATCGTGAATTTGATCTAATATTAAAACTAATGATTTTTCTTTTGTANTTAAATCATTAATCAATTGATTAAAAGGAGTATAGTTATAATCTTTAATTTGTGCAATAATACCTTGGTGTTGAGTTTGAGTTTCTAATAATTGATCCAATTTATTTTCAGAAACTACATTAACTTTTATTTTTGTGTTTTTTAGATCAAATTCATTTAAAATTTTTAAATCTTTAACTCAAATTTCTTTAACCATGTTTTGATGTTTTTTTAACAATTCAAAAACAACATGTTTACCATAGATTAAATTAGAATTCATATTATAAAATTCCTTGTTCTATTAACTTGTTTCTAATAATATCAGCTTTGTTGAATTCTTTATTTTTAACTAATTCTTGTCATTTTAAAAACAATTCTTTAGTTTTATTATCAAACTTATAATTAAATACATTATTAAAACCTAAAACATCTAGAATGTAGTTTAATGATCCTATTAATAAATTAAAATTATCTAAATTTTTATCAACAATATCTTTATTAATTTGTTTAATTAGTAAATCAATTAAAGATAAAACCAAAGAAGTATTTAAATCATCTTCCATATATTCATTAAATTTATTTATATATTCAGATGAGTTAATAGATTGAATTTTTAAATCATTTTTAATAATAAACTGAATAGTTTTTTTACTTAAATTAGTTAGTTTTTCAAAAAATTTATTAGCTTGATAAATTAAATCATCACTGATATTTAAAGGTTGAGTGTAATTAGTTGTTAAAAAAATTCAACGTAGTGTGTTTTTATTATGTTGTTTATTAAAATCTCTTACTAAAATTACATTACCTAGTGATTTAGACATTTTTTCATCATTAATTTGTAAATGTCCATTATGTAATCAAATATGTGCAAGTTCTTTATTATTTTTTGCAATAAATTGAATTCTTTCATTTTCATGATGAGGAAATTTTAAATCAATTCCTCCAACATGAATATCTATAGTTTGATGGTTAAAATACTCATCAATTAATAACACACATTCAGTATGTCACCCAGGTCTACCTAAACCAAAAACTGAGTTTCATTTAATTCCTATATCAGTTTTTTTTCATAAACTAAAATCTAAACTATAGTGTTTTTTAGAATCGATTTCAATTCTTTTACCACTTATTAATTCATCTAGTTTATATCCAGATAACTTACAATACTCATTTTCATATTTTTTAATATCAAAATAAACATCACCATCTAAAACATAAGCAGCATTAATATCAACTAAATTTTTAATAAAATCAATCATTTCATTCATTTTTTGACTAATCAAAATTATCTTATCTGGTTGATTAATATTTAAAGATTTCAAATCTTCTAAATATGCAGTAGTGTATTTTTGAGAAACTTCTAATTCATTTAAATTATTATCTAAAGCCTTTAAAATAATTTTGTCATCAATATCTGTAATATTTTGTAAATAATTAACTTTAATATTTCTACTTTTTAAATATCTAATTAAAACATCAACTAATAAAACAGGACGAGCATTACCTATGTGAATGTAATTATAAACAGTAGGTCCACAACAATATAGATTAATAGTTTTTTTATTTAAATTCTTTTTTGTTTTAGATAATGAATCATATAATTGCATAAAAACTCCTATTTAACTTTAATTAGAGGTCTTAAAACAATATAAACAGTAGTTAAAATAGCAGTATTAAAAAAGATCTTAATTGGTATTTGAATAATTCTTACAACAACCATTGTAATAAATGGGTTTTCTGATCCTGAAGAGTTTCTTAAACCAAACATTTGATAATCTCCTCAAGCCGCAACTAAAACAGTAACTAATATTTCACTAATTACACACAATAAAATAATAGGTAAAACTACATTTAATCATTTCTCTCTTTTTTTAATATGTAATACTAAAACAAGACCATAAATAAAAATTAATGTAATTGAAATCATTATTAAAAATAAGAATGGATAAATATCAGCAGGAATTTTAATCCCAAATAATGAAGTTTCTGGATTAATTTGTTTCATTCCTTGCATTAATCAAAACATAATACCAGCAGCTATTAATAAAAATACAGTAACAAATACTAAAGTTAGTCAATTCTTTTTTAATTTAAAAGCATATGAAGTCATTCCAGATCAAAATCCAAATGAAAAAGCAACAACTAAATAAGCTACATGAATATATGATGGAACAAACATTAGTGTTAGTAATTCAGTAACTAAACCAACAACTAGACCAACAAAAGGGCCAAAAATCATTCCTGTGATTTTGATCATAACCCCTTCAAAAGCAACTCTAATTGGTGGTAGAACTGTAATTGGTAATGTTAAAGAAATAACAGTTGTTGTAGCAACTGATACACCAACCATCATAGCTAGATATGTAATTTTTCTTGTACTAAATTTAACTTTGTTACTAATGTGAAAACCACTACCATAATTTTTAAAACGAGCTCTAGCTAATCTAAAAATTGAATAAATAAGAATAGCAGATAAAGTTATACATAATGAAGTGATTGCTAAATTATGACCATCTAGTAATAAATGTCTAAATTTATCCATAACCTACCTTCTTTTCTATTTATCAATAAAATAAAATTCAACGTTATAAAAGTGTGGTAAATAGTCCCACACTTAATTAACTTATTATTTATTTTACCTTATTATTAAATTTATTAAAGTTGTTTTATTATTTATTACATTCTATTTACCATTAACACTACCACTATTTGTAGTAAATGATTTATCAGAAATTTTTAATGAAATATCTTTAAATCTATAAGGAGAGCTGTTTCCTTTTGAAAAGTCATCACTAAATCTATATGAATTAAATGTTCAACCTACAAATGAGTATCTTTTATCAGCAGAATTGCTATCTTTTGGAGTATAAGCTTCGACTATTGGAGTATAGATTTTTCTTAATCCACCAAATTGAACATAGAATGTAAAGTTTTTATTTTCTATTGAATGAGTAATTTTTAATTCTAAAGTTTCTTCTTTTGGACTCATATAGTAGAAATTATGTGCTGAACTTAATTCTCATTTTTGATTTATATTGTAAACAAATTGATTGTTGTTATTTCCATTGTTAGAAAGATTAATATATGAATCATCTTTTTTAGTTAATTTTTCTGTTGAATAGTTAATAGTTGGTTTTAATTTGCTTATGTCAGGATCTTTATTTTCTCCAATAACATTCATTCCAAACGGATCATTTACTGGTGAAGTTCCAAAAACATAAGGATTATGATCTTTTAAATTTTTAATATCTCCAACAACTTTTCCGTTATTATCATTTTTTAACTCAATATTACCTTTGTCAGTAGTTGGTGCAGTTTTAACATCTTGTTCAAATGTAGCAAATGATGAACTGGTTTTAGAAACTTTAGAAACTAATTTAATGTCTTTAATTTTGTTATCAGTTGAAGAATTTACAATATTATCAAGATTTTTAGTAAACTCATCACTTCACTTCTTAACTTCATCTGCATCAATTTTTAAACTATTTTTTCATGAATCTACAGCAGTCTTATTTTTATTATCATTAACAAATTCTCTTAATTGTAAGAGACCTTTTAAAGAAGAAATATGAGTATGTGAATCATCTAATTTTTTATAAAAATCTTGTTGTGAAATTTTTTGTCTTTGAGAATTTGCTCCAGTGTAATATCCAACAACACTAGTATCTTCAGCTTTTCCTCTAAATAAGTCATATGATTCTTTTAGATTTCTAACTTCTTGAATATTTCTAGTAAATAAGTTTAAAACATCAGTAACAGTTTTACTATAAGCATTAGTAGTCCCATTTAAAGAATTAGTAATGTCTTGAATATTAGATGATTGACCATCACTTTGATATCTATTATCTTTTCAAACAAATTTTTCAACTTGTGTACCATCATTAAAACTAGTTTTTATTGTGTGAGTTATAGTAGTAGAGCATGAAATTGTTGTTAATGTAGGAAATATAGTTACTGATCCAAACATTAAAATTCCTAATAACTTTTTCATCGGTTTCTCCTTTTATCAGAATAATAATACATCAAAATATTATAACAAAATTAAGTCTTTTTTCTATTATCAGTCTCTAAATACACCAAAATCTTTAATAAATCTTAGTAAGACAGTTCCAGTAGCACCGTTTCTATGCTTTGCTAAAATTAGTTCAGTTTTTTCTTTATCTAAATCAGTTAAATCTTTTTTATAATAATCATCACGATATAAAAATGCAACAATATCAGCATCTTGTTCAATAGCTCCTGAATCTCTTAAATCAGATAACATAGGACGTTTATCTTCTCTAGTTTCAGCTCGTCTACTTAATTGTGATAAACAAATAATTGGAATAGAAGTTTCTCTTGCAATTTGTTTTAGTTGTCTTGAAATTTCACTAACTTCATTTTGTCTGTCTTTATTTTGTGACCCAACTATTAATTGTAAATAATCTATTACACATAATTTAATATTATGATCTCTTTTCATTTTATAAAGCTTAGATCTAATTTCTTGAGTAGAAATACCAGGAGTAGCATCAATATAAATTGGGATTTCTTCTAATTTTTCTTTTGCAATTTGAATTTTTTCTCAATTTTGTTTGCTTAAACCTTTTCCAGTTCTTAGATTAGTTGAATCAACACTTGTAAGTCTAGTAAATAAACGTTGAGTTAGTTGTTCAGCAGGCATTTCTAGTGAAAAAAAAGCTACAGGATATTTTTGCATAGCAGCATTAAAAGCTAAATTTAAAGAAAAGGCAGTTTTTCCAACACTTGGACGAGCTGCTAAAATAATAAAATCAGATTCTTGTCAACCTGAAGTAACTAAATCTAAGTAATTATATCCAGTTGGAACTCCTGAAATAATTTCTGCTTTCATTTCAAGTTCTTTAATTTTTTCAACAACTCTTTTTGCAACTTCACCAATTGGTTCTATTTCAAATCTTTTAATAGAAAGATCAATATCTAAAAGTTTAGTTTGAGCAACTTTTAATAATTCATCAACATCAGTATTTGAATTATTTCTTTTAATTTCTAATTCTTTAATAACAATATCTAGTTTTCTAATAACTCCAGCTTTATGAATAATATCAATATATTCTTCTAATCCTTGATCTGTATAGTTTTCAGCAGCTATTTCATAAACTACAACATCTCCACCAACTTGTTCTAATTTATTAATTGCTTCTAATCTATTAATTACTGAAATTGGAGATATGGATTTATTTTTATTATTTAAATCAATAATTGCTTGATAAATATATTTATTTGCAGGAATTGAAAAATCATCAACTTTTAAAACTGAAACAATGTCAGCTAAAGCATTAGAAAAACTCATAGCTACACCTAAAACAAAACGTTCAGCATATAATAATTCAGCAACTGTTAATTCTTGTTTCATTTTTAAACTTCCTTAACATCAATTTTGATAATTGCTTCAATACCAAAATCTAGTTTTACTTTTACATAATTAATTCCAATTTTATTAATATTTTTAAAATGAATAAATTTCTTTTTATCTATTTCAATTCTATGAACATCTTTTAACTGATTAACAATATCTTGACTTGAAATACTTCCAAATACTTTATCATCATTAGTTTGTAATTTAAAATGTAAAGTTAGTTCTTCAAGAGTCTTTTTAATTTGTTTAGTTTGTGCTTTTGCTAGTTCTTTTTCTTCTTGATCAGCTTTTAAATGATCTTTTAAAGTTTGAATACTATTATTAGTTGCAATTTTAACTAACTGATTTGGTAATAAGTAGTTTCTTGCATATCCGTCACTAACTTCTTTAATTTCATTTTTTTTACCTTGGTTAGGTACATCTTTTAAAAATATAACTTTCATAATAAGCACCTTTCTTGTTAATCTTATTATAACAATATCATTTTTATTAATACTAATTACTAAGTTCTTATGATTACAACTAGTTTAACAATTTATTAAAAAACTTCGTAAAAACGAAGTCTAATTATATTTATTCATTAAGTATATAAATGTTTTATTATTAGTAAAATCATTGATAAATTCTATTTTATCAATAAATGATTGTTTTAATAAATTAAGTTCTTCATCACTAAATTTAGATAATACTCAATCAACTATTTTTCATTCTTTTGGAACTTGATTAACTCCAATTCTTAATCTATAAAAATTTTGAGTTTGTAAATTGTTAATGATTGATTTTATTCCATTATGTCCTGCTGAAGAACCATCTTTTTTAAATTGAATTCTAGATATATTTAGATCTTTATCATCATGAATAATTATTAAGTCATTTAAATCTATTTTATAAAAGTTAATAATTTGTCTTACTGCTATTCCTGAATTATTCATAAAAGTTAAAGGCTTAACTAATAAAACTTTTTGATTATTAATCATAGTTGTATAAATTAATGAATTAAACTCTTGTTTAACTGAACTATAATTATATTTTTCTAATAAAAGATCAATAGCTATAAAACCAGCATTATGTCTAGTTTTTTCATACTCTTTTCCAATATTTCCTAATCCAATTATTACTTTCATTAAATTCCTTTATAAATTTTAAATTATTATTTTCTAGTTAAATATATTAGTTTTTCAGTTCAAATTTCATATTCAGCAGTTNTAATGTCATTATTTACTGAATATGATTCAAAGTTTCTTGAATAATTACAGTTGTTTTATCATATAATTCAAATTTTTGTTTTAAAGGTTCAAAAATATGTTTTATTAAAAATAGTCAAATTGAGGTTTGCCTTTGATTGGATTGTCTCTTGGTATTTTTAAAACAAATTGATAAAACTCAACTGCTTTATCTTTTGATCTATAAATTATTTTAGCATTATCTTCGATTTAACCAATAAGTGCTATAGAGTACATCTAATTTATTAATCTTTTGTATTAGTACATACTAAAAAATATTAATTATTAATTAATATCATTTTAGTAGATTAATTATATTTTTATTATTAATTTTTATGATTCATGAAATCTTGAATTTTTAATTGGATTTCATCTTTGTTTTTATTATAAACTTCTGTTAAAGAATGATGTTCTTGTGATTCTTTAATCATGTTTGCTAGTAATGGGGCAACTGAAACAATTTTTAGTCCCTCAAATTGTCTTTCTTGTGGAATTTCAACAGTATTAGTTACAACAACATTTTTTACAATGCCTTCTTTTATAGCTTGAGTCATTCTTTCTTTAGCAGGACCATTAAATAAACCATGACAAGCAAAAATATAAACATCTTTGGCTCCGTTTGCTTTTAGTGCTTTAGCTCCACTAATAATAGTTCCACCAGTATCGATCATGTCATCAATTATAAAACAAGTTCTTCCTTCAATATCTCCTAAAACAAATTCAACTTCAGCTTTGTTTGGTTCAGGTCTTCTTTTTCCAATAACAGCAATACCATTAGTCATATTTGCTGTATATGAATCAACTTTATGAACTCTATTTAATCCTCCATAATCTGGTGATACTAAAATACATTTTTCAGGATCAAATTTTTCTCTAATAATAGTATCAACTATTTCATTAGCTAAACTTTGTGAAGTGTGGAAATTATCCATTGGCATATCAAAAAATCCCATTGTTTGAGTTGAATGAATATCAAAAACAATTACACGATCAGCTCCTGCTTTTGTTAATAAGTCTGCAACTAATTTAGCTGTAATTGGTTGTCTACCTTTTGCTTTTCTGTCTTGTCTTGCATATCCATAATAAGGAATAACTACATTAATTTTTTCTGCACTACCTCTTTTAAAAGCATCAATAGCAATTAATAGTTCCATTAAATTTTCATTAACTGGCATTGATGTTGATTGAATAACATAGATTTCTTTTCCTCTTACTGAATCAATTGATTCAACTAAAATTTCACCATCTGCAAATCTAGTAGTTTTTACAACTTTTTGTTCAACACCTAAGAAATGACATACTTCTTTTGCTAATTGTTGACTTGCTGAAAGACCAAAAACATAAATATCTTTATTATCCATAATTACCTCATTTCAATAATAATAATAACAAAAAAGCAATTATTGATAACCTTGTTTTGCACTAAAAACTAAATTCAAAAAAGATAAATTAACTTAATTAAAAAACAAAAAACAACTCTTAGAGTTGTTTTAACTAAATCTATTAACAATATTTTAAATAGATGTATATTAAATAAATTTTATAAATTAGAAATTCCTAAAAACATTAATAAAATTGCTGATAAAAAACTAGTTAAACCAATAATAAAAATTAAATATAATAATCAAAATGAATGTTTTCTATTATTTTTTAATACTAATTGATTATTTTGTCTTTTTTTCTTTTTATATAAATAAATAATTAGAATAACTGAACAAATAGCTAGAATAAATAAAATAATTGAAACAATAATTAAACCTATTGCCAATAAGTGACTAATTTGATGTAAAGGTAAAAACATACTAATTTAAATTAAAAATTTTTTTACTATTTAAAGTTGTAATTCTAATTACTTCTTTAACATCTACATTTTTTAATTCAGCTATTTTTAAAGCAGTTAGATAAATGTATTTAGGATGGTTCACTTGTCCTCTATAAGGATGAGGAGCTAAATAAGGAGCATCAGTTTCTAATAACATTTTTTCTAAAGGAATAATTTTAACTGCTTCTTGTAAATCTTTTGCGTTTTTAAAAGTTACAGCTCCACCAATATTAATATAACAATTTAGATCTAAAAACTTTTGAGCATAAATAGCATTAGCTGAAAAACAATGAACTACTTTTGTGATTTGGTTTAGATCTTTTATAATTTCTATAACATCATCATAAGCTTGAAATTGATCTTTTTGATCTCTTATGTGCATTTGTAAAACTTTATTATATTTAATTGCTAGACTTATGTGTTTTTTAAAAAACTCTTTTTGTTTTTTTATATGTTCTTTTGAATAAAAATAATCTAACCCAGTTTCTCCAATACAAACTACTTTTTTATTTGTAATTAGTTTTTCTAATTCATCAAAAACACTATTATCAAAGTTTTGTACATCATTTGGATGAATAGCAATGCTTGCAAAAACATTTTCAAATTCTTTTGAAAACTCAACAGCTTTTTTACTAGAAATCAAATCAAAACTAGAACATAATCATCCAGTTACATGTTCATTTGATTCTTCTATTAATTGTTTTACATTTACATCTTTATATTTTGATTCGTCATTAAAATGTATATGATTATCAAATATTTTATTATCATCAATCATATTAATTATTCCTAACTATATTCATTAATTCTAAAATAATTTTATTACTTTATAAATATTAATTAAAACTAATAATCATTTACTTATTTTAATTAATAAAAAAAATAGCCAATAGGCTATTTTTAATTTTTTCTAATTGGAGGCAATAGTCGGATTCGAACCGACGATCAGGGTGTTGCAGACCCATGCCTTAGCCGCTTGGCTATATTGCCATAAATATACTTAATAATTATATTAAAAAATTTTTTATATTAATAGTATTTAGGATTAGAAAAACTTTATTTAATAATTTATTAGTATATTTTTAAAAAATAACAAAATAAAAATCTCTATTTTATACAAACTTAAAAGTTAAGATCATATATAGAGATTTTTTACTAATCATTTGATTCTTTGTTATCTTCTTTTTTCTTTTTGTTTTTTAGTTTTAAGAAAAATAATTTTAGTTTTGAAGGATGTTTAATTTCGATTTCATCTTCTTCATACAAACTAGGATCCATTTCGTATTTTTGACCTTGCATAACAGCCATAACTGCTTTTTGGTGTTCTAGTGTAGCTTTTACAATTTTTTCTCTATCTAGTTTTGGGTTAACAATTATTAAAACAACAGCTAGAATTAAAGTTAAAATAGTTATGATTAATGAAGTAATTACTAAAGCAGATGCTAATTTGAATTTTAATCCATGTTCTTTTAAAAGTTCATCAAAGAATTTATTAATATCAAGATCAGTTTTATTAGTCAATCCTATTAAAAATACTTTTCAAGAAGCTTTGAATTTCTCAATTGAAGTAAATTCATATAAATTAATTGTTAAACCTATAAAAAACATAATAAAGAAAATTATAGGAAATAATGGAATACGATATTTTTCTCTAGGATTTGAAAGAGTTTTTTTAGTATATGTACAAATTAAAATTGCTGGAATCATATAAATTAAAATCGGTAATCCAAAAGCTCTTTTAAACATTAAAGCTATTTGAGAAATTCCAAGTGGTCAAGATTTTAAAATTTCTTTATCTCCATTTTTGATTACTTGATCTCAATTTTTGTTAGATTCAATAATTCCTGCATATGTACTACTACTAATATCAATTGTTGTATATGATAAATATAATAAACTTGAAGCTAATAAAATTGTTGAAATAACTGCTAAAACACATAAAGCTATTTTTAAATAAGGCATAAATTTAGGTTTACCTTTATAAGGATAAAATCTTGGATCTTGACTTGGTAAAACTGGTAAATCTGCATTATTTAAATTAGCAAACATATTAGGATTAAAAGAATTTAAAAAATCAGCTTGTTGATTAGATTGATTTTGATCATTTACTTGATTTTCTAAAATTGGTTCTTCACTAATTATTGTTGCTGTTTTTTGTGAATTTTCACTAGTTTTTTGTTCTTTTAATTGTTCTTGTTTTGATAGTCTTGATTCAATTTTACTAATAGATTGATCAGTTAAAATAGCATTTTGATTAATGATTTCTTCACTAATTTGTTCATTTTCACTAACTAATTTACTTTTAACAACTTTAAATTCTTTAACTATATATGAAACTAATTGTTTATAATTATTTTCAATTTGTTCTATAGTAATCTCATCATTTGCTTCAAAACGTTGTTTAGTAGTTTTTGTAATTAAAATAAAAGCCTTTGCAAAAGTTTTAGCAAATACTTTATCATCTAAACTTTGATTATGATTAGTTTCTAAAGTTAAAATATCATTAATTAAATTTAAATACTTTAACTTAAATTCTTCATTTTTTAAAATAAAATATTTAAGTTTGTCTGTTTTTAAAATATTTAAACTTAAATTAAGTAATTTTAAATACAATTCTTTCATTCTTATCCTTTCATGTTTTTTATAAGCATATATTCAACAAGTGTTTTTTTATTAATATTTCAATTAATAATTCCTTTATAAATTTTATAAACTATTTTAATTTTATCATTTAATGTATTAATATCATAAGAATTATTAATAGCTAATTTTATTCTATAAATATGAGATTTTAAAATAGTTGAAATTTGTTCTTCACTTTTAAATTGGTTTTTTAAAATAACTACATCTCTATAAAAACTTAAATTAGTATCTAATAAACTTATAAGACCAATAATATCATCATTTAATAAAATATAATCATGATAAAGTTTAATAAATTTATCAATATTATTATTAATAAAAGCATCAACTAATTTGAAAATATCTTCATTATGATACTTATTTAAATTAGTTTTAATAATATCTCTATTAAGTTCAGATTTTAAATTAGCTAATTTATTAGTTTCATTAGTAATTATTTGTAAATCATTTGGTAATAAATTATATATTTGATTAGCTAAATTTATATCAATAATTTTATTTTTAGACTTTAAATAGTCGATTATATATTTAATAGTTTGTTTTTCATCTCATAATGATAAATATTTAACATTAAAATTAGATTCAATGTACTTTGCTATTTTTAGTTTTTTAGAAAATTTATTAGAATTTAAAGTAAAAATAATTACATTATTAGGATTAAAGTTTTTTAACATTATTTCTAGTTTATTTAAACTATAGTTTTTATTAAAATTAGTTTTTATTTCAGTTACAAAATAAGCATCACTAATTACAATAATTGATTTAGAACTAAAAAAATTTAAATTAGTAACATTATCATAAATAGTATTAAAATCATCTTCAATTAAAGAAAAACTTAAAACATCATATTGATCTTTTTGTTGTAACTCTTTAATAGTTTTTTTAATTTGATTATTTAATAAAAATATATCTTCAGAATAAAAAAAGTACATTAAAATCACTTCTATCTATAGTTATATTTTAAACTATTAAAAATATTAATTTTACTTAATATTAATTGTTTAATTTAATAAAATTTTTTAATTCTTAATTTAGTTAAAATACTTTTATTTTTATAAATTAATAATTTATTTTTTATAATCTTTTAAAAATATAAGTTAAATATTTAATCAAAATGATATAGCTAAAATAAAAAGTAACTATAGTGATAAAATAAAAAAGTAGATGATATTAAAAACCAGAAGAAAATTCTGGGTTTTTGTTATGGGAGAAAGTAATGTTTATAGCAAATAATAAGTACAAACTAGTAACTAAATATAAACCATCAGGTGATCAAAATCAAGCTATAGAAAAATTAAATAAAGGAATTATAGAAAACAAAAAACACCAAGTGTTATTAGGGGCAACAGGTACTGGAAAAACTTTTACAATTGCAAATATTATTGCAAAACATAATAAACAAGCTTTAGTAATTGCACATAATAAAACTTTAGCAATGCAACTTTATTATGAATTAAAAGAAATGTTTCCAGAAAATAGAGTTGAATATTTTGTTTCAAACTTTGATTTTTTCCAACCAGAAGCTTATATTCCTTCAAAAGATTTATATATTGATAAAGATTCTAGACAAAATATGGAATTAGATATGATGCGTTTAAGTGCTTGTAATGCTTTATTAACAAGAAATGATACTATAGTAGTAGCTAGTGTTGCTGCTTTATTTGCTTTACAAAATCCATTAGAGTATTCTTCAGCTTTTATTGAATTAAAAGTTGGTCAAAAAATTAAAAGAAATGAATTATTAACTTGACTAGTAAGATCTGGATATACTAGAAATGATATTGAAAATCAATTAGGAAGTTTTTCAGCAAAAGGTGATGTTGTTAAAATTGTTCCTGGTTGAGTAAATAATATTATGTTTAGAATTTCATTATTTGATGATGAAATAGAAAGTATTCATACTTTAAATACAATTACAAATTCTATTTTAGATAATATTACAACTGTTACTATTCATCCTGCTCAATCATATATAACTCCACAAGACAAATTAAAAACAATTTGTAATAATATTAGAAATGAATTAGTTCAAAGATTAGCTGAATTACAATCAGAAAACAAACTTTTAGAAGCTCAAAGATTAGAACAAAGAACTAAATATGATCTTGAATCCCTTGAAGAATTTGGCTTTTGTAGTGGAATTGAAAATTATTCTTCGCATTTAGATTTTAGATCTAAAGGTCAAAGACCATATGTTTTATTAGATTATTTTAATAATGATTTTATAACTATAATTGATGAATCTCATATTACACTTCCTCAAATTAGAGGAATGTATAATACTGATAGATCAAGAAAACTAACTCTAGTTGAATATGGTTTTAGACTACCATCAGCTCTAGATAACAGGCCTTTAAATTTTGATGAATTTAATAGTTTAATTAAACAAGTAATTTATACTTCAGCAACACCTGGAGATTATGAACTAGACTTAGTTAATCATCAAGTAGTTCAACAAATTATTCGTCCAACTGGATTATTAGATCCACAAATTGAAATAAGAAAAACAACCAATCAAATTGATGATATTATTAATGAAATTCATTTAAGAAAATTACAAAATGAACGTGTATTTATTACTACTTTAACTATTAGAATGAGTGAAGACTTAACAGCTTTTTTACAAGAAAAAAACATTAAAGTTGCTTATTTACACTCAGAATTAAAAACTCTAGAACGTAGTGAAATTTTAAATGATCTAAGAAAGGGAGTTTATGATGTTGTTGTTGGAGTTAACTTATTAAGAGAAGGATTAGATCTACCTGAAGTTAGTTTAGTATGTATTTTAGATGCAGATAAACAAGGTTTTTTAAGAAATTACCGTTCTTTAATTCAAACTATTGGTCGTGTTGCTAGAAATGTTAATGGTAAAGCTATTATGTATGCTGATACTGTTAGTCAAGCAATGGATGAAGCAATTAAAGAAACTAATAGAAGAAGAAAAATCCAAGAAGAATTTAATAAAAAACATAATATTACGCCAAAAACTATTTCAAAAGCTATTAGTGAATCTATTTTAAGTGAACAAACTAAAAAAACATTAGCTAAAGCTAAAAAAATAAAAGATAAAAAACAAAAACTTCAAACTATTCAACAAACTATTGATACTTTACGTCAAGAAATGTTACAAGCTGCAAAAGAACTTGATTTTGAAAGAGCAGCAATTTTAAGAGATACAATTATTGAATTAGAAAATGAAAAAAATACAAATTAGGAGAAAACATGTCAACAGATAAAATTATTATAAAAGGTGCTAGAGAACATAATTTAAAAAATATTGATTTAGAACTTCCTAAAAATAAATTAATTGTTTTTACAGGCTTAAGTGGGTCTGGAAAGTCTTCATTAGCTTTTTCAACAATTTATCAAGAAGGAAGAAGAAGATATATCGAATCACTTTCTGCTTATGCTAGACAATTTTTAGGTGGTAATGAAAAGCCTGATGTTGATTCTATTGAAGGTTTATCTCCTGCAATTTCTATTGATCAAAAAACCACAAGTCACAATCCTAGATCAACTGTTGGAACTGTTACTGAAATTTATGATTATTTACGTTTATTATATGCAAGAATTGGACAGCCTTATTGTATTAATAATCATGGTCAAATTAAAGCAGTAAGTATTAAAGAAATTGTTGAAAATATTAAACAATCAACTAGTGATGGTGAACAAATTCATATTTTATCTCCAGTAATTAGAGATAAAAAAGGAACTCATATTGATATTTTAGAAAAACTAAGAAATGATGGGTTTATTAGAGTTATTGTTGATGATCAATTAAGAATGCTAGACGATCAAATTAATTTAGAAAAAAATCAAAGACATAATATAGATATAGTTGTTGATAGAATTATTTATCATAATAATGATGAAATTAATTCAAGAATATTTACAGCTGTTGAAATGGGATTAAAATATTCAAATAACTTAATTAAAATTGCATTTCCAAATTCTAATAAACAAGAAAAATTATTTTCAACTTCTTTTTCATGTAAAGTTTGTGATTTTGTAGTTCCAGAACTTGAACCTAGATTATTTTCATTTAATGCTCCACTTGGTGCTTGTGAATTATGTAATGGATTAGGTGTTAGTTTAGAACCAGATATAAATTTAATTCTTCCTGATTTAAAATTATCAATTAATCAAGGTGGGGTTGTTTATTATAAAAATTTTATGCATACAAAAAATATAGAATGACAAAAATTTAGAATTTTATGTGATTATTACTATATTGATCTAAACACTCCTTTAAAAGATTTGACTCAAAAACAAAGAGATATAATTTTATGAGGAAGTGATCGAGAAATTGATATTAAAATTGTTACTGAAAATAATAATAAATATGAAAAATATGATTTTATTGAGGGTAATGCAGCTTTAATCAAGAGAAGATATTTTGAATCTAAATCAGAAGAAGCTAGAAAATGATATTCAAAATTTATGTCTTCTAAAATATGTAAGCAATGTAAAGGAAGTAGATTAAATGACATTGCTTTATCTGTAAAAATTAATGAAAAATCTATATTTGATTATACTAATATGAGTATTTCTGAACAGTTAGATTTTTTATTAAACATTGATTTAACTCCAACTCAAGCTACAATTGCAAAATTAGTTCTAGATGAAATTATTTCAAGAACTAACTTTTTAAACGAAGTTGGGTTAGGATATTTAAATCTATCAAGAACAGCTACAACTTTAAGTGGTGGAGAATCTCAAAGAATTAGATTAGCTAAACAAATTGGATCTCAATTAACTGGAATTTTATATGTTTTAGATGAACCATCAATTGGATTACATCAAAAAGATAATGATAAATTAATTAAAACTTTAAAGCATTTAAGAGATCTAGGAAATACTTTAATTGTTGTTGAGCATGATGAAGATACAATGAAAAGTAGTGATTGAATTGTTGATATTGGTCCTAGAGCTGGAGAGTATGGTGGAGAAATTACTTTTAGTGGAACATATCAAGATATTTTAAAATCAGATACAATTACTGGTAGATATTTATCGAGAAAAGAAGGTATAGTAGTTCCTAAAACTAGACGCGGGGGTAATGGTAAAAAAATTGAAATTATTGGAGCTAGTGAAAATAATTTAAAAAATATTAATGTAACTATTCCTTTAAATAAATTTATAACCATTACAGGTGTTAGTGGATCTGGAAAATCAACTTTACTAGAAGATATTGTTTATAAAGGAATTCATAATAATTTATCAAAAGAATATTTACCAATTGGAAAAGTTAAAGAAATTAAAGGTATAGAAAATATTAATAAAGCTATTTATATTTCTCAAGAACCAATTGGAAAGACTCCAAGAAGTAATCCAGCAACTTATACTTCAGTTTTTGATGATATTAGAGATCTATTTACTAATCTTCCAGAAGCAAAAATTAGAGGTTATAAAAAAGGTAGATTTTCATTTAATGTTTCTGGTGGTAGATGTGAACATTGTCAAGGTGATGGAGTAATTACAATTTCTATGCAATTTATGCCAAGTGTTGAAGTTGTTTGTGAAATTTGTGAAGGTAAAAGATATAATGATGAAACTCTAACAGTTAAATATAAAAATAAATCAATTGCCGATGTTTTAAATATGAGTGTTAGTGAAGCTTATGTCTTTTTTGAAAATATACCTCAAATTAAACAAAAACTAGAAACTATTTTAGAAGTTGGTTTAGGTTATATTAAACTAGGGCAAAACGCTACAACTTTAAGTGGTGGAGAATCTCAAAGAATTAAATTATCTACTTACTTATTAAAAAAACAAACTGGAAATACTATGTTTTTATTAGATGAACCAACAACTGGTTTACACGTTGATGATGTTAAAAGATTAATTGGTGTTTTAAATAAATTAGTTGATTTAGGAAATACAGTTTTATGTATTGAACATAATCTAGACTTTATTAAAGTTTCAGATCATATTATTGATCTTGGTCCTGATGGTGGAGAGTATGGTGGTCAAGTTGTAGTAACTGGAACTCCAGAACAAATAATTAATCATCCAACTTCTTATACAGCTAAATACTTAAAAGNTTACATAATTAATGATTAGTGTTGATCAAGAATTATTTCCTATAAATCAAAGATTAAATAAAGAAGTTGTTTTTGATAAAGTCTTAGATGAATTAAATCATCCAGAAGAATTTTTAAAAGTTATAAATGTAGTTGGAACTAATGGTAAAGGATCTACATCATTTTATCTATCAAAAGGTTTATTAAAAAAATATCAAAAAGTAGGGTTGTTTATTTCTCCAGCTTTTTTATATCAAAATGAAAGAATTCAAATTAATAACACACCAATTAGTGATAATGATTTAAAAAGTTATTTACATAAAATTGATTATTTAATTAAAAAATATCAATTACTTTTTTTTGAGATTTGAACTTTAATTATGATCTTATATTTTAAAGATCAAAAAGTTGATATTGTAGTTTGTGAAGCTGGAATTGGTGGAATAAAAGACACTACTAGTTTTTTAACTAACCAATTATTTAGTTTGTGTACTTCTATTTCATATGATCATATGGATATTTTAGGAAATAGTATTGATGAAATTATTTATAATAAAATTAATATAGCAAAACCAAATACTAAGCTTTTTATAAGTTATGATAATTTAAAGTACAAAGATAAAATTAATGAACAATTAATTAATAAAAATGTAGAACTAATTTATACAGATCTATATGAAGATCAAATTATTTATCAACAAGCAAATAAAGGATTAGTTAAAAAAGTATTAGAATACTTAAATATTTTTCAAACAAATATTTTTCAACTACAACCACCACTAGGAAGATTTACAACAATTAGAACTTTTCCAAATCATATTATTATTGATGGAGCTCATAATGTTGATGGAATTAATAAATTAATTCAATCAGTTAAAATGTTAAACAAAGAATTTATTGTTTTATATGCAAGTATTACTACTAAAGAATATTTAAAATCACTAGAGCTATTAGATCAAAACTTTAATGAGGTATATATATGTGAATTTAATTTTATAAAATCATGATCTATTGATAATATTGATCATAAAAACAAAATAAAAGATTGAAAAAAATTTTTAAAGAATAACACAAAAAATATAATTATATGTGGAAGTTTATACTTTATACCTCTTGTGTATAATTATTTAACTAATAATAAATTTTAATAAAGAAGGTGTTTATATGGCATGAAATAGTTCTTCTGCCTATTGAATAACAACTGCTATTTTTGGTGTTTTACTAATTGGTATATGAGTTTTAGGTTTATGAATGGAAAAATTTAGCTTAAAAACATTTACTATTAAAAACATAGCAATAATTGGTACTTTAGTAGCATTAAGTGTAATTTTATCTTATGTAGTTAATAGAAACTTTTTACAAATTTTAGGAACAAGAATTACTTTAGGTTATTTTGTTAACTTTTTAATTGGGATGATTTTTGGACCACTTGCAGGAATACTTGCTGGAATTGCAACTGATTTAATTGGAACAATGATTGTTGGTTCTGGTGGATGACATATTGGGTTTGTTTTTGCAAAATCAATGCTAGGATTTTTAGGATCATTAGTATTTTTATTTAAAAATAATAAGTATTGAGTAGCATTAATGATTTGATCATATGCAATTGGTTTATTTTTAGTTATATTTATAATTCATCCAATTAGTTTTGTAACAGTTGGTGGACCTAGTTTAGCTATTGCTTATAGTATAACTAAATTTATAGTTTATCCAGTTGAATTAGTTTTATATTCACTATTAACTTATGCTTCAATAAGAGTGATCTATATTTTAATTAAAAAAGATTTAAATACAAAAAATAGACAATGAATATTAAGAAATGATGCTGTAATATTCTAATTGATAAAAAGTGCTAGCAAGCACTTTTTTTATGTTTAAACATTAATATAGTAAAATTATATTAACGTTTAAAAGGAGATTATATGGAAAAATTTACCATAAAAGATCTTACTGATAATCTAAAATTTGAAATTATTTCAGGACAAGATAAACTAGATACAGAAATTAAAAGTTATGGAATTAATAGAGCTGGGTTAGAATTAGCTGATTATTTTAAACCTTTTAAAGATCAAAGTGAATGACGAGCAACTTTAATGTCTACTAAAGAAAGTGGGTATATGTTACAATTTGATGAAAAAACTAAAATCAGAAAATATACTCAGTTAATGAAATGTGGTATTCCTGTTTTAATAATCACTAATAAATTTAAAGATAAAACATTAATTAAAGTTGCAAAAAGATTAAACTTTCCTTTATTAAAAAGTGATTATCCAATTACAGTTCAACTAGTACAAAAAATTCAAGATATTTATGATATTTATTTTTCACCAACTAGTGAAGTGCATGCTGCTTTAATGAATATTTTTGGAACTGGGGTTTTAATTAAAGGAAAATCTGGTATTGGTAAATCTGAGTTATGTTTAGAACTAATTAAACATAATCATTTGTTTGTTGGTGATGATCGTATTATTCTAACTAATAAGTCTAATAAAATTATTGGAAGAGTTCATCCAATTTTAAAAAATCTAATTGAGATTAGAGGTATTGGGATTTTTGATATTGTTAAATCAAATGGATATCAAGTGATTATGAATGAAAGTCCTGTTGAATTAGTTATTGAACTAGTTGAGTATAAAGAAAAAAATATTGATAATAGTGATAGATTAGGAAATGATTGACAAAAAACTAAAATTCTAGGTGTTGAAATAGAACATATTCAAATACCAGTTAGTGCTGGAAGAAGTTTAGTTAATATTATTGAATCAGCTGTTGCTCAATTTAAAATTAATAAATCAAAACAATTTGAAGATGTTTTTGATGTAATTCATAAGAGAACAAAAGAATTTTTAAGCTCTAAAAAATAGAAAGAATAAAATGTCAACTACTTATTTTGAATGAATAAAACAACACGGAGATCCATCTTTAGCTAGATCTTTTTTCCAATTAATTCCAGCTTATCCAATTTTTATGTTTTTAGGAATTTCAAGTGTAATTATAGCTAGTATTATTTGTTTAAAATTAAAAGCTATACCTTTAAAAGAATTTGAAATTTCTATTTTTATAATTGTTCCGTTTGGAATATTGGGTGCTACTATTTTTGGAAAAGTTTTTCTACCTTTTTATCAACATTCAAATACTTGATATAGAATCTTTTTTTTCTGAGAACCAGGAATGTCTTTATTTGGATCTTTATTATTTGGAATTTTAGCTGGAATAGCTTGATTTTTAAAACGCTCAAAAACAACAATGATTTCTTTATGAGTTTATGCTGATTGTATTATTCCAAATATTTTATTAGGACAAGTGATTGGAAGATGAGGTAATTTTTATAATCATGAAATTTTAGGACAAATAGTTGATTATAATAGTTTGTATTGATTACCTGAATCTATTAAAAATAACTTATTTTATTTTCCTAATTTTATTGAGTTTCATCATTTAAATAATCCAACAGATCTATTAGTTAGTCACACTAATTGGTGAGATTTTAATTCAAATACTTGAAGTGAAGTACAAAATTTTGTTAATAATAACAATCAAACAATTAAAGATGTTTTAAATCAAAAAATTACTTATCATCAACCTTTGTTTTTATATGAATCAATAGCTAATTTATTTTTATGATTAATTATTATGTTTATTATTAATAATTTAACTAGATGAATTAATCATCCTCAACCTTGAGATTTATATCCTAAAGCCTATCCTGGTTGATTTAATAAACAATATAAATATTTAAGTGAAGATCAAATTACTAACTTTAATAGTATTGTTCCAATTAAATATAAAAAACTAGTAATCAATATTGATAATAAACAAACTGTTGTTTTAAAACTTTCATTTTATCAAGCTTGAAATAAAGCATTTTATTATTATGAACCAGATAATAAAAAAGTTAGTCAATTAGAAAATCAAATAGAAGAATTTAACAAAATTAAAAATAAAGACAAATTGAATTTTCAAAATACAAAATCTAATTGCAAACATCAATTAGATTTGATTAACAAAAAATATAAATTTAAGTTAAATAATTTAAATAAAAACTCTTTAGAATATCAAAAAATTATTAATTTAAAAAGCCAAGAAATTAAAAAAAATAAAGATTTATTAATGATTAGTAAAAATAATTATTATCAAAAATATGGATTTTGAAATTTATTTTTTAATGTAAATGTTTTTAGTAAGGAAATTGAAAAACTAAATAATCCAAATCAATTTAAAGTAATTAGAAGTGGTGTAGCTACTGGTTGTTATGTTTTAGGATATTTAATTATTAGAATTATTTTAGAAACATTTAGACAAAATCATGAATTATTTATTCAAAATCATAGAGCTATTAATTTTATAATTTTAAGTGCGATTTTATTAAGTGGAATCTTTATAATATTATTAACGCAATTTATTTCTCCATATAAGTGAAGACAGATAGGGTGGTTGTATGAAAAATCTTACTAATGAAATTTATGATGTTATTATAATTGGTAGTGGTCCTGCTGGTTTAACTAGTGCGATTTATACTGCAAGAGCAGGGTTAAAAACTGTTATTTATGAACAATCTGCTCCAGGTGGAAAATTAATTAAAACTGATTTAATTGAAAACTATCCTGGTTTTGAAACAATTCAAGGACCAGATTTAGCTTCTAAAATGTATCTTCAAGCTCTAAGTTTAAATGCAAGTGTTGAATTTGTTGGAGTAAATAGTATATTTAAAAATGCTGATGATATTTTTGAAATAAGTTTAGCAAATGGTGAAACTAAAAAAGCTTATGCAGTAATTTTAGCAACTGGAACTCAAGAAAATAAATTAGGAATTAAAGGTGAAGATGAACTGTATGGTAAAGGTGTTAGTTATTGTGCAGTTTGTGATGGAGCTTTTTATAAAAATAAACCAGTTGCAGTAGTTGGTGGGGGTTATTCAGCAGTTCAAGAAGCTATGTATTTATCTCAGTTAGTTGATAAAGTTTATTTGATTGTTAGAAGAGATGTTTTTAGAGCTGATGCTAATAAGGTTGCTAAATTAAAAGCTCAACCAAATGTTGAATTTTTATTAAAATCACAAGTAAAAGAAATTCATGGAACTGAAAAAGTTGAATCACTTACAATAACTACTCCAAATGGAGAAAAAAAATTAGAAGTTAGTGCGATTTTTCCATATATTGGTTCAACTCCTTTAATTGATTCAGTAAAACATTTATGTATTGAAAATGAAAAAGGTTATATTCCAACAAATGATAAAATGCAAACAGAAATTAAAGGGTTATTTGTTGCTGGTGATGTTAGAGATGTTCCATTACGTCAAATTGCTATTGCGTGTGGAGATGGTGCTATTGCCGGACAAATGGCAGTTGAATATGTTCAAGAAATAAAATAGGAGGTAAGATGAAGTCAAAATTAAAATTAAAAGTTGATAAAAGAAGTATAGTTACAACTAGTTTATGAGTAATTTTATCTATACTAATTATCAGTTTAATTGTTTTATCTTCAAAACATTTTAGAATAGATTGAAATCAAAACAGAGGATTTGATACTGTTTTAGAATATGGTGGAGTTAAAGATGTTTATTTAGCAAGATCAGATGGATCAGGTGGGCTTAGAGTTTATGCTTTAACAATGACACTTGGAATGTTAGTTGCTATTGGTTTTAGTTTATATAACTTTAATAAAAAAGATTTATCAATAAGTGAACTAGCAATTGGAGTAATTTTTATTATTCCTTGTTCATTACTTGGTGCTTCTTTTTTTGGTAAGTTAAATGCTGATGGAATCGGTAGACATGCTAATGGTGCTACTTTTTGAGGATTATTTGCATTTTGAGAAGGTGGATTAGCAATTCATGGTGGAGTTTATGTTGGAAGCATAGTTGGATTAATAATTTTTTATATAATTGGTAGAAAAACTAAAGTTTCATTATTAGTTTATGCTGATTGTATTATTCCAAATATTTTATTAGGACAAGCTATTGGTAGATGAGGAAACTTCTTTAACCATGAAGTTTTAGGAACACCAGTTGCAAAAATTGCAGATAATATATCAGCTCATACTGATAAAGCTATTGATCAAATTTTTTCAACTTATTTACAAACTCATTCAAGACCATTATTTTTACCTGATTTTATTTTAAAAAATTGTTTGTCTATTTATTCAGGAGAAACTCAAACTATTAATAATATAACTTTAGAAAATGGAAACGTTGTTTTATTATCACCAATTTTTATTTATGAATCAATTGCTTTATTATTAGGTTGATTTGTAATTATGTTTATTATTCCAAATGTTTGAAAATTATTTGTTAAACCAATTGATAAAAATAATAATGTTTATAAAATTGATTACAAATTTAGTTTTTATCAATTCTTTAATCCTTGATTAAAATCAACACAAACTAAATTAAGTAGTAAAGATGCTTGAAAAAAAGCGTTAAGTGATAATGTTTATGAAAATGCATCTGAAATTTATATTAATAAAACTAGTGATTTAGATAATAAAAAATATTGAGAAAAAAGAGTAATTGAAAGTCATCTTTTAAATAAATTAAATAACAAAAATAATTACCCAATCACAAAAGCTGGAGTTCAAATGTTTGCGTACTTTTTAGTATGAAACATTGTTAGATATGTTTTAGAATCACAACGCCCAAGTGATCATTTATTTATTATGCATTTAAAAAATCTTTCATTATTTGTTATTGGATTTTCAGCAATCATTGGTTTAATTGGAATGATAGTATGTCAATATGGATTACCAAATATTTCAAGAAAACCAGGTTGATTATACGAAGTTGAGTATTTTAAAATTAGAAAATCAAATTAGAGGAAAAAAATTATGTCATTTGCTTTAGAAGTAAAAGAAGAAATTGTAATGCATAGTTTTAATGATGAACAAAAACTAGCTTATCTTTCAGGTTTTATTAGATATAGCTCTGATATAATTTTTTCTAATAATACTTCTAAAATTAGATTTTCAACAATTAGTAATAAAATAGCTAGAACTTTATTAAGTTTTTGTAGACATATTTTTGATGGACAAGTAGAAATTTCTATTATTCAGTCTCAAGTATTAAAAAAACACAAAAGTTTTGTTTTGACTTTAATTGGAGACACAAATAAGTTTTTACAAAAACTAAGAATTTATGATCAAAATAATCAAAAAGTATATGGTTTTAAAGTAAGTAGTGAAATTAAAGATAAAACTTCAATACTAAGAGCATATATAGCTGGAATATTTACAGCAATTGGTTCTGTTAACTCACCAAAAACTAGTAACTATCATTTAGATTTACAATTTAAAAATAAAATTGATGCTAATTATTTTATTGATTTAACTAATGACTTAGGTTTTGAATTTAAGTTATTAGAAAGAAATGCTAATCGCTTTATTTGTTATATTAAAAAATCAATTATGGTATCTGATTTTTTAAAATTAATTGATGCATCTAATTCAGTAATGCAATTTGAAAACGAACGTATATCTAGAGATGTTTATAATAGTATAAATAGAGTTAATAATTTTGATATTTCAAATCAAACAAAAACTTTAGTTACTGGTCAAAAACAAATAGAAACTATTAATTATTTAAAACAAACAAATCAATTTCATTTATTAAGTAAAAAGGCTCAAGTTTTAGCTAACTTAAGATTAGAATATCCTGATTATTCTTATAATGAACTAGTTGAAGAAATGAAAAAAGTAGGATATGAAATTACAAAATCAGGAATTAGTAACTTATTTAAAACAATAGAAAAATTAGGATAAATACAATTTTAAAAACTATTGTAGTATTTTAAAATCTGTGATACTATAAAAACAGCTCATTATTTGTAATTTCTCTATATGGAAATACAAGTAAAAAGACCTAGTTGGGGAACCCCCCCGCTACCATAAACACGGACTAAAATTTTTCAATATTATAACAGGATTGTTTTCTGAATTGTACAGGAGACAATCCTTTTAATTTTTCTTTTATTCTTATGTTGTTATATCAATAAATATACTTATGAATTCTTTTAGTTAACTCTTCTACTGAATTATATTTTTCACCATAATAAATTTCTTGTTTTAATAAACCAAAGAAGTTTTCTATAATAGCATTATCTAGGCAATTACCTTTTCTAGACATACTTTGTGTTATGTTATTTTCTTCTAGTTTTTTAGCTCAACTAATGTGCTGATAATGAAATCCCTGATCAGAGTGAATTAACAAACCATTTGTATTTTTAACCTTTTTAAGTGCTTTGTCTAGCATTGAATTTGTTAGGTTTAAGTTAGGATTAGTTTGAATTGAATATGAAATAATTTCATCATTGTAAAGATCAATAATTGGTGATAAATATAACTTTTGACCATTGACTTTAAACTCTGTTACATCAGTGCATCAAAGTTTGTTTGCTTGTAAAGAATGAAAATTTCTTTTTAAAATATTATCTGCAATTTTTCCAACAGTTCCTTTATAAGAACTATATCTCCTATTTTTTGTTCTAAATTTAATACACTGAACTCCAAGCTCTTTAGTTAACCTTAAAATTTTTTTGTGATTAACAATATGTCCTTTTGATTTTAAAGCTATTTTTAGCCTTCTATACCCATATGTTTCAAATGATTTGTTAAAAATATCAACAATCATTTCCTTTAATTCTTTGTCTTTATCTATTGCATTTTCTAACTTATGTTTTCATTCATAAAAAGAAGATTTAGGCAGCTTGGCTATTTTTAATAGAATAGAAATTTTAACTTTTTTGTGTGTTTTTAGTAATTCTAAAACTACTTTTGTTTTTTCCTTGTTGATTTTTCTTTTGTCAACAAGGTGTGGAACTTTTTTCAGAATTCAGCCTCTAACTTATAGTATTCTACTTGTTCTTTTAATTCTTTAATTTGTTGTTCATTATTGATTTTTACTTGTGATTTCTTTATTTTAGCTGGTTTTTTATTAGGGTTTTTCATAATTTTCTTAGGTCTTCCTATATTATTATTTAACCCTAAAAATCCATATTCTCTATATTTTTTAACTCAACCAGCTATAGTTGATGAATAAATAATATTAAACTTTTTTGCAACTTCATCATATGATTGATTAGTTTCAAGTTTATATAAGACAACTTTTAGTTTTAGCTTTGCACTATAATGAGGCTTTTTATCTTTATTAATGAGTCCTTCTATTCCAAATGCTTCAAATCTATTAACTAAACTTTCTACAGTATCAACTGAAATATCATATTTATTTGCTAAATAAGTACTCTTTTTTATATTAAGCTTTTTAGCTTCTTTAACAATTTTTAACTTTTTTTCTAAATTTAATTTAGACATATAAAAACCCCATTTCCTGGATTTTAGTCCGGAATATGGGGTCGGGAGAGTTGAACACTAGCATTTTTTGCTTTTAATGTATTCATAAAACTCCTTATTTTATTTATTTTTAAATGAGCTTTTCTAAAAGCAATTTCACTTTCTACTATATCTTTAATATTTGTTTTTATTTCATAGTTTAGTTCTTGACATAATTTAGTATTTGAAGCAACTAAAATATCAGGATCTCCGCTTCTTCTTTGAGCAATATCTATGTCTAATTTATATCCAAGTTGTCTTTCAAATTCTTTTATAATTTCAAGATTACTAAATCCTTTACCACTACCAATGTTATAGTAAAGATTGCGATTTTCTTTAACCATTTTTTGAGCAGTTAATAAATGTAATTCAGCTAACTCACAAACATAAACATAATCTCTAATACAAGTTCCATCATTTGTATTGTAATCTGATCCAAAAATACTAAATTTATCTGTTAGTCCAAAAGCAAAATAACTAATTGCAGGGATTAAATGAGTAGGTTTGTTATTGTTTTGAGTTAAATAACCGATTCTTTTGCTTTTTGAAGCACCAGCAACATTAAAATATCTTAAAAAAGTGTAATGAAAATTAGGATTAGCTATTGCAAAGTCTTTAATGATTTCTTCACCAAAGTATTTTGTTCTTCCGTATGGTGAACAAGGTTCTTTTGGATCATCTTCATAAAAAAAGCCATTATGGCGTGAATTATTTCCATAAACTGCAGCTGATGAAGAAAATACAAAATAATTAACATTATGTATTTGCATAATTTTTAAAGTATTTACTAGTCCTAAAATATTTGTTTGATAATAATCAAGTGGTTTTTGCACTGATTCACCAACTTTAATTAAACCTGCTAAATAAATTACAACATCAATTTTGTTTGAACTAAAAACGTCATTTAATTTATCAAAGTCTAAAATATCACCTTGAATAAATGTACTTTTTTGTTCTATAAAATCACTTGAACCACTTGATAGATTATCATAAATAATTACTTTATTATCAGTTTTATTAATAATTTCAGCTACATGACTTCCAATATAGCCAGCCCCACCAATTAAAAGATAATTCATAAAATCTCCTTTTTATTTAAAATAAATGCTTAACACAAACTACATAAGCCTAAATTTTATATATATTATAATTTAACTTAATGAAAATAAACACTTGTTTTTTTATCTGAGATGTGTTATAAGAAAAATAAATTTTACACATTATACAATTTACAAATATTCTTTTTAGAAATTAATATTTCTTTATTTATCAAATTTTGATATCATAAAATGCAAGTTCCTTGGATACTTATATTTATATTCATTTGGTATTGTCATAAATATATAAAAAAATCTAATTACTTACAAGGAGAATTGTTATGATTAATCAACATCTTAACATTGTTACAAATGTATTTTTTTACATAACACTAGTTATTGGAATTATTTTTATGTTATTTTTGTCATCTGATTGATTATTTTTTATGTTTTCTTATATTAAAAATAAGAAGAAATTAATAAAGTACCAACCTAAAAAAAATAGAGCATTTGCAATTATTATTCCAGCTCATAATGAATCAGTAGTTGTTGGAAAACTAATTGATAGTATTAAAGCTCAAAAATACGATGGAATAATTGATATTTATTTAGTTGCAGATAATTGCACTGATAATAAAAAAACTTATAATGTTGGTGTTAAAAAAGAAGTTGTAGTTTTAGAAAGATTTCATAAAACCTTAAAAGGTGGAAATTTTGCTATCCAGCACGGATTAAGATATATTCGTGATAATAATTTATTAGATAAATACGATTGTTTTTGTTCTTTTGATGCAGATAACTTATTAGATGAAAATTGAGTTTATGAAGTTAATAAAGCTTATGATTTTTATTCAGATATTCAAGTTGTAACTACTTATCGTAACTCAAAAAATTATGGTGATAACTGGATATCTAGTGCTTATGCAATTCAATTTTTAAAAGAATCAGACATCATTAATAAAGGAAGAGCTACTTTAAATCACTCATCTTATATTAATGGAACAGGTTTTTCTTTTACTAAAAAAATATTAGAACAAACCAATTGATGAGATTTTAATTCATTAAGTCATGACATTGAATTCACACAATGATTAATGCTAAATAAAATTAAAACTGGATATACTGAAGATGCTTGTTTTTATGATGAACAACCTATTGATTTTAAAAGTTCTTGACAACAAAGAATGAGATGAAGTGTTGGTTTTAAACAAGTTTGACAAATTTATAAATCAAAAATGATTAAAAATATGTTTAGTTCAAAAGTAAATAAAATTAAATTATGAGTTAACTTTACAATGATATCTCCAGTAGTTATTACACTTGTTATTAATTTATTATTTTGATTAATAACTAGTGGTTTAATGATATCTAATTACATTATTAATTTTTCATTTAATCAAACAATAACTCATATTCAAATGCATAAGCAGTTATTTAATTTAATAATTTATATAATAAGTACTCCATTAGTTATTCATTTAATAATATTTATTAACTACTTTTTATGAGGTTTTATTATTGTAGCTAGAAATAAAAAATCTATCCAAGCAACTAACTGACAAAAATTTAAATCAGTATTTACTTATCCGTTTTTTATGCTAACTTATATTCCTATTTCGTTTTTAGCATTATTTAAATCAACTTATTCAACTACTCCTATTTCTAGAAAAGCTGAACTAGATCTAAAAACAAAACAAGCTAAAAAACTTGATAAATAACAGTTTTATATTAATAAAACTGATTAAAAATAAAAAAAACTAAAACTATTATTTAGTATTTTTAGTATTGCTTTTTTAAACTAGATAATGTAAAAATTAAACAAGTTATTTTTGTAGTTTTAAAATTCAAAAATAACAAAAGACAAGCATATTTAAATTTATAACTTTTAATATGTTATTGTCAGATTATTATTTTTATAAAACTTAAAGATAATATTTAATAAAATTTTAATTGATTTGACTTAATTTAGAAAATAGAAAATTGTGCTTTAATATTGAGTTTTAAACAAATATGTAAAGTGTTTTGTTTATGACAAGTATTTTGTGTTTTATTATATTTTTTAAAAACAATTCTATAAGAACTATAAAAAGTATAGTTATAACTATTAACATATATAGATCTTGTTGATTGTTTTTATTTATATAACTTTATTAATTTATTAATAATTAATTTAAACATAATCTTATTTATTATCATCTAGACTCATTTCAAATAAAAATAGAAAACTAATTTTAAGAGGTCTTAATAATGAAAATAAGAAAAGCCATTATTCCTTGCGCTGGATTTGGTACTAGGTTTTTACCTTTTACAAAATCTCAAGCAAAAGAAATGTTACCTATAATAGATAAACCTACAATAGAATATATTGTTAAAGAAGCTATTGATAGTGGAATTGAAGAAATTCTAATTATAATTCGTGTAGGAAAAAATAACATAGCAAATCACTTTAATAGAAATTTTGAACTTGAACATTTTTTAGAAGAAAAAAATAAATTAAGTGAATTAGAACTAATAAGTGAAAAATATAATGCAACAATTTATTATCAAATGCAAGAAGAACAACTTGGACTAGGACATGCTATTTCATTAGCAAAAGACTTTATAAAAAATGAACCTTTTGCTATACTTCTAGGTGATGATTTATTTAAATGTAAAACTCCTGCTATTAAACAATTAATAGATGTTTATGATAAATATCATCAAAATGTACTGGGTACTATTTATATTGATAAACAAGATAGTAAGAAGTATGGAATTTGTAAAGTAAAACAAATTAGTAATGACATTTATAAAGTTGATTCAGTAATTGAAAAACCTAGTGTTGAAGTTGCTCCTAGTAATATTGCAATTGGTGGTAGATATGTTTTACTACCTGAAATATTTAAATATTTAGATATGCACATTAAAGGAAAAAGTGGTGAAATTGAATTAACTGATTCAATTTTAAAAACAATAAATGAATCAAATTGTTATGCAAAAATAATTGATGGTTCACGATATGATATTGGTAATAAAATAGGTTATTTAGATGCTATTTTAGATTTTGGTTTAGAAAGAGAAGATTTAAAAGATCAGTTTTTAAATTTAATTGAAACTAAAATCCAAAAAGCTAGCACAAGCAATTAATTATAATAAATAAATTTAGGCACTTATAAGTGCCTTTTTATATTTTTTAAATTATTTTTTTATTAATATAACTAATTTAATTACTCACTTTTTATAGAAAAAATGTATAATATTTTTTAGGCGATTTTTATTGTGGGAGAACTTATTTTTATAATTCATATGAACCACAGCGGATAAAAAACGACCTTAAAATTATAAGGAGAACAAATTCGTGGCTAAAAAAATCACACGTGTGGCTAAATTAGAATTTATGGCTATGCAAGCAAAACCTGGTGCAGAACTTGCTTCACTAGGAATTAATATGCCTGCATTTACTAGAGAATTTAACGATGCTACTAAAGATAGAGCAGGAGATGTAGTTCCTGTTGTTATTACAGCATATGATGATAAATCATTTGACTTTGTTTTAAAAACTACACCAACAGCATATATGCTAAAAAAAGTTGCAAAAATTGAAAAAGGAGCAAGTAACTCTAGAACTCAAACTGTTGCAACTGTTACACTAGATGATATTAGATCTATAGCAGAATACAAAATGCCAGATTTAAATGCAAATACTATTGAAGCAGCTATGAAACAAGTTATTGGAACAGCTAAAAATATGGGAATTAAAGTTACTGGTATGGAGGACTTTAAATAATGGCTAAAATTAGTAAAAGATTCAAAGAAGCTTTAAGCAAAGTTGAAAAAAATAAAGTTTATCCATTAACTCAAGCTCTAGATTTAGCAAAACAAACTTCTACAACTAAATTTGATTCAACAGTTGAAGTTGCATTTAATTTAAATATTGATCCTAGAAAAGCTGACCAACAAATTCGTGGTGCTGTAGTTTTACCTGCTGGAACTGGAAAGACTCAAAGAGTTTTGGTTTTAACTAATACTAAAACTAAAGAAGCTGAACAAGCAAAAGCAGATATTGTTGGTGGAGAAGAATTAATCAATAGAATTAAAAATGAAAACTGATTTGATTTTGATATCATTGTTGCTACTCCAGAAATGATGGCAAAATTAGGAGCAATTGGTAAAATTTTAGGTCCTAAAGGATTAATGCCAAACCCAAAAACTGGAACTGTAACTTTAGATGTTGCTAAAGCAGTTGATGATATTAAAAAAGGAAAAGTTGAATATCGTGCTGATAAAGAAGGAAATATTCATTTAATTATTGGTAAAGTTTCATTTGAAATTGAAAAATTAGAAGAAAACTTTAAAGCAGTTATTGATGAAATAAGAAGAGTTAAACCTCAAACTGTAAAAGGTGATTACATTAAAAATGTAACTTTATCAACAACAATGGGTCCTGGTATCAAAGTTGAATTTTAATAATTAAACAACTCATATATCTGAGTTGTTTTTTTGTAAATAAATATAAACATAATAAAAATAAATGATAATATTATATTGCTATTAATACCTAAGACAGTAACGGGGAAATTCCCTTAATCATGTTACCGAGGAAAAGACTTGTTTTAAAAACATTTTTTGTTTTGTCCTTGGTTTAGTGTTACTAGCCAAGGTTTTTATTTTATTTAATAAAGGAGGAGTCTAAATGTCAAATTCAAGACCTGCTCATGCACGTAAAGCTGAAATAGTTGCTGAAATTGTTTCAAAAATTAAAAGTGCTCAAGGTGTTGCAATTGCTGAATACAAGCATTTAACAGTTGCTAAAATGACTGAATTAAGAGTTCAAGCCTTAAAACAAAATATTGATATTAAGGTTTATAAAGATTCACTTGTAAGAAGAGCTGCTGAAGAATTAGGTTTAGTTGATTTAATTCCATTTTTAACTCAACAAAACGTGTTTATTTTCTCAAATGAAGATTCAATTTCTGCAGCTAAATTAGTTGCAAATTTTGCTAAGAAAAATGATGCTCTTAAATTAAAAGCTGGTATTTATGAAGGTAAAGTTGTTGATACTGCTGGAATCAATGAAGTTGCTTCACTACCATCAAAAGAAGAACTATACTCAATGTTTGCTTCAAGCTTACTATACCCATTGAGAAAAGTTATGGCTGCTATTAACGCAGTTGCTGAAACTAGAAATTAATAAACTATACAATTATTCCGTATTAGTAGCAAGATTTTAAACAATTTATATAAAGGAGAATTAATATCATGCCAATCACTAAAGATGAAATTATTAAAGCATTAGAAGAAATGAAATTAAACGAATTAAACGAATTAGTTAAAGCTATTGAAGATCACTTTGGAGTTGTTGCATCAGTTGGTGTTGCAGCTGCTGCTCCAGCTGAAGCTACAAATGCTGCTCCAACTGAAGTTTCAGTTGTTATGACTTCAGTAGGACAACAAAAAGTTGCAGTTATTAAAGTAGTTAAAGAATTAACTGGTGTAGGATTAATGGATGCTAAAAAAATTGTTGATGGAACAATGCCTGTAACTATTAAAGAACACGTAAAACCAGAAGAAGCTGAAGAAATGAAAGCTAAATTAGTTGAAGCTGGAGCTTCAATTGATTTAAAATAATCAAATTTTTGAATAATTTTTAAACTCACCATAATGGGTGAGTTTTTGTGTGTTTAATTGCTTTTTATATTAAAAAAAAATATAATTAAATAATCGAGTGTAGTTTAGTTGTTAAGAGCTTCTGCTATGCTCTATCTTATTTTTTGGTCAACTATAAAAGGATTAAATCTATGAGTTTTGACTATTTTTTAAATAATAAATCACTTAATAAAATTAATAGAAAACTTGAAAATAATATATTCAAAACACCTTTACCTTATTCGTTAAAATCTAAATTTAATTATAATTTCATAGATAAAATTTCAAAAGATCGGTTTTTAAGTTACTATACTAAAGCTTTTTATGATGATTTTTTAGAATCTAGTGTTGAAAAGAAACTAAAAACATATGAATTAGCATTATTAGTAATGAATGAAACTAAAATAGATTTGGATTTTTTATCTGTTTTAAAAATATTTAGAGATATTAAAAAAGGTAAAACTCCTACTAATTATTTAGAACGATTAATTTTTAATATTATTTATGCTTATGAATATATTAAAAAACCTAAAGTGTTAATTAATGAAGAAAATTTAGAAATGTTAATTAGTATTTTATTAGTAGGTTTAGAATATGATCTTGATTTAAAGACTAATTATTATAGAACACCAAAAACTAAGACATTAATTTCTAATGTTTTATCTAGTCAATTGATTAGTAAAGAATTAGAAAATTTGTTAGACTATTTAAAATTTTTACAAGCAAATAACTTATGTACTTATAGTCAAACTTATTTAATATTTAGTACATTAGTTTTAATTTCACCTTTTCAAAAATATAATTTAATATTTGCAACTTTATTAAGTCAGTGAATCTCATTTCAATACAATAATTCATACAAATTAGTAATTCCAATTTGTCATTTTTTAAAAAATCAAAATGAATATATGTATGAATTAGAAAATCTTTTAAACAATGATTTTAATGCTGATAAACTAATTAATCTTTTTAATATTGATTATTTAAAAAATATTAATATGTACAATCATGCAAGCTGTATTTATAAATGAGTTAAAAAAGATAAAAAAAGGTTGTTTATATTTGAAGATGATCTTAGTTTTTTTGTTTTAATTTTAATTTTACAAAATACTAAAAACCTATCTTTTAATAACATTAAAACTTTATTAACAATTAATAAAATTAAGTTATTTACAGATGAACAAATTAAAAGCACATTAGCTAATTTGATAGCTAATCAAGTGTTACAAACAACAAGTACTAGTGTTGTTAAATACGTATTAGTTGATAAATATTTAGAAAAATCTAAATATTTAGTTAATATGAAAGGACTATACAATGGCTTATAAAATTAGAAAAATTAATCGTAATGTAGAACGTCGTGATTATACTAAAGTGTCAATGAACCTTTCTCTACCAAACTTAATTGGTATTCAAACTGAAACTTTTGAATGATTTAAAACTAAAGGAATTCAAGAAGTTTTAGATGAATTTTTCCCAATTTTATCATTTGATGGATCAAGTGTTTTAACTTTAGAAAACTGAGGGTTTAAAGAACCTAGATTAAGTGTAAGACAAGCTAGAGAAGAATCAAAAATTTATGATGCACCAATTTATGCTAATCTAAAATTATCAGTTAATAAAACAGAAGAAATTCAAAAAGAATTTGATGGTGTTGCTTTAGATGATACTTTAAAAATTTTAACTAATTGATTAGAAGAAAAAACTGTAAGTAAAAACATAACTTTTAAACAACAATCTCAAAACTCATACTTTTTTGAATTAACTATTAAAAAATCAGATAAACCAGATCTAATTCAAATTGATATTATTGAAGATAAAAAAACTTCATTGATTTGTAATGTTTCTATTTACAAATCAGGTGAAGTGTTTTTAGGTGATTTTCCATTAATGACAGAAGCTGGAACTTTTATTATTAATGGTTCTCAAAAAGTCATTGTATCTCAATTAGTAAGATCTCCAGGAGCTTATTTTAATAAAGAATTAAACCGTAAAACTGGTGAGATGATTTATTTTGCAGACATTATTCCAAGTAGAGGAACTTGATTAGAATATGAAACTGACTCTAAAAAAACTGGAGCTGATGCAATCAATCCTTTATATGTAAAAATTGATAAATCAAGAAAAACTACAGCTACTTCTTTACTATTAGCTTTTGGTATTAGTAAAGATGATATTTTAGATATTTTTGATAATGATGAAGTACTAGTTGAAACTTTACAACAAGATTCAATTGTTGGTGATTTTAAAATAGATTGATCAAATCAAGTTCAAGAAATTTATAAAAAAATTAGACAAGGTGAAACTGCAACTAGTGAAGGTGCTTCTAAATTTATTAATAGTATTTTATTTGATAAAAGAAAATATGATTTAACTAAAGCTGGAAGATTTAAACTAAAACAAAAATTATCAATTAAAAATAGAATTTTAAATAGAGTAATAGCAGAAGATATTGTTGATGCTAATAATAATGTATTAGTAGCTAAAGATACTGAAGTTAATAAACATAATATTAAACAAATTAGTGAAATATTAGATCAAGATGTAATGAGTGTTGATCTAAATTATTTATCAGATATCCTAGGAACTAGAAAAGTCCAAAAAATTAAAGTTTATAAAGATAGTGAACTAAAGACTGATACTACTTGTTTAATTGGTTTAACTAGTTCATCTAATGAAGAATTTATTACTGTAGCTGATATTTTATCAACTGTTTCTTATTTATTAAACTTAAAATATAACATTGGTGAAATTGATGATATTGATAATTTAGGAAACAGAAGAGTTAGAACTGTTGGTGAATTATTACAAAATCAATTTAGAATGGGATTAAACCGTATTGATAAAAATGTTAAAGAAAAATTAGCTACAAGTGATTTGTATAAAGTTAAAACTTCAACAATTATTAATGCAAAACCTTTAACTGCAATTATTGGTGAGTTTTTCAATTTATCACAATTATCTCAATTTATGGATCAAATTAACCCATTATCAGAATTAACTAATAAACGTAGATTAACAGCTTTAGGACCTGGTGGTTTATCAAGAGATAGAGCAGGATTAGAAGTTCGTGACGTTCACCCTTCTCATTATGGAAGAATTTGTCCTATTGAAACACCAGAAGGACCAAATATTGGATTAATTAATAACTTGTCAACTTATGCAAGAGTTAATGAATATGGATTTATTACAACTCCATATAGAAAAGTTATTAATGGAATTATTCAAAATGATCAAGTTGAATATTTGACAGCTGATCAAGAAAAAAACTTTATTATTGCTCAATCTAATGTTAATCAAGATGAAAATGGAAAAATTTTAGATGAAATTATAGTTTCACGTTTTAATGGTGATGACTATATGGCTAAAGTTGAAGAAATTGATTATATTGATGTTTCTCCAAAACAAATTGTTTCAGTTGCTACAAGTGGTATTCCATTTTTAGAAAATGATGATGCCAACCGTGCTTTAATGGGTGCTAACATGCAACGTCAAGCAGTACCTTTAATTAAACCAGAATCACCAATTGTTGCAACTGGTATTGAATTTGAAGCAGCACGTGATTCAGGTGAAGCTATTGTTGCAAAAGAAGATGCAATTGTTAAATATGTTGATTCAAAAACTATTATTACTGATGGAGAATCTGGAATTAGAACTTATATTCTATCAGATTATGAAAGATCAAATAATGGAACTTCATTAACTCAATCACCAATTGTTAAAGTTGGAGATGTTGTTAAAAAAGGTGAAATTATTGCTGATGGTCCATCAATGGATCAAGGTGAATTAGCAATTGGTCAAAACGTAGTTGTTGCTTTTTCAACTTATAATGGATACAACTTTGAAGATGCTATTGTTATGAGCGAAAGAATTGTTATAGATGATCGCTTTACTTCAATTCATATTGATGAATATACTTTAGAAGTAAGAAATACAAAACAAGGTCAAGAAGAAGTAACTAGAGAAATTCCTAATATGTCAGAACAAGCTAAAAGACATTTAGATGCTGAAGGAATTGTAGCTATTGGTACTGAAGTTAAAGTTGGAGATGTTTTAGTTGGAAAAGTAACTCCAAAAGGACAAGTTCAACTTTCTCCAGAAGATAAATTATTACATGCTATTTTTGGTGAAAAATCTAGAAATGTTAAAGATAATTCATTAAGAGTTCCAAATGGTGGAGAAGGAATTGTTCAATCAATTAAACGTTTTAAAGCAAAAAGTGCATTAAATCCTGATGGAATTGAATTACCAGCTGACATTATAGAAGTAATTAAAGTTTATGTTGTTCAAAAACGTAAAATCCAAGAAGGAGATAAAATGTCTGGTCGACATGGAAACAAAGGTATTATTTCAAGAATTTTACCTATTGAAGACATGCCGCATTTAGAAGATGGAACACCAGTTGATATTATCTTAAACCCACAAGGGGTTCCTTCACGTATGAACATTGGACAAATTTTAGAAATTCATTTAGGAATGGCTGCTAAAAAACTAAATCAAAAAGTTATTACTCCTGTTTTTGAAGGATTAAATGAAAAAGAATTAGAAGAAATAATGGCTGAAGCTGGAATGACAAATTATGGTAAAGTTACTTTAATTGATGGTCAAACTGGTGAACCATTTGATAAGCCAATTGCTGTTGGAGTTATGTACATGTTAAAACTATCTCACATGGTTGATGATAAAATTCATGCACGTAATGTTGGTCCTTACTCATTAATTACTCAACAACCATTAGGAGGAAAAGCTCAAAATGGTGGTCAACGTTTTGGAGAAATGGAAGTATGAGCTTTAGAAGCTTATGGAGCTGCTCATACACTACGTGAAATTCTAACAATTAAATCAGATGATATTAAAGGTCGTTCAAAAACTTATGAAGCAATTGTTAGATCAAAAAGAATTCCTGAACCTGGAATTCCAGAATCATTTAACGTGTTATCAAAAGAAATTATGGGTCTAGGATTTAATATGTATATGATTGATGAAACTGGTGAAAAATCAGTAATTAATGCATATGATAAAAAAGACTTTGACGCAGATAATTATGAAGATGATGAAATTTTAGTAAAAACAGATACTTTATATATTGATGATGAAGATGTTGATGCTGAATTTGAAGATCTAACTTATGTTGATGAAAATGATATTTTAAGATCATTTGAATCAGAAAATGATATTGATGAAGAAGAATAATTGGGGGAAATATGGAAAATCTAAATCGTAAAAAAGCAATAAAAATTGAATTAGCTAACCCTGATACAATTCGTTCATGATCACATGGTGAAGTTTTAAAACCAGAAACTATCAACTATAAAACATTAAAAGCTGAAAAAGATGGGCTATTTGATGAAAGAATTTTTGGACCAACTAAAAACTATGAATGTGTTTGTGGAAGATATAAAAAAGCCAACCCTATGAATAAAGGGAAAAAATGTGAAAAATGTGGTGTTGAATTAACCGAATCAATTGTTAGAAGAGAAAGAATGGGACATATTGAATTAGAAGAACCAGTTACTCACATTTGAATGTTAAAAGTTGCTCCTTATAGAATTGCTGCAATTTTAGATCTAAAAGCAAAAGAACTAGAAGAAGTAGTTTACTTTGTTTCACATATTGTTTTAGAACAAGGAAATCAAAAACATTTTATTGAAAAAGAAGTTTTAGATTTAGGTTCATCAAGAATTACTAAAACTAGAGAAAAATTACAATTAACAATTTTAGATGTTATTGATTTAATTAATGATCCAAATCATAGAGATACAAAAAAAGCTAATAGATTATTAGAAGAATTAAAAAATACTGCTGTGCCATTTTCAATTGATGAAGCCACTAGTTTAATTAGTAAATATACTGGTGCAAAATTTGGAATTGGAGCTAGAGCTGTTGAGTATCTATTAGAAAAAGTAGATCTAAAAAAAGAAATTGAAGCTATTAAAGTTCAACTTGAAAATTCTAAAAAAACCCCAAATGAAAGAACTAAATTATTAAAACGTTTAGAAACTTTTGATGCTTTAAAACGTTCTAACCAACGTCCTGAATGAATGGTTATGAGAGTAATTCCAGTTATTCCACCAGACATTCGTCCAATTATTCAATTAGATGGTGGTAGATTTACTACTTCTGAAATTAATGATTTATATAGAAGAATCATTATTAGAAATGAAAGATTAAAAAAAGTTAAAGAAATGGGTGCACCATCAATTATTGTAAATAATGAAAAACGTATGTTACAAGAAGCTGTTGATGCTCTATTTGATAATGAAAGAAAACCAAAACCAGTTCAAGGTAAAAACAAACGTCCATTAAAATCTTTAACTAGTGTTTTAAAAGGAAAACAAGGTTGTTTTAGACAAAACTTATTAGGAAAACGTGTTGATTATTCAGCTAGATCAGTTATTGCAATTGGACCAGATCTAAAAATGTATCAAGCAGGTTTACCAAGAGAAATGGCAATTACTTTATTTAAACCATTTGTTATTCAATGACTTCAAGATCATGAATATGCTGAAAATGTTAAAATAGCTGAAAAAATGTTATTACAAAATGATCCAAAAGTTTGAGAAGCACTAGAACAAGTAATTAAAGATCGTCCAGTTTTATTAAACCGTGCACCAACCTTACACCGTTTAGGAATTCAAGCATTTGAACCTAAACTAGTTAAAGGAAAAGCAATTCGTTTACACCCACTAGTTACAACTGCATTTAATGCTGACTTTGATGGTGATCAAATGGCAGTTCACGTTCCTATTACAAAAGAAGCTGTTGCTGAATCAAGAGCTTTAATGTTAGGATCAAGTGCAATTTTAGGACCAAAAGATGGAAAAGCTATTGTTACTCCTGGTCAAGATATTATTTTAGGAAATTACTATCTAACTACTGAAGAAAAATATGCAAAAGGTCAAGGAATGATCTTTTCAAGTTTAGATGAAGCATTTATGGCTTATAAAAGTAATCAAGCTGATTTAAACTCATTAATTGGAATTGCTTTATCAGCTTTACCTGAACAAAAATTTAGTGATAAAAATCAAAGATTAAACTCTTATTTACTAACAACTGTTGGAAAACTTTACTTTAATCAAATTTTTGATGACAATTTCCCATGAATTAATTCAAATAATATTTGAAATGCTAAAGAAGCAGTTAAAGAATTCATTTATGATTTTTCACAAGATATTGATAAAGTAATTGAAAATGTTCAAGTTCAACAACCAATTAAGAAAAAAGAATTATCACTAATTATTGAAAGATACTTTGAAACTCATGGAGCTAGAAAAACTGCTGAAATGCTAGATAAAATGAAAGACCTAGGATTTAGTTTTTCAACAAAATCAGGAACTACAATTTCAGCTGGAGATGTTGTTGCTTTCACTCATAAATATGATGAATTCAAACAAGCAGATCAAAAAGTTGAACAAATCACTGATTTTTATAACATGGGTATGCTAACTAATAGTGAAAAGAAACGTAGAATTATTGAAGTTTGATCTGATGTTAAAGATAAAATTCAAAATGAATTAGCAACAGTACTACGTAAAGATGTTAAAAATCCAATTTTTGTAATGGTTGATTCAGGAGCCCGTGGTAATGTTTCAAACTTCACTCAATTAGTTGGTATGCGTGGATTGATGAACGATACTAAAGGAGATATTAAAGAAATTCCTATTAAATCATCATTCCGTGAAGGACTAACAGTTTCAGAATATTTCGTTTCAACTCATGGAGCTAGAAAAGGTATGGCAGATATTGCCTTAAAAACTGCTGACTCAGGTTATTTAACTAGAAGATTAGTTGACGTTAGTCAAGAAATTGTTGTTGTTAATGAAGATTGTGAACCAACTAAAGGATTTGAAGTATCAGCTATTATTGATACAAAACATGATAATGTTATTGTTCCATTAAAAGATAGATTAGTTGGAAGATTTACATTTGAAGACATTTATGATGATAATAAAAACCTAATTGTTTCTGCTAACACATTAATTGATAAAAATATTGCTGACAAAATCATTATGGCAGGTATTAGTTCAGTAATTATTAGATCAGTTCTAACTTGTGATAACAAACGTGGTGTTTGTCAAAAATGTTATGGATTAAACTTAGCTACTGCTTCAGTTGTTAATATTGGTGAACCAGTGGGAGTTATTGCTGCTCAATCAATTGGTGAACCAGGAACTCAATTAACAATGCGTAACTTCCATACAGGAGGAGTTGCTGGTAATGTTGATATTACTCAAGGGCTTCCTCGTATTAAAGAATTATTAGACGTTACAACTCCAAAAGGTGCTGTTGCTATAATTTCTGAAGTTGATGGAGTAGTTAGTGAAATTGAAGATTACAATGGTGTATTTGTAATTAATATTGTTACTGAAAATGAAGAAGTTAAAAAATATAAAACTGAATTTAATTCAGTATTACGTGTTGAACAAGGATCAAGTGTTGTTGCTGGTCAAAAATTAACTGAAGGAGCTATTGATTTACACCAATTATTAGAATTTGGTGGAATTCAAGATGTACAAAATTACATTTTAAAAGAAGTACAAAAAGTTTATAGATTGCAAGGTATTGAAATTTCAGATAAATATATTGAAATCATCATTAAACAAATGTTAAATAAAGTAAAAATTACTGATAGTGGTGATTCTGATTTATTACCTGGAGAAGTTATTACAATTCAAAACTGTAAAGAAGTAGTACAAGATTGTATTGTTAAATCAATTAGACCACCTTTATCAAAAGCACAAATTTTTGGTATTAAAAAAGCACCTTTAGAATCAAGTTCGTGATTATCTTCTGCTTCATTCCAAGATACTGCTAGAGTATTAACTAGAGCAATTATTAAAGGAAAAGAAGATAAATTAGAAGGATTAAAAGAAAATATTATGTTAGGTAATTTAATTCCAGCTGGTACAGGTTTAACTGGAACTCAAGAAGTTGAACTACTAGCAGAACAATACCATAACAATGAATATTAATAATTAAATCTCATTTACAAAATGAGATTTTTTATTATGAAAAATCTTAGTATACTTAATAAGTAAAAACATTATAATTTATAAAAGTTATGAAAAAAATTTTAAGTTTAATTAGTTTATTTAGTTTAGTTACTAGTTCATCTTTATTAGTTATTAGTTGTAATCATAATTATTCAAGCACTAATAAAATTCCAACAATTCCAACTGCTAATAAAAAACCTGAAACTCCAAATAAAAAAATTCCAGAAAATGTACCAAATCATAGTGACAATAAACCAGAAATTCCTAAAACACCTAATAACAATACTCTAAACCCTAATAATCAAAATAATCATTCAGACCACCAATCAAATCCAAATTATACAATTCCAAATAATATAACTAAATTAGTTTATGAACCTAACAAGATTTATGATCCTGAAAAAAATCCTGAATACTTTATAGATTCTCATTTATTCAGTTNAGATTTTTTGTTAAATAATTCAGCTTATACAATCACTAGATCAACAAACAAATTTCATACGGCTAAACATAATATGAATGTGTTTTTAAAAACTGGTAATTATAATAACCCAGTTGATTTTAGAAGTGTTTATAATTCAAATACTGATAATGGATTTTGAAAACATACAAAAGATATTGGTTGGTATGGTGATTTTGGAAATTCAAAAGAAGAAAAAATTGATTTTTATAATGACAATATATCAGTTGATGGAATGGTAAAACAAGCATATTTGAAAAACTTTGAAGTAAAAGAAATTGGTTCTAGTAAATCTTTAAACTTTGATTTTAATAGTTTTATTTTAAAAAATCCTTTTGGATTTTTACCATCAAACTTAAGTCAGTTATTTTATTACATGGATCTTGAATCGATCATCAAACTATTTAATATTGCAAATGTTAAAAGTATAAAAGCTAATTTTGATGATGAAAAAGGTGAATTTGAAGTACTAATTACTGATAAAAACAACCAGAATTATTATCAAAAAATCGATCAATCTAACACTAATTCATTAAAGAAAAACTTAGATTTTTATCAATATATTCATGATAGAAGTTTTTCTATTTTAGTTGGAGTAAACAAATGAGATAGAGATGAATTTAAACTTAGAGATGATATGCTTTCAAAAGGTTATCAAGGTNGAACTGTTTGAGTTTTAGATAGAATTGTCAATGAACAAGCTGAAAAAGAAGGATATTGANAGCTTTTATTAGCAACAAATATTCACGTATTTAGTTTCAATAAAACCTTTGATAAATCACTTTATTTTGATAAAAATAGTAAAAGAAAATATCATGATAGTTGAAAAGGTAGTTTTTTTGATTTTACAAATTACTCTGATTCTAAAAAAGCTGAATTTATGACAACAAGAGCAAAAGAAACATTATTAAAATCTAATATTATTTCTAATGTTTCTGATTTTAAACCAACTTTTAAAGCTGAAGAACAATATTTAACTGCCCCTTACTACACACCTCGTTATAAGGTCTCAGGATTTAAAACTGATACTCCATATGCAGGCTTAGTTAATTTAGAAGATTTTAATGAAGCTACTAGAATTGGATCAACAAAAAATGGTGGAGCTGATTTTGTAATATTGAGATTAAAAATTAAAAAAGAAAAATTAGAATACATATTACCTGAATTAAATAAAGTTATCGGTAAACCTGAAGAAAAAAACTGGCACATAGGCTTAGGAAAAAATGAATTATTTACTCCATTAAAAACCCAATTTTATGCAGGTTATCCATCTTTAAAAAGAAATGCAGACTATAATGGGATTTATCAACCACTTTATGAATTTAAAGGTAATAAGTCTATTGGTGGAATTATTAGTACTCAAAATAGATATGTTAAAGAAGGTAATTTTCAAAGTTTATGAACTAAGTATGATGAAAAAGAAAATAAAGACTGAAATTCACATCATGATAATTGAAAAAAATATACTGAGCCATTTATAAAAGATCAACACGGAATGGTTAAAACTGTTTTAACTCAACATTCTAGTTTATTTACTAGAATAGAAAAAAATGAAGATCATAAAGCTTTAGATGGAGGTTCATCTGGATCAATGGCTATTGATTCTTCATTTAATTTAATTGGTATTAATTATTTACTTACTAAAGATGATAAACATAATACAATAACAAATGCAATTAGTTTAATGCAAGGTCAAAGTGATTATGAAAATGGATTTGATGGAAATATAAGAACTGATTTTATTAAAAAATTAAAAAAAGATAATTTAACTACTGTTAAATTAAATCCAAATAAAAATAGCTAAAACTCTAAAGTCCAGCTATTCCTGTATCTAATACATAAACATTATAATAACCAAGTTTATTTAAGTGTCTAGCTGTTAAACCTGATCGATTACCATGATTGCATACAAAAATTAGTTTAGTATCTAAATTAGGTCATCTTTTATTAACGTTATCTAAAACTTCAGGATAAGAGATATTAGTGCTTGGTAAAAATTTTTCAAAATTTTCATATTCATACTTATCTCTAACATCAATTACTTGTCAACCTTTATCTAATAATTCAAAAAATTTATCATTAGATATTTCAATAGAATTTTTCATTAAGCTCACCTAATAATATTTTACTTGCTAAAAATTCTTAAAAATATTATTGTAAAATATTTTAAAAGAGAGGTTAGTATGTCAAATCGAATTTATATAGGAAACGATCACAGTGCAGTTGAAATGAAACAAGCAATTGTAAAACATTTACAAGAAAAAAACTATGAAGTAATTGATCTAGGAAATAATGATGGTAAATCTTGTAATTATGCAAAAATAGGTCAAGTTGTAGCTGAACATGTTGTAAGTGATACTAATAGTAGAGGTATTGTAATTTGTGGAACTGGAATTGGTATTAGTATAGCTGCTAATAAGGTTAAAACCGCAAGAGCTGCTTTAGTTTATGAAAAAGAAACAGCTGAATTAGCAAGAATTCATAATGATGCAAACATTTTAGCACTAGGAGCTAGAATTATAGCAATAAGTAAAGCTATTAATCTAGTTGATGTATTTTTAAATACACCATTTGAAGGTGGAAGACATATAGAAAGAGTTAATACTTTAAATGAATACAAAAATTAATCCATTAATTAAAGAATCATTAAATAAAGAATTAAAAAGACAACAATCTCATATTGAATTAATTGCTTCTGAAAACTATGTTTCTCAAGCTGTTTTAGAATTAAATGGTTCTGTTTTAACTAATAAATATGCTGAAGGTTATCCTGGTAAAAGATATTATGGTGGTTGTGAATTTATTGATGAAATTGAAAGTTTAGGAATTAAAACAGCTAAAGAGTTATTTAATGCTGAACATGCTAATATTCAACCTCATTCAGGAAGTCAAGCAAATGATGCTGCTTATAAAGCTTTATTAGAACCAAAAGATCGTGTTGTTGCTATGAGTTTAGATGCTGGTGGTCATTTAACTCATGGATATCATATTAACTTTTCAGGAAATACTTATGATTTTAGATTTTATGGAGTTAATAAAGATACTGAACAATTAGATTATCAAGAAATTGAAAAAATTATTTTAGAACATAAACCAAAACTAATTGTAGCTGGAGCTAGTGCTTATTCTAGAATTATTGATTTTAAAAAATTTAGAGAAATTGCAGATAAAGTTGGAGCTTATTTAATGGTTGATATGGCTCATATTGCTGGATTAGTAGCTGCTGGAGTGCATCCAAATCCAATGGAATATGCAGATATTGTAACAACAACTACTCATAAAACTTTAAGAGGATCACGTGGTGGATTAATTTTATGTAAACAAGAGTTTGCAAAAAAAGTTGATTCAGCAGTATTTCCTGGTTCACAAGGTGGTCCTTTAGAAAATCTAATTGCTGGAAAAACTCAAGCTCTTTTAGAAGCTTCAACTGATGAATTTAAAGAATATGGAAAACAAATTGTAAAAAATACTAAAGCTTTAGCTAATGTTTTACAAGAAAATGGTTTAAGACTTGTTGCTGGGGGTAGTGATAATCATTTAATTAATGTTGATGTTAAGTCTACTTTACAAATTACAGGTAAAAAAGCTGAAAAGATTTTAGAATCAATTGGTATTATTTGTAATAAAAATATGATTCCATTTGATACTGAAAAACCTTTTTATACTTCTGGAATTAGACTTGGAACTCCTGCAATGACAACTAGAGGATTTAAAGAAGAAGAATTTAAACAAGTGGGATTAATTATTGTTAATGCTTTAAAAGATCCATCAGAAGAAAATTTAGAAAAACTAGCAAAACAAGTTGCTAGTTTATGTGAAAAATTCCCAATATATCAAAGTATTAAATACTAATTTTAAGTACTCTTTTTTTGAGTACTTTTTTAAAAAAATTTGCTAATTAGAATTATTTGTTATACAATCATTCGAGCGCATAAAAAAGGAGAACATATTATGGCATTTACAGAAATTAAACATCCACTGATTATAGATAAGCTAACTAGAATGAGAAAAACTGAAACTTCTTCAAAAGATTTTAGAGAAAATTTAAACGAAATAGCTCAATTAATGGTTTATGAAATATTTAGAGATTTAAAATTAGAACCAGTTGAAATAACAACACCAGTTGCAAAAACTACAGGATATACAATTAATCAACCAGTAGTTTTAGTTCCAATTTTAAGAGCAGGAATTGGAATGTTAGATGGGATTCAAAAATTAATTCCAACAGCAAGAATTGCTCATGTTGGTTTATATAGAGATGAAGAAACATTAGAAATTCATCAATATTTTGCAAAAACTACTAAAGATATTGATAAAAGTTATGTAATAGTAGTTGATCCTATGTTAGCAACTGGTGGAAGTGCATGTAAAGCAATAGATATCGTTAAACAATGAGGAGCTAAAGAAGTTAAATTTGTTTGTTTAGTAGCTGTAGAACCTGGTATTAAAAGGCTGCAAGAACAACATCCAGATGTTGAAATTTATGCAGCTTCAAAAGATGAAAAATTAAATGAAAAAGGTTATATCGTTCCAGGATTAGGAGATGCTGGAGATAGAATTTTTGGAACAAAATAATTCAAATTTATAAATGATACGTTATGTATCATTTTTTTTATTTACTCTAAGTTATACACTTTAAAAAATAAATGTTTTTTTTAAAAAGAGAGTAGAATATATATAAGGAGTTTCATATTTCAAGAAAGGTTCATTCACAATGTTAAAGCAGATTTTTTTAGATAAACAACTGAAAAAAGCTTTAATATTTAACACTGTTTGATGATTGATACTTATTATAATTTTTATAGTATTATCAGTGATTAAAACACTAAATTGGATTAATTTAATAAGTTTAGTTATTGCTTATTTTTGCTCATATATGGCAATATTTTTATTGTTTTTAACTAAATTATTAATTATAAAATATCAAAATCCTTATTTAGTTTATTTAATGTTCCTTTTAAGAATAGGTATATATGTTATTCCACTTTTTATTGCTTTGTTATTAAGTGATGAAAATATTTTTAGTTATTTAGGTATTTTAATTGGTTATAGTTCAAATCTAGTAATACCATTTTTTATACATAAAAGACTAGAAAAGAAAGGAGGAACTTAATGAAACTAGTAACTTTTGCATCAATAAAAGATAATTTAGCTACTTGAAATAAATTTAATGGAATTTTAATAACAATTCTATTAGTTGTTATTATAGTTTGTACAATTTCAATTATTTATAATAAAAAAGTTAGAAATTATAATATTGATGATAAAATGCCAGGCTTTTTAGTACTAGTAAATGTTTTTGTAGCAAGTGTTGAAAATATAGTAGTTTCAATATTAGGAAAAAAATATCAAAAACTTACACCTTATATAATGTATTTATTTGCATATATTTTTATAGGGTGTCTTCTTTCAATATTAGGTCTTGAAGCACAAGGAACTTCTTTTACAGTTACTTTATCTATGGGAATGGTAACTTTTATAATGATTTATTATTTTGGGATTAAATATCAAAAACTGGCTTTTTTTAAAAGATTTAGAAACCCAGTTGAGTTATTTACTCAATTTACACCACTAATTTCTATTTCATTTCGTTTATTTGGTAATCTAATTGGTGGATCTATTATTTTAGGTTTATTATATGGATTATTAATTGGTTTTCAACTAAGTTGAGGTGTAAATAATATTGAAGTTGATGGAATGACAAGATGAGCTTCATATGCAATTTGAAATCCTGAATTAGTTGAAAACGGTTATTTAAAACAATATGAATATTGATGAGCAGGACTGAACTTATTTACAACACCAATTATGCCATTTTTACATATGTATTTTGATTTGTTTAGTGGTGTAATTCAGTCAACAGTTTTTGCAATGTTAACACTTTCATATTGATCTGCACAAATTGATGATAATGAAAAAAGAGCTGATTTAGTTGATCAAGTTAAAGAAGAAATAACTAATAAATATCAATCATAATATTCTATTAATTAAAGGAGGAATATAACATGTTACACACAGCATTTATTTCAAATATTTTAGCTAATTATTTAGGAGCAATGTCAATAATTTTACCAAACATTTTAGCAGTTGATGGAAATATTAAATACATTGGAGCTGGACTAGCTTCTGTTGGAATTTTAGGAACTGGGGTTGGACAAGGTTTAATTGGACAAGGAGCTTGTTTAGCAATTGGACGTAACCCTGAAATGGCTTCAAAAGTCACTTCAACAATGATAGTTTCTGCTGGTATTTCTGAATCTGGAGCAATTTATTCACTAGTTATTGCTATTTTGTTAATCTTTGTTGTTTAGATTTGTTGTTAAGAAAGGATAATAAATTGTGTTATTTCAAGGTTTTAATGTAGCAATTAATGCTACAACTCAAGGTGTTCCAAAGATTGTTGAATCACTTTTTCCAAATTTACCAAACTTTATAGCACACTTATTAGCAACAATTATTTTAGTTATTGTTTTAACAAAATTAGTTTATAAACCATATAAACAAATGATTGAAAAACAAAGACAAAAAATCACTGAAGTATTAAGTGATGCTATTGAAAAACAAACACAAGCAAACATTAAAATAAAGCAAGCAAACACATTATTAGAAGATGCTAAAACTGAATCAGTATCAATTTTAAAAACAGCAAGAATGGATGCTGAAATTCAAAAAAATAAAATTATTGATAATGCTAATTTACAAGCAAAAAATATTCAATCATATGCTCAAAATTCTATTAAACAAGAAAAAATTAAAGCACAATTAGAAATTAAAAATACTATAGTTAATTTAGCTATTAATTCAGCTGAAAAAATTCTAAATAAAGAAATTGATAAAAAGACTAATAAACAACTTATTGAAGAATTTATAAAAGATTTAGATTAATATGATTTTAAAAGAAACTACAATAAATAATTATGCAACTGCTTTATTTAATATTGCTGTTAAAGAAAAGTTAGTTGATGACTATATTATTCAAGTTGATGCTTTAATAAAAAGTTTAAAAGATAAAGATGAATTTAATAAGCTTGTAAGTTTTTCTAATAAGCAAGAAAAACAAGATGCTATTTTAATTATTGAAAATACTTTTAGCTCATTTGGGTTTGATATTTATCTAATTAATGCACTAAAAATATTAGTTGAAAATCAATTATTTATAAATACAAGAATGATTCTAAAAGTTTTATATAAAAAATTACTTGCTTATAAAAACATAGTTTTAGGTGAAGTATATTCAACTGAAAAACTAACTAAAACCCAATTAAATGCAATTAAGAAAAAAATTTCAAATAAAGTTAATAAAAAAGTTGAACTAGTAAATAAAATTGATCCAACTCTAATTGGTGGAATAAAAGTTAGTGTTGAAGATAAAGTTTTTGATGGTTCTATTAAAGCTAAATTAGAAGCTCTTAAAAAGCAAATGAATACATAAGGAGGTTTAAGATGAGTTTTAATATCAAAGAAATCTCTGAGATGATAGAAAAACAGATAAGAAATTATAATAAAGAAATAGTTCAAACAGAACAAGGAACAGTTGTTAGTGTTGGGGATGGAATTGCATTAATTTATGGATTAGATAATGCAATTATGGGTGAATTTTTAAAGTTTCCAAATAACGTTTATGGAATGGTTTTAAATTTAGAAGAATCAGCAGTTGGAGCTGTTATTTTAGGTGATGAAACTTTAATTAGAGAAGGAGATATAGTAAAAAGAACTAATAAAGTTGTTGAAACTCCAGTTGGAGATGCTTTATTAGGTCGTGTTATTAATGCTTTAAGCAAACCAATTGATAATCTAGGTCCTATTAATTTTACAAAAACTAAACCTATTGAAAGAGTAGCAACTTCAGTTATGGCTAGAAAATCTGTTTCTCAACCTTTAGAAACTGGAATTTTAGCAATTGATTCAGCTATTCCTATTGGTAAAGGACAACGTGAATTAATTATTGGAGATAGACAAACTGGAAAAACTGCTATTGCAATTGATGCTATTATTAATCAAAGAAACAAAAACGTTAAATGTATTTATGTAGCAATTGGTCAAAAAGATTCAACTATTGTTCAAGTAGTTGAAAAACTTAAAAAATATGGTGCTATGGAATATACAGTTGTTGTTAATGCTGGAGCAAGTCAACCAGCTCCACTACAATATTTATCACCATATGTTGGAATAACTATTGCTGAAGAGTGAATGGAAAATGGAAGTGATGTTTTAATTGTTTATGATGATTTATCAAAACACGCTGTAAGTTATAGACAAATGTCACTATTATTAAGAAGACCACCAGGTAGAGAAGCTTATCCTGGAGATGTATTTTATCTACATTCAAGATTATTAGAACGCGCTGCTAGAGTAAATGAAAATTATGGTGGTGGTTCAATTACTGCTTTACCAATTATTGAAACTCAAGCAGGAGACATTTCTGCTTATATTCCAACTAATGTTATTTCAATTACTGATGGACAAATCTTTTTATCAAGTGAATTATTTAATCAAGGTATTAGACCAGCTGTTGATATTGGTCCTTCAGTTTCAAGAGTTGGATCTAGTGCACAAATCAAATCAATTAAACAAGTATCTGGAACTTTAAAATTAGAATTAGCTCAATATTATGAATTAGAATCATTTGCAAAATTTGGATCTGATTTAGATGAATCAACTAAAGCTACTTTAGATCAAGGTGCAAAAATTATTCAAATGTTAATTCAAAAACAACACAATCCTTTAGAACAAGTTGATCAAGCTATTTTATTACTAACAATTAAATCACATTTAATAAAATGATTACCTGTTGAAAGTATTTATAATTTCAAACATGAAATTTTATCACACTTTAAAAATGATAAAAATGCCTTTGAACTTAGAAAAAAACTAGATGAACAAAAAACTTTTGATGATCAATTACAACAACAAATACTAAAAGAAGCTCAAAAAGTAGTTTTAAAAATTACTAAAAATATTAATGAATATAAACCAGAAACTTTTGGTAATATTTCAGAATATCAAAATTTAGGTAAATAGTATGCCGAATTTAAAAGGATTAAAAACAGAGATTTTATCTGTTAAAAATATTTCAAAAATTACTAATGCAATGCAATTAGTAGCATCAGCAAAACTAAGAAAAATTAGTAAAAAAGTAATTGATACTCATAATTATGTAAGTGAAGTTTATTCTTTATTTAACGATATTATTAGTCAAGCTGATAAATCTGTTTTTCTAAAAGATAGTAATTTTGAAACTAAAAAAACTTTATGAATTGTTATTAATTCTAATTTAGGTTTATGTGGTGGGTATAATTCTAATGTTAATAAATTAGTTTTGCAAAACCTAAAAACTAATGATGAAATTTTTGCAATTGGTTCTAAAGCTGTTTCTTTTTTTAAATCTAAAAAAATTAAAATTAGAGATCAAGTCACAAACATTGATATTAATTTTACAAATGAAAAAGCTAAAATTATTAGTAATGATTTATTAGCTATGTATACTAATCGTGAATTTGATGAAATTAAAATAGTATATACCAAATTTATTAATAACGTTACTTTTGAACCAGCAATTATTAGAATTTTTCCAATAGTTAAATCAGAACTACATTTTACTCATAAACAAAAAATTATTTTTGAACCAGATGCTGATCAAATTTTAAATAACACCATTTCTATTTATATAAATGCGATTATTTATGGAACTGTTATAGAATCACAAGTTAGCGAACAAGCTTCAAGAAGAACTGCTATGGAAAACGCAACAAACAATGGTCAAAATCTTGAACATGAGTTAAGTTTAAAATACAACAGACAACGTCAAGGTGCTATTACTCAAGAAATTAGTGAAATTGTTTCTGGAGCAAATGCCCAATCTTAGGAGGATATATGGTATCTAAAAACACAACAGATAAAAAAAAGAATCAATCTATTGGAAAAGTTATTCAAGTATTAGGACCAGTTGTTGATGTTAAGTTTTCAGAAAACAATATACCAAAGATTTATGATGCTTTAATTGTTGATAATAATGGTAAAAAACTAGTTTTAGAGGTTGAACAAAACATTGGTGATGAAATAGTTAGAACTATTGCAATGGGTCCAACTGAAGGATTAAAAAGAGGATTAGATGTAATTAATACTAATTCTCCAATCACAGCTCCTACTGGAATTGAAGTTCTAGGTAGAATGTTTAATGTATTAGGTGATCCAATTGATGAAAAACCTGATTTAGATGTTAAAAGAGAACCAATACATAAAGATGCTCCAAAATATGAAGAACTAGTTACAACAACTGAAATTCTAGAAACTGGAATTAAAGTTATTGATTTAATGATTCCATTTACAAAGGGTGGAAAAGTTGGATTATTTGGTGGAGCTGGAGTTGGTAAAACTATTTTAATTCAAGAATTGATTAATAATATTGCAAAAGCTCATAATGGGGTTTCAGTTTTTGCTGGAGTTGGTGAAAGAACTAGAGAAGGAAATGATTTATATCATGAATTCATTGAAGCTGGAGTTTTAAATAAAACTTGTTTAGTATTTGGTCAGATGAATGAACCACCAGGAGCTAGAATGCGTGTTGCTTTAACTGGCTTAACTATTGCTGAATATTTTAGAGATCAAAAAAATATGGATGTTTTATTATTCATAGATAATATTTTTAGATTTACTCAAGCAGGTTCAGAAGTTTCAGCTTTACTAGGTCGTATGCCTTCAGCTGTTGGGTATCAACCAACTTTATCAACTGAAATGGGTTCACTACAAGAACGTATTACTTCAACAAAAAATGGATCAATTACTTCAGTTCAAGCAGTATATGTTCCTGCTGATGACTTAACAGATCCAGCACCAGCTACAACTTTTACTCACTTAGATGCACGTATTGTTTTAGATAGATCTATTGCTAGTTTAGGAATTTATCCAGCAGTTGATCCTTTAGCTTCTTCATCAAGAGTTCTAGATCCAGAAATTGTTGGGCAAGAACATTATGATATTGCTTTAAGAGTACAAATTGCACTTCAAAAATATCAAGATTTACAATCAATTATTGCAATTTTAGGTATGGATGAATTAAGTGAAGAAGATAAATTGATTGTTCAAAGAGCAAGAAAAATCAGAAACTTTTTATCTCAATCATTTTTTGTTGGTGAAAAATTTACAGGAAGACCTGGGGTTTTTGTTAAAGTAAATGATACTGTTAGATCATTTAAATCAATTTTAGATGGTGAAGTTGATTATATTCCTGAAACATACTTCTTATATTCTTCAACTATTGATGATGTTATTGAAAAATATAACAAAGATAAAGATAAATAATGGGAATTAAATTAAAAATCTTAACACCTAATGGTACTTTTGTTGAAAATAAAGAAGTAGATATAATTAATCTTAAAACTATTGATGGAGATATTGGGGTTTTAGCTAATATGGCTCCATTTGTAACAGCTTTAAGAAATGATACTTTAAACTTTAAAGAAAAAAACACATATACTTATATACATGTTGATCAAGGCTTAGTAGTTATTAGTAAAAATCAATGTAAAATTATTACTGAAAATTTATATTTAGTAGATAAACAAGATAGAGAGCTACCTACTCCTTTAAAACTAGCATAATAAAATAAAAACCTATACTAGTTCTAAATTAATAGAAAAATAGTATAGGTTTTTTTATGTTTGTTTTAAACTTATTTACCAGGTCTTTTAAATAAGCTAAATATAGAACCTTTTCTTCTTTCAACTTTAAAAAAGATAAAGAAGAATGCAAGAATAAAGAATGCAATTACAATTAAAATAATAAAAATAATTAGAGATCTACGGTTAGCTTTTTTTTCTAAATCTTTAATTTTTTCATCAGATAAAATTGGTACTTGTCAATATTCTTCTAAGGCATTTTTAACATATTTAACTGATAATAAAACAATTATATGAATTAAAATTATAGCTAAAAATATACCTAATAAAATGTAATAAGGTGTTAGTTGTCCTGGTTGAACAAAATATTGTTTTAAAGTTATTCTAACAACTGTTTCATGATCTTGAAGCTTAGCTGAACCTCATTTAAAGATAACAAACATTGTATAAATAATAGCAGCTACAATTAAATAGATATATGCAGCTAAACAAAATCAGTTAGCATAATATGGTTTTTTAATTTGTTTTTCATACATTTTTTTAATTAATAAAGGTGGAATACCTTCTTCTGGTTTTTTAGGATAAGGTATATGTAGTTTTTGAGCTTGATATTCTTCAGTTCTATGTTGCATATCTTTTAAATATTTATTATAGTTACTAAATAATGTTGAAGCTACAACAATATAAATAATACAACAAACACTAAGAATAGCTATTATTACAGATAAATGTCATACTTTAAAACCATTCATTGTAAATAATCAACTCTGAAGAGTTTTATGATATTGTTTAATATTATTTGGATCGTATAAAAATTGATAATAGTGATTAATTAAAAATACTGTAAAATAACCAATTAATCCCACTAAAATAAAAATACTAATAAATGATTTTATACTATTAAATCTAACTATTTTTCTAATTTTTTTATCAGGAATAAATTTAACTTGTTGATCTGAATTTGAATTGTTATATTCTACTTGTTGTAAATCATATTCTTGTTGTTCATAATATTGATCTTGATAATTTTGATTATATCTATAATCTTGATCATAATATCTGTCATCATCATAATCACTATATTGATTTTGATCATATCTATTATCATAGTACTGATTGTGATAATTGTTATTTTTATTATCATTTTGATAATATCTGTCGTTTTGATTATTGCGTTGCGAATTATTAGATTGATAATTATTATGATTATTTCGATTATTAGATGAGTTATAATCGCGCATTGCTTTCTCCTTATTTGTAAGTATATTTTTATATAATTTTATAAAAATCAAGTAATTCAAATTATTTAACAACAAAACTTTTTTTATTTAAATATACAAATTTGACAATTCTCTTTTTTTATTAAAGATAACTTATTTTAAATTGTATTATATATTAGGTTTTTAAAGTATAATTAAATAGTTAAGGTGGTGATTATTTTATGATAAGTATAGTTTTTTCAGTCGATGAGAGTCCTGAGTCCCATAATAAGAAAAAATATCGATTAAATACTGTTATAAATAATCCCATAACTAGTGTTTTATAGGTGNTTTATAACATTATTTAATCCTGTAAAGGAGTGAAGAAATGTTTTTATTTAAAAAGAGAAAGTTTTCTCCTAAAAAAATAACAAGACACAAAAAAAAGACTCATTTTGCAAATGAAAGATTCATAAAACAAGTTAGTAATTTAGAACAAAATGAAGTATTAGAAATAATGCAATTACAACATTTTGGTTTAACTAATGAACAATATGAATCAAGATTAAAAAAATATGGTACTAATGAATTAAAAAAGAAAAGATTCAATTTAATAGCTGAATTTTTACATGCTTTTTTTGGACCATTTAATATTGTTTTATTACTAATTTCTTTATACAATTTTATTTCATATGCAACAAATGGGTTTTATCAAGATACAAATTCAAGTGATTCTAAATTTGAATTAGTTGGAGCATTAATTATTTTAGTAATGGTTTTAGCTAGTGGCTTAGCTTCATTTATTCAATCTTTACGTTCTCATTTAGTGACTAAAAAAATTAGTTCTATTGTTAAAAGCACTACTAATATCATTAGACATAAAAATGATGAAGATGTAGAAGATTATTTAAAAATTACTAAAAGAAACCAATTAGATTTAATTAGACTTGGTGAAGAAATTGATGTTAAACAATTAGTTCCAGGTGATTTAATTTATTTATCAAGTGGTGATATGTTACCAGCTGATGTTAGAATCATTCAATCAACTGATTTATTTATTAATCAATCATCTTTAACTGGAGAATCAATTCCAGTTGAAAAACATGCAAACAATAAAAAAAATACAAATAATATTTTAGATTTAGAAAATATTTGCTATACAGGAACTAGTGTAGTTTCTGGTAGTGCTTTAGCTGTAGTTTTAGCAACTGCAAATGACACTTACTTTTCAACTATTAGTAAAGCTATTTTAGAAAAACGTCCTGATTCAAGTTTTACTAAAGGAATTAAACAAGTAACAAGAATGTTATTAATCTTTATGCTTGTAATGGTTCCAACTGTTTATTTAGCAAAATCAATTATTGGAACTATTTCAAGTGGTGGAAGTTTTGATAGTATTAAAGACAATCCTTGATTTCAAGCAATCTTTTTTGCTGTAGCTGTTGCAGTTGGATTAACTCCTGAAATGTTACCAATGATTGTAACTACTAATTTAGCAAATGGAGCTTCTAAAATGTCAAAACAAAAAGTTGTAGTAAAACAATTAGAAGCAATTCAGTCACTTGGAGCTATTGATGTTTTATGTACTGATAAAACTGGTACATTAACAAATGATAAAATCGAACTTGTTGACTATTTAAGAGTTGATAAAAAAGCAGATCCAACATTATTAAAATATTTATATATTAATAGTTATTATCAAACTGGATTAAAAAATCCAATGGATAAAGCAATTGTTGATTATGTAAATAAACACAATCATAACTTTTCTATTCAAGATATTACTAAAATTGATGAAATACCTTTTGATTTTAATAGAAGAAAATTAACTATTATTTTTGATGATGAAAATGAAAAACGTTTTATGGTTACAAAAGGTAGTGTTGAAGAAATTTTAAATTCTTGTACAAGAGTTATTCAAGATGATAAAGTTGTTAATTTAACTGATACTTTTAAAAGACAAATTATTGCTTATTATGAAACTATTAATCAACAAGGTAAACGTCTATTAGGTGTTGCTTATAAAAAAATTAGAGATAATCAAGCTAAATTTAGTCCAAAAGATGAAGAATCATTAATCTTTATGGGATTTGCATCATTTTTAGATACACCAAAACCATCAACAAAACAAACTATTAAGTTATTAAAAAAATATGGTGTTGATTTAAAAATTTTAACTGGAGATAGTGAACCTATAACTAGAGCTATTTGTAAAATGGTTAATTTAGATATTAAAGGTTTAGTAACTGGTGAAGAAATTGATGCTGCTAGTGAATATGAATTAAAAAAGATTGTTGAAGATAATAATATTTTTGTTAAGTTAAATCCATTACAAAAAGTAAAAATCATTCAAGTTTTAAAACAAAATAATCACGTAGTTGGTTATATGGGAGATGGTATTAATGATGCTCCTGTGTTAAGACAATCTGATGTTGCTATTTCAGTTAATAATGCAACAGAAATTGCAAAAGATGCTAGTGACATTATTTTATTAGAAAAATCATTACTAGTTTTAGAAAAAGGAATTATTCAAGGAAGAACTATTTTTGGAAATATTTTAAAATATATTAAAATTACAACTGCTTCTAATTTTGGTAATGCTTTATCAGTTTTAATTGGAACAGTTTGATTGCCATTTTCACCAATGGCGCCAGCTCAAATTTTATTACAAAACTTAATTTATGACTTTTCACAATTTGGAGTAGCACTAGATAGAGTTGATTCTACATTTTTAACTTCTCCACAGCGATGGCAATCAAAAGACCTCTTACCATTTACAACAATTAATGGTTCGATAAGTACGATTTTTGATTTAATTACATTTGCAATTGCTGGTTATTATTTTGGCTTTATTACTAGTTATAATAGTGCAATAGCTCAAAATAATAGTTTATTAGCAGCTCAATCACTAGCTCAATTCCATGCTTGTTGATTTATTATTGGATTATTATCTCAAACATTTGTTTTCCAAATATTGCGTACTGAACAACTACCAGTAATTCAATCTCGTTCAACTTGACCAGTTTATGTAATTGGAGCACTAGCTACAATAATGGCGTTTTCTATTGTTTATATAAGTCAAATTGGAAGTTTAGTTCAACTACAAAGTCCTGGTTTGATTTATATTCCAATTTCTATAGCTATTATATTTAGTTATTGTTTAATAGCTCAATTAACTAAAGTAGGTTATAAAAAAGTCTTTAAAAAATGATTATAAAATAAGATATATAATTTTACTACAAAAGTTCAAATACAAAATTTGTGTTTGAACTTTTTCTTTTTATTAAAAATATTTTTACAAATTAATTTTAAAAAACATAATTTTTATAAATTTGTCAAAAATTCTTTAAATGTTTTAAAGAGAGATAATTATTATACAAGGAGATGATAACATGTACACTTTTACATTTACTTCTTTAAGTAGTTTATATAATTAATTTCATATTTAAATAGAACAATAGAAAAAGAGTGATTTATATGGCTTTAAATTTAAAAGGTAAAAGTTTTTTAAAATTATTAGATTTTTGTCCAAGAGAAATTAGATACTTATTAGATTTATCTAGAGATTTAAAAAGAGCAAAATATACTGGTAATGAAATTCAAACAATGCAAGGAAAAAATGTTGTTTTATTATTTCAAAAAGATTCAACTAGAACAAGATGTGCATTTGAAGTAGCTGCTTTAGATCAAGGAGCTCATGTTACTTATTTAGGACCATCTGGATCACAATTTGGTAAAAAAGAATCAGTAGCAGATACTGCTAGAGTTTTAGGTAGAATGTATGATGCTATTGAATTTAGAGGATATGAACAAGCTGTTGTTGAAGAGTTAGCAAAATATTCAGGAGTTCCAGTTTATAATGGATTAACTAATGAGTTTCACCCAACTCAAATTCTTGCTGACTTTTTAACAGTTGAAGAATACAAGGGAAATCTAAAAGGTTTAAAATTTGTTTTTGCTGGAGATACTAGAAACAATGTTGCAACTTCTTTAATGATAGGTTGTGCAAAAATGGGAATGCATTTTGTTGGTGCTGCTCCAAAACAATTATGACCAAGTCAAGATTTAATCGATCAATCTAAAGAAATTGCAAAAGAAACTAATGCTATTATCTCATTTACTGAAGATATGAAACAAGCATGCAGTGATGCTGATGTAATTTATACTGATGTTTGAGTTTCAATGGGAGAACCAGCTGAAGTATGAGAATCACGTATTAATCTATTAAAACCATATCAAGTTAATATGGATGCAATAAAAGTTGCTAAACCTGATGTAATCTTTATGCATTGTTTACCATCATTTCACGATTTAAATACTGAAATTGGAAGACAAATTTATGAAAAATTTAACATTCCTGAAATGGAAGTAACAAATGAAGTATTTGAATCTAAACACTCAGTTGTTTTTGAACAAGCTGAAAACAGACTTCACACAATTAAAGCTGTTATGGTCGCTACAATTGGTAAATAATTCTAATTTATGATAGTAAGTGAAGAAAAACTCATAAATAAACAGAACAAAATTGCTAAGAAAAAACATAAAGTTGAGATGATTTCAGCTTTTTCCATTCTATTTCTAATTATTGCAACTCTAATAATACTTTCATGAATATTTAAATGAACAAATACTACTGTTAAAATAGGACAAAATCAAGAAAAAATAATTGCACTAGGATTTTTTGATCTATTTAAAGCTCCATTAAAAGGTTTTGTTCAAAGAGCACAAATTATAGTTTTTGTTTTAACTATGGGAGCTTATATTAATGTTATTGTTGCTTCTAAAGCGTTAGAAGGTTTTTCTCAAACTATTGTTAGAAAAATGAAAGGAAAAGAAATCTGATCACTTATTCCGTTGATGATTTTCTTTTCTATTTGTGGAACAACAGTAGGACTAGCTGAAGAAGTAATAGCATTTCAAATGATTTGTATTCCTTTAATGGTAGCTGCAGGATTTGATAAATTTACTGGACTAATAGCAGTATTAATTGGAACTGGAGTTGGTGTTTTAACATCAACTGTTAACCCATTTGCTATTGGAATAGCTGTAACTAATTTAAATAAAGGATTAGATAAACAGATTACAAGTGTATCTGATGGATTAGTTTGACGTATAATTTGTTGAATAATTCTAACTGCTCTTTCAATAGTTTTAGTAATGTTATATGCTAAAAAAGTAAAAAAAGATCAAACAAAATCAGTAGTATTTAAAACTTTAACAGAAGATAAAGAATTTTATTTATCTAATTTTGCTGAAAAAATAGTAATGGATTGAAAAAAGAAAGCTAATTTAGTAGTTTTTTTGATATCACTTATATTAATGGTTGTTTATTTAATAGGTTGAGATGATATTTTTCATACAACACATTCAGCTGATTTTGCAAGATGAATAAGAAACAATATACCTTATCTAACAGGAACAGATAAAGGATTTGGTAATGGATCAGTTGATTCAGTAGCTGCTATATTTTTAATCACAGCAATAATTATGGGTATTATTAATGGATCTAGTGAAAAACAATTTTTAAAAGATTTTATTAATGGTGCTTCTAGATTATTAAATGTATGTTTAATTATTGCAGTTGCTGCTGGTATAGGATGAATTTTAAAAGAAAGTCATATGCAAGAATTATTTGTTGAATCTCTTTCTAATTCTTTAGGTTCACTTAAATCTCCTATTTTAATTCTTTTAATAATGTTTATTTTCTTTATACCATTATCATTTTTAATACCATCAACTTCAGGATTTGCAACTGCTGTATTTCCTTTATTAGGTGGAGTAGTTATTAAAAATACAGATATATTAGCTTCTGGATCTATTACAGCATTCTCGTTTGCTTCTGGATTAGTTAATTTAATAACTCCAACATCAGGTATTGTTATGGGTTCAATAGCAGTTGCTAGAATGGATTATGCTAAATTTATAAAATCTATGGCACCTTATATGTTGATTCTTACAACTAGTTCTTTAACTTTATTACTAATTGGAGCAGCTATTGGAAAAACAATTGCTTAAGAAAGGAAAACTATGTCAAAAATCGTAATTGCAATTGGTGGAAATGCTTTAGGTAATTCACCAATTGAGCAATTAGAAATTGTTAAAAAAACAGCAAAATCTTTAGTAGATTTTATTGTTCAAGGTAATGATATTGTAATTGTTCATGGTAATGGACCTCAAGTTGGAATGATTAATAATGCTTTTGATATTGCAAATAAAAATGAAGTTAAATCTCCTATTTTAGACTTTCCTGAATGTGGGTCTATGAGTCAAGGATATATTGGATATCATCTACAACAAGCAATAGATAATGAATTAAAATTAAGAAATATTAATAAACCAACAGTTAGTTTAATTACTCAAACTTTAGTTGATAAAAATGATGCGGCATTTTTAAAACCAACTAAACCAATTGGATCATTTATGAATGAAAGTGAAGCAAAAAAACTAGCTGAACAAAATAATTGAAATATTTCTGAAGATGCAGGGCGTGGTTGAAGAAGAGTAATTGCTTCACCAAAACCAATTGATATTATTGAAAAAGATGCAATATTACAATTAGTTAATAATTCATTTATTGTGATTGCTGGAGGTGGTGGTGGAATTCCTGTTTATTTAAAAGATGATAAACTAGTAGGAATTGCTGCTGTTATTGATAAAGATTTTGCTGCAGCTAAAATTGCTGAAATAATTGATGCAGAAAGTTTAATTATTTTAACTGCAATTGATAAAGTAATGATTAATTATAAAAAAGAAAATCAACAAGCTTTAGATCAAATAACTTTAGCTCAAGCTCAAGAATATATTGATCAAAACCAATTTGCACCAGGTTCAATGCTTCCAAAAGTACAAGCTGTTATGTCATTTGTTAAAAAAACTAATGGTAAACCAGCTTATATTGGTTCACTAGAACAAGCTGATAAAGTTTTACAAAATCTAAGTGGAACTAAATTTGTTAAATAATAAAAAAAGTAGTTATTAACTACTTTATAAGTTCAAATGTTATTATCATTTGAACTTTTTTATTATATTAATTTGTTTTTAGTGATTGTTCTAGTGCATAAAAAGCAGCACCAATCATACCAGCATCATTTTTTAATAAAGCTAGTTTAAAATCAACTATATCTTTATAAGAATCTGTTAATTTATTTTTAACTCCTAATTGAAATAACTCTAGTAAATTATTCCCAGCTAATGAACCACCACCACCAATAACAACAACTTCAGGATCTAAAGCGTGTATTAGTAATGACATATGATTAAATAATTCATCATAAACTTCTAATAAACTGTTTTTTAATTCTATTGGCTTGTTTAAATTATTATAGATTTCAAATAAAAGTTTCATATCTAAATCTTTAATATTTAAAAAATGCTTATTATAAAATTCTAAATATTTATTTTTTAAAATTGTTAAAAGTGAATTTGGTATAGTTGTTGCTGAACATACTTTTTCAATACAATTATTTAAACCACAATTACATTTTAAATTGTGATTATTACTTCCACCGTGTCCAAATTCTCCAGCAAATCCATGTGATCCAGAAATTAGTTTTCCATCACAAATAATTGCTCCACCAATTCCAGTTCCTAATCAATAAAATAATCCTGATTTATAAACTAACCCTGAACCTTTTCTATATTCACCAAGTGCAGCAGCATTAACATCATTAATAACATAAACAGGTTTTTTAAATAGAAATTCAGCTTCAGTTTTTAAATCATAATTAAATCATCCGTTTTCAATATTTGGAGCCATTACTACAATTCCTTTATTATGATCAACAAACCCAGGAGCTGTAATTCCAACTAACATAATGTCATTTTCATCAACATTTAAAGTTTTTAAAATTTTTGAAATTTCAAAATATAAGTTTTCTATAATTTTAGTTTTTGGATTAGTTATAGAAAAACTATGTTCTAAATCTCCGTTTTGTGAAATTACTCCAACTTTTGCTGAAGTCCCACCAAGATCTATTCCTAATATTTTTTTCATCTTTTTCCTTAATCATTAAATTTCATTTATTCTAATTATCACATTAAAACTTTTTTAATTTTTATATTAGAATAAAACTAGTAAAAATTAAAATATTAAACTAAATTGTTTAATCTCAAATCTTGATATAAAGCATCAAAAAACTCAGTTTCAACTAGTTTGTTATGTCCAGGATGTGATGATAACATTATTGTCATTGTGATTTTATTTTTAGTATCAACTAAACCAGATGATCCTAATAATCCATCTCAACCATATTCACCAACTTCAGTTAGTGGATATAATTGATTTTTAATTCTAACTCTTCCACCAAAACCATAACTATAATCTTCATTTAAATTTCAATTAAAAAATTGTTTTAAATTGTTTTTTGTAAGTTGGTCTGATTTCATTTGATTTAATAGATCTAAAGAGATTAATTGATCACCATTTTCTAATTTTCCATCAATTAAAATATTTAAAAATTTTAAATAATCATCAGCTGTTGTAAATAACCCACTACCACCTAAATTACATACTGGTAATTTATCAATTGATTGAAATAAAAAATCAAAATTTTCTACTTGATCTAATTGATTTTGATCATCTTTATAAGTTCATCTAAAAACATTTGCTTTTCTTTTTTTATCAAATAAATAATAATCAGAATCATTCATATTTAATTTGTTAAAAATTTCTTCTTTTACAAAGTCTCTATATGACTTATTTGAAACTACTTCTATTACTCTACTTAACACATCTAAACTTAATCCATAATATCAATTAGTTGAAGGAAGAAATAATAAATCAACCTTACTTAACTCATCACATAATTGCTCTAAAGTATAATTATTAATTTTTCAATCATCTAATACTTTTTTAATTTGAAGTTGAGTATTTGATTTATTACCACTATATGTCAAACCAGAAGTCATAGTTAATAAGTTTCAGATCTTGATGTTTTTATTTTTAAATGAAGGAATGTATTTAGATAAATCATCATCTAAACTAATTAATTTTTTATCTATTAAAAGTAAAGCTGCTAGTGTAGTTATTGGTTTTGTCATTGAATAAGCTTGATAAATTTCATCACCCTTTAATAAAATAGTATTATTTTGGTCATTATATCCAAATTGTTTAGAATAAATAATCTTTTTATCTTTAGCAATTCTAATAGCTGCATTTTTAAAATATTTTTTATCTATAAAAGAGTTAATTGTTTTTTCGATATTAACAAATTCCATTATTTTTTACCTCTTTTTTAATTTTAAAATAAATTTTAAAATCACTATAAAAAAAAGTACTCAATAGATAACCCCCCGCTACCATAAACACGGACTAAAATTTTTCAATATTATAACAGGATTGTTTTCTGAATTGTACAGGAGACAATCCTTTTAATTTTTCTTTTATTCTTATGTTGTTATATCAATAAATATACTTATGAATTCTTTTAGTTAACTCTTCTACTGAATTATATTTTTCACCATAATAAATTTCTTGTTTTAATAAACCAAAGAAGTTTTCTATAATAGCATTATCTAGGCAATTACCTTTTCTAGACATACTTTGTGTTATGTTATTTTCTTCTAGTTTTTTAGCTCAACTAATGTGCTGATAATGAAATCCCTGATCAGAGTGAATTAACAAACCATTTGTATTTTTAACCTTTTTAAGTGCTTTGTCTAGCATTGAATTTGTTAGGTTTAAGTTAGGATTAGTTTGAATTGAATATGAAATAATTTCATCATTGTAAAGATCAATAATTGGTGATAAATATAACTTTTGACCATTGACTTTAAACTCTGTTACATCAGTGCATCAAAGTTTGTTTGCTTGTAAAGAATGAAAATTTCTTTTTAAAATATTATCTGCAATTTTTCCAACAGTTCCTTTATAAGAACTATATCTCCTATTTTTTGTTCTAAATTTAATACACTGAACTCCAAGCTCTTTAGTTAACCTTAAAATTTTTTTGTGATTAACAATATGTCCTTTTGATTTTAAAGCTATTTTTAGCCTTCTATACCCATATGTTTCAAATGATTTGTTAAAAATATCAACAATCATTTCCTTTAATTCTTTGTCTTTATCTATTGCATTTTCTAACTTATGTTTTCATTCATAAAAAGAAGATTTAGGCAGCTTGGCTATTTTTAATAGAATAGAAATTTTAACTTTTTTGTGTGTTTTTAGTAATTCTAAAACTACTTTTGTTTTTTCCTTGTTGATTTTTCTTTTGTCAACAAGGTGTGGAACTTTTTTCAGAATTCAGCCTCTAACTTATAGTATTCTACTTGTTCTTTTAATTCTTTAATTTGTTGTTCATTATTGATTTTTACTTGTGATTTCTTTATTTTAGCTGGTTTTTTATTAGGGTTTTTCATAATTTTCTTAGGTCTTCCTATATTATTATTTAACCCTAAAAATCCATATTCTCTATATTTTTTAACTCAACCAGCTATAGTTGATGAATAAATAATATTAAACTTTTTTGCAACTTCATCATATGATTGATTAGTTTCAAGTTTATATAAGACAACTTTTAGTTTTAGCTTTGCACTATAATAAGGCTTTTTATCTTTATTAATTAGCCCTTCTATTCCAAACGCTTCAAATCTATTAACTAAACTTTTTACAGTCTCAACTGAAATATCATATTTATTTGCTAAATGAGCACTCTTTTTTATATTAAGTTTCTTAGCTTCTTTAACAATTTTTAACTTTTTTTCTAAATTTAATTTAGACATATAAAAACCCCATTTCCTGGATTTTAGTCCGGAATATGGGGTTCGGGAGATAAATTGAGTACTTTAATTAAAAATTATTATTTTGTTGTTTTAGTTTTAGAACTAGTTGATTTAGCTTTAGTTGTTTTTGGTTTAGAAGATGTTGATTTTGCTTTAGAACTAGTTGACTTAGTTGATTTTGAACTTGATTTAGAAGTAGATTTTGTAGATTTTGAAGTTGTTGATTTTGCTTTAGTTGATTTTGTTCTAGTTTGTTTTGGTTTTTCAACTTTCATTTCATCAACTACTTTTTCTTCAACTTTCATCTCACTTACAGGTTGTTCTTCATCTTTATTTGGTTCTTCACACATGCAATCTTTTTCACAACCACAAGCTTCATCTTTTTTATCACAAGCTTGATTTGATTCACAAGTCATACTCATGTTTTCTGATTTCATTTCTTCAGATTTCATTTCTGAATGACCCATCATTTTTTCTTGTCTTTGTTGTTCTAAAAGTTTTTGCATTCTTGGTTTAATAGCTTCTTGTTCTCCACCATAAACAATTTGAATGTTATTTCCTTTTACTAAAGCTCCAGTTGTTCCACCTAAAGATTTAATTCCATCAATATCAGCTTTTTTAGCATCAACAACAGTTAATCTTAATCTTGAAGCACAAGAATCAACATCAACAATGTTTTCTTCTCCACCTAGATATTCAATAATAGCTGCAGCTTTTGCTAATCTAGCTTGTTCTTTATCATCTGTTGATGAACTCATTTTTGAACCATCAACATTTAATCCTTTAGAAGCTTTGAAATCTGCTTTAGTGTATAATTTAGCTTCAGCATTTCCATCTCTACCTGGTGTTTTAACATTAAATAGTTTGATTAAGAAGTAGAATGCACAGAAGTAAATTGGTGCTAATACAACAGCAACTCCTAATACCCCAAATGCTGATATTGGTTTCATAGCTCCACTAATAAATGGAATAATTCCAAATACGATGTAATCAATAATTCCACCTGAAACAGTTTGAGTAANGTGAGTTTGTAAAGCTCCTGTTGCTCAGAATGCAATTGATGCTAATGGCATATGAACACCATAGAATAATCATGGAGCAACAAATAAGAATGTATATTCAATAGGTTCTGTAATACCTGTTAAGAAACAAGTAAACGCAGCTGAGAAATAAATTCCAAATACTTGTTGTCTATTTTCTTTTGGTGCTGCTAATCACATAGCTAAAGCAGCTGCTGGTAAACCTAATAACATAAATCCAAACTTACCTGATTGGAATCTTCCTAAGTTAATTCCTAATTTTTCAACATCAGTGAAGTTTAAGATATTTAAGTGACCAATAACTCTTTGTGAGATAATTTGATCTCCAACAGCTCCTCATAGCTCCTTGTTTTTTTGAACTATATCAATAATTTCTTGTAATTTAGTATGGTGAGTACCATGTAAACTATTATATGAATCAACAAATACTTTTTGAATTGCTTCAGATTGTTTGCTTAAATTGTTAAATCCTTCAGCAATTGATCCCCCAGCACTAGTTCATCATAATGGAGCATAGAATACGTGGTGTAGACCAAATGGAACTAATGAACGTTCAACAATTTCAAAAATTAATGAATCAGTTCCATAAGGTAAAGTTCCTGAAACTTGACCAAATTTATTTAATCCTAAACCAATAACAGGTCAAGCCATCATAAAAATAAATGATAGAGGAATAACTGCTACGAATGTAATAATAGGAACTAGTTTTGTTCCACTAAAGAAACTAATAGCAGTTGGTAATTGAGTTTGGTGAAATTTATTATAACATTTAGCAGCGATTGCTCCAACAAAAATTCCTCCTAAAACTCCAGTGTTAAGTGACAAGATCCCCATATTTGATCCTGTTAGTGAGTTAGATACGTGTTTGTATCATAATAAACTATATTCTGATACCTTATCACTTTGTACTTGACCTTGAGTAAATAAAGGAGCTTGAACACCGTTAAATACTAAGAACCCAACTACAGCAGTAATCGCTGCAACTCCTGAATCTTTAGTATATGCTAAAGCTACAGAAATACAGAATAATACAGGTAGGTTACCAAAACAAACATCTCCCATATTCCCCATAACTTTACCAATAAATCATAAAGCAGATTGTTCAGGTGTATTTGCAGCAATAGCTGCTCCAACTCCTAAAAACACACCAGCAATCGGTAATAAAGCAATAGGTAATAAGAATGCTTTACTTAGTTTAGATAAAGTAGGCATAATATTAGCACCAAATGCCTTTAATTTATCTTTAAAACTACTCTTGTTTGTCTGTGTTAACATGAGTATGTTAAATCCTTTCTATAAAAAAGATGTTAATTAGTTTTGTGTTATTATTTTGTTATTAGTGTTATAATTGCTGTTATTATAAATAAAAATCCAATAGTTAATACTAGTAAGTAAAAGTTTTTTTTAACAAATTCTCAAGCATTTTTTGATTCTCTGTTTTGGTTTTCAAAACCATAACGGTTTTTGTTTTTTTGTTTTCAAAATAAAAACAAACCTAATAAGATAAATAAAATACCAAACCCTAAAACCCCTAAATTAACTATCAATTCAGTTTTAACTACTAACATTAATAACATAAAAATATTTGTACACCTCTTTATAATAGTATATTAAAAAAAAGAAGTTTAATTTGCATAAATTAAAATTTTGGAATTTAATGCAATTATTGACTTCTTTTTTTATTTCACTTAGTATATTAGGCACTTATTAAAGAATTTCATTCTATTAAAAGCTTATCTAATTCATCAGAATTTTCAACTTTTTCTATAATAATAAATACTAAATCTTTAGTAGTTAAATTGTATTGTTTTAAATAATTAATTATGTTTTTATAATCATTTATATTAGATTTAAATCTACTAATATCAGTTTTTAAATCTGTTATTTTTAATAAAGTAATTAAAGGTTTTTCTTTATTATAATTAGAATCTTTTAAAGTTATACCTATTAAAAAATAACCTTGTTGATCTATATTATCAATTTGAGTTCAACTATAAGCTTGACGTGTTGATAAAAGATTTAAAACTTTTTTATAATTGTTTTTATTTTTTAAGTTTTTATTATATTTAAAAGCAGTACTTGCTCCATATAATGAAATAATTAAACCAAAAAAACCTAAAACTAAAATTAAATAAACAGCTCAAGTTGGTATATGACTAGTTTGTTGAGTAAATATAATCATTATTTATAATCTTTTAATTCTTTTCTTTCTGTATCTCTTTTTTTAATAGTTTGTCTTTTATCATGAAGCTTTTTACCTTTAGCTAAAGCGATTTCTAATTTAACATAATCATTTTTAAAATATAGTTTAACAGGAATAATTGTTAGATTTTCTTGTTTTATTTTATTTAATATTTTAATTATTTCTTTTTTATGTAATAACAGTTTTCTAGTTCTAGTTTCTTCTAAGCCTTTAATATAATTAGCAAACTGGTATTTTTTAACATTCATATTTAAAATATAAATCTCTTTTTTTCTAATTAAAACAAAAGCTTCATTAATAGAAACATCATGATTTCTAATTGATTTTATTTCAGGACCATTTAAAACAATTCCTGCTTGATAAGTTTGAATGATTTCATAATTAAAATAAGCTTTTTTATTTTTAACAATTAAATGTTCAGACATAAAAACCTCTTATTCTATTAAAACAAAATCAATTGTTCTTTTTTTAATATCAACATTAATTAGTTTAACTTTGACTTTTTGACCCATTCTATAATAAGTATTATCAGGTTTAATTAAAATACGGTTAGTTTCATCATATACTAAATCACTATTCATATTTGAAATATGAACTAATCCTTCAACTAAATTATCTAATTGAATAAAAATTCCAAATTTTAAAACTGCTGAAATTGTTGCTGTATAAGTATTATTAACTTTATTTAGCATATATTCACACATACATGCCTTAATAACTTCTCTTTCACATTCAACACTTTTAGTTTCAGTATCATTAATAATATTACTTACTTTATTAACATAATTTGTATTATTTTCTAAACTAGTTTTTTCTAGATCTTTTGTAATTAGATATTGTTTTAAATATCTATGAACTAATAAATCTGAATATCTTCTAATTGGAGAAGTAAAATGAGTATAACAATCACTAGCTAAACCAAAATGACCAATATTTTCTAATCCATATTTAGCTTTATCCATATATCTTAATAAAGAAATATTTAATAATTCAACTTCAGTTTCGTCTTTAATTTGTTCTTTAATTTGACTTAAAGTGTGATTAATAAATATTGGATCTAAAACTTGTTTATTAGTTAATTTAGGATTAATTCCAAATGTTTTTAGTGATTTATATCAATTAATTAATTCATCTTCATCTGGTTTATTATGATTTCTATATAAAAAAGGTAAATCTTTTTGATAGATTAATTCAGCTACTGCTTCATTACAACTTACCATAAATTGTTCAATTAATTTTTCAGCTTGATCAGCTGTTTTTGTTTTAATATCAATTACATTTAAATTTTTATCTAAAATAATTTTTGGTTCTCTAACATCAAAACTAATAGTTCCCTTTTTAGCTTTTAGATCTTCTAATTTTTTATACAACTCATAAGCTATGTCTAACATTTTTTTAGTTTTATCATCATGAGTTCAAGTTTTAGTTTTAAAGTAATTATTTACTTCATCATAATTTAATCTAGCTTTAGAAATGATCACTGATTCATAAACTTTTTTATTTAACATGTTTGCATTATTATCAAATTCCATTTCACATACAAAAACTAATTTTTTAGTATTTGGATTTAATGAGCACAAATCATCAGATAAGATGTTTGGTAGCATTGGAATTACTTTATTTGCTAAATAAGTCGAATTACCTCTTAATAAAGCTTCTTTATCTAAACTGGTTTTATATCTAACAAAATAAGAAACATCAGCAATAGCAACAAATAGTTTATAATTATTGTTTTCTAATTTTTCAACACAAATTGCATCATCTAAATCTTTTGAATCAATTCCATCAATTGTAACGATCGTTTTATTAACTAAAGAATTATTTTGTCTTTTTAAAAACTCTTTTTCTAGTTTATCAGTTGATAAATTAATTTGTTTTGCATTATCTAGAGTTTGTTTATCAAAACTAGTTTTTATGTCAAATTCTTCAGCTATTGCTAAAATGCGATCACTTGCTTTTTTACTATTACCAATAATTTTTATAAGTCTTATAAAAATTTTACGTTCTTTACAACTTATAATTTTTGCTTTAATAATATTAAATTCTTCATATTTAAATTCGTTTTTATTAACAATTACAAATCTAAAACTATCAAATGACTTATCGTTTGGAATGAAATCTAAAAATCTTTTATCAAAACTTCTATTTATTTCACCAATTAAATAAACTTTATTTCTTTTAATTAGATCAATAACTATAGCTTTTAATCTATTATCTTCTTCTTGTTTTAAAATATAAACTACTTCATCTTGATGAATACTATTATTTAAATCAACACCAGCTATAAAATGATCTTCTGTAGTTAAATCATTAACATCATTTATAAAACCAAAACCTTTTGGATTTAATTTAATAGTTCCCTTTTTATAAATTTCATCTAATAAATAAATATTATTTTCTAATGAAATAGCAATGTTATTATTTTTTTCTAATTGGTCTAAGTAGTTTTTAACTAATGAATAATCTAGAGCTTTAAAATAAGTTAAAAGTTTATTTAAACTAATTTTATGATGGTTCTTTTTTAAAATTTCAATAATTTTAGATTCCATACTACTCCTTTTTAAATAAAAAAATAAACACTAGTTTATAACATAGTGTTTGTAATGATGCTTATTGTTAAAGCTATTATAAAAAATATAATTCCTAAAACCAGCATTCAAATAGAAAGAGTTTTGTCTAATCCACGTTCTTTTGAATTAGAAAACAGTTCTTCGTTTCCACCATTTAAAGCACTTAGTCCAGTTTGAGATTGTTTATTTTGTAATAAACCTATAGCGATCATTATAAAAGCAATAATAAAAATAAAGATTTCAAATCCTAAAATTAATTGTTGAGCTAATTTAGTTGTTGAAGCTAATAGATTTATCATAAAAACCTCCAAAATGTTACTATATAATAATATCTTAAAATAAGTGAAATTTAAACATTTACTCTTAATACGCTATATAAAATTATATACTTTTTTAATGTGCTATTACTTTCTAGAAATTGATTTTTCCTATTTTTAAATATCACAAAAAAAATAAAAATCTAGTTAAATATACTCAATTTTTACTATTAAAATACTATTACAAGTCATGAAATTCTTTTTAAGTGGTTAAATCTTAACTTTATCAAATTTATAATATAATGAGTTTACATGACAAAAAAAGAAAGGATAAATTACTATGGCAAAAGAACAAAAATATTATCATGAATCAGTTTCACCAATCGAATTTGTTAAAAATAATTTCAAAGGAAATTTAAGATCAGTTAACTGAAATGTTATTAATGATGAAAAGGATCTAGAAGTTTGAAATAGAATTACTCAAAACTTTTGATTACCAGAAAAAATTCCAGTATCAAATGATTTATCATCATGAAGAAGTTTATCTAGTGAATGACAACAATTAGTAACTAGAACTTTTACTGGTCTAACTTTATTAGATACAGTTCAAGCAACTGTTGGAGATGTTGCTCAAATTGAACACTCATTAACTGATCATGAACAAGTAATTTATTCTAATTTTGCTTTTATGGTTGGTGTTCATGCGCGTTCTTATGGAACTATTTTTTCAACATTATGTTCAAGTGAACAAATTGAAGAAGCTCATGAGTGAGTTGTTAAAACTGAAACTCTACAAAAAAGAGCAAAAGCTTTAATTCCATACTATACAGGAACTGACCCATTAAAATCTAAAGTTGCAGCTGCCTTAATGCCTGGATTTTTATTATATGGGGGATTTTACTTGCCATTTTATTTATCTGCTAGAGGTAAATTACCAAATACTTCAGATATCATAAGACTAATTTTAAGAGATAAAGTAATTCATAATTATTATAGTGGTTATAAATATCAAAAAAAGGTTGCTAAATTACCAGTTGAAAAACAAGCTGAAATGAAAGAGTTTGTTTTTAAATTATTATATGAATTAATTGATTTAGAAACTGCTTATTTAAAAGAGTTATATGCTGGATTTGATATTGTTGATGATGCTATTAGATTTAGTGTTTATAATGCAGGTAAGTTTTTACAAAACCTAGGATATGATTCACCATTTAGTGAAGAAGAAACTAGAATTGAACCAGAAATTTTTAATCAATTATCTGCAAGAGCTGATGAAAATCACGATTTCTTTTCTGGAAATGGTTCTTCATATGTGATGGGAGTTTCAGTTGAAACAGAAGACGAAGACTGAGAATTTTAGGAGTTATTATGCACTCAAATGTTAAAAAAGTTACAGATAAAGATGTAATTAAACCAGTTGGTATACCTTTTGTAGTTTATTTTTCTTCAATTTCAAATAACACTCATAGATTTATTCAAAAATTAGAAATTGAAAATATTAGAATTCCTTATGAATTAGATCAATCAATTAGTGTTAATAGAGATTATGTTTTAGTTACTCCAACTTATAGTGGTGGGGGAGAATATGTTGAAGGTGCTGTACCAAAACAAGTAATTAAGTTTTTAAATAATAAAGAAAATAGAAGTTTTTGTAGAGGTGTTATTTCATCTGGTAACACTAATTTTGGTGATACTTTTGGAATTGCTGGACCAATTATTTCTAAAAAATTAAATGTTCCTTTTTTATACCAATTTGAATTATTAGGAACTCAATATGATGTTAGTCAAATAAAACAAATACTATTAAAGTTTTGAGAGGATGGTAATAATGAAAGAAAATAAAAACACAATCGTTTTAGATGATGTTGATGATGAATATATTAAATTAAATGCTAGATCTAAGATCTTTTCAAAAGATCAAGATAATTTTCAATTAGATGTTAAAGCAGCTGAATTATATTTAAAAAACTATATTGAACCTAGAATGAAAAAATTTTCTAGTCTAAAAGAAAGATTAGATTATTTATTAGAAAATAAGTATTATGATTCAGAAATCCTAAATAAATATAGTTTTGATCAGATTAGTCAATTAAATGATTATGCTTATTCATTTAACCATCATTTTCCAAGCTTTATGGGAGCTTTAAAATTCTTTAATGCTTATGGATTAAAAACTTTTGATACTACAATGTATTTAGAAACTTATACAGATAGAGTATTAATGAATGCTCTATTTTTAGGTAATGGTAATTTTACTAAAGCAAAAAACTTATTAAAAGATATGATGTTAGGTAGATTTCAACCAGCAACCCCTACTTTTTTAAATGCAGCTAAAAAACATAGAGGAGAGTATGTTTCATGTTATTTATTAAGAACAGAAGATAACATGGAATCAATTTGTAGAACCATTTCAACTTCATTACAACTTTCAAAAAGAGGTGGAGGAGTTGCGATTTGTTTAACAAATTTAAGAGAAACAGGTTCTCCTATTAAAAATATTTCAGGTCTAAGTTCAGGACCAATTCCAGTAATGAAAATTTTAGAAGATTCATTTACTTATGCTGATCAATTAGGTCAACGTCAAGGAGCTGGAGCTGTTTATATTTCAGCCNATCACCCAGATATTATTTCAGTTTTAGATACTAAAAGAGAAAATGCTGATGAAAAGATTAGAATTAAGTCTTTATCATTAGGATTAGTAATTCCAGATATTACTTTTGAATTAGCTAGAGATAATAAAGATATGGCTTTATTTAGTCCTTATGATGTTCAAAAAGTATATAACAAACCATTATCAGATATTTCAATTACTGAAAAATATTATGAAATGTTAGAAAATCCTAATATTAAAAAAACATATATTAGTGCTAGAAAATTCTTTTTAACTGTTGCTGAATTACATTTTGAAAGTGGATATCCATATATTTTATTTGAAGATACTGTTAATAGAAGAAATGCTCATGATAAAAAAGGAAGAATTATTATGAGTAATTTATGTAGTGAAATTGTTCAAGTAAGTACAGCAAGTGAATATAGTTCTGATTTATCATTTGTAAAAACTGGAGAAGATATTTGCTGTAATTTAGGTAGTTTAAATATTGATAAGATGATGAAATCAGGAAAAGAATTTTCAGATTCTATTTATAATGCTATATCTGCTTTAGATATTGTTTCAAGAAATTCAGATTTAAGTGCTGCTCCTTCAATTCAAAAAGGAAATGCACAAAATCATGCTGTTGGATTAGGAGCTATGAATTTACATGGATTTTTAGCAACTAATAAAATTATGTATGACTCACCTGAAGCTGTTGATTTTACTAATATGTTCTTTTATACAGTTGCTTATAATGCTTTTAAAGCTTCAAATAAATTAGCTCAAGAATTTGAAAAATTTGCTTCATTTGATGAATCAAGATTTGCTGATGGTTCTTGATTTGATAAATATACTAAATGTGAATTTGATAAATGAACACCACAAACAAATAGAGTAAAAGAATTATTTAAAGATTATGATGTTCAAATTCCAAGTCAAACTGATTGAATTCAATTAGTTGAAGAAATTAAAAAAACAGGTTTAGCAAACTCACATTTAATGGCAGTTGCTCCAACTGGATCAATTAGTTATTTATCATCATGTACTCCTTCACTACAACCAGTAGTTTCAACTGTTGAAGTTAGAAAAGAAGGAAAATTAGGAAGAGTTTATGTTCCAGCATATCAAATTAATTTTGATAATATGGGATATTATGCAATGGGTGCTTATGAATTAGGAGCAGATCCAATTATTAATATTGTTGCAGCAGCTCAACAGCATGTTGATCAAGCAATTTCACTAACTTTATTTATGACTGATAAAGCAACAACTAGAGATTTAAACAGAGCATATGTTAATGCTTTTAAACAAGGTTGTTCTTCAATTTATTATGTAAGAATCCGTCAAGATGTTTTAGAAAATAGTGAAAACTATGAATGTGATGCATGTAAAATTTAAAAGCTTAAATTTAACAATTTACCTTGCTTTTTTAAAAAATGCAAGGTTTTTTTGAAAAAATGTAATATTTTTAATTATTTTTCTAATACTAATATGAGGTGAATTATGTATAAGAAAAATAAGAAACCAAAATATAATAAAGAAAAAACTATTTGTAAAGAAATAGGTTATTTCTTAAACAAAAATAATGAATATCAAATACATCCTTTTCCATCAACCGTTAATAAAGTTCCTAAGAAACTACCTGAATTCATTACTAATTTAACATTAGCTTTTTGGAATAATGAAAATGAAATAATTTGTAATCTTGATAAATGAAATCTTAAGAATGTTACATCATTAAATAGAATGTTTAAAGATGCTAAAAGTTTTGATCAAGATATATCTAACTGAAACACTAGTAATGTTGTTGATATGCAACTTTTATTTGATGGAGCTGAAAATTTCAATCAAAATCTAAATAAGTGAGATACATCAAATGTTTTAAATATGGAAGCTATGTTTAGATCTGCTTATCTTTTTAACATAGACTTAAATAAGTGAAATACATCTAAAGTACAAAATATGAGATCTATGTTTTACGAAGCACGCTCGTTTAATGGCGATATTTCAACATGAGATGTAAGCAGTGTTAAGCATATGGAATATATGTTTTACGGTGTTTTAAAATTTAATCAAGATATTTCATCTTGAAATACCAAAAACGTAATTAATACAAGATCTATGTTTAAGAATGCAATAGGATTTAATCAGAACATTTCATATTGAAACACTTCTAATATTAAGGAAATGAGTTGAATGTTTCATAATGCTAGAAATTTTAATCAAGATATTTCATCTTGAAATGTATCAAAAGTTAATTTATTTAATAGTTTTTCGAATAATTCGAAAATAGATAAAAATAAGAAATATTTACCAAAAAAATTTATTTCTAAAATTTCTAAAACATAATTACTTAAATAAAATATACTATAGTTGTATAATATGTTTTTTAAAAATGGGGGTGTAAAAATGAAATTATCACCATCTGTGTTTAGTAACAAAAGGACTAAAATCTCAGAATTAGGAAAAGATATTTTTAAAAATGAGCGTATGGAATTTAACCATAAATATGGTTTAGATGGTCTTGTTATATTAAACAATATAAAAGACAATGCCATTCCTGTTGTTTTTTTTGACCCTCAGTATAGAGGTGTTCTAGATAAATTATCATATGGCAATGAAGGTAAACGACAAATAAAAAGATCAGAATTACAGCAAATGACTGAAGAAAAAATAGTTCATTTTATAAGGGAAATGGATAGGGTTCTTATCCCAACAGGTCATTTATTTTTATGAGTAGATAAATTTCATTTATGTCAAGGAATTTCGGATTGAATAAAAGATACATCATTATCTATTGTTGATATGATTGTGTGAGATAAAGAAAAAATGGGTATGGGCTATCGTACAAGACGCCAATGCGAATATTTAATTGTTTTACAAAAAAAACCAATTAGAGNTAAAAATGTCTGAAGATTAAGAAATATAAGAGATGTTTGAAAAGAAAAAATAGTAGGCAAAGTTCATCCTCATCAAAAACCTATAGAGTTACAAAAAATATTAATTCAAGCAGTCTCAAATCCTGGTGATGTTATTATGGATGTTGCTGCTGGTAGTTTTTCAGTTTTAACAAGCTGTATTGAAACAGGTAGATTATTTATAGGAACCGATATAAAGGAAAAGCAATAATGGCATTAATAGAAGAAAGAAAAAAGGAAAGAATAACAAGTGGTTCTTATGAACGTGTTCTTGGAAATAAGAAATTAGGTTCCTTAATAAGTATGGTGCATTCTACATCTATCNCAAACGGTAACGAATTAGAGAAAATCATCTTAAATAAATGCAAAAAAGTGGTGAAGGATGCAAAGGAGTTAAATTCCATTTTACAAAAGGAATTTGATGATAGTTGAGATGTTATTATAGTTCCTAAAAAAGTTATTAAAAATTCATCAATTAAAAATTCAATGGAACCAGACTTTTTAATAATCCAAAAATCCAGTGAGACATTAAATATAATAGAACTTAAAGATGGATGAGTTTTTGATACAAAAAAGGTCGCAGGAGAGTATCAACAGTTAATAAATTTTCAAAATGAAATATCTAAATCAATAAGTTTCATAACAAAAATTTGGATATGCAGTTTCAATAATGATAGTAAAGAAGAAATTTTTTTAGGTTTAAAAAGTAAAGTTCCTATCAAACATATTATGACAGGTGAAGAGTTTTGTGATCTATTGAATATAAGTAAGCAAGAAATTCAAAAAGAGAGACAAAGAGATAGTGAGAAGAATTTAAACTTTTTTGTCACTGAACTTTTAAAAATAGATGATGTAAGAAATAGAATAATTGAAGAATTATCGAAATAATCACAAGTTTAAACAAGGTTGTTCATCAATTTATTATGTAAGAATCCGTCAAGATGTTTTAGAAGATAGTGAAAATTATGAATGTGATGCATTAAAATTTAAAACTTTTATTTATTTAATAACATACATTTAGCCAAATACTAAATTTAAGTATTTGGTTTTTTATTGAAAAACAAAAAGTAATTTATAATTCTTTTGCTAAATTATTAATCTATTTTTAATGATTTTATTATTAAATTTAATTTTTTAAATTTTTACTAATTTTATTGGAATAGAAGTTAAATAATATTATAATGAATTTTTCGATATCTTTTTTAGAAGATATTTTTAAAACACGTTCTTAAGGAGAATTTATGAAAAACAACTATAAGTCATTAGTTATTGTAGGTAGCCAATGAGGAGATGAAGGTAAAGGAAAAATAACAGATTATTTTAGTCAAAAAGCTGATGTTGTTGTAAGATTTGCTGGTGGAGATAATGCTGGGCATATGATTGAATTTAATAATAAACGTCATAAAGTAACAATTATTCCATCAGGAGTATTTAATCCTAAAGTAAAAAACATTATTGGTAATGGAACAGTAATTAATTTAAAAAGTTTAGTTAGTGNAATTAAAAGATTAAATGAATCAAATATTAGTACTGATAATGTTTTTATTTCAGATAGAGCACATTTAATTTTTGATTGACATACTTTAATAGATCAATTACAAGAAGAAAATAGAAAAGAAAATAAAATAGGTACAACAAAAAGAGGAATCGGTCCTACTTATGCTGATAAAGCAGCTAGATATGGAATTAGAATTTGTGATTTTCAAAACCCTAATTTTAAAGATATATTAAAAGAAAACTTAGATTATCATAATCAAATCATTACTAAAGTTTATAATCATGAACCTTTAGATTTTGATGTTATTTATAATGAATTAATGACAAATTATCAGTTTATTAAAAATAATATTATTGATAGTGGATATGAAGTTTCTAATTTAATTAATGAAAATAAATTTGTTTTATTTGAAGGAGCTCAAGGAGTTTTATTAGATATAGATCATGGGACTTATCCATTTGTAACTTCTTCAAATTGTTCAGCTAATAATGCTTCAATTGGAACTGGAATTCATAATAAACAAATTAATAAAGTTTTAGGAATTGTTAAAGCTTATAATACTAGAGTTGGGTCTGGAGCTATGGTTAGTGAAATTAAAACAGAACTAGCTCATAAACTAAGAGAACGTGGAAGAGAATATGGATCAAACACTGGAAAACCAAGAAGAATTGGATGATTAGATTTAGTTGCTTTAAAATATGCAATTAGAGTTGGTGGAATTGACCAATTATTTTTAACTTTATTTGATGTTTTAGATACAGAAGCAAAAATTAAAATTTGTACACATTATAAATTAGATGGAAAAATTATTGATTGATTTCCAGCAAGTGATTATGAACTAAAAAAATGTGAACCACTTTATGAAGAATTAGATGGTTGAAATCAAGATATTACTAAAGTAACTTCTTTTGAAGAACTACCAATTAATGCTCAAAAATACATTAAAAGAATTGAAGAAATTGTAAAAGTTCCATTTCTAGGATTTTCAGTAGGACCAGATCGTAAACAAACAATTTTAATTAAAGGTGAATTTGATGATTAGTAGATATCAAGTTAAAGAAATCACAGATATTTGAAGTGATCAAAATAAATACAACACTTGGTTAAAAATTGAACAATTAGTAACTAATGGTTGAGCTGAAATTATAAAAATCAATAAAGATGATCTTTTTAAAATTAATAATGATTTAAAAGTTGATTTAAATAGAATGTTAGAAATTGAACAAGAGACAAAACATGATGTTGTTGCTTTTACTAGAATGTTATCTGAACAATTAGATAATGAAAGTAAATGAATTCATTTAGGAATTACCTCAACTGATATTGTTGACACTGCTCAAAATTATTTAATTAAACAATCTAATCAAATTGTTTTTAATGAATTAGAAAATATTTGTGATACATTAAAAACACTAGCTTTAGAACATAAAAATACATTAATTATGGGAAGAACTCATGGAATGTATGGTGAACCTACTAGTTTAGGGTTAAAGTTTTGTTTATGATATGATGAATTTTTAAGACATATTAAACGTTTTGAATTAGCTAGAAATGATATAGAAGTTGTTAAAATATCAGGATCAATGGGAAATTATGCTAACTTAGATCCACAAATCGAATTATATGTAGCTGATAAATTAAATATGAACATTGATAGTTTATCAACTCAAGTAAGTCAAAGAGATAGACATATATTTTTAGTTGAAGTTTTAGCAAATATTGCATCAACTTTAGAAAAAATTTCAACTGAAATTAGATTATTACAAAGAAGTGATGTTAATGAACTTGCTGAAGGTTTTTTAAAAAACCAAAAAGGTAGCTCTTCAATGCCTCATAAAAAAAACCCAATTTCTAGTGAAAATATAGCTGGATTAAGTAGATATATTAAATCAATTGTTCATATTGTTTTAGAAAATAATAATTTATGACATGAAAGAGATATTTCTCATTCTTCAAATGAAAGAATTTATTTACCAGATATTTTTAATTTAACTGTTTATATATTAAAAAGAATGAATGAAACATTAATTAATTTAGTTATTAATAAAACTCAAATGTTAGAACACATTAAACAAGCTAAAAATATTTACTTTTCTCAAAGGGTTTTAACATTTATTTTATTAGAACAAACAAATGTTACTAGAGATGAAGTTTATGATTTAATTCAACAAATCACTTTTAAATGCTCTAAAAATAATTTAGATTTTAAAACTGAAGTTTTAAATAGTAAATTAACTGAATTTGTTTTAATTGATAAATTAGAACAACTTTTTGATGATCAATTCTTTTTAAGACATGTTGATTATATTTTTAATAGAGTGTTTAATAAATAAGTTTTTATATTGGTATTAATTAAAATGGAGTTAAAATGTACGATTTAAAAAACATAAAAAAAGTTTTATTTACTAAAGAACAAATCAATGAACGTATTAAACAAGTAGCTAATCAAGTTAAACAATATTATTTAGAACATCCACCAGTTAATGGTCCTTTAATAACAGTTGGATTATTAAAAGGTTGTGTTATTTTTAATACAGAATTTGTTTTAAATTTTGACTATCCTATTCAAATGGATTTTATGGCTGTTTCTTCATATAATGGAATGCAATCAACTGGAGCAATTAAAATTAAATTAGATACTAGTTTAGATTTAACTAATAGAGATGTTTTAATTGTTGAAGATATGGTTGATACTGGATTAACTTTAAGTAAAGTTAAAGAACATATTATATACAAAGGAGCTAATAGTGTTAAAGTAGTAACTTTAGTTGATAAAAAAGATTTTCATACTGTTGATTTTACTCCTGATTGAAATTGTTTTAATATTGATGATTATTATATTGTTGGGTATGGTTTTGATTGTAATGAAGATTATAGAAACCTACCATACATAGCTTTATATCAACCAGATAATAATTAGTAAGGTTCTTAAATGTTTAAGAACCTTTTTTATTATCTTATTACAAGTTTGTATTAAATTGCTTGTAAAAAAAAAAAAAAAAAAAGTATTGCGAGTTGATAATATTGGATTAACCAAGCATATTGGTAATAAATAAAAAAAATAAAGAAAGGTTGTGCTTTAAGTGAAAAAAGTCTTAACTACATTAAGTGTTTTAAGTATGATAACTATACCTATAACAATAACAGTTTCTTGTTCATCATGAAGAACAGCACCAATGACAGTTAAACAAATTTCAGATGTTTTAGATATTTATAAAAATGAATCTTTAAAACAAACAAATTCTGATAATGTTGTAGTAATTAAAGCCAGTGGTCTTTCTAATATAGACATAAACTCTTTACAAAAAATCAAAGAAAACAGAGAAAATAAATTAAATAAAAAAATTGAAGAAAATTCAAAACTTATTATAGATAAATTAACAGAAAAAATATCATCTGTTGTTTCAAATAAAATAATCAATTTTGAAACTATTAGTTCTGATAAAACCAATTTAAAAGACGATATTTTTTCAAAGCAAATAACAAAAGATTTTATTAAAGAAAAATGAAAACCATATTATCTTACTATTAGTTTAGCTGATATTAATTTCAATTCTTTAGTTTCTAAAAATGAAAATCAGTGATTATCTAAATTAAATGGTTTACAAACTGTTACTTTTAGAAATAAAGATAAATCTATTTCTATTGATAAAACAAATAAACCTAAATGATTTGATACTAATATAAACAAAGTATCTATTATAGATTCACTAAAATTAGATTCTATGTTATCTTCAAAAACTGATACAAATTTAAAAATAAATAAAATTGTTTATTTAGTATCATTTAATGCTAATGTTTTAAGTTTTAAAGATGCAAAAAACGTAGCTTTTTATATTGAACACGATTTAAATAACTAGAAAGGAGAATTAGTATGTCAAACGATAATAAAACAATTGTTTCTAGCAACAAAGACCAATTAGAAGGATTAAAAAATATAGTTGCTATTACTGCTTGTGCTGCTGGTGTTGCTCATACTTATATGGCAGCTGATAGTATTAGTAAAGCTGCAAAAGCACTTAATATTAATGTTCATGTTGAAACACAAGGAACAATTGGTGCTGAAAATGTTATATCAGATCAACAGCTACAACAAGCTGATCTTGTTATAATTGCAGCTGATGTTAAGATTGATACTTCTAGATTTAATGGTAAAAAAATTTATATAACAGGTGTTAATGATGCAATTAAAAAGCCTGAATTATTAATTAAAACAGCTTGACAACAAGCAGTAGAACAAGGTAAAAAAGGAACCAAAGTTGGTGTTTTTACAATTGGAGCTACTAAGAAAAAAGGTATATTAAACCATTTAATGACAGGTATTTCATGAGTATTACCATTAATTATTGCAGCAGGAATATTAATGGCTATAGCTAATTTATCTGCATTTCAAACTATTTATTCAGATCAGGTTGGAGATTATACTCAAGCTTGAGTATTATATGAAAGACCTTTTCCACAATTTTTAATGAATGTAGGTTCTTTAGGTTTTAAACTAGTAATACCTTTATTTTCTGCATTTATTGCATATTCAATTGCTGATAAACCAGGTATAGCTCCTGCTTTAATTGGTGGTTGAATTATTAATGATAATAAAATGCTAGGAATAAATGTTCCAGTTTCAGAAAATTCTTCTATTGAGCCAGGTGCTGGTTTTTTAGGAGCAATTATTGTTGGATTATTAGCTGGATATCTTGTTAAATTATTAAAGTCTTTACGTTGATGAAAAATTTTAAAACCTGTTGTTCCATTAATGATTATTCCTATTATTTCAGTATTTATAATTAGTACTTTTGTTAAATTTGTTATTGGAGCACCTATCGCTAATTTAGTTTTAGGATTATTTAATGGTTTATCTGCTTTACAAGATAAATTTGCTGGAACTTCATTTGTGATTGCTTTAGTTGTTTCAATGATGATTGCTTTTGATTTAGGAGGGCCATTTAATAAAACTGCATTAGTATTTGGTACTGTTGTGTTTTATCAATCATTAGCTCAAGTGTTATCAAATGGACAAACTTTTTGAGATGCAAACTTTGTTCCTGGAACAGCAGCTCAAGCAGCTATTTCAGTTCCACCTTTAGGAATGTTTTTAGCAACCTTATTATTTAAAAAGAAATTCACACAAAATGAACGCGTTATGGGAAAAGCTGCTTTTGCTCAAGGTATTGTTGGTATTACAGAAGGAGCAATACCATTTGCTGCAACAGATCCAATTAGAGTAATTTTTGCAAATGTAATTGGTGCTGCTGTTGCTGGAGTTGGTGTAACTTTAACTAATGCTAAATTTGCAGCAGGGTTAGGTTCACCTATAGGTGTATTTTTAGGATATATTCAATTAGATGGAATATTAGGTTGACCAATGGGATGAATTATTCCTATTCTACTAGGTATTTTAACAACTGCTTTAATCATAGGATTTACAAAACCAAAAATTAAAGGAGAAGAATTAGAACAATTAGAAAAAGAATTAAAAGATAAAAAATTAAAACGTATTCAAGCACATAAAAACTTTAAACAAGCAATTAAAAGTCCTAAAATGATGTTTGCTTTAATTAAAAAAGTGATTAAAAAATGATGAAATAACTATATAAATGAAGTTAAAGAATTTTATTCAAATGCTTGAAAACAAATTAAAAAATACTTTATTTTAAAATGAATGAATACTAAAAATTTCTTTAACAGATTAAAACAAATGTTTAGTAAGAAAAAATAGGAAACTTTATTATGTCATGAAACATATATGTTGTTTGTCACACACATTGAGATAAAGAATGATATTTTACAAAACAAGATAGTGATGTATTATTATGTTCAAATTTAAATCAAATAATTAAAATATTAAGTTCAAATGATGAATATAAATCATTTACTTATGATGGTCAAGTTTCAATTATTGATGATTATTTAACATATTATCCAGAAAATGAAGTACAAATTAAAAAACTGTGTGAACAAAAAAAGCTTATAGTTGGCCCATGATATACACAACCAGATTTTTTTAACACAACTTCTGAATCAATAATTAGAAATTTATTAATTGGTATTAATTTATCTAAAAAATATAATGCAGATTATTTAAAAACAGCTTATGTACCTGATTCTTTTGGACATAATAACCAAATGCCTCAAATTTATAAAAGCTTTAATTTAAATAATTTTATTTATTGAAGAGGTGTAAAAAATAGTCAATTAAAAAAAGCTGGTACTTTACATTATTGACAAGGAATAGATAAAACTAAAATTACCTCTTATAATTTTTATTATGGTTATTGAGTACTTGGTTCAAAATTTGCTTATACTAAATTAACAAAAGATAATTTAAAAAATGAAGCTATAGAGTTTTTAAAAAATATTACTCCAATCTTAAATCAATTAAAAAAAGTAACTAAAAATTCAGATAATAATTTATTATTACCACTTGGTGGAGATCAAGCTCCAATTGTAGAACTAACTCCAGAATTTTTTAAACAAGTTAACAAATTATCTAATGATAATTGAATATTAACTGATTATGATACTTATTTTAAAAATATAAATAATAGCAACTTAAAAACTATAAAAGGTGAATTAAAATCACCATCTAAAGCAAGAATTCATAAAACAATAGCTTCACAAAGATATGATATTAAACAATTATTAAAAATAGTTGAACATAATTTATATAACGTTTTAGAACCACTAGCTATATATTACAAATATCTAACTAATAAATACGAAAAACAAATCATTAATAATGCATTAAAACTAATTTTAACTAGTCAAGCTCATGATTCAATAGGGTGTTGTAATTCAGATGAAACTAATTTAAATATTTATAATAGATTATTACAAGCTAATTATTTAATTGAATCTCAAATTACTAAACTTATTAAAAATTTATCCTTAAATATTAACTTAAAAGAAAATCAAGTTTTAGTATTTAACTCTAACTCATTTTATAAAAACAATATTTTTAAAGAACTAAATATTTTTACTTCATTTAATAATTTTAAAATTTATCATAATAAAAAAGCTGTTGATTTTATTTTATTAGATCAACAATATCATGATGATGGAATGATTGTTAATTTAGAAAAACAAGGAGAAATAAGTAGTAGAACTAAAGGTTTTTATAGTTCAAAAATTATTGTTAATAATTTAAAAATAGACCCTTTCAAATTTGAGATTTTAGATATAGTTCAATCTGATAAAAAACCAACAAATTCTAGTTTTAATAATATAAAAACTACTAGATTTGATATATGAATTAATGATGATAATACTATTNCTTATTTAGATAAAATTACTAATAAAAAATATCATAATCAATTTATGATTTATGCTCAACATGATTTTGGTGATTCTTATGATTATTCACCACTAACTGAAACAAATCAAATAATTTCAAAACTAATAGATGCAAAAATTGCTAAAGTAGAATACGGTTCTGATAACAATGTTTTAATTCAATTAAAAAATACTTATCAAATACCATATGATACAACAAAAACAAAATATATAAATCAAGAATTTGATATTAGTTTATTATTTACAAATGATCCAATTATTAAAATAAAAATTAATACTTTAAATAAAGCAACACAAATAAGATGAAGAATAATTTCAAATTGTGATCAAATAAATAATTATTCTTATGCTGATCAATGCTATTGTGAAATAAAAAGACCAGTAGAACTAACTAAAGACTTATTAGTTTGAAAAAAAGAAAATTGAGTAGAAAAACCTGTTGGAATTGAAACTAATGAAAGTTATGTTTATTTAAAATCTAATAGATCAAAAACAGGATTTGTTACACTTGGTACTAATGAGTATGAAATTATTAATAAAAAAGAAATTCATTTAACTTTATTTAGAAGTATTGATGTATTAGGAAGAAACAACTTATTATGAAGACCAAATAGAGCTAGTGGTACTAGTGAGTTTAGTATAAAAACTGATGATGCTAGATTATTGTATAAAAATCTTGAATTTGATTTATATTGATTTGATATAAATAACTCTACTAATATAGCTCAATTAGCAAATAATTTAATAACTCCAACTTGTTATTATCAAAATCAAAAATTTAATAATTTAAAAAAACGTTTTGACAGATTTTTATTTATAAACGACAAACTAGATACTAATAAAATACCAATTTACTCACTTATTAAAAACTTAAATAAAAATATCATTATTAAAACAATAAAACTTAGTGAAAATGATGATTTTGTTATTATTAGATGTTTTAACAATTCAAAAGCAAACCAACAATTTAGTTTATTAATAAACAATCAATTAGTAAGTTTTAATAAGTTAAATATGTTAGAAGAAATAAAAAATAAAGATCTTAAAACTGATTGATTAAGACCATATGAAATAGGTACTTATTCATTAAAATTATTTAAATAAAGGATAAAAAAATATGAATAAAGAAATATTTAACATAAATCATGTTTTTATTGATGTTATAGCTAATTCTAAAAAACAAGTTTTTGAAATTATTGCTTTAAAATTTTATCTATTAGGTTTTACAACAGATAAAAACAAAGCTCTTAAAGGTTTAAAAAAAAGAGAAAAGGAAGGCTCAACAGGATTTAATGATGGAATTGCTATTCCTCATGCAAAAATTAAAGAAATCACAAAACCTGGAGTATTTGTTTTTAAATTTAAAAATGGTGTTGAATGAGATTCTATTGATAATAGTTTAGTTACAATCGCTATTGCTTTAGCTATTCCAGAAAATGATAGTGCAAATGATCATTTAAAAATTTTAAGTAGTATTGCTAGAAAATTAGTTGATGATGATTTTAGAAAAGACTTAAATAAAGCTAATAATGTTGATCAGTTATATCAATTAATTAGTAAAGTAGAGATTATTTAATATGGTATTAGTTTTTGATGTTGGTGGAATGTCTACTAAAATTGCTTTAATTGATAATAAAACAGATCAAATTATAATAAAAGATCAAATAATTTATTCTAATTTTATAGATGGTCAATCTTTATTATTTGAAATTAAAAAAAAGATCAATCAATTTAAAAATAATGATCTAAAAGCAATTTGTATTTCTAGTTGTGGAATTATTAATTCAATTAGTGGAGAGATTTCAGGTTCTTCAGCTATTAAAGATTATTATTTAATAAACTATAAAAAAGATTTAAAAGAATTTAATATACCAATTTTTATTGAAAATGATGCTAATTGTGCTGCTATTTGTGAATCTGAAATAGGAGTTGTTAAAAATAATAAAAACGCTGTTTTTTTAGTAATTGGAACTGGAATTGGTGGAGCAATTATTATAAATAAAATGTTATATAAAGGAAGTAATTTATTTGCTGGAGAATTTGGGTGTAGTTTAGTAAAAATTCAAAATAATCAGTATATTAATGTTTCAGAAAGTTATTCAGCAAAAGCTATTGAAACTAACTATTTTACTTTAACAAATAAAAAATTAACAGCTAAAGAAATTTTTAATAAATATAAAGAAGATAAAGTTGCTAAAAAAGTTATAAATAAAACAATTAATGGTCTTTGTAAACTAATGATTAACATCACAACTATTATTGATCCAGAAGTGTTTGTAATTGGTGGAGCTATTAGTCAAAATCAATTATTTATCAACTTATTAAATAAGAAGTTTAAAAAATATATGGCTATGTCTAATATTAATTTAAATATAAAGATTAAACCAGCAATGTTTTTTAATGATGCTAATATTTATGGAGCTTATCTTTTATATAAAAAGGATTTATATGTTTAAATTTAAAAAAGATTTTTGGTGAGGTGCCGCTAGTTCTGGGTGTCAGACTGAATCAGATAAAGATAAACCAAATTTAAATATTATGGATTATTGATACAAACAAACACCAACAGATTTTTATGATAATAAAGGACCTAATATTACTTGTGATACTTATTCTAACTATAAAACTGATGTTAAATTAATGAGTGAAATTGGATTAAATAGTTTTAGAACTTCTATTCAATGAACAAGATTAATAAAAAATTTATATACAGGTGAAGTTGATTTAAAACAAGTAGAGTTTTATAGAAATTATTTTTTAGAAATTAAAAAAAATAATATTAAATTAATTGTTAATTTATTTCATTTTGATACACCTATTGAATTAGAAAATATTGGCGGTTGAACTAATAAAAAAACAGTAGAATTATATTTTTTATATGCTAAACAATGTTTTAAATATTTTAGTGATTTAGTTGATTATTGAACAACATTTAATGAACCTATAGTTTTAGTAGATGGATGTTATTTAAACAAGTGATATTATCCAAAAATTAGTAATTTAAAATTAGCAATTCAAGCAGCATATAACACAATACTAGCTCATTGCAAAGTAGCTAATTATTTTCATTCTTATTTTAAAAATGATCAAAATAAAAAAATATCAATAATATTAAACCTTACTCCAACAATACCAAAAAATAGTGAATTAAAGCATTTAAAAGCAGCAAAAATCAGAGATGAACTACTTAATAAATCTTTTTTAAATGCAGTTATAAAAGGACAATTTAGTAATTTTTTAATCAAATTTTTAAATGAAAATAATTTAATGCCTGAATATGATCAATCAGAATTAAATGAAATTAAAAAAACAAGAATTGATTTTTTAGCTGTGAATTATTATCAACCAGCAAGAGTACAAGCGCCAAACAATAATTTAAATAACTCAAATGATTTAAAACTAGAAAATTGATTTGAAGTATATGTTGATAAAAAAAGTAGAATTAATCCTTATAGAGGTTGAGAAATTCACCCACAAACACTATATGATATAGCTATAGATATTAAAAATAATTATGATAATATACCTTGAATAGTTTCAGAAAATGGAATTGGTGTTGGTGATGAAAATAGGTTTTTAAATAAACAAGGTTATATTGATGATCAATATCGTATAGATTTTATAAAAGAACATTTAATTTATTTATATAAAGCAATAGAACAAGGTTCAAATTGCTTTGGTTATCATATGTGAACATTAATTGATAATTGAAGCTGAGCTAATGGTTTTAAAAATAGGTATGGTTTTATAAGTTTAGATACAAAAACATTAAAAAGAACAATTAAAAAATCAGGTTATTGAATTAAACAAGTAATTAAAGATCAAGGATTTGAATAATATGGAAAAAAAGAAATTAGGAATTAGTGTTTATTGTAAAAAAGCAAGTTTTGATCAAATTATTGATTATTTAAAACTAGCTAGAAGCTATAATTTTGAAATATTATTTATAAGTTTTGTACATTTATTAAAAACAGATTATTTTAAAAATATTGATGTTATTAAAAAAGCAAAAGAGTTAAATTATTATGTTATAGCAGATTTTGATCAAACTAGTTTAAACAATTTAACTAAATCTAATGATCTAAAAACCATAAAAGAAATTGGAATAGATTGCATTAGATTTGATCAACAAATTGATGCTCAAAGTTTGGCTAATTTAACTTATAATCCATATGAAATTGATGTTCAATTAAATATTAGTAATAGCTTTCATTTTTTAGATAATGTTTTAGATTTTAAACCTATTTTAACTAGATTAAGTGGCAGTCATAATTTTTATTTATTAAAAGATTCAGCACTAGACATAGACTTTTTTAATAAAACAACTGATAAATTTATAAGAAAAAATTTAAATACTTCAGCTTTTATATCGAGTCAAATAGCAAATATTACTTTAGCAGATAATTATAATAAAGCAGTAAGCTTAGAGTTTTTTAGAAACATAGATATAATTAGTCAAGCTAAATACTTATTTTATTCAAATAAGATTAATAATGTTATTATTGCAAACATGTTTGCTAGTAAAAAAGAACTAGAACAATTATCATTACTTAATAAAGATCATTTAACTTTAAAAATAAATAATTTACAAAAAATTACAAAAACAGAAAAAGAAATTTTATTGTGAAACAACCATTTTAGAAGAAGTGATATTAATACTAGTTATATAAGATCAACATTTTCAAGAACTATTTGAAATTCATTTGATATAAAACCAAATAACATTAAACAAGTATTTAATAAAGGTGATATTGTAATTTTAAATAATAATGCTAATAGGTATAAAGGTGAATTACATATTATATTAAAAGATAATTATATTGATAATAACAATTTATATAATTACATAGCATCAGTTCATTCTGATGAATTATATTTATTAGATTTTATTGAATCTAATAGTCATTTTAAAATATCGTTGTAGTATTTTTATAACAAAAAAAGGAGTTTAAAAGCTCCTTTTATTTATTAAAAATTTGATTTATTATTTGTTCTCTTCATTTATTGTTTATAAACACAGGATTTTTATTTAAATTTTCATTAATTATTTTTAATATATCAAGATCAAAAATATCTTTTTCTAGTAATTGAATTAATTCACTAGTGGTAAAAGAAAAAATATTTAATCCTTTAATAGTAGTTCTTTTTTTATTTGTTGTATTTAATTCAATAAACTGAGTGGCTCTAAAAATATTTAATACATTATCGTCTAATTTATTTGCTATAAAGATAGTTTGACAANTATTATAAGTAGAATAAAAATTAACTGAATGTCTTATAACAGATTCTAATTCAGCACGTTTTTGATTATTAGGATTTAATAACGTAGTTTCAATAAGTAATGAATATGTTTTATTTATTATTTCTATATCACCATTATTTGCCGGTCTATGAATTAAAGGTAGTTTATTAGCATCTAAAGAAACACCAAAACTTTTGCTAAACAAATAGTCTTTATTTTTAGAAATATAAAATCAAGCTATTGTTATGATATATTCATAAATTGTTGGTATTGTAGCATTTTGACTGACAAGTTTATAAACTTGCTCATCGTTTCTTTTTTCTATAAATTTAAGTATTTGTATAATCTTATTTTTTGGAAATTTATTATAAATAAATTGTCTAAATTCTTCTTCTCTTATTTGTGATATTTTAGTTTCAATATTTTTAATATCAATTTTAATTTCTTTTTGTATTATACTAATAAGTTGATTATATTGTTCTTCATCTATGTTAAATATTTTTTTAATAGAAAGATCTAAAAATCATATGCTATTGTAAGTTTTTTCATACATATCATATGTTTCACTACCACAAAGAACAAATTTATTACCTAAGACTTTTAGTAATGCATCTATAACAATATGATTATTTAAATTTACTAATTTGTTTTCAAAACTAATTAAGCCAGTAGATTCAAACAAACGTTTACACATATCTGAATATTCTTTTATTAGATCTCAAAGTTTACTAAAAACAAATTGTATATAAATTTGCTGATTTTGTTTTTCTAATAAAGGATTATTTTTGTTATTTGCTAAAAACATTTGTAAATTATCATCTTTATTAAATTCAAAGACTTTATTACCATAACAAAATGCCTTTTTAATTTTTTCTTCTTTTGATATTTTTATTAGTTGCTCTAATTTTAAAGTTGTTGGATTATTTTTAAATTCAATCAAACATCTTATAAATTCTAGATATAATTCTGTGGTTTTATGTGACTTGTTATTATAAAACTTACTTATTAAATAATCGTTATCTCAATTATTAAGATTTAATTTATTCTCTATATCATCTAAGTTTTTTTCTCTTAAGAAATAGTTCTTAAAATGTCTATTATAAAATATAAAAAAATCTATTTTGTTATTATAAACATCTTGATAGTCATCAATAATATTTAGTAATTCGTTTTGAGATTGTATAGGTCTTATTGATTCTAAAATAGTTAAAAAGTGTTGTTGATTAACATTTTTATATATTGATAAAAATTTTAAGGCAAATCTAAAATTATAAAAATAATTATCATTACTTGAATCATAAATTCGTAATTTTAGTAACTGTCTTAAATAAACTAAGTTATCAACAGATAACCCTAATAATCTTTCTATAAAATCTTCTTGCTTTACATCATTTTTCAAATAAGCATAACCAATATCACTTAATTGTCTATCTTCATTTATTAATCCAAGTTTTAATAAACTATTAGTTAGTGTTCTTCCTCTTAGTCCTTTTTTGTTAGGATCTGGAGTTTTATAATTTCTTAGTCTTCAAAAATCTGCAAAAATACTATATTCTTCATCTTGTTCTAATTCAACTATTTCATTAATAAATAATCTATAAAAATTTTCTTGTTCTTCTTTATTTTGATTTCAAACAACATTTGATTTCATAAAATTATTAAGTTGCTCAAGAATTACTTTATTAACTTCAACTATTTGCTTTACTCTAATTGAAGTATCTCCCATATTAAAAATGCTGTTAGGACTTTTTAATCTCATAATTCTCCTAATTCATTATTGATGTCTTTTATTAATTATTGTTATTAATAACACCCTATGTTTTTATTATATACTTAGTAATATAGCATTAAGCTTGTAAAGTGGTAAGGATTATTATGAAACAACTTTTAACACAACAAGAAGTAAAAATTAATAATCAAATAAAAAAAGATTTTTCATTTTTAGAAGACAGGAATCTAGAAACTTTTCAAATTCACAATAGAAGATATCTAGGTTCTAAAGCTAAGGCATTAAATTTTATATATAGCATAATAAAACCGTATCTTGATGAAATCGATGTAGTTGCTGATATATTTGCAGGAACAGGAGTTGTTAGTGATATGTTTAACAACTTAAACAAAACTATAATAGTTAATGATATTTTAAAATCTAATTATATTTGTTATAACACTTGATTTGGTAATCAAAAAGTAGATATTAATAAAATAAAAGAAATCATTAATGAATTAAATCAATTAACACCTAATCAAGATAATTATGTTTCAATAAATTTTGCAAACAAATACTTTAGTTTAGAGAATGCAAAAAAAATAGGACTTATAAGAGAAAAAATTGAAACATATAAGTTAAATAATAGAGAAAAAGATATTTTACTAACTTCTTTATTATATGCAATAGATAAAATAGCTCATACTACTGGACATTATGATGCGTTTATTAAAAAACAAATTCCAGCTAAAAAAATAAAACTTTTATTACCTGATTTTAAAAATAATAATACAAATAATCAAACATTTTGTTGTGATGCTAATAAACTAGTAAAAAAGATAAAAGCTGATCTTGTTTATATTGATACACCTTATAATTCAAGACAATATTCAAGTGCTTATCATTTATTAGAAAATATTATTACTTGAAATAAACCACAAGTAGAAGGTATTGCAAGTAAAATGATTGATCGTAAAAAATATAGTTCTAAATATTGTACTAATAAAGCTTATGAATCTTTTAAAGATCTAATTAATAATATTAATTCTAAATTCATTCTAGTTTCTTTTAATAACACTGAAAACAAAGCAAATAGTAGATCTAATTCAAAAATTAGTAGAGATCAAATTATTCAAATATTAACTTCTAAAGGAGAATTATCAATTTTTGAACTAGATTATAAGCCTTATTCAACAGGGAAAACTAATTTAAAAAATCATAAAGAAATTTTATATTTGTGTAAAGTATATGAATAATTTCAAATTTATAAATTCTCCTTTAAATTACATTGGTAGTAAATACAAACTTTTAGATCAAATCTTATGTTTATTTCCAAAAAACATTGATAATTTTTATGATTTATTTTCAGGTGGGTGTAGTGTTGGTATTAATGTTAAAGCAAATAAAGTAGTTTTTAATGATATAAATAAACACTTAATAGATTTTTATATATTTTTAAAAAATGTTGATATTGATTATTTATTAAAAAAAATAGATGATTTCATACTATCTTATAACCTATCAGATACTAAAAAAAATGGCTATAAATTTTATAATGTTAATTCAACAACTGGGTTAAAAAAAATAAATCAAATGAGCTATTTAAAACTAAGAAATGATTATAATTCAAACAAGTTTATTAATAATGAAAAACAAATAGCTTTTTATTTATTAATAGTTTATGGCTTTAATAATCAAATAAGATTTAATAAAAAAGGTTTTTTTAACACACCTTGTGGTAAAAGAGATTTTAATAAAAAAATGCTAAATAAACTTATTATTTTTAAAGAACATTTAAACAAATTGAATGTTGAATTTTATTCAAATAATTATAAAAGCTTTTTAAATCTTAATACTAATGATTTTGTTTATATAGATCCACCTTATTTAATTTCAAGCTCTACTTATAATGAAAACAACTTATGAAACAAAGAATCAGAAATTGAACTATATAATTTTTTAGATTTGTTAAATAATAAAAATATTAAGTTTGCATTATCTAATGTTTTAGAACATAAAAATTTAACAAATACTATATTAAAAGATTGATCTAGTAAATATAAAATTCATTATTTGGATTTTCATTATAATAATTCGAATTATCAAAAAAATAAAAAAAGTAAAACAGTAGAAATATTAGTTACTAATTACTAATATTTGTATTAAAAAAGTTCTTGGGTACCAAGAACTTTTTATTTATCTAATGAATCTAATATTTCTTTAAAACTTGAGTAACGTTTTGCGTTTTTATCAGCTAAAAGACGTTCACCTTCTTTAAAGGCTTCTAAAGTTTCTTTGTTAGTTATCTCTCTATTATATTCAAATGGAATGTCGTTTTGTTCAACAGCAGTTTTCACAAATAGATTAATAGCAGAAGACATGGTCATACCAAATTCTTTAAATAATAAACTAGCCTGTTTTTTAATTTCAGGATCCATTTTAATATTGACATTTACTTTTTTCATTCTTACTCCTAGTTTTATTTATGCATTTAGATTATACACATGGGACTGATACCCTAAAAGTAAACACAAGAAATATCATTTAATTTAAAATGATTTTAAATTTTTAATATCAAAACTATTATTAATTATTACTTTTTATAAATACTAACTAGTATTAAAGAATTCTAAGTATTTTAAAAATCTCTAAGAACTTTAAAAATACCTAGTTTATTTAATATTTATTTTAAAACCTTCATACTCATAAGATTTAATAATACTTTTAATATATACATTTCTATCAGTAATCTTATTTGTTAAGTTGTTTTTAATTAGTAATTTAAGATTAGTTGAATCAATTAAAGAATTAATCATTGCTAATAAGTACTCATCTTTATTTATATTAGTTCAATTAACAACTACATTTAGTTGTTTTTTTAATATTAAATCTAATCAAATTCTCATAGATCTGCCATTACCTTCTCTAAATGGATGACAAATATTCATTTCAACATATTTATCTATGATCTGATCAAATGTATCATGTTTCATATTATCAATAATTTCTAAGTTTTGTTTTAAATATCTTGCTAAACAAAACATAGAGTTATTTTTAGAGATATTAACATTTCTAATTTGTCCATTAAAGTCAAATATATCTTTAAACATATAAGAATGTATTTGACTTAAACCTTTAAAAGTACCTATTTCAAATGTATTTAATAAATTTTTATCTCATAACTCTAATAAGTGTTTAACAGATAAATTAATCTCAAATTCTTCTTCTAAAAAATTAGCTTTCATATATTTACTATTACTATTAACTTATTTATTTATGAATTAATTATATATTTTATTAAGTTTATAAAAAGTTAAATATTAATAGAAAATCTTATGAAATTAAGTCTAAAAATCATTTTTATTTTAAATTATAAAAAAATACAAAAAGTGTAGAAAATACAGGGTTTATTTAAAAAAACCACGTATTTTTAGCTTATTTAAAGAATTTTTTTAAATTTCGTCAAAAATAGTATATACAAATGAGAATAATTGCTTTATAATATATTGTTTTTTTAAAAATAGTGCCAAAATCCCTTTTCTAATTTATAAATAAAATAAAATTAAATAGAATACAAATTATTTGAAAGTAAAACATAGAAAAAGGATGGTTATATGAAAAAACTATTGGCCTTACTTGCAGTTACAAGTATTCTAACATCATCTGGATTGACTTATGTAATACATGAAAACGTTACTAGAAAGGCTAACAGAGTTGATGAAAGAAAGACTTTTGAACAAGAATTAAAAGATCTTTCAATAGAATTAGATAATTATAAAAAAAACTTATATTCAACTGATAAGAAATTTAAAAACTTAACAGCTGAAGATATTTTAAATGACGGAACTATTAGAGATTTAAATAAAGAATTAGCTTATATTAACAAACAAATTGAAGCAAATAATCAAGAAATTGCAGCTAAAGATGAACAAATCAAAAAATTAACTCAAGAAATTAGTGATTCTAAAAAAGCCATTGAACAAATTAATAAAGATCTTCCAAATAATAAGAAAAAAGCTGATCAATTAGAGCTAGAAAAAAAACAATGAGAAGTTAAACTAACAAGAAGCAATAAATTATTAGATTCTAGAAAACAAGAAGTTCAAGCATTAAAAAATAAATTAGAACAAGATCAAATTAAAAAATTTGATCTTAATAGAAAATATAAAGAAGCTCTAGAAAAACTAAAAGATTTAGAGAAAAAAATAGCTGAAGGAAAAGCATCAATTCCAAAAATTGAAAAAGATATTCAAAGAGCTACTAGATTAGCTGATTCAAGAGAAAAAGAAGTTAAAACTTTAAAAGAACAAAAAGAAAAACTTAAAAAAGAAGTTATTAAGTTATATACTGAACAAGAAAAAACTAATGCTGAATTAAAAAGACTTAAAGCTGATAAACAAAAATCTCTTGAACTTGAAACAAAAGTTAATGCTTTAGAAATAAGTAACAGAAAACTAGAAACACAAATTAAAGAAGTTGAAGAACAAATTAGTATCTTAAATAGAAATAATAAAGGCTTATCTAAAGAATTTGAGCATTATTCAAAAGAACCAATTGCCAAAATTAAAGAACTTAACGAAAAAATTGCTCCAAAAAAACAAGAAGTTAACAAACTAAGAAAAAAAGCTGCCAAATTAAGAGAAAAACTTTCACCACTACGTTCTGAAAAAGTCTATTTAAATTTACAAAAAAATAAATTAGACAATTCATATAAAAAATTAGTTAAACAACATTCTGACCTAAAAACTAGATTGGATGAAATTAAGAGCTTAATTTCTCAACTAGAATCTAAAGAAAAAGAACATAAAAGATTGGAAAGTGAAATAAATAAAAAAGAATCTGAGATTTCTACTTTAAAAGATCAACAATCATCAATTCAAGCTGAAATTAAAAAATGACAATCTAAAATAAGTGATAAACAAACCGTATTAGAAAATAAGAAAAAAGAAGTAAAAGGCTTTGAAGAAAAATTATCTAAAAAGAAAGATGAAATAAAAGCAATTGAACAAGAATTGGATTCAAAAGAGGATGAATTTAATAAGTTAGGTTCTGAAATTGTTAGACTTCAAGATCAATTAAAAGAAAAAGAAGCCATTTTAGCTAAAGTTAAAAAAGAAGGAATTGAATCTACTTCTAAATTAGAAGAAGAAATAAGAAACTTAAACACTGAATTAGTTAACGCTAATAAGGAAAAAGAAACTAAAGAAAAAATAAATAAAAAACATTTAGATGCTCTAAATAAAGAAAAAGAAAAAGCTCAAGCTGAAAAAGCTCAACTGGAAAATGAAATTTCTAATAAAAACAAAGAAATTACTGACACAAATAAATTGATTAATGATCAAAACCAAAAACTAGAAGAAAATAAAAATAAAAGTTTATCTTTAACTAACGAAATAGAAAACACTAAAAAAGAAATTAACAAAGCTAAAGATACTTTAGCTGCTGATGAAACTAAAAAACAAGATCTAAAAACTGAAGAAGATAATTTAAATAAAAGTATAAAAAATGCTGAAGAAGAAAAACAAAAAATAGAAGTTGAAAAACGAACAACTAATGAAAAAATAGGATCAATTGGTGCTCAAGTTCAGAAAACTGAAGAAGAAAATAAAAACAAAGAAAATTTAATAAAAGACGAAGAAAATAAAATTAAAGGATTAGAAGTAGAACTTAATAAAGTTCTAGCTAATTACAAAGCAATTTGAGAAGAATTCTATACTAAAAATAAAGAAAAATTCTTAGAAAGTGATCAAAAACTAAGCGAACTTAATAATCATTATTTTGACTTATATGAATCTTATAATGCTAATAGTGACAAGCTATCAGATCTTAAAAAAGTAGAAAATTACTTAAAACAAAATACATTCAATTTTGAAGGTGATAAGGATAGATTAGAAGAAAAAGTAAAATCTATTTCTAAAGAGATTCAAAATAAAGAAAGTTTTTCAAGTGTTATCGAAGGTGAATTTACTGAAATAGAAAAAGAAATAGCTCAACATATTAAAAACAAAAAAGAACTAGAAGCTAAAAAAGAAGAGTTAATAAGAGACATAAAAGAATTAGAATCAGATAAAGCTAATGAAAGAACCAAGCTAAGAAGAAACAGAAGAGACTTAGTCTATGCTAATTCATCAAGTAAAGAAACTATAGATATGATTGCAAAAATTGAGGATAACATAGATAAATTGACTTCAGAATTAAATGCAACAAAATCTGATGTAGAAATTTCAAACATAGTATTATTGAAAGCTTTAGCTGAAAATCAAGAACTTGAAAGAAAACAACAAGAACTATTAGACCAACAAACTACTGCTAAAAAGCAATATGAACAATTATTAGAATCAAACAAATCATTAAAAGAAAAATCAAAATCATTTGATAAACAAAAAGAAAAAATTGAGAAACAAAGTAAAGAACTTTTTGAACATCTAGCTCAATCAAATAAAAAATTATCTGAATTTGATGAAGCTTATAAAAGACTGAAAGTTGATTTCAAAGAAACTGATATTAAAGACAAAAACAAAGCTAATCAATTTGCTAAAAAACTAGAAGAATTTAGAAAAAACCTTGAAGAAAATATTAAAGAATCACTTAATAAATTATCTAGCTTCAAAGATACATTAGAACAAATTAAAAGAGAAATAGAAATTTTAAATTAAAGAGATTAATAAGGAGAAAATGTTATGAAAAAATTATTAGCTGTATTAATAGGATTAACTCTTTTTACAACATCTGGTGTATCATACGTAGTTTATGACAATATAACTTCTATTTCTTCAAATCAACAAAAAACTAGAGCCAATTTATTATCTGAAATTGATAAAATTGACAAAGATATCAAGGATAAATTGTCTCGTAGTGAAAAATTAATGCATGATAGAATAGGCAAAGAAAAAAGCATTAAAGATATCAAAGAGCAAGTTGAAAAAATTAAAAAACAAGTTTTAGAAAAACAAGAACAAATTAAAGCAAATAAAACTAAAAGAGATGCTGTAATTAAACAATTACAACCAATAGCAAAACAACTTAAAGAACTAAAAAAATCTGAATTAACTCAAAAAGATCAAATTAAAAAATTAGAAACTACTATTTCTGATGCACAAAAACAAATCGAATCAAATGAAAAGGAAATAGTTGTTAAACAAAAAGAATATGATGAATTAGTCGCTAAATTAAAAGAACTTGAAATTTATAATTCAACTAAAAAAGAACAACTAAATCAAAGAGAAATACAAATCGCAAATTGAACTGCTGAATATGAAGCTATATCTTCTCAAGTAAAAGAAAAACAAGATGAACTAAATAAACAAAAAGAAAGACTTGCTCTTTTAAATAGAATTCAAAAAGAATATGATCAATCAGTTGAGTTAAAAGATAAATTAACTGAAGATATTAATAAAAATAAAAAAGAATTAGAAGAGTATAAAAAACACGAAAAAGAAATTAGTGAAAAAATTAGCAAGCTTGAAAAACAATTAGAAGAAGAATTAAGAAAAGAACCTTCGTTAAAAGATAGTTTCAGAAAAAAACAAGATGAATGAAATAAGTTAAAAGAGGATAGAAATAAATTAAAGGAAACAATTAAAAGACAAAAAGCTTCTTATAATGAAACTATTTTAAAACTAAATAGTGAGCTAAATGATTTAGTTAGTCAAAAAGATAAATTAGAAGATCGAATCAAAGATCGTAATGAAGCTGAAACTAAATTAAATGAGCAAATTAAAAATTTAAAAACAAATATTGAAACAATTAAAAATAACACGCAAGAAAAAGAAACAAGCATCAAAGAAATATCAGCTGAACTTAAGAAATTAGAAGGTAAAAAAGAAAGTACTATAAAAACAATAAAAGAAATTTCTTTAAAAATACCTGCTTTACAACAAAAAGAATTAGAAAAAACTAGAGAAATAGCTAAATTAAAAAAAGATATTAAAGCAAATAAATCTCGCATATTTTCTTTAGAAGTTGGTGCTATTGATATTCAAAATCAAATTTCAGAAGTTGAAAATGAACTTCATAAAAAACAACTAGTTATTTTTGGATATACTAAGGAACTAAAAGAACTTAATAAAACAAAAACAGAATTTGAAAAAGTTAAAAAAACTTTTGATGATGAAATTAATAAACTAAAACAAGAAATTCAAAACAAAGAAAAAGAAATTTTAAGTGATAAGTCTAAAAGTGAAGAAAATACTAGATTAAATAAAGAACAAATAGAAAAAAGTAAGAAAACTATTAAAGAAATTTTGGCTGAAAAGAAAAAAATAGAAGATGAAATCAAAGATATAGATAGTAAAAAAGAAAAAATCATAAATGATGCTAAAAAAGAAAAACTAACATTACAAGCTAGAAAAAAAGAACTAGTTGATAATAAAGCAGAATTAGATGAAAAATACACTGAACTTCTTTCAAAAATAACAAATGAAGAAAAGATTATTAAAGAAAAAACTGAAGAAAAGTCTAATTTATCTAGTGAATTAGACAAAAATAATAGAGAAATTTCAGACGCTAAAAAAGATCTAGATGCTTTAAATGAAAAAATTGGTACACTAAAGGAAACCAATAAAAATAAAGTGAAAGAAAAAGAAAAAGTTGAAGGTGAATTACGCGTCTTAAAAGAAAAAGAAAATTCTTTAAGTGAATCTCTTAACAAAATTAATAGACAAAAAAGAGATTTAGAAAGAAAACTAGTAAAAACAAAAGAAGATCTTGAAATAATGAATCATAAAATTCAATTTGGTTCTGAAACAAATAGTATCTTAAACGTTAAATTAGAAGATAGTCTAAAAGAAAAAGAAAATGAAGTTAAAGAATTTTTAATGCATATTGATGATGTAAATAAAAATAATGAAAATTCTATTAAACAAGTTTCAGCTCAAATAGAAGAACTTAAAAAATTAGAAATTTCACTAAATGAAGCTAAAGATGAAGCTCAAAAGGCTCAATTACAAGTTGTGTCTAAATTAAAAGAATTAGAAACAGTAGATAATAAGAATAAAGAATTATTAGAACAATTGGGTGCTAAAAATCAAGAAGAACAAGATATTTCTAATTATGTACTTCAATTAGAACGAGATATTAATTATCTAACAAGTAAAAAATCTCAATTACAATCTGAAGTTAAAATTCTAAAAGAAAAACAAATAGTAGTTAGAAGAGAAATTCGTGAAGGTAAAATAGGTAGACTTACTGATGATATAACTAACACAAATGCTCGTGTAAAAGAATTAGAAAAATTCATTTCAGAATTAAAAGAACACACTAAAGAAAATAATGATGAATTAAAGAAATTAGCTAAAATGAACGAAGATATGAAAGAACCTATCTTTAGATCAACAAGAATTGTCAATGCATACAACCGTATGAATGATGAACTAGTAAAAGAAAACAAAAATCTTGAAGAAAATATTCAAAATTTAGCTAAAGAAAAGCAATCATTAGTAGATAAAATTCAAAAAATCATTTCATCAGTTGAATCAATTGAAAGTCTATATAACAAGAATCTGCATTCAGTAGGAAAAGCTAATATTGAAGTGCAATTAATTAAAGAGTTATTAAAAACACATCAAGATACTGGATCTGATAGCTATAAAAAAGATCTAACTGATATCTATAAAAAACGTATTGAAATACTAGATAAATACTACACCGAAATCAAAAAGCATAGTGAAGAAATTAATAAAAAATTTGAGGAACTAAAATCATTAATTGCTAATCTGAATAAAGAAGCAGCTTAAAATTCTAACTAAGTAAATAATTTCTATTAATAAACAAACATTAACTCATCTTAGGATGAGTTTTTGTTACATAATTTATTTGGTAAATAATTAGGAGGTTATATGAAAAGTGAAATTCTAATTAGTAAAGATAATAAAAAATTAGTTTTATATAAATGAGATCAAGTAACAAGACCACTAGCTGTAATTCAACTAGTTCATGGTAGTTGTGAACATATAAAAAGATATGAAGATTTTATAAAACAAATGAATCAAAATAATGTAATAGTTATTGGAATTGATCAAAGAGGACATGGACAAACTAGTGTATTAAACAATGAACTTGGGTATTTTAATAAAACTAAAGGTTGAGAGTGTTTAATACAAGATCAATTATTAGTTAATCAATATATTAAAACTAATTATTCTGATTTACCTATTTATATGTTTGGTCATTCAATGGGAAGTTTTATTGCTAGAAGTTATGTTATTAAATATAGTAATACTATAAAAGGGTTAATTTTAAGTGGAACTAATCAAACTAATAGTTTTACTTTACTTTCAGCTTTATTATTAACAAAACTAACTTCTTTATTTTTAAAAGAAAAACAACCAAATAAAATTATTTGAAATATTAGTTATAAACAATTAAATAAAAAGTTCAAAACTAATAATAGTAATGGAGTTGAATGACTAACTAGAAATACAAATATTCAAAATCAATTTTTAAATGATAAATTATGTGGGTTTGTATTTAGTAGTAGTGCTTTTAAAGATATGTTTAAAGGAATGCTATTTAACTTAAAAACTAAAAATATAAAAAAGATGGATCATGATCTAAGAATTTTATTACTAACTGGTAGTGATGATCCTGTAAGTCATTATAGTAAAGATGTAATTAAACTAAATAATAAATTAGAAAAATTAGGTTATGATTCAAAACTAATTATTTATAAAGATTCTAGACATGAAATCTTAAATGAATTAGATAAAGATTTAGTAATTAGAGATATTTTAAAATTTATGTAATTTATTAATTTTTATCTTTATAATATAACTAATAAATAGAAAAAGAGTAGAAATATGCTGCCAAAAGATCTTGATTTTAAGCTACAAATTATAGAAGAACATAAAAAAGGAGCTTCAGTTAAAGCTTTATCAGATAAATATAATATTGGTATTTGAACAATCAGAGATTGGATTCACCAGTATAAAATGTTTGCTGAGCAAGGCATTAGTAAAAGTGTAGTTCATACTAAATATGATCCAGAGTTTAAATTACATGTTATTAATCATAAAAAAGAATATAACTTAAGCTATCCAGAAACTATCAAACTATTTAGTATTAAAAACTCTTCAACTGTTGCTTTGTGAGAAAAACAGTTTAAAGAAAAAGGAATACAAGGTTTAAGTAATCAAATCGGCAGACCCAAAAACAGCTCTACTTCTTATAAACAGCTCTTTTTACAATTAGAAGAAAAAATTGCTGATTTAGAACATCAAATTGATGAACTAAAACAGCAATTAAATATTAAAGATACAAAATAAACATACTTATAAAAAATTAGACCTTAGCAAGCAAACAGCTAAGGTTTTTAATTTGCAAATAGTTTTTCTAAAACATCTTGATACATTTTTAGTGTAGCTATTTCTCTTTGTTTTGCAGTTAAATCATTTGAGTGATCATTTAAATTATCTGAAACAGTTAAAATAGTTGCTGCTTTTTTATTAAAATGATTTGCTAAATAAAATAAAGCAAAACTTTCCATATCAACAACATCTAAATTATGTTCTTTTATATCTAATTTAGATAATCTGTAAAACACATCACTACAGTGAACATTTGCTTTTAAACCAATATTTAGATCTAAACTAGGTTGATTAATTTGTCATCCTGTTTTATTTGGTTCAAAAATATTAACTTCACTAAAAGCGTTTTTAGCTTCAATTACAGTTCCTATTTTAATATTGTTATTATATGTTCCACAAGTTCCAACTCTAATAATAGTATTAACATTATGATTATTAAATAACTCATGAACATAAATAGCAATTGAAGGTTGACCCATTCCACTAGTAGCAAAACTAACTTTATGATTTTTATAATATCCAGTATAAACAAAAGCATTTCTTACTTCACTTACTAATTTATAATCAGTTAGTAAGTTTTCTGCTGCTCATTTAGTTCTTTTTGGATCTCCTGCAATTAGTACAATATTAGCAATATCGGCATTTTTATCAATATGCATATTTTTTTCTCCTAACTAAAGTTTATTTATATCTATTTATAGATTACTAAAAACAAATTAGTTAATAAAAGATTTAAACTAGTTTTTTACTAGTTTTAATTAATCTTTTTAAATATTTTTTAATTTTTAATCACTTTTTAAATTTTTTTCTAATACTATAATGAAAGCAAAATAAGCTTTAATTATTTTATTAAGTTTTAAATTATTTATTATATCTAGTTAAAAGAGTGTTAAAGACTAAATTATCATCTTCNGTTCTAATATAAGTTTTTAAAATATCAATTAAAGTTCTTGAACGAAAAATAATAAAAAAATAATTTATAAGTAATTTTTTAAAAGTTTGTTCTAATAGATTAATAGAAAGAATAAATGAGTTATTCTCAAATACTTCTTTAATTGCATTAACTAAATGTATTTCATTTAAAGTTAAATTATATAAATGTCAGTTTAAATCAGTTGTAAAGTTATTTTTAAAGATTTTAATTAGTTGTTGTTGTAAATCGTTAATGTTATTAATATCTTCATATTCTAGTTCTAAAACTATTTGATGAGATCAATTTAATACAGTAAGTAAATAAGTTTTTTTGTTCATTAAATCAATAAAAATTGGTTTGTTATCAATATTTAGTTGATCTTTTGGTATTTTATAAATTCTTTGGTTTTTATTAGTAATCACAAATTCAAATTTATCACTTATTATAAATACATCTTTAAATTTATATTTGTTTAAATCTATTTGTTGATTTATAAAAAATCTATTAATAGATGGAATTCTTAAAATATCTGAAAAAATAGTTGGATTAGTTTTAATAATAAAATCATTATCTATATCAAAATTAGTGTTTAGTACTAATCTGTGTCTGTGTTTGTGATCTAAGACTTTTTGTAAGAATTCAGTTTTAAATTTATTTTGATTAATAATATTTGTAAAAAAGCTGTTCTTAGTTAAAAGGTTAACTTGTTTATTTATAAAGTCTAAATAAATATNAAAATTTAACATATAATAACCCACTAAATCACCCTTTAAACAATAATACTTTAAAGCTCTATTTCAATTAGCTGAAGTATATAAACTATTTAAAATATAACTTGGAATTTGTTCAAAGACTTGATCACCAATTAAATAGTTATAATCTAGTTTATTTATTTGGATTAAAACTGAGTGCGTAGCGTAATAAAACATATATTTTTTCTTTCTATTAATAAATTTAACAAAAAATAGACTAGTTATTAAGTTTAAGTTAATAAAGATTGCAGTTGGTTTTATTTGGTGTTATTTGGATTTTTTTGGTTATTTTAGAAAATAGTTGTTTATAATAAAATCGAGGGATTCATATGATTAAAGAACAAAGATACAAAGAGATTTTAAAAAAACTAGAAATAAATGAGTTACTTTCTTTAGATTTTCTATCAACTGATTTAAATATTCCCTTAACTACTTTAAGAAGAGATCTTAAAGAACTAGAACAAAGACATAAAGTTATTAGAACGCATGGAGGAGTACAACTTAATAAAAGTAATTTAATTGTTGAAGACTATTTAGATAATAAGATTAATTTAAATATCCAAGCTAAACAACAAATTGCTATTAAAGCTCTTAAAAAAATAAAACCTAAAACTTGTATTTTTTTAGATTCAGGTTCAACAACTTATTATTTAGCAAAAATCTTAGATCCTAATTTAGATTTAAAAATCGTTACTAATTCAATTTTAAATGTTCAAGAATTAAGTAAAAATAATCATCAAAATATTTATTTATTAGGTGGAAAATATCAAGTAGTTACTAGTTCTATTTTAGGTTATCAAGCAGTCAATGATTTAAAAAACTATTTTTTTGATTTAAGTTTTATTGGCATTAATGCAGTTGATGATCAAAATAATATTTATACAACTAGTGATGATCATGCTCAATTAAAAATTCAAGTGATTAAAAATTCAAATAAAAGTTATGGGTTAGTTGATCAATCTAAAAAGCATTCTAAATCATTTTATAAATTTGCTACAAACTTAGAATTAGAACTAATTGAAGATTAATGATTTATACAATTACTTTAAACCCTGCTATTGATTGTGTAATTGAAACTAATCAAATAGATTTTAATAATACTAATTATTATTCAAATAGTTATTCATTAATTGGTGGTAAGGGAATTAATGTAGCAATTATTTTAAATAATTTAAAAAATGATGTTATAAGTACAGGTTTTTTAGGTAAGAATAATAGTGATCAATTTTTTGATAAATTTATAGAATTGAATTTAAAAAATCATTTCTTTTTATATGATGGTGTAACTAGAACTAATTTTAAAATTAAAAATTTAAATACTTTTGATGAAATAGAACTAAACGGTGTTGGGTGTGATCTTAAATCAAGTTATTTAAATAAGCTTTTAAAATATCTTAAAGATAATTTAAATAAAAATGATATTGTTATAGCTAGTGGAAGTGTTAATAAATCATTTAATGATAATGTTTATCAAATTATAGGTGATCTTGTTAATCAAAAAGAAGCTTTGTTTATTTTAGATACTTCTAAAAAATATCTTTTAGAAGGTTTAAAGACAAAACCTTTTTTAATCAAACCAAACATTAGTGAATTATTTGCAGTTTTTAATGAACCTATTAGTTATGAATTTGATCAAATTTATAAAAAAATTAAACAACTACAAAGTTTAGGAGCTAGAAATATTTTATTAAGTATGGCAAGTAAGGGAAGTTATTATTTTTCAGAAAGCAATGATATTTATAAAATAGGAGTTGGTCAAGGAAAACTAGTTAATTCAACTGGAGCAGGTGATTCAATGTTGGCTGGATTTATTCATGGATTAAATCAACAATTAGATATTATAAAAACTTTAAAATATGCTGCTAGTTGTGGTTCAAGTACTGCTTTTAGTAAATGACTAGCAACAAAAAAAGAAATTAATAGACAATTAAAAAATATTGAAGTTAAAAAAATAGAAAGGTAGTTATGCATATAAAAGATTTATTTAATCAAAATACTTCTTTTTTTAAACAAGAATTTAAAACAAAAACACAAATAATTGATTTTTTAGTTTCAAAATTGTTTGAACAAAAAATTATTAGTAAAAAAACTGTAGTTTTAAATGCAATTAAGACTAGAGAAAAATTAGAGTCAACTGCAATTGGTGATGGTGTTGCTATTCCGCACGCATTAAATGAAGCAGTATTAAAACCAACAGTTTGTTTTATGAGTTTAAAAAACCCAATAAAATGAAATAATGATGATAACCAATTAGTTGATTTAATTTTTATGATAGTAACAAATGATCAAAATGGTAATGATCATATGGATGCAATTGCAGGTCTTTCATCTAAATTTTTAGATTCTAATGTTTTAAATAAATTAAGAGAAATTGAAAATTTTATACAATTAGTAGAAATTTTTAATGATAAAAAAGAATTAAAAGAAGAACAAATTAATAAAAATGAATTTTTTGATGTTGTTGGAATAACTGCTTGTCCTACAGGAATTGCTCATACATATCTAGCTAGTGATAAGTTAACTGAATATGCAAAAAGTTTAAATCTAAGCAGTAAGATTGAAACACAAGGAAGAAGAGGAATTGAAAATCAGTTAACTGATGAAGATATTGAAAATGCTAAAGTGATTATTTTAGCTCATGATAAAGCAATTGAAGGAATGTCTAGATTTAATAATTGTAAAGTTATTGACACAAGTACAAAAGATGCAATTTATAATGGAAAAGAATTAATTTCTAACTTTGATAAACATCCTAAATTAAAAGAAATTAAAAATATTAAAGCTGATGATTCAAATATTGGAGAATTAAGTTTAAAAAAATTTAAAGACTTTAAGGGTAATTTATTAGGTGGAGTTTCTAGAATGCTACCTTTTGTTGTAGCTGGTGGAATTATTTTAGGGATTGCTTTTTTATTAGATTTTATTACTGGTAATGGTAATGCTAAAGGTGATTTTGGAACAGTTAATAAAGTTTCTGGTTGATTTGCAGCTGCTGGAAAAACTGCAATGATGATGATGGTCCCAATACTTGGTGGTTATATTGCCTATGCAATTGTAGGACCACAAGGATTAATGCCTGGTGTTGTAGCTGGATTACTAGCAGATAACACAGGTGGTTTTGCATATGGAACTATAGGTTCTTGATCTGGATTATGAAAAAGAATTCTACCAGATCATTTACCAACTAGTTCAGGATTCATTGGTGCTATGGTTGGTGGTTATTTAGCTGCTTTTATTGTTTTTGGTCTAACTATAGGAATGCAAAAATTTAAAAAACCGTTTCATGGTGTGAGAGATATAGTATTTATTCCAATTTTATCTTTATTAGGAATTTCTTTAACTATGTTTGTGTTAAATATACCCCTTGGATATTTACTATATGGAATTCAATTAGGCTTAACTTATATGGCTAAAAATAATTTATTAATTATTTTAGGAGCTATTATAGGGTTAATGATGTGTGTTGATATGGGTGGTCCTATTAATAAAATTGCTTATGTTTTAGGAACAGCTTCAGTATCAGGATCATTTGGAAAAGAAGCTATATTTACTAATATTATGGCTGCTTCAATGGCAGGAGGAATGATCCCACCTTTAGGTATTGCTTTATGTACAGTTTTATTTAAAAAAGTTTGAACTTCAAAAGAAAGAGATGCTGCAAAGGCAAATTGATTAATGGGCTCATTTTTCATAAGTGAAGGGGCTATTCCATTTATGGTAACTGACCCAAAACGTATTTCAGTTTCAGCTTTAAGTGGTGGATTTGTTACAGGGTTATTAGTTGGTGCATTTAAAATTACCTTACCAGCTCCACATGGAGGAATATTTGTATTTCCTTTATTAAATTCAGAATTATTTACTCAACATAGTGTTGCTAAAGGTATGGGTATAGCTTTATTTATACTAGCTATTTTAATAGGAACACTTGTAATGACATTAATATTAGGGTTCTGAAAAAAAGTAGATATTTCTAAAGGGCATTTACAATTAGTTCAAGCTTAAAACACATCCTCTTTTTAGAGGATTTTTTAATTAAAAAGTATGTCTATAAATGTAATTGATATATTATAAGCTACCTTTTTATAATTGGTAAAATGTTATAATTAACTCATCAAAACAAATCTGGGAGAAAAAATATGATTAATAATAAACCTACATATATATCGTTATTTTCGTCTGCTGGAGTTGGATGTTATGGTTTTAAACTAGAAAATTTTGAATGTATTGCAACTAATGAATTATTAGAAAGAAGATTGAATATTCAAAAATTAAACAATAAATGCAAATATGATTCAGGTTATATAAAAGGAGATATAACTTTAAAAGAGACTAAAGATTTAATTTATAATGAAATTAATTTATGAAAACAATTGGGTAATGATAAAGTTGATGTAATAATCGCAACTCCACCTTGTCAAGGGATGAGTGTTGCTAATCATAAGAAAAGGGTTGATGAGATTAATAGAAATAGTTTAATTGTTCAAAGTGTTGAATTGATTAAAAAAATTCAACCTAGGTTTTTTATTTTTGAAAATGTTTCAGCTTTTTGAAAAACCGGTTGTGTTTATAATGATCAAATCATTAGTATTGGAGAAATGATTAAAAATCACTTATCTAATGATTATGTAATACAATATAGAGTTCTAAATTTTAAAAATTATGGTTCTAATTCTTCAAGAACAAGAACTTTAGTGATTGGAGTTAACAAAAATGATGCTTCATACATTTCAACTTTTGAACTATTTCCATCGTTTCAAGAGGAAAAAACTATAAAAGAAGTAATAGGGGATTTGAAAGAATTAGAATGAGCTGAATATGATCCAGATGATTTTTATCATAGTTTTAGAACTTATCCTGCTCATATGAAAGAATGAATAAAAGATCTAAAGGAAAGTCAATCTGCTTTTGATAATATTTTAGATAGTAAAAAACCTCACAAAATAGTAGATGGGAAAATTGTTATTAATAAGTCAAAAAATGGTGATAAATATAAGAGACAGTCATTTTCAAAAGTTGCTCCTTGCATTCACACAAGAAGTGACCAATTAGCTAGTCAAAACACTATCCATCCTAAGCAAAATAGAGTGTTTTCAATTCGTGAATTAATGAAATTAATGACTATTCCTTCAGATTTTAAGTGATTAGATCTTAGCCTAGAGCAGTTAAACAAGTTAACTAATGAACAAAAACAAAAACTTTCAAAAAAAGAAGAATTAAACATAAGACAAAGCATTGGTGAGGCTGTTCCAACTGAAATCTTTAGAAAAATTGCATTTAATATTAAAAAATATTTGCTTCAAAAAAAATTCACTGACAAAGAAGTTGAATATCTAATTAAAATTAATAATTTAAATAGTTTTGATAATTTAATAGAATTTATTAAGAATAATAAAGATGATATTTGTTTTTCTAGCTTAGCTAAAATCATTGAACTAGCAAATTCATATAAAGAACAACACTCAGCTTTTTATACTCCTACTATACTTTTAAATCATATTTATTCGGTTTTACCAGAATTTAATAAAAAAGAAATAAATGTTTTAGAACCAAGTGTAGGAGCAGGTAGTTTTTTAAACTTAATTCTTAAAAAATATGAACAAATTGAAAAAATAAACCTTTATGTTGTTGATATTAACTCAAATAATATTGAAATACTAAAATTATTATTTAGTAAAGGTATCATTCCAAATAATGTAGAAATACACTATATTATCAGTGATTATTTAAATACAAATTTTAATATTAAATTTGATTTAATCATCGGTAATCCTCCTTTTGGTAAACTAAGCTCAGCTGAATTAAAAAAGTATAGTCAAAATAGTTTATACAGTCAAACATTAACAAATGTAGTTGGCTTATTTTTAGAAAAATCAATAAAGATTTCTGATAACGTTTCTTTTATACTTCCAAAAAACTTTTTAAATACTAAAGAATTTGCTCTAACTCGTCTAAAATTAAAAGATTTAATTAGTTCAATTATAGATTTTAATGAATTAGGATTTAAGGATGTTTTAATTGAAACAATTAATCTAACCACTTCTATAACTAGACAAAGTAAAGTGTTTATCAAATCAGTAGTTAAAAATATTGAAATATATCAAGATAAAGATTATATTTTCGATAGTAAACTACCTTATTGAGTAATTTATAGAAATAGTTTTTTTGATAATGTTTTTAGTAAATTAATTTTTGATGTTTTTAGTGTTTTTAGAGATCGTCAAATTACTAATAAATATCTAGATAACACTAATGGGATTAATAAAATTAGAGTATTAAAATCAAGAAATATAAATGATACTGGTACAGAGATTATTAATTTAAAAAATTATGATAGCTATATAGATGAAGATATTGCTAAAAATTTAATTGTATTCAATTATTTAGATAATGATAATGTGTATTTAACACCTAATATGACTTATAAACCAAGATTATTAAAAAAACAAAAGGGTTATATTGCCAATGGTTCTATTGCTATATTAAAAAATAAATCTGATTATAAAATAACACAAAAACAATTAGAATATATTTCAAGTAAAGAGTTTAGAGAATTTTATACAATAGCTAGAAATTATCAAACACGTTCATTAAATATTGATAGTCTAAGTGTTTTTTGATTTGGAATTAATAAGGAAATTTAAAATGAATATTTATCAAGAATTTGTTAATCAATATGATTATGATATTAGAAAAACTAAAAGTGCTAGATGAATTGATCAAAAGTGTACTTTTGATGTTTTAACTTTAGTTGCTGACTGTATAGTTGAATACTGTAAAAACAATAACCAATTTACTATTCACGATATTTGATATAGTGATTATGCCGTTAATAATGTTATTGAAATATTTTCAAAACCAGATCCAAAAAATAAATCTAAAAATGAATATGATAAATATTTTTCTCAACCAATTAAATTATTAGAATATTCTAAAATATTAGCATCTAAAAAAATTAATAATAAAAATTATTACTATATAAACAATTTAGAAATACTAAAAAATATAGCTTTTAGAGATACTCAAGCTATTGAATTTTTATATGTCTATATTGTTAAAGTGTTAAAGGATAGTGATTTATGAAAAGAATTTGAAAATTTTTATAAACTACAAAATAATGATTCTTTTATCAATTTAAAAACAAAATTTATAGATTTTACAATCGCTAATACAGCAATTAATAATAAAAGAGAGTGCAGTAGAATATTTACTAAAATTATAAATCCAATTTCATATAAATTAAAAAAGCTAGGTACTAAACGAGGATTTCTTTCAAATAACGCTATTACTTTGTCTGATTTGAGATATAACAATTTTAATTTTAGAGATTTAAAAACTCAAAAATCTAAATCTTTAAGTAGAGAAGAACATGAATTTCAACTTAGACAAAGAATTAACGCATATACTAAATATAGTGTTCAAAAAGCTAAAAAATTAGTTAAAGAGTATAATGAAAAATTTCATAATTCATTGTCTGAAATTAATACAGATAATATTAAAGCAACCCAGGCTCATCATATTTTTTCTGAATCTGAGTTTCAAGAGATTGCAAATTATTTAGAAAATTTAATAGTATTAACTCCAGATCAACATTTTTTTAATGGCTCACCCTGAAAACCATACTCATTATGTAGATAAAGATTTTCAATATATTTGTTTATTAGCTAAAATTAATACGCTAATTAACGATTTAGTTTCTAATAATAAGGATAAAATCTATAATTTTGAAAATTTTAAGCAGGTTTTAAACATTGGATTGAATACTAATGAATTTGAAAATATAGATGATCTTGATTTTTTAACTGTTATTCAAAAAATTGATGATATTTATGGCGAACCTAAACAAAATCAATATGATAATTTAAAACAACTTATTATTAGAAATATTTTAGATAAACTATCAAATAAATAAATTGAATAATAACTGTTTTTCTGTATTCTTACTATGTTAGTTAAATAAAGTGATAAGAATTCAATTAGGCTTAACTTATATGGCTAAAAATAATTTATTAATTACTTTAGGAGCTATTATAGGGTTAATGATGTGTGTTGATATGGGTAGTCCTATTAATAAGAAAAGAAGCTATATTTACTAATATCATGGCTGCTTCAATGGCAGGAGGAACGATCCCACCTTTAGATATTACTTTATGTACAGTTCAGTTTTATTTAAAAAAGTTTAAACTTCAAAAGAAAGAGATGCTGCAAAGGCAAATTGATTAATGGGCTCATTTTTCATAAGTGAAGGGGCTATTCCATTTATGGTAACTGATCCAAAACGTATTTCAGTTTCAGCTTTAAGTGGTGGATTTGTTACAGGGTTATTAGTTGGTGCATTTAAAATTACCTTACCAGCTCCACATCGAGGAATATTTGTATTTCCTTTATTAAATTCAGAATTATTTACTCAACATAGTGTTGCTAAAGGTATGGGTATAGCTTTATTTATACTAGCTATTTTAATAGGAACACTTGTAATGACATTAATATTAGGATTTTGAAAAAAAGTAGATATTAATAAAGGACGTTTACAATTAGTTCAAGTTTAAAATAGATCCTCTTTTCTCCCGAACCCCATATTCCGGACTAAAATCCAGGAAATGGGGTTTTTATATGTCTAAATTAAATTTAGAAAAAAAGTTAAAAATTGTTAAGGAAGCTAAAAAACTTAATATAAAAAAGAGTACTTATTTAGCAAATAAATATGATGTTTCAGTTTGGGCTGTAAAAAGTTTAGTTAATAGATTTGAAGCGTTTGGAATAGAAGGGCTAATTAATAAAGATAAAAAGCCTTATTATAGTGCAAAGCTAAAACTAGAAGTTGTACTATATAAACTTGAAACCAATCATTCATATGATGAGGTCGCAAAAAAGTTTAATATTATTTATTCATCAACTATAGCTGGTTGAGTTAAAAAATATAGAGAATATGGATTTTTAGGGTTAAATAATAATATAGGAAGACCTAAGAAAATTATGAAAAACCCTAATAAAAAACCAGCTAAAATAAAGAAATCACAAGTAAAAATCAATAATGAACAACAAATTAAAGAATTAAAAGAACAAGTGGAATACTATAAGTTGGAGGCTGAATTCTGAAAAAAGTTCCACACCTTGTTGACAAAAGAAAAATCAACAAGGAAAAAACAAAAGTAGTTTTAGAATTACTAAAAACACACAAAAAAGTTAAAATTTCTATTCTCTTAAAAATAGCCAAGCTGCCTAAATCTTCTTTTTATGAATGAAAATATAAGTTAGAAAACACAATAGATAAAGACAAAGAATTAAAGGAAATGATTGTTGATATTTTTAGCAAATCATTTGAAACATATGGGTATAGAAGGCTAATAATAGCTTTAGAATCAAAAAGATATATTGTTAATCACAAAAAAATTTTAAGGTTAACTAAAGAGCTTGGTGTTCAGTGTATCAAATTTAGAACAAAAAATGGAAGATATAGTTCTTATAAAGGAACTGTTGGAAAAATTGCAGATAATGTTTTAAAAAGAAATTTTCATTCTTTACAAGCAAACAAACTTTGATGCACTGATGTAACAGAGTTTAAAGTTAATGGTCAAAAGTTATATTTATCACCAATTATTGATCTTTACAATGATGAAATTATTTCATATTCAATTCAAACTAATCCTAACTTAAACCTAACAAATTCAATGCTGGACAAAGCACTTAAAAAGGTTAAAAATACAAATGGCTTGTTGATTCATTCTGATCAGGGATTTCATTATCAGCACATTAGTTGAGCTAAAAAACTAGAAGAAAATAACATAACACAGAGTATGTCTAGAAAAGGTAATTGCTTAGATAATGCTATTATAGAAAACTTCTTTGGTTTATTAAAGCAAGAAATTTATTATGGTGAAAAATATAATTCAGTAGAAGAGTTAACTAAAAGAATTCATAAATATATTTATTGATATAACAACATAAGAATAAAGGAAAAATTAAAAGGATTGTCTCCTGTACAATTCAGAAAACAATCCTGTTATAATATTGAAAAATTTTAGTCCGTGTTTATGGTAGCGGGGGGTTTTTTTAAGAGGATTTTTAATTATTATTCATTATTTCACATCTTCAGATATGATTTCTCAGATCACTTTTTTGACGGGCTGTTGTTCTAGCAATTCGTATGACTCATGTATTTCTTTTTCTCATTTTGGATTAATTTCTCTATTTGTATAAAGAGTCATAATTGTATCACCAGCATTAACATAATCACCATATTGCTTATCAAAATAAATTCCAGCTCCATGATCAATTTTATCTGTTTTTTTAAATCTTCCAGCACCAATTTCTATTAAAATCATTCCGATTTCTTCAGCTCTTTTATATCTGATATATCCACTATTTGTTGCTTTAATTTCTAGTTTGTTTTTACAACTAAAGTGTTTATCATAATTTTCTAAAACACTTCAATCTCCACCTTGAGCAATTACAAAGTCTTTTAGATAATGTGCAGCTTCTTTTGATTTTAATTTCTTTAAAACATCTTGTTTAGCTTCATTTAAATCAGTAAATACTTTAGCTTGTAATAAAGTGATTCCAACTAGAGTTGCAATTAGTTCATTAAAATCACTAGGCCCATTACCATTTAAAGTTTCTCAAGCTTCTTTTACTTCTAAAGCATTTCCCATAGCTCTACCTAATGGTTTTTCCATATTAGTTAAAACTACAGCTACTTTTCTGTTATATTGTTTTCCAACTTCAATCATACGATTAGCTAAATCTTTAGCATCTTCAATTGTTGTCATAAATGCACCATTACCAGTTTTAACATCTAATATTAAACCATCATTTTCAACAATCATTTTTTTACTCATAATTGAAGCAACAATTAATGGCATTGAATCAATAGTTCCTGTTACATCTCTTAAAGCATAAATTTTTTTATCAGCTGGAACAATATTATCTGATTGAGCAATAATACTCATATTTGTTTTATTAATTACATCAACAAATTCATCATTTGTAACTTCACATTTTCATCCTGGAAATGATTCTAATTTATCAATAGTTCCACCAGTTTTTCCTAAACCTCTTCCAGATAATTTACATACTTTAATTCCATAACTTGCAACTAGTGGTGCATAAACTAAACTAGTTTTATCTCCAACTCCTCCAGTTGAGTGTTTGTCTGCTTTAAAACCACTAACTTTAGATAAATCATATCTATCTCCAGATTCAATATAAGCTTTAGTTAAATAAGCAGTTTCTTTAGCTGTCATATCTGTAAAATAAGTAGCCATACAAAAACTAGCCATTTGATAATCAGTAATTTCACCTTTTGTATAACTATTAATTAATCAAGAGATTTCTTGTTCAGTTAATTCTATATTATGTTTCTTTTTTTCTATTATATCTGCAAATGTAAACATTTATATACCAACTTTCTATTTGTCTATTTTTATTATACTTTTAAAATCAATATTATTTTGAACATTAATTTTGACAATTTTAGTATTGGGTTTTAAAATAGTAAAATATTTCATAGGTGCTATAATAACTATACATAAAAATGTCATTAAGGAGTAAAAAAATGAGTTTTAACAAATTAAATCAAACTTATTTAGATTGAATTAATCATCCTAATTTAGATCAAGAATTAAAAGAATTATTAAATAAAGCAGATGATAATGAATTAAATGCTGCTTTTAATTTGGAATTAAAATTTGGAACAGCTGGAATTAGAGGAATACTAGGAGCTGGTCCTGGTAGATTTAATGTTTATACTATTAAAAAAGTAACAATAGCTTATGCTAAATTATTACAAACAAAATATAGTAATGACTTAAATAAAGGTGTTGTTATTGGTCATGATAATAGACATAATTCTAAAAAATTTGCTAAATTAGTAGCAGATATTTTAACAAGTTTTAATATTAAAGCTTATTTATTTAAAAATAATGATCTTCAACCAACACCAGTAGTTAGTTTTGCAACAAAAGCTTTAAATTGTATTGGTGGAATTGTTATAACTGCTTCTCATAATCCAGCTGAATATAATGGATATAAAATTTATGATCCGTATGGGTGTCAATTAATGCCACACGATACTGATGTTATTGCTAATTATATGAATGAAATCACAAATATTTTAGATTGAACATTTATATCAAACAATAACTTATTAGAAATTGTTGATCAAACTGTAATTGATAAATATTTTGAAATGATTAAAAACTTAGAGTTTTATAAAGATCAAGATAAATCTAATCTAAAAATCATTTATTCAGCTGTAAATGGAACTGGAAGCTTATATACTCCAATTGTTTTAAAACAATCAGGATATGAAGTTATAGAAGTAAAAGAACATGCTTTTGAAGATGAAACTTTTAAAAATGTAATTAATCCTAATCCTGAATTTGATCCAGCTTGAAAAATACCTTTAGAATATGCTAAAAAATATGATGCTGATATTATTATTTTAAATGATCCAGATGCTGATAGATTTGGTATGGCTATTAAGCATAATAATGAATTTATTAGATTAAATGGTAATCAAACTGGAGCTATTTTAATTGATTGAAAATTAAGTAATTTAAAACGTTTAAATAAATTACCAAAAAACCCAGCTTTATATTCTAGTTTTGTTACAAGTGATCTTGGTGATAGAATTGCTAGTGAAACTTATAATGCTAATGTAGTTAAGACTTTAACTGGATTNAAATGAATGGGTCAAGAAATGTTAAAAGAGCCTTTAAATGGTTTAAATTTTGTGTTTGCTTATGAAGAAAGTTATGGTTATGTAATTGATGATTCAACAAGAGATAAAGATGGAATTCAAGCATCAATTATTGCAGCTGAAGCTTGTTGATATTATAAAAATCAAAATATGACTTTAGTTGATTATTTAAATCAGTTATATGAAAAATATGGATATTATTACACAACTACTTATAATTTAAACTTTAAACCTGAAGAAAAAGATTCAAAAATTGCTCCAATTATGAAATTATTAAGAACTACAGGAATTAAACAAATTAATAATTTAAAAGTAGTTAAAATTGAAGATTATATTAATGGGTTATATAATATGCCATCTGAAGATTTATTAAAAATTTATTTAGAAGATAAATCTTGAATTGCAATTAGACCATCAGGAACAGAACCTAAATTAAAAATTTATTTTGTAATAGTTGATAGTTCTTTACAAAAAGCAGAAAATAAAGCTGAAAAGATCTATACAGAATTAAAAACAATTTTAAATATTTAGAAAGTAAATTTATGGAAATTAAATTAAATAAATATATTGATCATACTTTATTAAAACCAGAAGCAACTAAACAAGATATTATTAATTTATGCAATCAAGCAATCCAATATGATTTTGCAACAGTTTGTGTTAATACTTGTTGAACTAGTCTTTGTAAAGAATTATTAAAAAATAGTAATGTAGGTATTACAAATGTTGTTGGTTTTCCATTAGGTGCATGCTTAACTGAAGTTAAAGTTTTTGAAACTAAAAAAGCAATTGAAAACGGTTGTGATGAAATTGATATGGTACTAAACATTGGTGCTTTAAAAGATAAAGATTATGATTTAGTTTTAAATGATATGAAAGAAGTTAAAAAAGCAGCTAATGATCATGTTGTTAAAGTTATTTTAGAAAATTGTTTATTAACAGAACAAGAAATTATTAAAGCTTGTGAGTTAGCTGTTAAAGCAGGAATAGATTTTGTTAAAACTTCAACAGGATTTAACAAATCAGGAGCTAATATTAAAGATGTTAAATTAATGAGTGAAGTTGTTAAAAATAAAGCTAAGGTTAAAGCTGCTGGTGGAGTTAGAACTTATGATGATGCAATTGCAATGATAAATGCTGGAGCAAGTAGACTTGGAACTAGTGGATCTGTTGAAATAGTGTTAAAACAAGAAAATAAAAGTAATTATTAATATAAAATAAGCCCCTTATTATTTGATTAAAAATCAAAAAAGGGGCTTTTATTATTGTAAATTTTTAATTTGTTTTAGTTTATCATTAATTTCAACTTCAAGTCTTTTTAGTGTTTCAAATATTTGTTCTATTGATGGAATATGTCCATAAAACATATTTTTCATATCAACATAATCTTTTTTAACTTGCTCTATTCTAAAATCATCTGGTATTAATTTTAGATTTTTATTTTCTAAAACATCATCATAATTTGCAGATTTTGATCAATAAAATTTCTTTTTAAATTGAGTAGCATCTAAAAGTAAATTTATATCATCAAGAGCCTTTGTTTTATAAACTGAATTATATAAACAATACAAATCATAATAATGTCTAGCATATCTAGTATTAAGTGGTTTTTCTTCAGACTTATTACATACAGAGTGTAAAATAAGTGTTTTTTCTCAAAAAGTTCTTTCAGGACTAATAGTTCTTATAATAGCAGATTGTTTAAATACATCAGGATATACTTCAGAAATTAAAGGCTTAATTTTTACATCTTCAGCAGGAGTTCACTTACCAAGACAACCTATTTCTAGTTTTATTTTTTTAGATAAGTAGTCTGATTGAAATATCTTAGGATAGTCACATAAAATACTGTTAGGATCTTCTGGATCAATTGAAAATTCTAAATTATATTCTTTTAATTTTTCATTTAATTCTTTTAAAAGTTGATCTTTTAAAAAGACCATTACTTTTTCATTTAATTCATTATTGAATTTACTTTGACCCTTTTTTGTTCTTTCTATATATAGTTCATTACTTTCATATCCAAAAAGTTTTCAATCTAATATTAAATCTATATCTTCAGAAAATCTTTCAATTAAATTAAAACATTTAGAAAGTGAAGTTCCACCTTTAAAAGTAAACGAATTAGATCATTTACTTTCACTAAAAATATAATCTAATAAGAAACTAACTCAATAATCTTTTTCAACAACAGCATTTGGTATTCTTTTTGTATTTGCTGTACTTATTATTAAAGCTCTTAACTCTGAATTTGTTTTTACATAAAATTTATTCATATTATTCCTTACAAATTTGTTTGATATAATCAAAAATTCATGTAGTTGTGTATTTTGTTTCTTTTAGTAAGTTTTGTTTTTCAAGTGCTGATAAACTATTTCTAATTATTCTAATGTCTTTTTTAGTTAATTTGTTTTTACCAATTTCTTTAATGGCTTGAATAACAATTTTTGTTTTTCAAGACATATTACAAATTTCTTTATTACTAACTTTTTTAAATTCTATAATTCATCCATCTATGTTATATATTTTGTTTTTACCACTAGAAACAAAAATTATTTTTGCTGGAACTTGCGTTGATAAACCTAATATATTTAAACAGGCAATACCAAAAGGAGCAATTTCTCAATTATATTTTCTAGCAATAGAATATGCTAGTTCTTCAACTTCAAATGGTTCATATTCATGAATAAGTTCAATATAAGTAGGATTATAATAAAAACCATTGATAATTCTTTTGATTTTTTCTTCTTCTACTAGCTTATTTAAAGTTCTACGAACAGTTTCATTAGAAGCAATATCTAAAAAATCATTACTAATGAAAATTTTTGTAGGTTCAAAGTGATCAATTCTATTTTGAATTTGTGATAAATATGACATAATTTTTTTACTCCTTTCTCCCAAAAATTATATCATATTCGGGATAAATTAGAAAAAATAAAAACTAGCACCCTTGGTAGTGCTAGTTATTTTAAGATTTTAATTATGATCAATCATTGATTCTAATTCCATTTCTTTTGGAATTTCAATGTTCATTAAATCTAAAATAGTTGGAGCAACTTTAGCAATTGCTGGATCGTTTTGTTTTAGTTTAATATTTAGATCAGTAATAATAATTGGAACTAGTGAAGTTGTATGTTTTTTATTTACTTGTCCATCTTTATCAATCATTATTTCAGCATTACCATGATCTGCTGTAATTATCATAATTCCATTATGTCTTAAAACAAATTCTTCATGAATACGTTTTAATTGTTCGTCTAAAGTTTTACATGCAATTTCAGTAGCTTTGTTATTTCCAGTATGACCTACCATATCACAATTTGCAAAGTTTAAAACTATAAAATCAAATTCATCTTTTTTAATTTCTTCTAATAATTTATCTGTAATTTCAACAGCTGACATTTGTGGTTTTAAATCATAAGTTGCAACTTTAGCTGAAGGAATTAAATCAATATATGCATTAGCTAAAGTAATTTCATCATTTTTTGCTAAACCATTTTTAAAATAGTCATTTCCTCCATCAAAAAAGAAAGTAACGTGAGCAATTTTTTCAGTTTCAGCAATTCTTAATTGTTTTAATCCAAGTTTAGATAAATACTGACCTAAAGTATTTGTTAAAGGTTTTGGTGGATAAGCAATATGTGGTGAAGTTATGCTATCTGAATATTTCATCATAGAAACAAATCTAATTTTATCTCCAATAAATTCAGCATCACTAAATGCTTCACTTTGTCAAGCTATATAGTTTTTATTAGTTAAAATTGATGAAATTTGAATAGCTCTATCTGGACGAAAATTAGTCATAATAATTGCATCATTTGCTTTTAAATTACCATTTAAATCATCTTGATTAAATGCTGGAATAATCATTTCATCATCGTGATTTATCATATATTCTTGTTGAATATAATCTAATATATTTGTAAATGATCTAACATTATTTCTATTAGTAATAGCATTATAAGCAATACGTGATCTATCAAATCTTTTATCACGATCCATTGCATAATATCTTCCACTAATTGAAGAAATCACACCAATATTATTATTTTGTTTTATTAATTCTAATAAATCCTTAACAAAATCATAAGCTAATTTAGGCTTAGTATCTCTTCCATCAGTAATTAAATCAAACTTAATATTTGTAATACCATAATCAATTGCTGCTTTATAAATAGCTATCATATGATCAAAATGAGAATGAACACCACCATTTGAAAATAATCCCATTAAATGTAAAGCACTATTATTATTTTTTACATACTCAAAACTTTTAACAATTTCTTCATTTTTTGCTATGTTATTAGTTTTTGTTTCATGATTTAGTTTTGCTAAAGATTCTAAATTGATTCTTCCAGCTCCTAAATGAATATGTCCAACTTCAGAGTTTCCCATTTGATTATCAGGCAGACCTACTCATTTTCCTGAAGCATGAGCTTTTAGTCAAGGATAAGTTTTTTTTAAGTACTCTACAAATACCATATTTGCATTATCAACAGCATTTCCCTTATCAGGTTCACTAATTCCTCAACCATCTAGAATTGCTAGTAAAACTGGTCTTTTTACTTTCATTTTTATTCTCCTAGTATATAGTGTTTAATAAATTCTTCAACTGCACCTTGTTCAGCTGTTTTATCTATATAAATATTTGCTATTTTTTTAATTGGTTCAACTGAGTTTTTAATAGCTACTTTATATCCTACGTGATTTATCATTTCTCAATCATTCATTCCATCACCAATTGCTGCAATGTTTTTTAAATCAATATTAAAATAGTTTGAAAATCATTCTACAGCTAATTTTTTATTAACATTTTTTTTATTAATTTCTGCTAATTTATTATCATTTGTAGCTATGTTAAAATCCAATTCATTAACTAAAATATCATAAAATTCTTTATTTGCATTAAAACCTAAAAGCTTAAAGAATTTAAAATTAAAATCATCTTTAATATCTTTATATTCAAGAACTTGACCATCAAAAAAAACAGTTTCATCATGATAGTCACTTGGATTTTGAGTTCATTTATTAGTTATTACAGTTTTTAAATCATCAACATATCCTCAAATTTTAATATCACTATTTTTATATTTATCACTAGTTACTAAATCAAATACTTTTTTTGCTTGATCTGTACTAATTGGATTTGATAATAAAATTTGATCTTTACTTAAATCATAAATGCAAGCTGCATTATATCCAGCAATTAATTGATGATCAACTAACAAACCGTGATGTTTTAAACTATTTAGTTTTGCTAAAACAGGTCGTCCTGTAACAAAAACTACTTTAACTCCTTTATTTATTATTCTTTTTAATGGTTCAATATTTTTTTCTATAATAGGACCCATTTTATAATAACTAGTCCCATCCATATCTAATATTAATAACTTAATTTCTGGTTTATTCATTATAGTTAACTAAACCTAAATAATCACTAGCTAATAAAGAAGCTCCTCCAACTAAAGCTCCATCAATATTTGGCATTTTTAAATATTCTTGAATATTTGATGGTTTAACACTTCCACCGTACTGAATAATAATTTGTTCAGCTGTATTTTTATCATAAATTTTTGCTAAATTATTTCTGATTTGTTTACATACTTCTTCAGCATCACTACTTGTTGCTGTTTTTCCAGTACCAATTGCTCAAATTGGTTCATAAGCAATAATTGCTTTAATTGCGTCTTCTTTTTTAATACCTTCAAACATTATATTAATTTGATTATTTACAAATTCAATAGTTTTTCCACTTTCTTTAGTTTGTAAAGTTTCACCACAACAAATAATTGGAGTTATATTATTTTCTAATAAAACTTTAGCTTTTTTATTAACATCTAAATCAGTTTCATTAAACATTTCTCTTCTTTCAGAATGTCCAATAATTACATATTCAACTCCGATTTCTTTTAGCATTGTAGTTGAAATTTCTCCAGTATAAGCTCCCTTATCTTTATAATGTACGTTTTGAGCAGCTATTTTAACATTTTTTGCAAGTTTTAGCCCAGTTTGTAACATTACATAAGGTACAGCTAATCCAGCTATAATTTTTGAACTATCTATTTTATTATCTACTTGGTTTAAAAAATCTGTCAAACTTTCATTAGTTCCATTCATTTTTCAATTACCAAAAATTACCTTTTTTTTCATAATAGATTTACCTTTCAGATTAAATGCCTATATAATTATATATTTTTAAAAACTCAATAAAATAATTATTATAAATAAGCAAATAAAAAAAGCTAATCTAATTAGCTTTTAAATTAGTTAATTTACTTGCTGCATTTTTATCAATAATTATTGTGACATCATTATGTTTTTGTAATATTGTACAAGGTCATTTTTTTGTAATTTGTCCTTGAATTAAACGATAAATAGCTTCAGATTTATTAACTCCGGTTGCTAGTAATAAAATTTTTTTAGCATTCATTATTGATTGTAAACCCATTGAAATTGCTTGAGTTGGTACTTGATCTATTGAATCAAAAAATCTTGAATTTGCTTTAATAGTTGAATTTGTTAAATCAACAATTTGAGTTAAAGAATCAAAACTTGAATCTGGTTCATTAAATCCAATGTGTCCATTAACTCCAAGTCCTAAAAGTTGTAAATCAATACCATTAGCTTTTTTAATTAGCTCATCATAAACTTTTGGATTATCATAAAAACTAGCATTAGGTATATAACAATTATTTTTATTTATATCAATAAAATTAAATAGTTGTTCATTCATAAAATAATAATAAGATTGTTTATTATTTTTATCTATATCTTTATATTCATCTAAATTAAAACTAATAACATCCTTAAAACTAATTTGTTTTTCTTGATACATTTGAATTAGTTTTTTATAAGTATTAATTGGTGTTGAACCAGTTGCTAAACCTAATACACTATTAGGTTTATTTTTAATTTGTTCACTTATAATTTGTGCTGCTTTATTTGCCACTTGTTCTTCATTTTCTAAAACTATTAGTTTCATAATTATTGCTCCAATTACTAGTAAAAATATAAAGTAATTATATACTTATTAGTTTTTTAAAATAAAAAAAAGTAGTCTTATGAGTACTTATAATTTTTGTGTTCAAGTGGTGGTCGTGGACGGAATTGAACCGCCGACACGCAGAGCTTCAGTCTGCTGCTCTACCGACTGAGCTACACGACCATAAAAAATGGCGACCCCAACGGGACTCGAACCCGTGATCTCCTCCGTGACAGGGAGGCGCGATAACCAACTTCGCTATGGGGCCATTGGTTGCGGGGGCAGGACTCGAACCTGCGGCCTCCGGGTTATGAGCCCGGCGAGCTACCAACTGCTCTACCCCGCGTTGTTTTTAAATTCTTAATAAATGGNGGAAGATGAGGGATTCGAACCCCCGCTCGGGTTTCCCCGACTCTCGGTTTTCAAGACCGATCCCTTCAGCCGGACTTGGGTAATCTTCCGTACTACCATTCTTTCATACTAAAAATATTTTTATTTTAATATGGTGGACCTTATTGGACTTGAACCAATGACCGTCCGGTTATGAGCCGGATGCTCTAACCAACTGAGCTAAAGGTCCATAAATAAATATGGTAGCGGGGGAGAGAGTTGAACTCTCGACCTTTCGGGTATGAACCGAACGCTCTAACCAACTGAGCTACCCCGCCATAATGGTGGACCCTAACGGGATCGAACCGTCGACCCCCTGCGTGCAAGGCAGGTGCTCTCCCAGCTGAGCTAAGGGCCCATTATTATAATGGTCGGGAAGACAGGATTTGAACCTGCGACCCTTCGGTCCCAAACCGAATGCTCTACCAAACTGAGCCACTTCCCGAATACTTGTTATTATGTTGTAAAGATAATAACAATTTATTTTCTAAATGGTGCGCCCGGAGGGACTCGAACCCCCAACCTTTTGATCCGTAGTCAAGCGATCTATCCAATTGATCTACGGGCGCATATAAAATTTATCTTTGTTATTATCTTATCATATTAAATGACTTTATTATTATAGATAATATCTTTACCATTTACAACATAAATAAGCAAAAAATATTAATAATTTTAAAAATATTTATAAAAATAATTTCTAAAATAAATCTATAAAAAATTAAAACTAAACTAAAGACATTTAAAATTATAAATCTTTAATTTAGTTTTAGATTAATTATTCTTATTTTTAGAAAAACTAAATGTTGAAACTTCTTTTATTTCATTAAAGTTATTATTAATAACTTCAGGAGTAATATTCATTTTATTTAAAGCTATTTTAGTAGCATTATCATCTTTAATAATTTTATTTTCAAACATTAAGATTTTATAAATAGTTTGATAGTAATGTTCTTTAAAAGAAAAACAATGATTACATGAATTATATAAAACTAATTCATCATTATCATTATAAATAGTTCTATTAATAAATAGTCTTAATGAATCAGTATGACTTGTTATTTGATCATTACACCCATGTATAAATAAACTAGCTGCTTTTGCTGGAACTAGTTTTTTATTTTCATACATATCAAATAAATTTAATTCTTCTTGGTTATGATTTGTTGCTAAAGTTTGTAGATCAATAGTTTTATTAATAATTTTTCTAGCTAATTTTCTATTAATAAAAAACTTTAATCTTTGTTCTCAGTTTTTATATAATAATGATTCAATAGATCCATAAGTTGAATCACTGATTATAAATTTAACATTAACTTTATCTAGTAACTCTTTGTTATTAATAGCTACATAATTACAAATATAAGCACCCATGCTCATTCCAAATAATCCTAAAACTTCAACAGTTTCACTTGTAATTAAATAATTAATAGCACTAATTAAATCTCTACTTTCAAACAACCCCATACTAATTACTTCAGTTTGATCAGATTCTCCATGATTTCTATAATCAAAAGATAATATATTATATCCAAGTTCTATAAAAGCTTTAGTATGAATTAATCCTAAATATTTATGTCCAGCAAATCAGTGAGATGAAATAATTCATTTTTTACTATCTTTATTAGTAATAAATTTAATAGCTTTAATTTTTATATTATCACTTGTAACAAAACTAACATTTTGTATTTTATTATCATCACATAATACTAATTCATCTCTTTTATAATAGTATTTCATGATTTTATTTAACTTATTAATATCATCAATTTTACTAATATATCCTAGTTTTTTATTTGATTTAAACACAGTTAAATTACCTGCTAATCAATAAATAAACTTAAAAGGTCTTTTAGCAGCTTTAAAAATTTTTTTACCTAGTCTTTTTTTAAAAGATTCATTATTTTTATTTTTCATAAACTTATTTTAATATGTATTTTAATTAATTAATAACATACTTAAAAGTTTTTAGAAAATATAATTTACTCTTGAAAAAAAAAAAAAAAAAACTATAATGAATATTTGCAATATAAAAGATAAATAAGGAATGAATAATTAATGAAAAAATTATTAACCCTTTTAACTAGTTGTAGTTTTGGATTTTTAATAACAACTTCAATAATACTAGTTAATAAAAATAATGGTGAGAATAATATAATAAGTTATAATGCTCAGACTAATACTAAACAACATGTAGTTACTGGATCTGGACTTAATAGAAAAATTACTAAAATAGGTTATTATAAGAAAAATGGAAAAACAATAATATCACAAATACCTCCAACTGTTTCAACAATTGCAGCAGATTTACCACCAGAAATTACAAGCTTAGAATATGCATTTACTGGAAACAATCAATATGTAAAATGAGAAACTAAATGAAATACATCAAATATAGAAGATATGAGCTATGTGTTTTATAATACAAATTATATTAATGATCCAAGTATTGCTGAATGAGATGTTTCAAAAGTAAAAACTATGGAAGGTATGTTTGGTAAAAGTAGGTCATTTAATCAAGATTTGTCTAAATGAGATGTATCTAATGTAAAAAATTTTAAAGGAATGTTTTCTGAAGCTACAGATTTTAATAATAAAGAAAAACATTTAAATTGAGATGATAAACTTAAAAATGCTACAAACATGGAAAGTATGTTTAAAAACGCTTCGAGTTTTACTCATGATTTAAGTGGATGAAAATTAACAAATTATGCTAATAATAAGGATTTTGGATTAGATGATAAAAAACAACCTAAATGAGTATCAAAACCAGTTGAAGCGCCTACACCAAATATTCAACCAAGATCAGAAGATGAATCTAATATTACAATTCCTGGTCCTACTGTTACTACACCAATAATAAAACCTGATAACACACCATCTCTACCTGATCCTATGATCAATGCCCCAAATAATGAAAATGAATCTTCAATAATTAATCAACCAATTGAAGAACCTAAATTGCCAATTGAAAAATCCGAATCACCTGAATCTAAAAATGAAATTACAGAAGTTGAAGATACACTTAAAATTGATAGTGAAAATTCTATTGATAGAACAAATAATAATACAAACAAATTCCCATTAATAAAACCAAATACAGTCATTTCAAAATCTAAATCAAATAATGCTTTAGTTATTACTGGAGCTGTTTTAGGAACATTTATAATTCTAGGAATTGGAGCTGGAGTTGGATATTATTATCGTAAAAATCTAAAAAATTTTTATTTAAAGTCAACAGATAAAATAAAACCAGTATATCTAAAATCAAAAAATGATTTAAAAAGTTTCTACAATAAAATCAAAGATAAAATATCTAAAAAATAAATCTTGAAATAGAAAATAATAAGAAAAAATATAATGCAGAATTGTCTAATTAAGGCAACCTGCCTTTTTGTATTTCATCTCTCTAAATTTAAAATTTACCATTGACACAATTTTTATATTCTATATAATGAAAAGGCATAATTTTTTATAATTAAAAATAAAAATAATCAAACAGAGAGTGAAATAATGAAAAAGTTATTAACTATTTTAACTAGCTGTAGTGCTATTTTTTTAGTTTTTGCAAGCACAACTCTAGTTAAAAATTCTAATAATAAGAATATCGTAATAAATTATAATAGTAAAAATATTTCAAAAGAACATACAATTCAAGGTGATAGACTTACTGAAATTGGTTATAAAACAGAAAATGGTCAAGTAAGAATAAAAGAAATACCCCATACAGTTAATGTCATTGCAGCGCAATTACCTACAGAAATAACTAGTTTAAAGGGAGCTTTTCAAACAAGATTAAATGATATAACCTGAACAGTAGATTGAGATACATCAAGAATAACAAACATGAATAGTATGTTCTACAATACTACATGATTTAATAATCCTGCTATTCTAAAATGAGACACCTCTAAGGTAACTGATATGGGGGAAATGTTTGCTTATTCTAAAGGTTTTAATCATGATTTATCGAACTGAGATGTATCAAACGTTACAAATATGGAACAAATGTTTGCAAACTCTACAACGTTTAATAATGGAAATAAACCATTAGAGTGAGGACCTAAGCTTAAAAAAATTAAAAACATGAAAAAAATGTTTAAAGATGCAAAAGCATTTAAGCAAAATTTGAATTCATGACTAATGAAAACTGAGGTTAATAATAATGATTTTGGACTTGATCAGAACTATCAGCCTAGGTGACTAGAAAAGACAGAAGCAGCTAAACCTGTAGAAGAATCGACACCTCAACCAGGGCAATCTGGTAATACAGAAAGTTTATCTAATGATTCAGAAGATACTCCAGAATTAATAACACTTCCTAAGAGTGATTCGTCTGTAAATGAATCAGATTCGATAGATAATATTAATGTAACTCCACCAACTAAACCTGAGATTAGTACTGAAGAAATATTATCACCTAAAGCCGATGAGGCTTTAGAAAACCCACATACAGATAATAATTTAAATGAAATTACTAAAGATAAACAAAAAGATGATTCGGAAAAAAGGAATATCTTAGAAGATAATACATATAAAATACCTTCCCTAGAATCAAAACCTAACACAATATTGAAACAAAGTTCTCCTAGTGCTGCAGTTATAACTGGAGCTGTTTTAGGAACATTTACAGTTCTAGGAATTGGAGTTGGAGCTGGATATTATTATCGTAAAAATCTAAAAAACTTTTATTTAAATTCAGCAGAAAAAACAAAGAATTTATATTTTAAATTTAAGGAAAAATTCTCAAAAACTAGATCTAAAAAATAATAAAAATAATCAAATAAGAGAGCGAAATAATGAAAAAACTATTAACTATTGTAGGAATGGGAACATCTATTTTTATGTTTTCTTCTAGTCTAATATTATTGAATAATTATAATAACTCAAATAAATACAATAATATTTACTTTAGTGAATTAAAGTCTAGAGAACATGAAATTGATAAAAATGGTAAACTTACTAAAGTTGGTTATACTGTGTTACAAAATGGGGTTGTTGAAATAAAACATCTAAATTATAAAGTTAAAACAATAGCAGCTGAATTACCTAAAGAAGTTACCAGTTTAAAAAATGCATTTGTACAAAATAGTAATCAAATTAATTGAGAAGTTGATTGAAATACAGAAAATATAACAGATATGAGTTATGCGTTTTATAATACCACATGGTTCAATAATTCTTCCATTTTAAAATGAAATACTTCTAAAGTAAGAAACATGGAAGGAATGTTTGGATTAGCAAAATCGTTCAATCAGGATTTATCATCATGAGATGTATCAAATGTTACAAATTTTAAAAATATGTTTTTAGGTGCTGAAGAGTATAACAATAATAACAAATCACTTAAATGAGAATCTAAAGTTAAAAAAGCTACAAATATGCAGGGAATGTTCAACAAGGCCTATTCATTTAATCAAAATATTTCAGATTGAGACATTTCTAATGTAACAGATATGAGTAGAATGTTTGAAAATGCAAGTTCATTTAATAATGGTGAGAAACCTCTTGATTGAGGGCATAAACTTAAAAACATAAAAAATATGAGTAATATGTTCAATGGCGCAATTAAGTTTAATCACGATTTAAGTAGTTGATTAATGAATGATACAGTTAAAAATGATAATTTTGGGCTAATTAAAGAAAGACAACCAAAATGAAAAGTAGAAGATACAAAGCCTATTATAAAACCTGAAAAACCAACTGAAGAATCTTCAAAACCTGATTCTATCCCAAATTCTTCACCACTACCAGCAGATTCACCAGATAATTCAGAAAATACAATAGCTCCTAAAAAACCAGAACATTCTAAAATAAATAATGAAACAATAGAAAAAAATGAATCACTAAAAGAAGACAAGATTAAAAACCCAAAAATTGATAATAGTCCTTACAAAATACCAGCAAAACCAAACACTATAATAAAATCAAATTCACCAAGCGCAGGAGTTATAGCAGGAGCAATTTTAGGTAGTTTTACAATTCTAGGAATAGGAGCTGGAGCTGGATATTATTATCGTAAAAATCTAAAGGATTTTTATTTAAATTCAGCAGATAAAACAAAGAATTTATACTTTAAATCTAANGAAAAAATTAAAGATAAATTATCTAAAATTAAGTCTAAAAAATAAGAAAAATGCAGACCTTTAATGATCTGCATTTTTTATTATTTATCTAAACAACAATTTGTTTCTTTTTTATAAGCAATTACTTCTATTTCAATTAAAGCATCTTTTGGAAGAGCTGCTGCTTGAAAAGCACTTCTTGCAGGTTTGTGATCTTCAAAGAATTCTTCATAAATACTATTTACTAATGAAAAATCATTNATATCTTTTAATAAAACTAAAGTTTTAACTACATCAGTTTTATCATATCCTGCTTGTTTTAAAATTTCATAAATATTATTTAAACTTCTTTTTGTTTGTAATTCAATATTATTTTCTAAAAGCATAGTTTTAGGATCTAATCCTAATTGCCCAGATAAATACAAAGTACCATTACAAATTTTAACAGCTTGACTGTATGGTCCGATTGCTTTTGGAGCATTTTCAGTATTAATTATTTTCATAATTACCTCCTAATTTAATTTTAAACAGATTTTTAGTTTTTCAATTAATTGTATTAATTCACTTCTAGGACAAGCAATATTTATTCTAAATCAGTCAGTTTCAGTTGTATAAAAATCACTAGCTAAATTAATAATTAGATTTTGATGTTTTAAATTTTCTTTAAACTGATTAACAGTTATATGATTAAACTTAATTCATACTAAATAAGTTGCTTTTAGATCTATATAATCTAGTTGTTTATATTTATTTAAAAGATTTTCTTTTAAATATAAGTAGTTATTATAAACATATTCTTTAAACTCTTTTACTCAATCTAAAACCTCTTTATTTGTATAAGCGCTAATTAGAGCTTGTTGATAAAAAGAATTAGATAATCCAAATCCATTAATTAAATATTGTTGTTTAATTTTATCTAATATATCTTTATTTTTACTAATTAAATAAGAACCTTTTAATCCAGCTAAATTAAACATTTTATTTGGAGAACTAACTACTATAAAGTTATTATTTGTAGTTTCAAATTCTAATATAGAATAAAACTTATCTTTTAAAACAATATCTCCATGAACTTCATCACTAATAATAACTACATTATACTTATTACAAATTTCAACAATTTTTAAAAGATCTTGAGCTTTTCAAACAACTCCAGAAGGATTATGTGGACTACATAAAATAAACATTTTTACATTATGTTTTTTTATTTTATTTTCAAAGTCAATAAAATCAATTTCATAATTATGATCTTTATAAACTAATGGATTATCTATTACATTTCTATTATTTGTTTGTATTACATTATAAAAAGGCTTATAAACAGGAGATTGAATTAGAATATTATCATTTGTATTAGTTAGTGCTTGAACAGCTTGAATTAAAGCACTAATAGTTCCATGACCTAGAATTATTTGATCTAAATCTAAATCAATATTATGTAATTGTTTATATCAAGTTTGAATTGCACTAATTGATGACTCAATACTACAAGTATAACTATAAGATTGTTGGTTAGCTATTTTTTTAATTGTATCAACTATAATTTTTGGAGTTTTAAAATTAGTGTCAGCTATTGAATAGTTTAAAAAATTATCATAATCATCTAATAAATAAAATTGTTTAATATTATCTTTACATCATCTTCTTTCATGAGTTTTTGATCTATTAAAAGGTTTATCAAACTCAGTTTTAAACTTATTCATTATTTCACCTCAAATTAATTATAAAAGTTCTTATATTACTTATTAACTCCTTATATTAAGAAACTAAAATTCATAAAGATATTAGAATAATTGATTTTGTTATAATCATAATAATAGAAAAGAGAGTTTTTATGTATAAAATAATTGCTATTGATATTGATGGAACAGTGTATACTAGAAAAAACGGAATTCATGAACTAACTAAACTTGCTATAAAAAAAGCTAAAGATAAAGGAATAAAAATAGTTATAGCAACTGGAAGAACTATAACAACTACTAGATTTATTGCAAAACAATTAGATTTATTAAATACTAGTATTCCTTTTATTGGACAAAATGGTGGACAAGTGTTTAGTTATGAAAAAAATGGTAGTGTAAAGATTAGATATACAAAAAACTTTACAGCTCAACAAGTTGATCAAATCTTTAGTATTATAAAACAACATAAAGCTCATGCTTTTTGTTATACACTTAATGAAAATATTGCTTATAAAAATAAAGGTATTTCTATCTTTTTTTGATGAATGAAAAAAAGAGCTCAAAGAGTTGTAAAAATATATAAACCTAATAAAGCTTTAGAATCTCAAATTACTAAATATATTTGTTTTGGTAAAAAAGAAAATATGAGACAAATGAGAAAAAAAATTGAAGATTTAGGTTTTAGTGCTTTTTCTTTTAGTTATGTAACAAATGCAAAAGAAAATATTGAAATTAATCCAATTGGTGTTAATAAAGGTTATGGTTTAGAATATGTTGCAAAAGAATTAAATGTTAAACCAGAAGAAATTTTATTTTTTGGTGATGGAGAAAATGATTTAGAAGCGATTAAATTTGCAGGAAAAGGAGTTGCTATGAAAAATACAAAACTAGATATAGTTAAAAATGCAGCTGATGATATAACTAGTTTAACTGCAGATCAAGGTGGAGTTGGAGAATATATTTTTAAACATGTTTTAAAAGAAGAAATTCCTATAGAGTTTCAAATAGATAAGTAATTAATTAGTATTTTTTCAGTTTTTAGTATTTTGAATTATTGTTTTATTTCACTATTTATTCTATTAAAGTATAATTAAAACAAATAAGGGTGCTGTAAAAAGCTGAGATTATACCTATTAGCAGATCATGGTAATTCATGCGTGGCTAGATTTTTTACAGGTTATACCCTTTAAAAGGTATAACCTTTTATTTTCCCCTTATTTTAAAAAAAGGAGATAAATATGTATACAAATAAATTAAAAGTTGCATTAGGGACAATGTTATCGGCTGTTTCTATTGCTTCTGTAGGTTCATTTGTTGTTGCTTGTCAAACTAAAGAAGATTGAGATACTACAATAACAATCAACAACTCTTGAGTTAATGATGGATTTTTTAGTAAATTAGATTATGATACTGGTGCTGTAACTCCAGGAGATAAAAGTAAGGCATTCATAGAATTATTAACTAAAAAATTTAATGAATTAAAAAACAAAGATGAAGCAACTAAAAAATTTAAAGATGTTAAATTTGATATAAAAGTTGACTTTGATAAAAAAACTTACTTTTCTAAATTAGAAAAAAATGATTCTGAAAATGATGTTTATATTGCTAATTATTCATACTATTTAAGTAATGTTTGAAACAACAAGACTAAATCTTTAAATAAGGATTTACCTTTTAAACTAGTTTCTCAAGCCGCTACCTTACAATTTAACTGACAATCAGGAGACAACACTTTTTATAAAGATGGAAAATCTACTGATGATTTACGTAAGTTGGCTGAGGAAAATAATAAGAAATGACTTGAGTTTGGAGAATACCCAGATTGACATAAGTCAGACAAAGCAGTTAATGGTAAAAAATTAGATTTTGATGGATCAAAATATACTAATTTTTATAAAGATGTTGATTTAACTTATGTATATCGTGGAGCAGTTTTAATCGCTGGTAATGAAGCAGATCGTGAAAAAATTGTTAAGGCTTGAGATGATAAAAATTGAGATAGCTTTGTTAAAAATGGTATAGTTTATGAAAAAACAAGTAGTGCTGGTGGATATAAATATCAAGTAGCATTATTTGCACGTCATTTTGGTAAAACTATTTCAGAAATCAAAGAAGATTTAGAAGGTAAGAAATACGAACAATACATTGTTAAAGGACAAAAAGTATCTGCTCAATTAGGTAAAAAACAAGCTAATTCTCAACTTGTTCCAAGAATTGGATTTGATGATGAAGGTTCATATAACTGAACAAAATCAGAAGAAGGTAGTGAAAAATACAAACCAACTGATTTTAAATCAACTGAAAAAGCAATGAATGGTGGAAAAGCTATGATGACTGCTGCAAAACCAGCAGCCGCAAAACCCGCTGCCGCACCTGCTGCGCCAGCTCCAGCAGCAAAACCAGAAGCTAATGGTATGAAAGATAAAAATGGTGCTGTAGTTAGAACTTTAACAATGACTAATCCAGCTGGTTATGATGTTGTTTTAGCAAGAAAAGGTTTATTAGATAAACAAGTTNAACTACTTTCAAAAGCATTAAATTCTTTATCATTAACTGAAAATACTTATGGAATTTACACTGGATATAACAAATTTATGCCATTAAGTAATGAGTTATTTGAAAAATTAGTAAAATTACAAGTGCAAGCTGAATCAACAGAAAATTTAGTTACAGAAATTGATAAAATTCAAAAACAAAATTAATAGTAAATAATAGATGAATAAAGTTATAGAGTTAAAAGAAATATCAGTTCAATATAATAATAGAAGCGATCTAGTTTTAAAAGATATTAACCTAGATATTTTTCAAGGCGAACTGGTTGCTATAATTGGTCCATCTGGAGTTGGAAAAAGTACATTATTTAAAATAATTATTAATTCATTAAGACCAGTAAAAGGTCAAGTAAAAGTCTTTGATAAAGATATTTTAAAATTTAATAAAAAACAAAAACGTCTTTTTATCTCAAAAATAGGTTTTCTAACACAAACTCCTAATCTTATTTATACAGATAATGTTTATAACAACATTATTAGATCAACTAGTAAATATAAAAATAATTTTTATAAGTTTTTTAGTATTTTAACTAGAAAACAAAAAATAACAATTTTTGAAAAATTAGATGAATTAAATATTTTAGATAAAGCTTTTTTTAAAGTAAGTGAGCTTTCTGGTGGTCAACAACAGCGTGTAGAAATTGCAAAACTTCTAATAAAAGATGTTGAACTAATTCTAGCTGATGAACCAACAAGTAATTTAGATAAAAAAACTAGTATTGAAGTATTAAAAGTACTTAAAAATATCTCAAAACAAAATAAAACTATTTTAGTAAACATTCACGATCTTAGTTTAGTTAAAAGATATTTTGATAGAGTAATTGCAATTAACAATAAACAAATTGTATTTGATAAAAAAACTAAGGATATAAAACAATGGCAACTAGACAGAATTATAAAAAGCCGTTCTTAGTTAAAGAATCTAATTTTTTTAAATATCGTTATATAAACAGAACTACAAATACAAAAACAAGTTGAAAATTCCACCCAATTTATTTTCATTTATTAGCTTTTTTAGTCTTAGTATTAGTAGGTTATTGTTTTTATAGTCAAGCGAGTTTAATTAAAATTGATAATTTTTATCAAGTAGCTAAAAAACTAGTTTTACTATTTAGTTTTGAAAATAAAAACTTTTTAGATACTAGTTATATTTCAAATGAATATACTAACTTATTTTTAGATACACTTAGTTTGTTATGAGTAACAATTAAACTAGCTTTAACTGGAACATTTATAGGTTTTATATTAGCTGTTATTACTAGTTTTTTATCATTTAGTAAAGTTAATAATAAATTTTTATCTTATTTATTAAGTGCTGTTATTTTAATTTTAAGAAGTACGCCTGAATTGATCTTTATTACTCTAATAACTTCAACTTTTAGAAATGATTTAAGTTTATTATTAGTTTATATTTGATTCACTTGATTATGATTACATAAATACTATATTGATATGCTAAATTCATTTGATCTACAGGCATATTATGTTTCAATAAGTCAAGGTAATTCAAAGTTTAAAGCTTTTTTTAAAGAAATTTATCCAAGAATAAAAAATAGAGTAATTGCATTATTCATTTTTTCATTTGAATCAAACATTAGATGAGCTTCAATTCTAGCAGCTTTAAGTTTACCTGGAATAGGTAGATTAATAGTTTATGGAAGTGAAAACACTGCTCATTTTAATCAATTAGGTATTCCATTATTAGTATTAATGAGTTTTATTTTAGTTTTAGAACTACTAAACTATTTATTTAAAAAATATTTAGTTGAGGCTAGATCTAAAGTTTATAAACAAAAAAATGAAACTAAATTTGAATACTATACTAGATTATCTAAAAAACTAAACGTTAATAAAATTATTATTAGTTTAATTTTTATTAGCCTGACTATTATAAGTATTATTACTTTTATTAATATTCCAATTTATATCTTTAATTTAGATTATGTTAAATCATTTTTTAATAATTTGTTAAACCCAAACTTTGTTAGTTTTAGCATTTTTAACAAACATATTGAAAATAACCCAATTCTTTTAATTTGAAACTCATTGCAGTTTACAATTGTTGCTATGTTTATTTGCATAGTAATAACAATAATAGGTATTAGATTACAATCAATAAGACTAAATAATTTATTTGTTGTAATTATTTGTAGAAGTTTAAATGTTTTAATTAGATTAATCCCAACTATAGTTTATTTTTATGTTTTTCACCCAATATTTAGTAATGTTTTAACACTAGTAATTATTGTTGTTAGCTTACACCAAGCTTCAAGTAAAGCTAAACAACTAGTTGAAGTAGTTGATAATTTAAATATTCAAATCATCAATAATTTAAAAATACAAGGATATAGTAATAATCAAATATTTTTAAAGTATGTCTTGCCCGCAATTAAAATTGAATTTATCTCATTGTCAATTTTTTATTTCGAACTAATATTTAGAACATCAATTACTTATTATATTTTAGCTAGTGATAAATTATATATAGGTCATTTAATAACTAAGTATTTAGATACAAGAGCATTTTATCCAAGACTAGCTATGAGTTATGTGTGAATTGGAACATTTGCTATACTAGTTATAAATTTAATTGCTAGATATATTAATAAAAAAATTAGAAAATAATTAATAAACTATATTTTTAAATAATAAGTTAAATTCCCTTAGATAAAATCAAGGGAATTTTTTATTTATTTAAGTTTAATAAATGTTAAAAAATATTAAGTTTTAAAATATTAAAAATCTAAATTATTAACTTTATAAACTATAAATAAAAACTACAAATTTAAGACCAACTCAGATCTAAATTTCACCATTTTATGCTGATCGCTTGCATATATATATATATATATATATATATCATTAACTCTATAGGTAATATGGAGGTTTTTGCTATGCACAATAAAATAGATAATAGCAAAAATTCTCTATCAAATGAAAAACTAATATCTAAATATGTAGTATGAGCTTTATATGATGATGCTGAAAGTAGTTATCAAAAAGCTATTAAAAAATACTTTGATAATGAATTTATAGTCTATTCAATTGGTATTAATGATCCTAGTAAAATAAAATTCAAAGAATCAGAAAATTATAAATATAAACAAATTGATTTATCATTACTTAACTTTAATTTAATAAACCAATTAAAGCAATTAGAAAAACCAGATATTATTCTAGCTTCTCCACCATGTGAAAGTTGAAGTGGAGCTGATTGTGGTGGTAAGATGTTTTCTAAAATAACTACTACTTCAGAAAAAGTTGAAGATGATACTTCGATTTGAAAAGTAAGAAATAAAAAATACTACGATGAATATAATAAAACTGCTCATCCAGTTAAAAGAAGATTATTTTTACAAAAAGAAGTGGGAAGAATATTAGGAATTAGTACAATAGGAGCTACTATTCATATAATTCAAACTTTTAAACCTAAGATATGAATTATAGAAAACCCAGCAACAAGTAAGACTTGAGATTTTCAAAAACACCATTGAAATTTTTATAACAATTTTTATGAAAATAAAACTTATTACTCATCTTATGATATTGATTTTTCTTTAAAACCAACTATTTTTAAAAGCAATATAAAACTTGATCTACTAACAAATAGAAATAAGGGAAACAATGATCATATGGCAAGAGGGAGTTATTCAAAAAGAAGTTCAATTCCAAGCGAATTGATCAAAGATATTATTAATCAAATCAAAATAAAACTAAACAAGAATAAATAATTATGGAATTTAAAGAAATTATAAAAGGTGCTATCTTTCATACAGTTGGTACTAATGCTAAAACTTATTTAAAAAGATTTAAAGATAAATATTCAAAATTTAATAGTTTTTATACTTCACCAAATAGCAAGATTAATAACAACATTAATGTGATGAATGAAAATGACAAAATAATTGATGTTTTTACTAGCGATGCTACTTATGATCAATTTTGTTTAGTTTTAACTGCTTTTGGTTATATTAAAAATGTAAATGGTAATTGAAAAATAATTAATAAAGAATTATCTACAAAACAAATTGCAGATAACATTTTTTCAAAAAGTTTAAATAAGAATGTTTCAATATATAGACAAAGTAAAATAATCACGCTTTTAGTAAATTTAAACATTATTAATGAAAGTAACTATCAAGATTTCAAATTAAAAGGCAAAAGAACTAATCAAGTTAAAATTAAAAATTTAAAAGCAGAAGTATCTCCTTGAGAAAAAGATGTCTGTTTAGATGCTGAATTAATAACATATTGTCTTAAAAAAATAGAAAATTATGAGTTTATAAAAAAGGAAAAATAATTATGAAAAACCACTTAATTACGGTTAGTCCTAGAAGTGTTAAAGAAATGTTTTCTTATTTACAAATAGTTGAAATACCTTTATATCAAAGACAATATTGTTGAAGCAAAGAAAATATTCACTCACTTTTAAATGACCTATTAGATAGAGATTTAGATGACCGTCAGCACTTTTTTGGAACCATTACTGAAACAACAGCTCCAATTGATACAGATAATCCCAATGGTTTAAAACATCGAATAATTGATGGACAACAAAGATTAACTACTTGTCTTTTATTACTTCATTTTTTTAATAGCAAAATAATCAGAAATAAAGAATCAAATATTTTACAACAATCAATTTTTAAAGAAAAAGGAATCAAAGAATTTAATTTAGAAAAACGCTCTGATGATCAAGAAAGTTGATCTATATCAGAAGATATTAAAAAAATAATTAATTATTATACAAGCAATGAGCTTGATAATAGTGAAATAAATTTTAGTGATAAAAAAATAAAAGAAAATTATGAAACTATTAAAAACTTTTTTGATTCTAAAAAATTTAATGTTAATGATTATAAAAGATTATTAGATATTTTTTTAAATAAGTTTATTTTTTCATCATTGATTTATCCAATAAGTGATCCATTTGAAGAAATGACTATTTTTGAAAATCTAAACTCTAAGGGTGTTCCTTTAGATGATTTAGATTTAATTAAAAATATTATAATGTTAGCAGATCAAAATAAAAATCCAAAAGATAACTTAAGACAATTTGATAAATACATTTGAAATTTAGTTTCAAATGGAGATTGAAAAAATAAAGATAAAGAAAAAGTAATTAGAGACTTTTTTGAAGAATTTTTAAAATGATATTTAAAAGATAATTATAAAAAATACGGATCTTATGAAATTTATAAAAATTTCAAATACTATATAAAGTCTAGTAAAGAGAAAAACTGAAGTTTAACTAATATTTTACAAGAGTTAAAAAAATATCTGATTTTATATTTAACAATTACTAAACCAATAAAAGCTAATCATATTGGAAATAATTTATGAATAAGAGTAATTGATCAAAAAAGAGTTTATATAGGTTTATTATTTGCATTATTTAATAAATTTTCAAACTTTGATACTAGTAGTGAAGAATGAAAAGAAAATATAACAATTATTAATTATATGAAAGTGTTTTCAATACATATTATAAGATTAATGTCTTATCAAGGTACAGGTCAATCACTTTCAGATTTTTGTTTATGATTTGAAGAACAAATAACTAAAGAAGAAAAAACCTATAAAGACTTAGCCAGAATTTTAAAAGATAATTCTATTAAAAAACCATTAAATGCAATATCTCCTGATGATATACAAGTTAGAGAATCACTTTTAAATATTAAAGATACTGTTAAGTGAATTGCAAAAGGTGTTATTGATGTTGTTGAAACTACTATTTTAAATAATGCTAATGAAAAAATCAATCATACTAAAAAAACTACACTAGAGCATATAATGCCTCAAACTTTAACTGATGAATGAATTAAATATATAGCAAGTAATGAAAACATATCAGAACAAGATGTTATAGATAAACAAAAAACATATTTAAATAAAATAGGAAATTTATGCTTTATTGATTTAAGTAAAAATTCTAAAATAAGTAATGATTCATTTGAAGATAAAAAAACCAAACTTTATCGTATTGTTTCATCACCTTTAATTAATGGATCTAATAATTTAAAAGACTATAATATTGATTCTATTAATTCTTATAGTGTTTGAGGATTTAGTCAAATTCAAAGAAGAACTGAACAAATTGTTGATCAGTTTTTAAAAATCATTAATCAAATTAATTAATTATTTGTAAATATTTATAGCAATAGCTAATGGCTATTGCTTTTTATTTTATTAAGATTTCTAATTAATTTTTCTAATTATTTATAATAAAAAAAGAGGGGTTAATATACACTAGAAAGGGTTAGTATGATACAAAAAAATACACCAGGAGAAGCGTTAAGAACGTTTTTTAATCCAACAGTTTTTGGTTTTGAAATTCTAGCAGTATTTTTACTAGTATTTTTAGTTTTAGTTTTTAGACTAATTGCAATATTATTAAAAAAACAACATAATAAGTTATTTTTATCAACTAGTTTTACAATAGCTACAGCTTTAGCCTTCTTTTTACCTTATGGATTTGCTTCAATTGGAGCAAAAACTTCAATAGCTCCATTTTTAAATCCATTAATTGTCTTTTTTAAAGCAGTGTTTATTGGGTTTGGAAAATCTGGTCAAGAAAGTAATCAATTAGTAGGATCTATTTTAATTAATGGAATTTGATATATTTTATTTGCTCAATTTATTGGAGTAATTTTAAGTGTTTTAGTATTTTATTTATTTTTTTATAGTATTAAAAAAGTTAATAATAAAAAAATTGAATATCAATTTTTAAATACATTAACTTTAAGAGAATTTTTTAAAAGCTCATCTGATTTATCAATATTAGGTTTTAGTATTAAAGAGTTTGTGTTTATTACTTTATTAATAATAGTTTTACCATTTATATCAGCAATAGATACAGCAATTTATAAGTTTGATCAATTTGGAATTATATTAATGGAATTGTTATTTATTTGAACTATTTTATTTATTTCATCATTTTTTGAATTCTTTTCATTTCATTTAGCATTTCCATTTATAGATATTATTTTTAAAACAATAGATTTCATTTTATTAAAAAAAGAAAACCAAATTAGTATTAAGTCATACTTATTTGATTTATTAAAATTTGTTTTAGTAATTATATTTTCAATAATAATACCTATAATAATTGGATTTATTAGTATAGCTATTAAGATGAAAACTGGAGTAGTTATATCAGTTGCCTAAGGATTTATATGATAAATAAAAAATATAAAAAATCAGCTCTTGTTGTACTTTGTAGTTTACCAATACTTTCAACTTCTATAGTTATTGGGTGTAAAACAACTCAAAATCAACAAGGTATTTATAAAATAGTAGATTTTGAAAAAGAAAATCAAATAAACATCTTATCTGAAATTAATCAATATTTTGAAAAACACGATTTTAATGAACAACTAGTACAATTTGTTAATAAAGATTCACATAACTATATAACTTTAGATAGTTTAATGAAAAATAACTATGCAGCTAAATATGTTAAATTTGATAAAGATAAATTTAAACAAATTATTAAAAAAGAGTTTAATCTTTCTGATGCTTATTTAAATAAGTTAGAAATAGAAGTTGATTACACTAATATTGATAGAGATTATTCTAATAATTTTGATATTGTTTTTCCAATTAGAATAAAAAGACAATTAGAAAATCATAAAAAGGCAAGTTATCAACCTGGATTATTTACTGAACAAATAATTAAGTTTAGATTAAAAAATGTAAAAAGTTCACCTAGTGAAGCGTTTTTTGTTGAAGAGTTAAAAGATGTTTTTAATAAGTTAAAAGAACTTAAATATGATAACTTTACAGCTAGACTTAAAACTAATATTTCTGATGAGCTTAAAAAACAAATAGATCAATGAAATATTAATGAATTAGACTCAACTCAACTTTCAAATATTTTTGAAATAAATACTTCTGAATTTGATCAATTAAAAACAAACAATCCTAGTTTTGTTTTTAAATCAACAATTTTTGGTGTTGATTTTAGTGATAAAAATTTAGCTTTAAATGAAGGTTATTTAAAAGTTAGATTTGCAGTTAAAGAAGGTTTTGATTCATCTAAAAAAGCTAAAAAACTAATTGAAATTAATAAAGAAATTAATGAATTAGTTACAAAAAAACAAAATTTAGAAAAAATCAATAATTCTAATTCAAATAAAACAGAAATTGACAAATTAATTGAACAAATTAAACAAAAAACATTAGAACTAAAAACAATTCAAAAAAAAGCTTTACCAGCTGAAGCAGGAATAACTAAATTAATAAAATTTAAATTTGATTGAAATGATCAATTTTGAAAAAATATTAAATTAAATGAAGTTATTAAAATTGATACTATTAAATATGGAATTTCTAATACTGATTTTTTATCATTAACTAAAGACAATTTAATAGTTAAAATTCTTAATAAAGATGTTAAAAATGTTGATATTAAAAAAATAGAAAAAACTAATGATTTTAGAAACGCTAAATTAGTTTTAGATGTTTTATTAAAAGATAATAAAAAATTAGAATTAAATAAAAAAATAGGTGTTGGAAAATATAGTTTATTATATGAAAATGACTTTATAAAAAACAATATTCAAGCTCCTTATTTTACAACTGAAAGATTAACTCAAGAAAATTTACAATCTGTAAATAAAGACTTTTTTAGACAATTTGACTCAGAATTATTTTCTGGAGGTTATGCTTCATCAAGAGGATTTTATGCTCCAAAAATTACTACACCAATATTTATGCATATTGGAGAAGATTATGTAGCTAATGATTTTCAAGCTGTATTAATGCCATATGATGGAGAGATTATAGCTGCATATGAATTAACTACTAAAACACCATTTACTGGAGTTGGAACTGTTGTTGTTGTTAAAATAAAAGTTTCTGATTTAGATTGAACTCCTAAAGAAAAAGAAATCTATTTAAATGATAATAAAGATCATATTTATATGTCATTTTTACATTTAGATGCATCAAGAACTTTAAATAATCAAAAATTAGGATGAAACGCAGAAAAAGTTGTATTAAATAAAGATAGAACAATTCAAGTTGTTAAAAGTTTAACACCAAATACATCTCAAAAAGTAGCAAAAAATACTATTATTGGTTATTTAGGTAATAATGCATCTAATGGTGGATGAATGAGTCATGCTCATGTTAACTTATATACAAATAGACCTAGTTATTTATCTGAAAACTATTTTTCAACTAAAGCTAATCAAGGATTATCTGAAGATAGAATCAAACAATATCATCAAATAATTAATGGTAAAGAAATGTGAAGACAATTTGGAAATATTGGTTTACACCAATCTCCAGAAAAATCACCATACACTATATATGAAGTTGATCCAATTACTGGAGTAGAAAAACTAGATAAAAATAAAGAGAAAATCATAATAAAAGATGAACAAGCTTTATTTTTACCAAACTTAAGTATGAGTTTATTTGAAAAAAGATTAGGTTATGCTAATCCAAATTTAGTGTATAGACTAAGAGATAATAAAACAGTTTCATTTAGTGTAAAAGAAGTTAATAAATTAACATAAAACTAAAACAGATCTTATGATCTGTTTTTTTGTTCTATATCAAAATAAATAGTTATAACTTATTTAATAACTTGGAACTAATATTTAAAAAAATATTAAAAAAGGTCAATCTCAAATATTCATATTTTCAAGTATTAAAATTTAGTTAGTAATTAATTTACTAACTTTATTCCTATAATAATAAATTTTTATTAACATACTTATTTATAAAAAACTGAAAAAATAATTACAGTTATCAAGGAGATTTATGTTTAAGAGCAAGAAATTGATAATTCCTTTACTAACTACACTAGCTGTTGTTCCTTCACTTGTTGTAGTTTCTTGTAAAAATCCTCAATCTACTCAATCTTTAAGTGAAAAAATTTATTTAAACTATAATTTACAAACTGAAAAAGACAAACAAGAATTTGAAAACTATAATCAAATTAATATGTTAAGTGAAATTAATCAATATTTTACCAAACATGATCACAACAAAGACTTAGTTAAATTCACAACTGATGGTGCTTCTGGAGATACTGTTGAATTTAACAATATAATGAAAAATAACTATGCATCAAAATATATAAAATTTGATCAAGATAAATTTAAAGAAATTATTAAAAAAGAATTCAATTTATCTGATAGTTTTTTAAACAGGTTAGAATTTGAAGTTGATTACAATAATATATCAAGAGATTATGGTAATAACTTTGATATTATTTTTCCTATAAGAGTTAAACTTCCTTTAGTTAGTCATAATAATTTTAAATACCAACAAGGTTTATTTATTGAACAAACTTTTAACTTTAGAATTAAAAATGTAAAAGCAAGTGGTAGTGAAAAAATAGATGTATCTAAGATTAAAGATATATACAATGAACTTTTAAAGTTAAAAGAAAAAAATAATTTCACAGCTAGTGTTAAAACAGTAACTGAAGACACTAAAAAACTAGTTGATGAATGAGGAATTCATGAATTAAATTCAACTCAACTAAGTTCTATTTTTGATATTAAAACTGATGAATTTGACAAATTAGTTAAAGATAAAGAAGTTGAACATAAAGTTACTGTTACTGATGTAGATTTATCTGATCCGAGTCTAGCTATTAATGAAGGATTATTAAAATTAAGACTAGGTGTAAAAATTAAAGGAAAAGAAACTGAAACTGGTGTTAATGTTTGAGTTAAATTTAACTTTGATCAAAAAGAAACATTTTGAAAAGAATTAAAAATAAGTGAATCTATTAAAGTTAACACTGTTAAGTTTTCTGAAACTAACACAGATTTTACTAAATTAATGAATGATAATTTAATAATAAAATCTAAGTCTAAATTCATTAAAAATATTAAATTAAGTTCAATTGATAAAACAACAGATTATAGAAATTCTGGTGTACTTTTAGAAGTGTTAATTAATGAAAGTAAAGACAATGTAATAAAACTACACAAAAAACTTGGTGTAGGAAAATACACTGATTTATATAGTGCTGATTTTACTAAAAATAATATTCATGCTCCTAACTTTGCAACTGAAAGATTAACTCAAGAAAATCTAAAAAGTATTAATAAAGACTTTTTTAGACAATTTGATTCAGAATTATTCTCTGGTGGATATGCTAAATCTAGAGGATTTTATGGTGAAAAAATAAAAAGCCCACAATATATGCACGTAGGTGAAGATTATATAGCTAATGATTTTCAGGCAATAGTAATGCCATATGATGGAGAAATCATAGCAGCTTATGAATTAACAAGCAATATTCCATTTAGTGGTGTAGGTACAGTTTTAGTAGCCAAAATTCCAGTTATCAACTTACCTTGATCTCCTAAAGAAAAAGAAATTTATTTAAATGATAGTAAGGAACATATATTTATATCATTTTTACATTTAGATGCGCAAAGGACATTAAATAATGATAAATTAGGTTGATCAGCCGAAACTACAGAATTAGGAAAACAAAGAACCATAAAAGTTGTAAAAGAAGTTACACCAAAAAACCCTAAAAAAGTTTCTAAGGGAACTATTATTGGTTATTTAGGTGATCATTCATCAAATGGTGGATGAATGAGTCACGCTCATATTAACTTATATACAAATAGACCTAGTTATTTATCTGAAAATTACTTTTCATCTAAAACAACCAAATCTCCAGTTGATAAAAATAGACTTGATAAATATCATACTAATGATTTAACTAATAAAAAAGAGACTTTCACTACTCTTGGAAATGTTGGTGTTGAATTTAAACCAGAAAGTAAAATCTACCAAGTTGATCCTAAAACTGGTAAAGAAGATAAAAAAATGGAATTACAAGAAATACCAGTATATCTATCTGGTTTAAATATGTTAACCATTGAAAAAACTAAAGGTTATTCTAATCCGAATCTAATGTATAAACTAAGAGATGAAAGAACAGTTTCATTTAGTGTAAAAGAAGTTAACAAATTATAATAATTAGAAAAACAAATCTATTAAGATTTGTTTTTTATTATTTTAATTAAAGTTTATAAATTTATATTTTTTATATTAAAATAAATAACAATAAAAAAAGGAAGTAAAAACATATGAATAAAGTTATTTATTTAGCTGGTGGTTGTTTTTGAGGTGTTGAAGCATATTTTTCTAAGCTAAAAGGTGTAATTGATGCTGAAAATGGATATGCTAATGGAATTAGTGAAAAAACTAAATATTATAGTTTATCTAAAACTTTACATGCTGAAACAGTTAAGATTACTTATGATCCAAATCAAATTTCACTAGAAGAATTATTAGTGCATTATTTTAGAATTATTCATCCTGATTCTTTAAATAAGCAAGGAAATGATGTAGGAACACAATATAGAACTGGTGTTTATTATACTGATATAAATGATAAAAAAGTTATTGAATTAGTATTTTTAGAATACAAAAAACAATATGATGAATTTTATGTTGAATTAGAAGAATTAAAAAACTATATGACTGCTGAAGACTATCATCAAGATTATTTAGATAAAAACCCAACAGGTTATTGTCATGTTAATTTAAATGTAGATTTTAATTTAACAGATAAAGAAAAAGAACTTGTTCAATTAATAAGAAAAGAATTAAGTTTAGATGAATTAAGCTTAAATGTTTTAAAATACTCAGCAACAGAAAAACCACACACTTCAGAATTTAATGATGAACACAGAAAAGGTATTTATGTTGAAAAAATAACTAAAGAAGTGTTATTTGCTTCAAATACTAAGTTTAATGCTGGTTGTGGTTGACCAAGTTTTGCTACTCCAATCAATAGTAAAGCTGTTGAATATAAAGCAGATTATTCTCACAATATGCATAGAGTTGAAGTTAGATCAAAAACTGGAGATAACCATTTAGGTCATGTTTTTAATGATGGTCCTAAAGAAATGGGTGGTTTAAGATATTGTATTAATGGAGCTGCTCTTGAATTTATTCCGTATGAAGAAATGGATGAAAAAGGATATTCAGAATATAAAAAATTCTTAGACTAATTTATAGAATTTATTAATAAAATATTAATATAAAAATACTGCGAATTTAAAATTCGTATTTTTTTGTTTTTTAAGAAAGGAGAAAAAAATGAAGCACCTATTAAAAATAATAAGTAGTTTAACTGTACTAAGTACTAGTGTTTTAGCAGTTAGTTGTACTAATAAATCAGAACAAAATAATAAAGATCAATTACCCAATAATAAAGAAGATAAAAATAATAAAGAACAACAAGATCAACCTAGTGATCAACCTAAAGAAGAACCTAAAATTCAAATAAGTGAAGAAGAAAAACAAGAAGTTATAGATGCACTACAAAAAGTATTTAAAGAACAAGAAGATGCATTTGGTAGTTTTCATACACACCAAGAAGTATTAGATCAGTTAAAAGTTTATTTAAATGATAATAAAATTAAACATTTAGAACATTTAAAATTAACAAATGAAAAAGAAAAAAATACTAATCTTAAAGTTGATACTAATAATAAAAAAATAAACAATATAGGTTTAAGTTTTTTTGATAAGAAAATTACTTTTATTCCTAAAACAGTTTTAAAAGATAAAGTTCAAACTAAATATAGTAATAGTGGTAAAGATATAACTCAAATTGGTTATGAATTAGAATCTACTATTAAAAGCATTAAATTAACTCAAGTTAATAAAAATACAACAAAAGTTCCTCTACATTTGCCATTAAAAATTAACTCGCTAAATGAATCATTTAGTAATTTGGAATCAACAAAAATAGATAATTTAGATAAATGAAATACTCAAAATATCAAGTTCTTAACTAAGACTTTTGAAAATGCTAAAAATTTTGACCAAAGTCTTGCTTCATGAGATGTCTCTAATGTATTTGATATGTCAGAAGCATTTGCTGGTGCTTCAAAATTTGACCAAAATCTAAATTCTTGAGATGTTTCAAGAGTTAAGGTTATGAAAGGTGTTTTTTGAGATGCTGAAAACTTTAATGGTGATATTTCTAAATGAAATACTAAGAATGTAGAAGATATGGATGTAATGTTTTCAGGTGCAAAGAAATTTAACCAAGACTTATCTTCTTGAGATGTTTCAAGAGTTCAAAGTATGAAGGGTATGTTTAGTAGCACAAATGCCTTTAATAGTAATATTTCTAAATGAAATACATCAAATGTTGCAACTATGGAACAAATGTTTCAAGAAGCAAAAGGATTTAATCAGGATTTAAGTGGATGAAATGTTGAAAAAGTAACACATGCAGAAAATTTTAATAAAGATGGTAATAAAGATTTTGTTGAGGAAAAATTTCCTAAATTTAAACCAGGCACAGCTAAGTAATTGCTTCATTTCCTAAAATATTTATTTTAAAAATACAATTTTTATTTCTAATATTTATTAAAAATGAAACTTACAACTACAAAAATAAGTTTCATTTTTTAATTTTTAAATAGTGTAAAATATAAATAGTATAAGAAAGTTGGTGTCAAAATGCTAGTGTCTTTTATAATTGCTTCACAAGCACATTTAGATAGATTAAAAACAACGGTTGATTCTATAAAACATCAAACTAATAACTCACACCAGACTATTATTATAAGTGATTCTAAATATACAGATAATACTAAAAGACAATATATAAAAGAAATTTTTGATAACTCAGAAAATATTGTTTTAAGCGAAAATAATATTCCACAAGATACAGCAACTGATTGAAATTGTGCAATGCAATTAGCTAATGGAAAATATGTTGTTTTTGTTAAAGAAGGCGACTTTTTATACCCAAATTTTGTTGAAGAGATTCAAAAAATATCAGATCAACATAATGCAGATTTAATTGAATTTAATCAAAACTATAATGGTTTAGTTGATGATCAAATTTCATATAACTTATTAGAAGCTAATAAATTATATGATTTAAATAAAGATTATGAAGTTTTTGCTTATATTCAAAGACTAATTTATACTAAAGCATTTAAACTTGATATTATTAGAAAAAATAATTTAACATTTAGAAGAAAAGTTAGATTTGATCATTTATTTACTTATAAATTTTTATCTTATTCAGATACTTGCTATATTTCTGATGATTATTTATCATTACATAGAATTTCAGTAATGAAATATTCAGCATTTGATTTATTAAGACAATGACCACATATTATTAATTATTTTAGACAAATTAATAAATATAAACTTCTTAGTGATCAATTAACTTATGCTCATTATTATCAAACTTGTTATAAGTTTTTAGATTTAATTGAAAAATATAACAACCCTGTTTTATATAAAAAAGCTTTAAATATCACTGAAAACAAACTAAAAAATAAAATTAATCGTTTTGTTAAAAAAAATAAAGTCTTTTTAGAAAATAAAGATACTAAATTTAATCAAAGAATGAATGATTTTGAGCGTTTTATATATAGTGAACTTAAAAAAATAAAATAATGAATAATTCTTTAATTACTAGTAAACAAACTGATTTTAAACTAGATAATAACTATAAACTAGCTAGTTTGTGAAAAGTGTTTTTTGCTAGACTTTTTGATTTGTTAATTTGCTCAATACCACTAATTATAATGTCACTTTTTTTAAAAACTAAAACTGGAGATATTATAAGCTTAGTAATTAAGTATTTAGTGTCTTTTTTATGGACTTTTTTTTATTTTGTTATTTTAAGTTTTTTATTAAAAGGAAATAGTTTATCTAAAAAGCTTTTTAAAATAGAGTTAAAAAGTTTAAAAACAAATAAAATTAGTTTTTTTCAAATACTAATTAGAGAGACTTGATTTATTTTTATTCCTTTATTTATAGGATTTATTTTTACTTTAATTTTTGCTTTTTTACTACCAACTAGTTATATAAAAACTCAGAGTTGAAGAATTTCTTTATCTTTAATTGTTTATCAAATCGGATTAGTAATTGTTTTATTTTGATTTTTAGGATTAATGATTTCAATTAGATTACAAACTAATCATCAGTCTTTTATTGATATTAAATTAGGTTTAATTNTTATTGAAAAACAAAAAAATATAAAACAAGAACCAATTGTATCTAATCAAATTCTAACTAGAAATGATAAACACATTTCTTTAAATGAACAACCAGGTAATTTTGATTTAGAATTTATAGATGAATTAAAACAAGAATTAAATAATCAAAATCAAGACAATAAACAGAATACAAATAACAAAAACAAATAGAAAAATTGGTGTAAATATGTCAGTAGATCATTTATTAGATTTATTAAATCCTCAACAACTAGCAGCAGTTATAAATACAGATAAACCAGTAAGAATTATTGCTGGAGCTGGTAGTGGAAAAACTAGAGTAATTACAACTAAAATTGCTTACTTAATTGAAAAAAAGCATATTGATCCAACTAGAATTTTAGCTGTAACTTTTACAAATAAAGCAGCTAAAGAAATGAAAGAGCGTGTTTTACAAATTACAAAAAATCAAAAAAAATCTCCTTTTATTTCTACTTTTCATGCTTGATGTTCTAAAGTATTAAGAATTGATGGAAAACACGTTGGTTTAAAAGATAAGTTTTTAATAATTGATAGTGATGATCAAAAAAGAATTATTAAAAATGCTTTAAAAGAATCAAATATAGAATTAAGTGAAAATGATAAAAAAACTTTTGATAAAAAGATTTTATATAAAATCAAAGAATGAAAAGAAGAACTAGTTGATCCAGATGAAGCAATTTTAAATGCTAATAGTACTTATGATAGAAATTCTGCTATTATTTATAAACTATATCAAGAAACACTTTTAAAAAATAATTCTATTGATTTTGATGATCTACAAATTTATGTTTATTTATTATTTAAAAATCATCAAGAAATTTTAAATAAATGAAGAAATGCTTATGATTATGTATTAGTTGATGAATTTCAAGATACTAATGATATTCAATTTAGCCTAATTAAATTTTTAACAATTAATACTAATCATTTAACAGTAGTTGGTGATCCTGATCAAACTATTTATTCTTGAAGAGGTGCTAAATTAGATATTATTTTAAACTTTAATAAAACATATAGTAATGCTATAAGTATTGTTTTAAATCAAAATTATAGATCAACAAAACAAATATTAGATATTTCTAATAGTTTTATTAAAAACAATAAATTTAGAGAACATAAAGAAATTTTTACAAATAATAAATCAGGTAAAAAAGTAGTTTTAAAAGAATGTAATTCAAAAACTAGTGAAGCTAGTTATGTAAGTTTTAAAATTAAAGAACTAATAAAACAAGGTTATCATTATAAAGATATTTTTATTTTATATAGAATGAATGCTTGATCTCAAGAATTTGAAAAAGAACTAATTAATAAAAAAATTCCTTTTCAATTAATTGGTGGAATTAAGTTTAGAGAAAGAAAAGTAATTAAAGATGCTATGGCATTTTTAAAAATGATTTCAATTAAAGATGACTTGTCATCTCAAAGAGTTTTAAGTTTAATTCCAAAAATTGGAAATATTACAATTGAAAAAATTATAAATATTGCAAATTTAAACCATATAAGTATATTTGATTTAATTACAAATGAAGACAAAACATTATTACAATCAATTACTAAAAATTTAGATGAACTTATCGAAGTGTTTAAAACTGCTCATCAATTATATTTAGATAATACCAATATTGAAGAAATTTTAAAATATTTATTAATTCAATCTGGTTATGAAAATAAATTAAAAGTTAAAAACGAACATGATGATTTAGACAATATAAATGCTTTATATGATCAATTAAAAAGATTTGATGAAAACTTTGATGCAAACTATTATAGTGAAGATAATAAATTAATTGCTTTTTTACAAGAAGAAGCTTTAACTAGTGATATTGATGAAGCACAACAAATTGATAAAGTTTCATTACTAACAGTTCATGCAGCTAAAGGATTAGAAAATAAAATAGTTTTTATTACTGGATTAAATCAAGGAATTTTTCCAACAAGATTATCTGAAAATAATCAAAAAGAGTTAGAAGAAGAAAGACGTGCTTTATATGTTGCTTTAACTAGAGCAAAAGAAGAATTATTTTTAACTTATGTTAAAGGTGATTATTCTCATATTATGCAATCAGAATTAAAACCAAGTAAGTTTATTCATGAACTTGATAAAGATTTATATGAATTTGAATCTCAATTTTTAAATAGTCAAATTTATGATAAAAACCAACATAAAACACCTTCATTTTATGTTTCACCAAAACAACATAACTTATATAATGTTGGTGATTATGTTGAACATAAATTATTTGGTAAAGGAATTATAACAAAAGTTATAAATGATCAATTACAAATTTCATTTACAAACTCTAGTTATGGAATAATGATTATAGCCGCTAATAATTCGGCTTTAACTAAGCTATAATAATTAGATATGGTATAAATAAGAATGGTATAATATTATTGTTAAATTTTAGGAGGATTAAATAATGGCAAAGTTTTCAGCTATTATTACAGATAAAGTAGGTTTACATGCCAGACCAGCTTCAGTATTAGCTAAAGAAGCTTCAAAATTTAGTTCACACATTACTATTATGGCTGGTGAAAAGCAAGGTAATTTAAAATCAATTATGAATGTAATGGCAATGGCTATTAAAACTGGAACTGAAGTAACTATTCAAGCTGATGGAACTGATGAAGAACAAGCAATCAAAGCAATTAAACAAACCATGATTGACACAGCTTTAATTCAAGGATAATTTAATTAAAAACAACCATTTAGGTTGTTTTCTTTATTAAAAGAAAGTATTAACTATGATTAAAAAATTTAGTATAAAAGATACTAATGTTGATCAGGCTTATCCATTTGATTTTAAATTTTACAAACCTAAAATCGAAGGAATGATTATTTTATTTTCATTAGTTATTTTGCCTTTAGTTACTGTAATATTTTTAAATGTTTTTAAAAAAGAATTAAATATAACTGATAGTAGAATTGGATTGATTTTTCAAATTTCAAGTATAGTTTTTACTATTATTGGTGGATTGATTTTTTGATCAAGAAACCCTGTTAGTTTTTGAAAATCAGGAGTTGGTATATTATTTGGCTTTCCAATATTTTTACAGTTATTTGCTATATTTTTTAGTTTATTAGCAAATGTATTTAATGTTTTAAAAAACAATGGTGTTTGAACTCAAATTTATAATCTTTTAATTCAAACAGTTGCTGAAATTTTAATAATTATTTTTGCATTTAATAAAATCTCAAATTTAAAAAATAAAGTTAAACAAACCTTAAAAGAAAACAAAAAACTATTAATACCTATTAGTATAGGTTTTGCTGTTGTTGCTTTTATTGTTGGTAATACTTTATATAGTTTAATTATTTCTCAATTAAATCTAAATTTAGGTGAATCAGAAAATCAAAAAAGTTTAGTCTCTCCATTTCAAAATGATGGAATTGGTAAATATATTTATATGATTATATTTATTATATTAACTATATTTATTGCTCCATTATGTGAAGAAATCATTGCAAGACAAGCTTTATTTACTGGTGTTTCAAATAAAGTTTTATCAATTATTACTTCAAGTTTATATTTTGGAGTTTTACATATTTCAAGTGGAGATGTTTATAATATTTTTCCATATGTTATAGGTGGGTTCTTTTTTTCTTTAGCTTTTAGTATTTCTAAAGGTAATTTAACTTATTCATGATTTTCACATTCAATTTATAATACTATTTCAGTAGTTTTAATAATAGCTAGTTTATATATAAAATAGTTATGACAAAGTTTGTTGTTAATAAAAACGATCAAAATCAAACTTTATTTAAGTTTTTAAAAAAAACTTTTAAAACTACACCAATTAGTGTGATTTATAAATGAATAAGAAATAAGTCCATTAAGATAAACTCTAAAAGAATTAGTGATAAAAATTATTTATTAAAAATAAATGATGTTATTGAAGTTTATGATTCAAATAAACCAATAATTAGAGATCAGTTTAACTATATTAGTAATGTTAATTTAGATATTGTTTATGAAGATAATAATATTTTAATAGTTAATAAACCTAATAACTTAGAAATGCATTCNACTTATAATTTGTGTTTAGATGATATGGTTAAGTCTTATTTAGTTGATAAAAAAGAATATGATATTTATTTAGAAAATTCTTTTGTGATTTCTCATGTTCACCGTTTAGATAAATTAACTAGTGGGTTAGTGATTTATGCTAAAAATAAAATTAGTTCAACTATTTTAACTAATGCATTTAAATCAAAAGATCAAATTAATAAGTATTATTATGCACTAACTAGTAGTGATTGAAGTTTAGATGAGTTCTTACAAGTTAATGGTTATATTAATTATGATAGTAATATAAAAAAAGCTGACTTTAGTTTAGATAAAAAAAATAATTATAAATATTGTCAAACCGAGTTTAAACTAATTAATAAAAACTTAATTTTAGTAAAATTAATAACAGGAAAAAAACACCAAATTAGAAGTGTGTTAAGTTTTTATAATCATCCTATATTAAATGATTTTAGATATAATGGTAAAAAGATAAATGATTTGAAAATGATTTATTTATCAGCTTTTAAAATTGAATTTAAAAACTTAGAAAAACCATTAGATTATTTAAATAATAAGGTATTTNTAAAAAATCCAGAATGAATTAGTAAGGAGTAATTATGCAAGTAAATGTTGAATCAACAACTGCAAATATGCCTATTAATGATTCTAAAAAAACTACTTCAGCTAAAAGTGGTGTTTTTAGTGCTTTATTAGGTGTTGTGAGTTCAATAACTAATATGATAATTCAATTCTTATTGATTTATTGAGTTTTACAAAGTTTTGGTACTGAAATTAGTGGGTTTATTAGAATTTCAATGTCATTATCAATAATTGGTGGAACTGCTGAGGGAGCTTTAGCTTTATCAACAGTTTTAATGTTAACTGAACCTTTAAGCAAAAAAGATTGAATTACAGTTAATGAAATTTTTTCAACTGCAAAAAGAAATTATAATAATAAAATTGTTTCTGGATTTATTTTAGTTTTTTTATTATCTATTTTATATCCACTACAAATTGCAATTTCTCCACTAATTACTAGTGGTGAATCAATTAAATGAGGAATTGATTTTACTACACCTTTATCAAAAACAACTTCTACTTTAAAGTTTTGAGAATTAAGTGCAGTCTTTTTAATTTTAGGAACTAAACAAACTTTATTAGCTGGATTATTTGGTGTTCATGAAAACATAATGCAAGCTGATCAAAAAAATGCTAGTAAAAAATTAGTAGTTTTATTTTGTGATGTATTGTTTTATGGAATATTTTTTGTATTATTAAATTCTTATATTTATTGAAATGATAAACATACTCCAGTTTTATTATTTTTACCGTTTTTATTTTATCCAGTTATTAGAGGATTACTAATTACATCTTATGTTAAGAAAAAATATCCAGCTATAAAGTTTTATAATGATTTTAATAATTTAAATTTAATTAGAAGATCTACAAAAATTTATTGATCTTCAATTGGTCAATCTATTTTAGTTAATAGTGATTTAATTATTATCTTTTTAGCATTAGGTTCAATTGGTTTGAAAGTTTCATCTTTAATTTCTTTATATATGGTTGTTGCAATTAATTTAAGAATTATTATGACTTCTTTAGTAACTTCATTTAAAGAATATTTTTCAAGTGTAATTATTAAAAAAGGCCGACTAGATTGAGAAACTTATTCAAATTATGAGTTTTATTCTTATATAGTTGGTGTATTTTCATTTCTTATAACAAGTATAATGACTCCATACATAGTTACAGGATTATTTTCAAAAATTATTTTAAATGATGTTGATACAACAGGACTAACTAAAAAAACTATTGAATTTATTATCTTTAGTCCATTTTTTTCAGGTATTTTTGGAGCAACAACAGGTTTAATTGTTTTATTAGAATCAAAAATTACTTTAATACATGCAAAAGGAATGCATAGAACTATAGCAAAACCACTGAATTTAATTGCTTTTAGCTTTTTTATAAGTAGTTTTATAATCACTTTATTATTAAATCGTTTTATTGGAAATGTTGAAAGTAAAATTAGTTGAGTAATTATTGTATTTTATAGTTCTAAAATTTTATTTTTAATAATTGCTTATATTTATTTATGAATTTTTTCTTGAGATAAATTAGTTTATAATGCTAGATTTAATAGAATTATTCCAAATATTTTATTTGTAACTTTATCAGCTTGTTTAGTAATAGCATTTTCACTTAGTGCTGATGATATTTATATATTATTAAAATTTGATACAAATAAAAAAGTACCAGTTGATATACTTCATATTATTTTAGGACTAATTATAATATTTATAGCAAGTTTTTTTATAGGTATACTAACTTTTGTTTATAACAAGATTGTTAAAAACACTTCAGTTACTAGATTGATTTTTTATAGTTTACCTTTTATTAAAAGACTTAATAAAGAAAAACAAGAAAAAGCTAAAAGAGATTTATTTGAAAAAGAAAATATTAATATTGATAAGTTTTTATTAAAACAAGAAGATCTATTAAAAGCTATGTATGGGTTTAAAGAAAAAAAAGTAATTGATCAAGATGAGTTTGAAAAATATTCTAAATATAAACCAAAACCCAAAGTTTATATTTTAAAAGCTAGTGATATGAATAAAGATGAATCGGAGTATTAAAATATGTCAAAAGATAAAGCTTTATTAAGAATTAATCAATTAAAAGAACAATTGAACTTATGATCAAAACAATATTATGTTGATGATAATCCAAGTGTTGATGATATTGAATATGATCTAGCTTTAAAAGAATTAATTAGTTTAGAAACTTTATATCCAGAATTAATTACAAGTGATTCACCAAGTCAAAAAGTTGGTGGAATGGTTAGTGAAAAGTTTTTAAAAATCACTCATAAAACACCAATGTTAAGTTTAGGTAATGTTTTTAGTTTTGATGAGTTTTTAGATTTTAATACTCAGATAAGTAAAGTTTCAAATACTTTAGATAATCAATATGTTGCTGAATTAAAAATTGATGGTTTGTCAATTTCATTAGTTTATGAAAATGGAAGTTTAGTTTCAGCTGCAACTAGAGGTAATGGTGTTGTTGGTGAAGATGTTACTATTAATGTAAAAACAATTAAATCAATTCCTTTAAAAATCAATAAAAAAGAACGTGTTGAAGTTAGAGGAGAAATTTATTTATCTAAAGCTGAATTTGAAAAAATTAATCAAAAAAGATTACTAAATAATGAAGATCTATTTATAAATCCTAGAAATGCAGCTGCAGGTACTTTAAGACAATTAGATTCAAAAATAGTTGCAAGTAGAAATTTAGATGCTTTTTTATATTATTACATTAGTGATGATTCAAATAATTTAACTCAATATCAATCAATTTTAAAATTAAATGAATTAGGTTTTAAAACTAATAAAGAAACAATGCTATGTAAAAATTTAGATGAAATTAAAGCATATATTGATAAATATACTAATTTAAAAAATGATTTAGATTATCAAATTGATGGAATTGTTTTTAAAATTAATGATAAAAATTTACAAAATAGTTTAGGATTCACTAGTAAAATTCCAAAGTGAGCAATTGCTTATAAGTTTCCAGCTGAAATCAAACAAACTAAATTATTAGATATATTTGCAACAGTTGGAAGAACTGGAAAAATTACTTATAATGCTAAATTAGAGCCTGTTTTTTTAATGGGAGCTACAATTAGTGCTGCTACTTTAAATAATGCTGAATATATTAAGTCAAAAGNTTTAAGAATTAATAGTATAGTTAAAATAAAAAAAGCTGGAGATGTTATTCCAGAAGTTATTGAAGCTATTAAAGATGAAACTTTTTATAACTTAGAAGTTTTTCAACCTATATTATATTGTCCAAATTGTCATTCTTTATTAGAAAAAAATGAAAATGAAGTTGATCAGTTTTGTATAAATTCTTCTTGTTCTATGAAAATATTAAGATCCTTACAACATTTTAGTAGTAGAGAAGCTATGAATATTGTTAGTTTAGGAGATAGAAGTTTAGAAATTTTATTTAATTTAAAAATTATTCAAAATATTTCAGATATTTATAGATTAGAAGAATATAAAGATGAGATTTTAGCAATTGAAAATTTTGGTTTAAAAAGCTATTTAAATTTAATTGATTCAATTAATATGTCTAAAAATAATTCTTTAGAAAAAGTTTTATTTGGTTTAGGAATTAGACATATTGGAAGTAAAACTGCAAAAATTTTAGCTAGAAAATATCAAAATATAGATAATTTAATGAAAGCTAGTTATGATGAATTAATTCAAATAAATTCAATTGGAGAATCATTAGCTTTATCTATTATTGATTGATTTAAAATAGAAGATAATTTAAAACTAATTGATGAGTTAAAATCATTTAACATTAATTTTAATTATTTAGGAGCAAAAATTAATTCTGATTCAATAATTGCTAATAAATCATTTGTAATTACTGGAACTTTAACAAGACCAAGAGAAGAATTTAAAACACTAATTGAAAATAATGCAGGTAAAGTAATTGGATCTATTTCTAAACAAACTGATTATTTATTAGCTGGTAATAATGTAGGTTCTAAACTAGAAAAAGCAAAAAAATTAGGTGTTAAAATTATAGATGAACAACAGTTTTTTGATTTATTAAAATCAGAGAAAGGATAATATGTCAAATAGATTTAATAAAGAGTTTTGAAAAGAATTAGCTCATGATTTTATGTTTGAACTAAATGATGAAGAGCTTGAAAACTTAATGAGTGTTGAAGACAAACTTTTTGATGATTTTAAAAAAATCACTAGTATTGATACAACAGATGTTGAACCAACTTTTTATACAGTTAATCAAATTCATTCATATTTAAGAGATGATGAACCAATACAAACTAATTGTCAAAAAGAAATTTTAGAAAATGCGCCAACTAAACATGATGATTACATCACAATAGCAAGGGTGGTTAAATAATGCAAGATTATAGAAAAAAAAGTATTTTTGAAATTCACAAAGATTTAGTAGATAAGAAATATACTGTTTTAGATCTAACTAAAGAAGTATTAAAGAATTTAAAATACGAACTAGATTCTAATGCGATTAATTATTTAGCTGAAATTCATGCACTAAAACAAGCTAAAAAAATTGAAGAAAATTTTGATAGTAATAATTTGTTATCTGGAATACCATACATTTGTAAAGATAATTTTTCAACAAAAGATATTCCAACTACTGCTTCATCAAAAATACTAGAAAATTATATTCCAAACTATTCAGCTGCCTTAGTTGATTCACTTGAAAAAAATCAATCTATATTAGTTGGTAAATCTGCTTTAGATGAACTTGGAATGGGTGGAACTGGATTATTATCATGTAATGGTAAAATTACAAATCCATGAGATAAAAATCGTATAGTTGGTGGTTCTAGTTCTGGGTCTGCTTACTTAGTAGCTAAAGGATTAGTTCCATTTGCAACAGGAACTGATACTGGTGATTCAATTAGAAAACCAGCTAGTTATAATGGAATAGTTGGATTTAAACCAACTTATGGAGTAATTTCAAGATATGGATTATTACCATATGCTCCAAGCTTAGATACAGCTGGATTTTTTACAAAAAATGTAGATGATATGGCAGTTTTGTGTGATGCTAGTTATGATGATGATAATAGAGATTTTTCATCAACAACAGCTGATCATGTTGACTTTTTAAAACAAATTGATGATTTTTCAAATATTAAAACTTTTGGATATATTAGTTCAGTAATTGAAAGTTTAGATCAAGAACATAAAACCCATTACTATAATTTATTTGAAACATTAAAAAATAAAGGTTATCAAGTTAAAGCTTTAGATTTTAGACAAGATTTATTAGATGCAGTTTTACCTGTTTATTTAATGATTGCAAATAGTGAAAGTGTTTCAACTAATTCTTGTTTAGATGGAATTAAATATGGAAAAAGAGTAGATGGAAATGATTATAGTGAAATCATGATCAATTCAAGAACTCAAGGTTTTGGTGAAATTGTTAGACGTAGATTTGCAATAGGTTCACTAGTTTTAAAAGGTGAAAATCAAAAAAAATATTTAGTACAAGCTAAAAAAGTTAGAACTTTAATTAACCGTGACTTTAATAATTTATTTGAACAAGTTGATGTCTTATTATTACCACCATCACCATCTATTGCTCCATTAATTGAAGAAATTAATAATCCAAATAAAAAATCTCAAGAAAAAGATTTTATTGAAAATATTTTAGTTTTAGCTAATTTTACAGGTAGTCCTTCAATTACTATTCCATTTTTTAAAACTAAAAATATGCCAGTTGGAATTAATATTACAACAAAAGTTAAAACAGATTTATTAACATTACAAGCAGCTAAATTATTAGAAAATATTATTGGAATTAAAAACCAAATTGTTGAGGACTAATATGCAAAATTTTGAAATTATTATTGGAGTTGAAAATCATGTTGAATTAAAAACTAATTCAAAAATGTTTTCACCAAGTAAAGTTAGTTATGGACAAACTCCAAATACTTTAGCAAATGAAATTGATTTAGCCTATCCTGGAACTTTACCAAGTGTTAATAAAAAAGGAGTAGAGTTAGCTATTTTAGCATGTAATGCTTTAAATATGCAAATTGATACTTTATTAACTTTTGATCGTAAGAACTATTTTTATCCAGATTTAACTAAAGGTTTTCAAATCACTCAACAATTTAATCCAATTGGAACAAATGGTAGTTTAGAAATAACTTTAGAAAATGGAAATAAAAAAGTAATTGAAATTGAACGTTTGCATATTGAAGAAGATACTGCAAAACAAGTTCATAAAGATAATTTAACTTATCTTGACTATAATAGATCTGGTGTTGGGTTAATTGAAATTGTTACAAAACCAGTATTAAGAAGTGCTGAAGAAGCTTGTTTATATGTTGAAAAGCTTAGAGAAATTTTATTGTTTTTAAATGTTAGTGATGTAAAAATGAATGAAGGTTCACTAAGAACTGATTTAAATATTTCTTTAAGACCTTATGGTAGTGATAAATTTTCAAATAAAGTTGAAATTAAAAACTTAAACTCTATTTCAAATATTAAAAAAGCTGTTGAATTTGAAATTAATAGACAAAAAGAAATTTTATTAAAAAATCAAATTGTTGAACAACAAACAAGAAGATTTGATGATCAAACTAGTTCAACTATTTTAATGAGAAGTAAGATTGATAGTATTGATTATAGATATTTTAGAGAACCAAATATTTTTCCAATTCAACTAGATCAAAAATGAGTTGATCAAATTATTTCAAATTCTCCTGAACTAGCAGATCAAAAACGTATTAGATATGTAAATGAATTAGGTTTAACTAGTGAAGATGCTAATATTATTTTAACTAGTTTAGAAATGACTAATTTTTTTGAAAAAACTATTAAATCAACTACTAATTATAATAAAGTTGCTAAAATGTTGATTTCAGAAATTCAAGCTAAATTAAATTTAGAAAATAAAACTATAGATCAAATTAAATTGAGTCCAGAAAATTTAGCTAGTGTAATTAATTTAATTGATAAAAATATTATTTCATCAAAACAAACAAAAGTAATTATGCCAATTATATTAGATTCAAATACTGAAACTGTTGAACAAATTGTTGAAAGATTAAATCTAAAATTAATTACAAATAAAGATGAAATTTCAAAATTATTAGTAAATATTATTAATCAAAATAAAGAATTATTAAACCAATATTCAACTCGACCTGAAAGAGTAATTAAAACAATTATGGGTCAGTTAATGAAACAAACTAATGGTAATGTTGATCCTGAGATTGCAAATGAAATTGTAATTAAAGAAATTGAAAAAAATTTATAATAAAAAAAATGGGCACTGCCCATTTTTTATTGTTCTTCAGTTAAAAGGTTTGGATCAGTTTCTTCATCAATCATACCTTGAATTTTTTCAGCTAAACTATTAATAATAGTAGTTCTTGCAAAAACTACAATATGATCTCCTTCTTTTAGTTCTGTATAATCATCTGGTAATAAGATCTTACCTTTTCTTCTAATTTGAATAATATTAAAATCTTTATTTGTTGATAATCCAACTTGTTGAATATTTTTATTAAATAAATCAGGATTTTTAACTTCTAAAGTTGAAGAGATAAATTCATCATCAATTGAATGCACTTCAATATCAAAATCAATATTAAAAATTACTCTAGTAGCTGTAATTTCTCCAGCAATTTTATTAGGAACAATAATTTGGTTTTCAGTTAAACCTAAAGCTAGTAATACTCTTCTATAATTATCATCTTTTGCTTTAACTGTAATATTAGTACATTTTAAATCTAATAAGTTTAAAACTGTTACTAGTGATGATTCTAATTCGTTTTCAATTCCAACAATAACTCAATCATATGATTGAATTCCTTTTTTTGCTAGTGCTACTTTATTAGTTGTGTCAATTACAATTCCTTCAACTGTATCAAATTCAGATAAATATAAATTTAAACGTCTTTCATCAATATCAAAAACAGTTACAGATTGTCTTTTTTGTACTAAAGTTTCAATAACAGACAAAGTAAAGTTAGAAACACCAATGATTGCAAAGTTTTGTTTTTTTGCCATAAATTATCCCTTCTTAACTAATTAAATTATACATTTTTATCAAAATGATATAATAATATATTGAAAAGAGGTGGATTTATGTTTTTTAAGAAAAAAAATAATAAAAAACACAAGCTAAAATTCACCTCAAGACTTTTTAAAAAAACTTCAAATTTTAATGAAGAAAAGTATAAATTTTTCCGACTAGTTAAAGATATTTGACCACTTTCTAAAACTTCAGAAAAGATTTTTTTAATTTATGTAGCAATTATTTTATTAGGAGGGTTATTATTATCAATTCCTAACTTTTCACTAACTAAAAGTGGATCTAAATATAATTGAGATTTTTTAACTGGAATATTTATTGCTTCATCTGGATTTAGTGATACTGGTTTAACTGTTTTAGATGTTTCTCATTCTTATACTTTTTGAGGACAGTTAATTTTATTATTACTAATTGAATTTGGTGGAATTGGTGTTTTAACTTTTAAAATTGTTTTATTTTTAATTATTAATAAAAAAATCTCAATTTCAGATACTATTGTTGCTCAATCTGAAAGAGGAAGTGCTACAACTAGCTTAACTATTGATCTAATTAAAGATGGATTTATTTGACTAACTTCAGTTCAAGTAATTTCAGCTTTTATTTTATTCTTTTTATTCTTTTTTAACCAACCTTCAAACAATCCAAATTTAGAAGTGGTTTCACCATATCATGATTTTTGAAAATCTTTATGATTTGCTGTTTTCCATTCAACTAGTGCTGTAAATAATGCTGGGTTTGATATTATTTCACCAAACTCATTACAGCCATATAATGTAGATAATCATAGAGTTTATGCTATTCAAGTAATTTTTATGCTTGAATGAATAATTGGTGGATTAGGTTATCCTACTTTTCATGATATTAAACGTAAACTAAAAGCTAGAAAAACTAAAGAAAAAATTAATTTTAGTTTATTTACAAAAATTAATTTCTGAGTGTATTTAGTATTATTTATTTTTGGTCCTTTAGCTGTTTTTGCAACAGAATATTCAAATTACAATAATTCATTAATTTTTCATTATTATGATGAAAACTTTACTGTTTTAAATGCTAAATCTAATACTGTTGTTTTTATGGATATTTTATTTAATACAACAGCTTCAAGAAATGCTGGATTTTNAACAATTGATATTTCAACTTTTAATTCAGGATCAAAAGCTATATTATCAATTTTAATGTTTATTGGATCAGCACCAAGTTCAACTGCTGGAGGAATTAGAACTACAACTTTTGGAGTATTGCTTTTATCAACTTTTACAATTATTAAAAACCAAAAATTCACAAGTGCTTTTAGAAAAACTATTCCTAGTGAAACTGTTAATAGAAGTTATGCAGCGTTCTTTATTTCAACATTTTTAATTTTTATTGCTTTATTTATTATTTATGTTGATTCAAATAGTGTCTTTCATACTTTAAAAAACCATAACAGTGCTTCAATTAATACTATTTTATTAATTACTAGTGCATTTGGGACTGTTGGATTATCTCCTTTAGCTCATTTTCAAATGTATCAATTAGGAGTTGTTACTAAAATATCGCTTATTTTAATTATGTTTATTGGTCAATTAGGAGTTTCAAATACTTTATTAATCTTTTTAAAACCTGCAAGAGATAAAGCTTATAAATATCTTGAAGAAGATATAACTATAGGATAGGTGATAGTATGGTTATTTTAGATGGTAAGTTAGTTTCAAAACAAATTAAAGAAACTTTAAAACAACAAATTGACACATATTTAAATAAAAACTATAAAAAACCTAAATTAGTTGTAATTTTAATTGGAAATGATCCAGCAAGTGAATTGTATGTTTCAAATAAAATAAAAGCTTGTAACTTAGTAGGAATTGAATCAGTGTTATTAAGATTTGATCAAAATATCACTAGTGAAATATTATCTGATCAAATTAATCAATTAAATAATGATAATAGTGTTGATGCAATTTTATTACAATTACCATTACCAAAACATTTAAATGAACAAGAGTTTTTACAAGCAATAGATCCTTTAAAAGATGTAGATGGATTTCATTATATTAATCAAGGAAAAATGTTAGAAGGTTATGATACTATTTATCCTTGTACACCAATTGGAATTATTAATTTATTAAAAGCTTATAATATTGATGTTAGATCAAAAGATATAACTATTATTGGAACTTCAAATATTGTTGGAAAACCTTTAGCAATAATGTTATCTAATATGGGTGCAACAATTAGTATGTGTAATAAAAACACAAAGAGTTTAAAAAAATATACTAAAAGATCTGATATAGTAATTTCAGCTACTGGAAAACAAGCGCTTATTAAAAAAGATATGATTAAAAAAAATGCTATTGTAATTGATGTTGGAATTATAAAAGATCCGATTACTAATAAAATAGTTGGTGATGTTGATTTTGAAAATGTTAAAGAACTTTGTTCATATATTAGTCCAGTTCCAGGTGGAGTTGGGCCTATGACTGTTGCTATGTTATTAGAAAATACATTTGAATTATACAAATTACATATAAAGGAAAATTATGAAAACTAGTTTTAAAAATAATCGTCCTAAAAGACATTATATATATAATGATATTTTTAAAAAAGCTAATTTAATTATTCAAATATCAAGTGCCATATTTATGCTATTAGCAACTATTGGGTTTATGTTTGGAATAGTTGGAATTACTTTAGGAACTGTTAATAACACTACAAATATTAAATTAAATACGATTAGTGGAATTAGTTTATTAGTAATTAGTAGTTATGTGTTTTTAATGTGTGCTATTAGTTTGTGTTTATCAGTGATTAGTAATTATCATANAACTACAATTTATTTAGAGATTTTAGCAATTTTTAGTATAGTTTCAATAGTATGTATGATTGGTGGTTTTTTAATTATATTTAGTAGTAATAAATATAAAGATGAACAAGAAAAAAATACTAATAATCAATTAGAAAATCAAAATGATAATAACCAAAAAACTGAAGATAAACAACAAGTTGAAAATCAAACTAATATTCAATCTAAAGATAATTTTATTTCTAATCCAAATCAAAATATTAATCCAAATCAACAAATAGCTTCAGATCATTATCATGCAAATATAAGTAGAATTAATAATAATCAAATTAATAATCAAAGATTAGAACAAGCTAAAAAAAATGAAAAATATCAGCAAGTAAAAAGAACTTATCAACTAGTAAAAGAACATAAACTAAGTGAAGATAAATTACAATCTATTTTTAACTCTGATCCTGAATTTAAACAAATGTATGATGAGTTAAAAAAATAATTAGACAAAATAAGCAATTGCTTATTTTTTTATTTAATTTTTTAAAAAAATACTAGTAAAAAAATAATAAATTTGTACAATATTGATATTAAAAGAAAGATTAGTTATTAAAATGTTGTTTAAAGTTTTAAGTTTTATATTAGTTAGTAGTTCAGCTTTATTAGTTGTTAGTTGTTCAAATAAAAATACAAATAATAGTATAAAAAAAGAAATTATTAAAAAAGAATTAACAGCAGAACAAAAACAAACTATTAATGATATTTTTGTATCTCAACAAGATGCCTTTGCAACTTTTCATACTTATAAAGATGTTTTAGATCAACTAAAAGTATTTTTAAGTAAAAAAAATTTAAATGAAGTTATTTTATTTGATGAAAATCAAAAAGATAAACATTTAGTTTTAGATAATAATGCTAATAAGAACTCTGTTAAAATCAGAGTTTTTGGTAATGTTTTTGAATTTAAACCAAAAACTGTAAAAGAATATGTAGAAACTAAATATAGTGATGATACTAAAACTAAAGTAACTCAATTAGGTTATAAAAAAGAAACAATACAAAATGTAGATTATTATGTTTTAAATAGATTAGATGAAAATACAAAAGAAGTTCCAATTGATTTACCATCAAAAATTAATTCATTAAAAGAATCATTTAAAAGTAATAAAAATGAAAATATTCAAAATTTAGAAAAATGAGATACTAAAAATATTATTAGTTTTAAAGAGATGTTTTATGAAGCAAAAAAATTTAATCAAGATATTTCATCTTGAAATGTGTCTAATGTAAAAAATATGTCTAATATGTTTTCTGCTGCAGAAAATTTTAATAGTACACTAAGTAATTGAGATGTTTCAAAAGTAGTAGATATGGAGTCTATATTTGATGGTGCATCTTCATTTAATCAGAACTTAAATAATTGAAATACAAAGAGTGTAAAAAACTTAACTTTTGCATTTAGAGATGCTAAAAAATTTAACCAACCATTAGACAAATGGAATGTTTTAAGTGTTACAACAATGGAAGGTATGTTTTCTGATGCAATAAGTTTTAATCAAGATATAAGTTTGTGAAATACAAGTAATGTTGACACAATGAATGGTATGTTTTCTGGTGCAAAGTCATTTAATCAGAACCTAAATAATTGAAATGTTCAAAAAGTAGGAAATGCGCAGAATTTTGCAAAGGATATAAAAAACAATCTTCCAAAAGAAAAACTACCAAAATTCAGATGACAATACTCTTCAGATGACTATATTTACGGTCCAAAAAAATAATTTATAAAAATAAAAAAAATATTAAGTAAAATCTTGAAAATGATAATCAGTAATGGTATTATTTTTAGTGTCTTAGATAAATATGACCAATTAAAAGATATGGCTTTTTAGCTCAGCAGGTAGAGCAACCGGCTGTTAACCGGTTTGTCACAGGTTCGAGCCCTGTAAAAGCCGCCATTATCTTGGCCTGTTGGTGAAGCGGTTAACACACACGGTTTTCATCCGTGGACACACGGGTTCGAACCCCGTACAGGCTACCATATTTTTGGAGTGTTAGCTCAGCTGGGAGAGCTCCTGCCTTACAAGCAGGCGGTCATAGGTTCAAGTCCTATACACTCCACCATTTTTTATTTATGCTGACTTAGCTCAGCAGGCAGAGCAACTGACTTGTAATCAGTAGGTCGTAGGTTCGATTCCTATAGTCAGCACCATTAGAAAACTCGAGCACTACTGTGCTCTTTATTTTTAAAATTTAAACAACCAAATATCTTACAAATTGTTCTATTTGACATTCATATTACTAATAAGATAAATTAATTATTTATATAAGAATTTAATTTACATAATTTAAGAAGATCAAAATGATCTTCTTTTTTTGTTTTACAGTAAATAAAAACAAAAAAGTAAGTTTTAAAACTTACATTGTTATATATTTAATTAAATTATTATGACTTATTTTGTATTTTTTTGAATAATTTCTTCTTTTTGTTCAGTTATTTTTTTAATGATTACACCTACTAAAATTAGTATTCCACCAAATGAATTTATAAATATTGGATTAAATAATGGGATTGCTATAGCTGCTATAAATATTAAAAGAATATCTTTGTTCTTTTTAATAGTTAATAAACCTATAATACTCATAATTAAAAGCATAAATAAACCTATTGAATTAAAAGTTGAAAATGATGCTACGTTTATTAATAATCCAGGATGTATATATATTACTCGATCTCTTGGATCTGCTCTTCGTGGTATGATGTATCGGTGTAACTCAGTTAAATTTTCAAATGTATAAAAAGCATTTATCGAAAATCCGATGACTGCTCCTATTAAACTTAAAATTAATCCAGCTAAAATTAGTTTTTTATATTTAAATTGTTTTTTAGTAATTTTGAATGAGTCTAAATTTTGTTCTGATTTTGTAATATTAATATTTTCATCTTTTATTTCTGGATTTATTATTTCTTTATTCATTGGTTCAGTACTAATTATTTGAGTAGTTGTATTTGTAGTACTTATAACTGATGAACTGAATATGTTATTAGCTCCAATTATTAATAAAACTCCCCCAACAATAAATCCAAAAGCAACACCAAACACACCAGCTGTCAAAACTAATTTTTTATTATTTTTAAATTTAGGAACAAGACATAAAATACTTAAAATTACAGAAGTGATTGCTAATCCTAATCCTATAAAATTAAAAAAGATTTTAAAAACAGCACCAAAAATTGAAAATAATCATCCAAATAAAATATTTATATAAAACATATAACCAATTAAAAATACTGAAATAATAGAACCTATTATTGAAATAATAGCTCCAACTAAAATCAGATTGTTTGCTTTATTTTGATCCATAATTCACTTTCTTTTCCATTTTTATTAAACATAAATATACGTTTAATCAAATAAATTATATTTTTGTAAAAAAAAAAAAAAAAACGAGCATAAAATTGATTAATAGATAATGATTTGAAAATAATTTAACAATTTGAAAAATAATTCAGTTATTAAAATTAAAAATTTTTTAAAAAAGTGCTAGTAGTTTTCTAATATATCAACTAATAAAAGTATTATTTTTTTAAATGATAAAATAATTTTAGAAACTTAGATTTATGAGACTAAAAGTATGAATGAATTTAATTTAGCAAAAGATAAAACAATGATCTCTAAAATATTTAAAAAAATCCCTTGATTTTATCATTTAATATTTTTTTTGATTGGACTAGTAGTTGGATTATTATTTCAATTTTTACGAGTAAAGACTTTTTCTTTTCCTTATTTTTTCATATTCTTTTTTGCTATTTTAATTACTTATTGTGTTTTATTTATAATAATCAGTCCAATGATTAAACAAAATTGATTCATTAAAAAAAATAAAAATGAAAAATAAAAAAATATCAATTAGTACAATAGCAAAAGAATGTAATGTTGGTGTTGGAACAGTTTCACGTTATTTTAATAATGGTTATGTTAGTGATCAAAAAAAAGAACTAATTAAAAAAGTAGTTGAAAAATATAATTTTTCACCTAATTTTGCTGCTCATTCAATTAAAAGAAAAATTCAAGAAGTTTATTTTTTAATTCCAGATTTAACTAAAAGTAATACTTTTGTCATTAAAAAAATTTTAAAGTACCTACAATTAGAATTTTCTGAAACAATGGTATTTGTGATTCAAACTACTTATAATCAAGAAACTTATTTAAAATACTTAAAAAAAGTAGTAGCAAGAAAACCGGCTGCTTTAGTTTTATTTGCTATTAGTGATGATTTAAAAATTAAAGATTATTTAAAAAAAATTACTATCCCTTTTATTAGTTATGGAAAAGATTGAGGAAAGTTCTATTTTATTAATAATGATCAAGAAATGATGATCTCATTACTAGAAACTATGAATAATCAAAATGAATTTGATCATCAAAAACAAATTTTATATATTGGTGAAAAACCTGAAACTAATAAATCAACTGGATATGATCGTTTTTATAGTTTAAATAATTGATTTAAAAATAAAAATATTAAATTTGATTATTTATTTTTTGAACATAATAGTGAAACTAGTATTTATAATTTAATAAAAGAATTAAATCTAAATAACAAAATCATTATTTGTGGAACTCATACTTGTCATAAAATTTTATTAAAATATATAGTTAATCAAAAGTTTAAAAACATTACTTTAACTGATATTTATCAAAAAAACAGTTTGTTATTACCGATTTTTGAAAAACAATACTGTATAGCTATTGATTATCAAAATCTAGTACAAAGAATTAATGAAAGTATTAATAAAATTTTAAATAACAAACCTTTAGATGAAGAAAATGAAAAATACTTAAATTATGAAATTAAAGTTTTAGATAGATAAAATTTTAGTTTCATTTTTTATTATATAATTGTAGTATGGAAACAATTCCATATTATGAGGTCTTTATGGCAAAAAAATCATATACAGAAGAAGTTAAAGAACTAGTTAGTTTACTTGGTGGAGCTGACAACATTGTTTCATATACTCACTGTATATCTCGCCTTAGATTAGTTTTAAAAGATAATTCTAAGGCAGATACTAAAGCAATTGAAGCTTTAGATAATGTTAAAGGAGTAGTTAAACCTGTTGGTGCTTATCATGTTGTGATTGGTGTTGATGTAACAAATTATTACAAAGAATTTAAAAATTATTTAACTAATCAACAAACACAAACAAGTGATTCAAACTCTCAAACTATAACTATAAAACAAAAATCAAATCAAAAATTTTATCAACGTTTATTACGTCATTTTTCAGAAATATTTATTCCTTTAATTCCAGCACTAGTAGCTGGTGGGTTAATTTTAGGATTTAGAAACATTTTAGAAACTGATTGAACTGGTGAAGGTAAATCATTAGTTGCCTTATCAGCATTTGCAAGAGGTTTAAATGAATTTTTATGAATTCCTGCTCAAGCAGTCTTTTGATATTTACCAGTAGCAATTTGCTGGTCAATATTTAAAAAAATGGATGGTTCTCCAGTATTAGGAATTATTATTGGACTTACTTTATTATTACCGCCATTAGAAAATATTTATGCTATTTCAGCATTAGCAAAAGATAGCATTTGAATATTTAAAGATGCCCCTGCTTTTGATTTTGGTGCATTTAAATTCCCTTGAAAACTTCAATATACTGCTCAAGTAATACCAGCAATTGGTGTAGCATTTTTTGGAGTTTATTTAGAAAAAGGATTAAATAAAATTATTCCTGCTATTTTAAAACAAATCTTTGTTCCATTATTAGTTATTGTATTATCATATACTGTTGGATTAGCAATTATTGGTCCTATTGGATTTGTAATTGGTTCTGCAATTTCAGTTGCTTCAAGTTGAGCATTAACTCATCCGATTGCAAAATATTTCTTTGCTCCAGTATTTGGATTATTATATGCTCCAACTGTTGTTACTGGATTACATACAATGTATAATGCTGTAATGATTCAAAACACAGCAACAATTGGTGGTTCATTTATTTTCCCAATTTTATGTATGTCAAATATTGCACAAGGTAGTGCGTCATTAATGTTTACTATTTTAAATAGAAAACATCAAAAAGTAAAAGATGCTGGAGCTTCAGCTACTGTTTCAGCTTATCTAGCAGTAACTGAACCAGCAATGTATGGAATTAATTTACGTTTCTTATATCCATTTATAGCAGCAATTATTGGATCTGCAACAGGTGCTTTATTATTAATAATTTCAGGAGTAACTTCAAATGGTATTGGAGTTGGTGCTTGATTAGGAGTTTTATCAATTCAAGCTACTTCAAAAGTTAAAGGAGTTACAACTTGAATTGGATCTGGATATACTTGATTTATGATAAGTGCAATATTAACAACTATTGTTACTATGATATTAACTTGATTTTTAGGAACTCTACCTAACTTTGTTAAACTACGTAATGATTTATTAGATGTTAAAACCGATCCCATCATTAAAATTAAAAAATAATATTTAAATGAAAAAAATTAATTATAAAGAAGCGATTGTGTATGAAATTCATCCACAATCTTTTTATGATACTAATAATGATGGAATTGGTGATCTACAAGGAATTATTAAAAAACTAGACTATTTAAAAAAACNAGGTGTAAATTTTTTATGATTAAATCCAATTTATTTATCTCCTAAAAAAGATAATGGATATGATGTTAGTGATTATAAAAAAATTGATCCAATGTTTGGTAGTATGACTGACTTTAATAACTTAGTTAAAGAAGCTAAAAAAAGAAATATCTATATTATGATGGATATGATTTTTAATCATTGTTCAACTGAACATGAGTGGTTTAAAAAAGCTTTAATTAATAAAAAATATCAAAATCGTTTTATATTTGTAGAAAATAAAAATAAACTACCTAACAATTGAAAAAGCAAATTTGGTGGTTCTGCTTGAGAATATAATAAAACATTAGATAAATACTATTTACACTTATTTGATAAAACTCAAATTGATTTAAATTGAAGAAATAAAGATCTAAGAAATGATATTTATGAAATTATTAATTATTGATTAGATAAAGATGTTAAAGGGTTAAGATTTGATGTTATTAATTTAATTTCAAAACCAAAAACTTTTAAAGATGATTTGATTGGTGATGGTAGAAAATATTATACTGATAGATATTTAGTTCATAAATATCTAAAAGAAATGGCTAGTAAAACTTATAGTTTAAAAAATGATGTAATAACAGTTGGTGAGTTATCTTCAACTTCATTAAAACAAGCAATTTTATATACTAAAAAAGAATCTAAAGAACTAGATATGGTATTTATGTTTCATCATTTAAAAGTTGATTATTTAAATAATGATAAATGACAAATTAAAAAATATGACCCAAAAAAATTAGTTAAAGTTCTTAAAACTCAACAAATAGCTTTTAATAAACATAACGCTTGATGTGCTAATTTTTTAAACAATCATGATCAACCAAGAGCTATTAGTAGGTTTGGTGATTATAAAAATTATTATTACCAATCAGCAACTAGTTTAGCTAGTGTAGTTTTATTATTAAAAGGTACGCCTTATTTATATCAAGGTGAAGAGTTTGGAATGTTAAATAATAATTATTCAAATATTAATCAATTAAAAGATGTTGAATCAATTAACTATTATAAAATCTTAAAAAATAAAGGTTTAAAAAAAGAAGAAATTTTAAATATTATTAGTAATAGATCAAGAGATAATGCAAGAACTGTTATGCAATGAGATGATAGTTTATATGCTGGATTTTCTTCTCATAAACCTTGAATAGATGTAAATAATAATTATTTAGATATTAACTTTAAAAAAGATTATTCAAAGCCTCAATCAATTTTTAAAGCTTATCAAAAACTAATTAGATTACGTAAAAAACATTTAGCTTTTAGTTATGGAGATATTAAATTTATTAATATAAATGCTAATGTTTTAAGTTTTTATAGAACTTATTTAAATGAAAAATTCTTAGTAATTATTAACTTGTCTGATCTAAATATTAATTCTAATAAATTAAATCAATTTTTAAATTTTAAAGTTATTTTTAATAATTATAAAAGCTTTAAACAAATCAAACCTTATCAAGCAGTAATTTTAAAATGCAATTAGTTAAAACATATTTTTAGTATGTAAAATTTGTAAAATTCATATCAATTTTATTAAATAGTATAATTTAAGTAAGTCTAATAAACAAAACTCAAAAATGAAAGGTAGATATGAAAAAGTTAATAAATAGTCCTGAAACATTGGTTAATGAAATGTTAGAAGGTTTAGTTAAAGCTTATCCAAATAAATTAAAAAGAGTTGAAGGTTTTGATGTAATTATTAGAAATGATGATATTAAAAAAGATAAAGTAGCTTTAGTTAGTGGTGGAGGTTCTGGTCATGAACCAGCACATGCTGGTTATGTTGGATATGGAATGCTAGATGCAGCTGTTGCTGGAGCTGTGTTTACTTCACCAACACCAGATCAAGTTTATCAAGCAATTAAAAGTAGTAATGCTAATAAAGGAGTATTATTAATTATTAAAAACTATACTGGAGATATTTTAAATTTTGAAATGGCTCAAGATATGGCAAGTATGGAAGGAATTGAAGTTGATAGTGTAGTTGTTAATGATGATGTAGCTGTTGAAGATAGTTTATATACTGCTGGAAGAAGAGGAGTAGCTGGTACTGTTTTTGTTCATAAAATAGCTGGTGCTAAAGCTGAAATGGGAGCTAGTTTACAAGAAGTAAAAAATACAGCTTTAAAAGTTATTAAAAATGTTAGAACTATGGGAATGGCAATTTCTCCATGTATTGTTCCTGTTGCTGGTAAATCTAATTTCTCATTAAATGAAGATGAAATGGAAATTGGAATTGGAATTCATGGTGAACCTGGAGTTTATAGAGATAAATTAAAACCAGTAGATCAAATTGTAGATACTTTAACTGATAAAATTTTAAATGATATACAAATTAATAAAGATGAACAAGTAGCAGTTATGATTAATGGAATGGGTGCTACTCCTGAAATGGAATTATTAGTAATTAATAATCATTTAAATGATATTTTAACTAATAAAGGTATTAAAATTTATAAAACTTTTGTTGGTAACTTTATGACTTCAATTGAAATGGGTGGATTTTCAATTTCAATTCTAAAACTAGATGATGAATTAAAACAATTACTAGATCATAAAGCAGATACACCAGGTTTAAAAGTTTTTTAATAAATAAATAATATTAAAATTACATCAATTTTGATGTAATTTTTTTTGCTTTTTAATTACTTTAATACTTAAAAAAATAATAAAAATAACTACTAAAATTTATCAATAAATTAATTAAAAAAATATTTGACACTATTCTAGTATTTCTTATTAAAAAAGTATAGAATATTAATTGCATGTATATTTTGTGTGCTTTTTTACAACACACCCATAGGAGTTGTTGATTAAATTAGTAAATTTAGGAGGTTAGTATGGCAGAAAGCAAAATGAGAATTAAATTAAAAGGCTACGATCACGCTATTGTTGATCAAAGCATTGTAAAGATCATTCAAGCTGCTGAAGGTACTGGAGCTAAAGTTAGAGGACCAATCCCATTACCAACAGAAAAACAAGTTATTACTATTTTAAGAGCTGTTCACAAATACAAAGACTCACGTGAACAATTCGAAATGAGAACACATAAAAGATTATTAGAAATTTTAAATCCAACTGCTGCAACAATGGACATTTTAAAAAGAGTTCAATTGCCAAGTGGTGTTGATATTGAAATTAAATTATAATCTTCTATTTATTTAAAAATATACAAAATATCAAATTAGCAGAATATACGTGATTATCAATTAGGAGGAAATAAAATGAAAGGAATCTTAGGTCGTAAGGTAGAAATGACTCAAGTATTTACTAGTGCTGGTCAATTAGTTCCAGTAACAGTAGTTGAAGTTCTACCAAACACAGTTTTACAAGTTAAAACTATTGACAGTGATGGATATGTTGCTGTGCAATTAGGTACTACAGATAAAAGAGTTAACTTAGTAAATAAACCTGAATTAGGACACTTTAAAAAAGCTAATTCAAATCCTAAGCGCTTCGTAAAAGAAATCAGAAACATGCAAGGATATGAACTTGGACAAGTTATTAATGTAAGTGATATCTTTGTTTCTGGTGAATACGTTGATGTTACAGGAATTTCTAAAGGTAAAGGTTTTGCTGGAGGAATTAAAAGACATAATTATGCAAGAGGACCAATGGCTCATGGATCAGGATATCATAGAGGAATTGGTTCAATGGGAGCAATCATTAACCGTATTTTTAAATCAAAAAAAATGCCAGGGCACATGGGTAATGCAAAAAGAACTATTCAAAATCTAGAAATTATTGCTATTGATCAACCAAACAACATTATGTTAATCAAAGGATCAATTCCTGGACCAAAAAATAGTTTTGTACAAATCAAACAAAATATTAAAGGTATGAGTTCTAAACAAGCAGTTGAATTATTAAATAGAAATGCATCAGTTGAAGCATAGTTGAGGTAAGAGATGAAATTACAAGTTTTAGACATTAAAGGTAATGAAGTTAAAGAAATTGCTTTAAATGATTATGTTTGAGGAATTGAACCTCATCAACAAGCTATTTATGATACTGTAATAAGTCAACAAGCTGCTTTAAGACAAGGAACTAAAAAAGTTAAAACCCGTGCTGAAGTATCTGGAGGAGGACGTAAGCCTTGAAAACAAAAAGGAACTGGACGTGCTCGTCAAGGATCAATTAGAGCTCCACAATGAAAAGGTGGGGGAGTTACATTTGGACCAACACCAGATATTAACTATAAAAAATCTGTTAATAAAAAAGTAAGAGCTTTAGCTTTTAGATCAGTTTTATCTCTAAAAGTTAAAGAAAACAATCTTGTAATCGTTGACAAATTTGAGTTTGCTAAACCATCAACAAAAGAAATGGTTGTAGTAATGAAAAATTTAAAAATTGATGATCAAAAAACATTAATTGTTACTAAAGAAAAAGAAGAATTAGTAGTTAAGTCTTCAAATAATATTACTGGAGTTAAAACAATTTCTGCTAACCAACTAAATGTATTTGATTTATTAAATGCTACTAAATTACTAATTACAGAAGAAGCTGCTATTGCAGTTGAGGAGGTATACGCATAATGCACATCACTGAAGTATTAAAAAAACCAGTATTAACTGAAAAATCATTTGCTGGTCATAAAGATAATGTGTATACATTCTTAGTTGATAAAAAAGCTAATAAAGTTCAAATTAAAAAAACTTTTGAAGAAATTTTTGAAGTAAAAGTTGAATCAGTTAGAACTGTTAATTATGATGCTAAAGAAAAAAGATTAGGAAAATATGTTGGTAAAAAACCATCATATAAAAAAGCAATCATTACATTAAAAGAAGGTCAAAAATTAGACGTGCTAAGCGACTTATAGAAAAATCGACCCGGATAAATTATTATAAGCGCATCAAAATAGAAAGGGAAAAACATGGCAATTAAAAAGTATAAGTCAACAACTAATGGTCGTAGAAATATGACTACAATTGACTATTCAGCTGTTTTAACAACAAAAAACAATCCTGAAAAGTCATTAGTTGTTTCTAAAAACTCTAAAGCCGGAAGAAATAATCGCGGTTTAATTACTACTCGCCATAAAGGTGGAGGACACAAACAAAAATACCGTATTATTGACTTTAAAAGAAATAAAAGAGATATCTTTGGAACAATTTCAACAATTGAATATGATCCAAACAGAAATGCATTTATTTGTTTAATTAATTATGTAGATGGAGAAAAACGTTACATTTTATTTGCAAAAGGAATGCAAGTTGGAATGAAAGTGGTTGCTAGTGAAAATGCTGATATTAAAGTTGGAAATGCAGCACCATTAAAAAATATTCCTGAAGGAACTTTACTTCATAATGTAGAACTAAAACCTGGAAAAGGTGGACAAATCGCAAGAAGTGCTGGTTCATCAGTTCAACTTTTAGGAAAAGATGATGATGGTAAATATGTAACTTTACGTTTATCATCTGGTGAAGTTAGAAAAGTTTTAGCTGAATGTTATGCAACAATCGGTGAAGTAGGAAACGAAGAATACAACTTAGTTAACTGAGGAAAAGCTGGACGTAATAGATGAAGAGGTATTCGTCCAACTGTTAGAGGATCTGTAATGAATCCAAATGATCACCCACATGGTGGGGGAGAAGGACGTGCTCCAATTGGACGTAAGTCTCCAGTTACTCCATGAGGTAAGAAAGCTTTAGGTGTAAAAACAAGAAACACTAAAAAGACTTCAGAAAAACTAATTGTAAGAAAACGTAGTAATAAAAAATAAGAAAGGAGAATAGAAGATAATATGGCAAGATCATTAAAAAAAGGACCTTTTGTTGATGAAAGTTTGTTTAAAAAAGTTACAGCAGCAAAAGATGGTGAAGTAATTAAAACTTGATCACGTAGATCAACTATTTTCCCTGAATTCATCGGTAAAACATTTGGTGTTTATAATGGAAAAGAATTTATTCCAGTTTACATTACTGAAGATATGGTTGGAAATAAATTAGGTGAATTTGCTCCAACTCGTAAATTCGGTGGTCATGGTGATGACAAAGGTAAGAAAAAATAATTAGGAAGGATAAGAATTAAATAATGGAAGCAAAAGCAAAATTAAGTATGATTCGTATCTCTCCTAGAAAAATGAGATTAGTTGCAGATACTATCAGAAATAAAGCTGTATCAGTTGCAGTTGCTACTTTAAAAAATCTAAACAAAGATGCTGCTGAACCAATTTTAAAATTATTAAACTCAGCAGTTGCTAATGCTGTTAATAATAACGGTATGGAAGCAGATAAATTATATGTTAAAACAATTTTTGTTAATGAAGGACCAACTTTAAAACGTTTTAGACCTAGAGCTCACGGTAGAGCATATGAAATTTTTAAAAGAACTAGTCATGTTGTGATTGTAGTTAGTGATGAAAAATAAGAAAGGATAGTTAGGAAATGGGACAAAAAGTATCACCAAACGTTTTACGTTTAGGAATCGTTAGAGATTGAGAAAACAGATGATATGCTGAAAAAGATCAATATGTTAAATGATTAGATCAAGATATCAAAATCCGTACTGCTTTATTTAAATTATTAAAAGATGCAGCTGTTTCAAAAATTGATATTGAAAGAACTACAAAAGATCTAACTTTATTTATCAAAACTGCTCGTCCAGCTATCGTTTTAGGTCAAGAAGGTAAAAACATCGAAAAAATTGTTTTAGCTGTTAGAAAAACTGTTAAAAATAAAAAATTAATTGTTAATGTTAGAGTTATTGAAATTAAAAGCCCTGATGCAGATGCAACTTTAGTTGCTAGATGAATTGGTGAACAAATTTCAAACCGTGCTTCATTTAGAACAGTTCAAAAATTAGCTATTAAAAAAGCTTTAAAAGCTGGAGCTAAAGGAATTAAAACTGCTGTAAGTGGAAGATTAGGTGGAGTTGAAATGGCACGTACTGAAGGATATTTAGAAGGTTCAGTACCACTATCAACTTTAAGAAATAATATTGATTATGCTTTATATGAAGCTCCAACAACATATGGTCAAATTGGAGTTAAAGTATGAATTAACCATGGTGAAGTATTTAAAAAAGAAAGAATGAATAATTCACAAATAATGGCAAAACCAAGAACTAATAAAGGAGGTAAAAGATAATTATGTTACAACCAAAAAGAACAAAATATCGTAAACCTCATAGAGTTAGTTATGAAGGAAAAGCTAAAGGAGCTAAAGAAATTAACTTTGGTGAATTTGGTTTAATGGCTTTAGATGGTGCTTGAATTGATAATCACCAAATAGAAGCTGCACGTATTGCTATGACACGTTATATGAAACGTGATGGAAAAATTTGAATGAGAATTTTCCCACACATGGCAATGACTAAAAAACCTGCTGAAGTTCGTATGGGTTCAGGAAAAGGAAATCCTGAAAAATGAGTAGCAGTAGTTAAAAAAGGAACAATTATGTTTGAAGTTGCTCAAGTAAATGAGCAAGTAGCTAGAGAAGCTTTAAGACTAGCAATGCACAAATTACCAATTCGTTGCAAATTTGTTAAAAGAGGTGAAAATTAATGGCTAAATCAAAAATGTTAGATTTAAGAAATCTATCTGTTGATGAATTAATTAAAACAAATGAATCAAAAAGAGCTGAATTATTTGCTTTAAAATTCCAAGCAGCAGTTGGAAGCTTAGAACAAACTCACCGTATTAAAGAAATTAAAAAAGAAATTGCAAGAATTGAATTAGCATTATCAGAAAAACGTTTAAGTGGAGAAAACACTAATAAAGTTATTAAAGCAGATTACAACAAAGCAGTAGCAGAAGCAGAAAAAGCTGGAAAAGAAGTTAGAGCAAAACAAAGAAAATTCTTAGAAGAGCAATATGGTCAACAAAGCCAAACTGAATTAAATGAAGCTGATATTCAAAAAGCAATGCAAGCAGCTGAACAAGAAACTGTTGAACCTGATACTAAAGGAGAAACTAAATAATGCAAAGAAATAGTAGAAGAGTACTAATTGGTAAAGTTGTATCAGATAAAATGGATAAAACTATTACTGTATTAGTTGAAACTTATAAAAACCACCCAATTTATAAAAAGAGAGTTAAATATTCTAAAAAATATAAAGCACATGATGAAAACCAAGTTGCTCAAATGGGTGATAAAGTTGAAATTATGGAAACACGTCCTTTATCAAAAACTAAAAACTTTAGACTAGTTAGAGTTATTGAAAAAGCAACTTTATAATAGGAGATAAAAAATATGATTCAAACATTATCTAAATTAAAAGTAGCAGATAACTCAGGTGCTAAAGAAGTTCGTGTTATTCGTAATCTAGGTGGTTCAGTTAGAAAGTTCTCAGGTATTGGTGATATTATCATTTGCTCAGTAATTTCTGCAACTCCAGGTGCTGTTATTAAAAAAGGTCAAGTTGTAAAAGCAGTAATTGTTAGAACTACTCGTGAATTAAGAAGAGAAGATGGAACTTATATTAAATTCTCAGAAAACGCAGCAGTATTAATTAAAGAAGATAAAACACCACGTGGAACTCGTATTTTTGGTCCAATTGCACGTGAAATTAAAGAAGCTGGATTTGCAAAAATTGCATCTTTAGCTCCAGAAGTATTATAGGAGGAACCAGTTTATGGCAAAATCAAGAATTTTAAAAGGTGATGTAGTTAAAGTTATTGCTGGTTCACACAAAGGACAAATCGGACCAATCACTTCAATTACAAAAGACAAACAATGAGTTTCAGTTCAAGGTATAACAGTTAAAAAACACGTTAAACCAACTAATGAAGATAGTGAAGGTGGAATTAAAGATATTCCTGCAAAACTTCATATATCAAACGTTGCATTACAAGACCCAAAAAATAAAGATCAAGTTACAAAAGTTGGATTTGAAATTATTGATGGTAAAAAAGTTCGTATAGCTAGAAAATCTAAAACTCAAATTAAAACAGCTAAATAAGAAAGGAAATAAATTAGTATGAAATCAAGATTAGAAATTAAATACAAAAATCAAATTGTTCCTGAATTATTTAAAGAACTAAATTACAAATCAATAATGCAAGTTCCAAAAATCCAAAAAATCGTTATTAATATGGGAATAGGAGATGCTACAACAGATCCTAAAAAATTAGATGCAGCTATATCTGAATTAGAAAAATTATCAGGACAAAAACCAATTGTTACAAAAGCTAAAAAATCATTAGCCGTATTTAAATTAAGAGAAGGTATGGCAATTGGTGCTAAAGTTACTTTAAGAGGTAAAAAAATGTATGACTTTTTAGATAAGTTAATTAATGTTGCTTTACCAAGAGTACGTGACTTTAGAGGAGTTTCAAAAACTTCATTTGATGGATTTGGAAATTTTACAACTGGAATTAAAGAACAAATTATTTTCCCAGAAGTAGATTATGATAAAGTTATTAGATTACGTGGTATGGATATTACTATTGTAACTTCTGCTAAAACAAATAAAGAAGCATTTGCATTACTACAAAAAATAGGAATGCCATTTGAAAAGTAGAACAAGGGAGATATTATAATGGCTAAAAAATCATTAAAAGTTAAACAAGCTAAACACCAAAAGTTTAATGTTAGAAATTACACACGTTGTAATCATTGTGGAAGACCTCATGCTGTGTTAAAGAAATTTGGAATATGCCGTTTATGTTTTAGAAAATTTGCTTATGAAGGACAAATTCCTGGTATTAAAAAAGCTTCATGATAGAAAGAAAGGATTCAAAAGTATGACAACAGATGTTATTGCAGATATGCTAACTAGAATTAGAAATGCTAATCAAAGATACTTAAAAACTGTAAGTGTTCCATCTAGCAAAGTAAAACTAGAAATAGCAAGAATTTTAAAAGAAGAAGGATTCATTTCAAACTTTACTGTTGAAGGTGATGTTAAAAAAACTATTAATATCGAATTAAAATACCAAGGAAAAACTAGAGTAATTCAAGGATTGAAAAAAATTTCTAAACCAGGTTTAAGAGTTTATGCACAAGCTAATGAAATCCCACAAGTATTAAACGGATTAGGTATCTCAATTGTTTCAACATCACAAGGAATCATGACTGGTAAAAAAGCTCGACTAGCTAATGCTGGTGGAGAAGTTCTAGCATTCATTTGATAATAGGAGTTTAAATATGTCTCGTATAGGTAATAGATTATTACAAATTCCAAATGGTGTTGAAGTTAAAATAGCAGAAAACAATTTAATAACAATTACAGGATCTAAAGGAACTTTATCAAAACAATTTTCACCTTTAATTAAAATTGAAGTTGAAGAAAACAAATTAATCACTAAAAGATTAAATGAACAAAAACATACAAAACAATTACACGGAACTACTAATTCATTACTACAAGGTATGTTAACTGGAGTTAGTGAAGGATTTAAAAAAGAATTACAAATTACTGGGGTTGGGTATAAAGCTGCAGTTAATGGTTCAAAATTAAATTTAAGCTTAGGTTATTCACATCCTGTTGAATTTGAAATTCCAAAAGGTGTAGAAATTCAAGCAGTTAAACCAACTGAATTAGTTATTACTGGAATTGATAAACAATTAGTTGGTCAAGTAGCAGCAAACATTAGAGCATATAGAAAACCTGAACCATACAAAGGTAAAGGAATTAAATACAAAAATGAAACTATTATTAGAAAAGAAGGGAAAGCAGCTGGTAAATAGTACCAGAGCTTAAGGATTACTAAATATGAAATTTACTAAAGCTGAAGCTAGAAAACGTAGACATTTCAGAGTAAGACAAAAAGTTGTTGGTACTGCTGAAAGACCTAGATTAAATGTATTTAAATCAAATACTAATTTCTATGCTCAAATTATTGATGATACTAAAGGAGTTACATTAGTATCTGCTTCTACTTTAAAAATGGATTTAAAAAGTAAATCAAATACTTTAGCTGCACAAAAAGTTGCTGAAGAAATTGCTAAAAAGGCTTTAGCAGCAAATATTACTCAAGTAGTATTTGACCGTAATGGATATTTATATCATGGTAAAATCAAAGCTTTTGCAGAAACTGCAAGAGAAAATGGATTAAAATTTTAAGAAAGGGTAGAAGAGAGTATGACTGAAGAAATGAATGTAGTAGAAACATCATCAGAAATGAATTCTAATGTTGAAAAAGCTTCTACTCAAGTAAAAGAAACTAAAAAATTTGAAAGAAGAACTAGACCTCAATCTAAATCTAAACAAGTAAAAGACGAATTTGAAGAAAAAGTTGTAACAATTAGACGTGTTACAAAAGTAACTAAAGGTGGACGTCATTTTAGATTTGCAGCAGTTGTTGTTGTTGGAAATAAAAAAGGTTTAGTTGGAATGGGAACTGGAAAAGCAAACGAAGTTCCTGAAGCAATTAAAAAAGCAATTAAAGAAGCTAAGAAAAACTTAGTAAGTGTTACTTTAAGAAACACAACAGTTCCTCATGAAGTTTTAGGTACTTTTGGAGCAGGTAAGATTTTAATTAAACCTGCTAAAGTTGGTACTGGAATTATTGCTGGAGGACCAGCTCGTGCTGTTATTGAATTAGCAGGAATTTCAGATGTTTATGCTAAATCATTAGGAAGCAATAATGCAATCAACATGATTAGAGCAACTTTTGAAGGACTAAGTTCTATGCAAACTTTAAAAAGAGTTCAAGAACTAAGATATGGTAAAACTTTTGATACTCAAAAAGTAAAACCAGTTGAACAAAAAGTTGCTGAAGTTAAAAGTGTTGAAAAAAAACAACCTAAACAAGTTGTTAAAAAAGTAACTGTTAAAAAAGCTGAAAATCAAGAAAATACAGTTGAAGTTATTACAAATGCTGAAACTGAAAGTAAAGCTGAATAATAGAAAGGAGTCATAATAATGAAATTAAATGAATTAAAATACACACCAGGTAGCAAAACTAAAGCTACTATAGTGGGTAGAGGTATGGCTTCTGGAAAAGGAAAAACAGCTACTAGAGGACATAAAGGGCAAAACTCTAGATCAGGTGGAGGAGTTCGTCCTGGATTTGAAGGTGGTCAAACACCACTATTTAGAAGACTTCCAAAAGTTGGATTTACTTCATTAAATCAAAAACAATACACTATTTTAAATTTAAGTGATTTAGAAACTTTGGGTTTAGAAAAAATTGATCACGAAAGCTTAATTAATAGTAAAATTATTAAAAATAATGCATCATTAATTAAGATACTAGCTAATGGTACATTAACTAAAAAAGTTGATGTAAAAGTAAACAAGATCTCAAAAGCAGCTAAAGATGCAATTGAGAAATTGGGAGGAAAAGTAGAGGTGATTTAATGGTTATTAAAAAACCAGCTAATAAAGTTGATAAAAAAACTACTTTTAAATCATCTACAAAAAAGAAAAATCTTTTTAAATCAAATTTTTTTACAAAAAATAAAGATTTGATTTTAAGAATTCTTTTTACATTATTAGCACTTATTATTATTAGACTTGGTGTTTATATAACTGTTCCTGGTGTAACATTAGACAAAAGGTTTGCAACAGATTCAAGTAGAATTCAATTCTTTCAGCTACTTTCAACTTTAGGTGGGGGAAGTATTGGTCGATTTTCAATACTAGCTTTAGGAGTTTCACCATATATTACTGCTTCAATTATTGTGCAACTTTTATCAACTGATGTTATTCCTGTTTTAACAAGATGGTCAAAATCTGGTGAAAGAGGAAGAAAAAAACTTGATAAATTAACAAAAATTATCATGATTCCGTTTGCTTTAATGCAAGCAGAAGCTACGATATTTACTTTATCAAGTCAAGGACTAATTGTTCCTGGTTGAGATAGTACTAATGTAATAGCAAATTCGGCATTTTATTATGTTTTAATTCCTTTAGTAATGTTAGGTGGTTCATTTTTTATGTTATGAATTGCTGATCAAATTACTATTAAAGGAATTGGTAATGGGATTTCAATAGTAATTTTTATAGGAATTATTATTTCAATGCCAACTAACTTAAAAGCAACATTTGAATATTGAGTATCAAATTCTGGTGAAGAAGCTAATATCTTTTTTTCAGGATTATTAAACTTTATGATATATATTAGTGTATTTTTACTAGTAATATTATCAGTTGTAATTATGAATGAAGCTGAAAGAAAAATTCCAATCCAACAAACTGGATCAGGATTAACTGATTCAAGTGAACATACTCCATATTTACCACTAAAACTCAATAATGCGGGAGTTATTCCAGTGATCTTTGCATCAGCTATTATTTCAACTCCAATAACAATTTCTCAAATTATAGAAGCTGTTAACCCTGATAGTGGATTTGTAATATTTACAAGAGATTATTTATCATTTAATACTTGATGAGGAATTTCAATATTTGGAATTTTAATTGTTTTATTTACATTTTTATATTCTCAAGTACAAATCAATCCTGAAAAAGTTGCAGAAAACTTTCAAAAGTCTGGAACATTTATTCCAGGTATTAAACCAGGAAAAGATACTACAAAATATCTAACAGGAATCATTAATAGACTATCAGTTGTTGGATCAGTATTTTTAGCAATAATTGCCTTATTGCCTTATGTAATTTCAAAATTAACTCAATTACCATCAAATCTTGCAATTGGAGGTACTGGATTAATTATTTGTATTTCAGTTGCTATTCAAACTGTTCAACAATTAAAAGGAAGAATTATTCAACAAAACTTCATTGAAAAGAAAAAAGAAAAATTCACTAATAATATTAATAAGAATAAAACATCTCATATTTGATAAAAAAGGCAATATGCCTTTTTTATTTGTATTAATTAATTGAAACTTAACTATTTTATTTGGTTATGTTATTTAGAATATAGATTGTTATAAAATACATTTATAGTGCTATAAAAAAGGAACTTTATTTATGAATATTATGCTATTAGGAGCACCTGGTTGTGGAAAAGGAACACAAGCAGAACAACTTGTAAATAAATTAAATTTTATTCAAGTATCAACTGGTGATTTAATGAGAAAAGAAATTTCATTAAACACTAGCTTAGGTTTAAAGTGTCAAGAATATATGAATGCTGGTAAATATGTTCCAGATCAAATTGTTAATCAAATTGTTAGTCAGTTTTTAAAAAATACTAATGATAAATTAATATTTGATGGATATCCAAGAACTTTAGAACAAGCTAAATCATTAGAACAAATGTTAGATTTATATAATAAAAAAATTGATTATGTTTTTTATATTGATATAAATGATCAAATTTTAATTAAAAGAATTACAAACAGATTAGTTTGTCCATTATGTAAAGCTAGTTTTAATTTAGAAACTAGAAAACCAAAACAAGAAGGTCTTTGTGATTTTGATAATACTAAATTAGTTAAAAGAAGTGATGATAGTTTAGATAAAGTTCAAATAAGACTACAAACTTATAAAGAACAAACTTTACCTTTAATTGATTATTTTAAAACTAATTCTAAATTTATTGAAATTAAAGCAGATGATTTATCAGCTGAACAAGTTTTTAATCAAATCAAAGGAGAATTAAAAATTTAATGATAACAATTAAAAACCAAGAACAAATTCAAAAAATGAAAATAGCAGGTCAAGTTTTAGCAAAAGGTTTGAATTTATTAAAATCAATGATTAAACCTGGTGTTAATTGTTTAGATCTAGATAAAGCTTTTGAAGAATTTATTAAACAAAATGGATGTGAATCTAATTTTAAAAATTATCAAGGATTTCCAAAAACTATTTGCATTTCAATCAATGATCAACTAATTCATGGAATACCAAAAAACCGAATTTTACAAAATGGAGATATTGTAAGTATTGATGCTGGATGTATGTATCAAAAATGACATGCAGATAGTGCTTTTACTATGGTCTGTGGAATTGCAAATGACAAAAAAAATGATATACTTATAAGGGTCACTGAAAAAGCTCTTGATCTTGCTATTGCTGAACTAAAACCAGGAATAAGAGTAGGAACAATTGGTTCAATTATTCAAAATTATGTTGAATCACATAATTTTAGTGTTCCAAGAGATTATACTGGTCATGGAATTGGTTTAGCTTTACATGAAGATCCATATATTCCAAATTATGGAATACCAAACACTGGAGTTAGATTGCAAGAAAATATGGTTATTTGTATTGAACCAATGGTTCAAATGGGAACTTATAAAACTAAACTTGCAGATGATAACTGAACAGTATATTCAGCTGATCATAGTATGACAGCACATTTTGAACATACTATTTTAATTACAAAAGATGGTTGTGAAGTGCTGACAAAAGAAGAAAGATAGGTGCATTATAGATGGCTAAAGAAACAGAAATGGAATTCGAAGGCACTGTTGTTGAAGTATTACCTAATGCCCAATTTAAAGTGAAATTAGAAAACGGAGTAGTTATTAATGCCCACGTGTCAGGTAAAATCCGCATGCATTACATCCGCATTTTACCTGGAGATAAAGTAACTATTGTAATTTCACCATATGATATGACACGTGGAAGAATTACTTATAGAAAAATTGGTAAGTAATTATTTAAAACAATTTAAATCATTTAAATGATTATTGTTTTATTTTAAAAAATACGGAGGATTTAAAGATGAAAGTTAGATCATCAGTCAAGCAAATTTGTGACAAATGCCGTGTAATTAGACGTAAAGGCCGTGTAATGATCATTTGTGTTACTCCAAAACACAAACAAAGACAAGGATAATTGTTTAATTAATAATTAGAAAGGATACCCTAAAATATGGCTCGTATTAGTGGAGTAGAAATCCCAAATAATAAAAGAGTTGTTGTTTCTTTAACATATATTTATGGAATAGGGCTACCAACTGCTCAAAGTGTTTTAAAAACTTTAAACATTTCTGAAGATATTAGAGTAAAAGATTTAACAGAAGAACAAATTAAAAATATCTCTATGGAAATTTCAAAATACAAAACTGAAGGTGAATTACGTAGAGAAGTATCATTAAACATTAAACGTTTAATGGAAATTGGAAGTTACAGAGGACTAAGACACCGTAAAGGTTTACCTGTTAGAGGGNAATCATCAAAAACTAACGCAAGAACTGTTAAAGGTCCAAGAAAAACTGTAGCTAATAAGAAAAAATAGAAAGTAGAAAGAAAGGAAAATAATCATGGCAAATCCAAAACCACAAGCTAAGAAAAAAATTAAGAAAAATATTCCTAAAGGTATTGCACATATTCATTCTACTTTTAACAACACAATTGTTACAGTTAGTGATGAAAAAGGAAACGTTCTTTCTTGATCTAGTGCGGGAGCAATAGGATTTAAAGGTTCTAAAAAATCTACACCTTATGCAGCTCAATTAATTTCAGAAGCAGCAGCTAAAGGTGCTATGGATAACGGTGTTAAAACTGTATCTGTTGAAGTTAAAGGACCTGGTCCAGGACGTGATGCCGCAATTAGAGCATTACAAATGGCTGGTTTAGAAATTACATCAATTAAAGACACTACACCAATCCCACATAACGGAGTGCGTCCAAGAAAACGCCCAAGAGGTTAATTTATGAAACAATTTGTGAGACCAGAATTTATTCTTTTAAAAGAAGGACAAGATAAAAACTACGGAAAATTTAGTGTATCACCTCTAGAAAGAGGATTTGGTATAACTTTAGGTAATGCGATTAGAAGAACTTTATTAGCAGCAACTCCCGGAGCAAGTGTTTATGCGATAAAAATTGCTGGGGCAACTCATGAATTTACTTCAATTCCAGGAATTATTGAAAACGTAACAAAAATTATTTTAAATATTAAGCAATTAGTTTTAAAAATTGACACTTCTATTTATAGTGATGATGAAGTTGTACAATTAAGAATTCGTTCAGATATTCAAGGACCTGTTTATGCTGGTGATTTAGATATACCAGCTGGTGTAGAAATTTTAAATAAAGATTTATTAATAGCAACTATTAGCGAAGGTGGAGTTTTAGATTTAGTATTATATGCTAAAAACTCACGTGGATATAAAACATTTAAAGATAATAAAAACGAAAAAAATATTGAACCAGGAATGATCACTATTGATTCAAACTATTCTCCAATTATAAAAGTTGCATATAGTGTTGATTCAGCAAAAATCGGAAGAGCTATAGATCTTGAAAAATTAGAATTAGAAGTTACAACTGATGGTTCAATTACTGCAATTGATGCAATTAGTATTGCTTCAAGAATTTTAGTTGCTCATTTAGAATTCTTTATTGATTTAAATCGTGAAATCAGTGTATTAGAAGTTATTGGAACTAATCAAACTGATGATAAAGAATTAGATAGAACTGTTGAAGAATTAGACTTTACACAAAGAAGTTTAAATTGCTTAAAACGTGCTGGAATAAATACATTAAGAGAATTAGTTTCTAAAAATGAAGATGAAATTGGATCAATTAGAAACTTAGGACGTAAATCATTAAAAGAAATTAAAGATAAAGTTGCTTCATTAGGATTAGCATTCAGACAATCATAATTATAGGAGGTAAAAACTTATGTCATACATTCAAAAACGTGGCCAAAATACCGCTTGAAGAACTGCTTTAATGCGTAATTTAACTACTGAATTAATCATTAATGAAAGTTTAGAAGTTACTCAAACAAGAGCAAAAGAATTAAGAAGACATTTTGATCATATGATTACATTAGCTAAACGCGGTGACTTACATTCAAGACGTCAAGCTGCTAGTTGATTAAGAGATATTGATGCTGATAAAAAAGAAACAGCATTACAAAAATTGTTCAATAAATTAGCTAAAAAATATGAAAATCGAAATGGTGGTTACACAAGTATTTTAAAATTAGACAACCGTAAAGGTGATAACGCACCTATGGTTATTATTAAATTAATCTAGTCTCAAATTATAAGGTCTTTGTACCTTATTTTTTTATTTCTATTATTTTTTTAGATACTTTTTAATTTATAATTATTATAATGAACAAATAGAAGCGGGGCTTTTAAATGGATAATTTAGCAATATTTGAAGAATTCAATTCTAAAAAAATATCTCAAGATGATCTAGAAGCAACTATTACTTCTCTTAATAATTATTTTGTTAAATTAAACGATTTAAATAACCAATATATTAATTTAATTCGCCAAGATAATATTGATAAAATTGAAAAACAAAATATTAGACAACAGCAAAAACAAGTTAAAGCTGAAATTAAAAAAATATCAGCAACTACTAAGCTTTTTAAGCAAAATTTAAAACTTGCTGAAAGTTTGTATAAAAAAATAAAATTAACTAATAATCAGAATGATATTAACAAAGCAAAACAAGAAGTTGAAATTGCTAAAAGTATGTTATTACAGTTAAAAGAAGTAATTAATGGTCAAGGAAAAAGTATTAAGTTAGAAAAACTTTCAGATATTGCTATTGAAATTAATCATTTATCTTTTAAATATGGTCCTGAATTTCCTAATGCAATAGATGATGTTTCATTTACTATTAATCAAGGTGAATATGTAACTATTATTGGTCACAATGGTTCTGGAAAATCAACTATTTCTAAAATTTTAATTGGGGTTTTAAACGCTCAACATGGTGAAATTAAAATTTTTGGAAATATTGTAAATGATCATAATATAGAACAAGCTAGAAAATTTTTAGGAATCGTATTTCAAAATCCAGATAACCAATTTATTGGCTCAACTGTTGAAGCTGATATTGCTTTTGGATTAGAAAATAAAAGAATTGATCCTAAAAAAATGCCAGATATTATTTTAGATTCAGCAAAAAAAGTTGGTATGGAGTGAGCTTTAAAAAAAGAACCACTAAACTTAAGTGGTGGTCAAAAACAAAGAGTAGCAATCGCTTCAACTTTAGCTTTAGATCCAGATATTATGATTTTTGATGAAGCAACTAGTATGCTAGATCCAAAAGGAAAAAGAGAAATTAAAGAAATTATGGTTCAGTTAAGAGAAACTAGAACTAAAACTATTTTGTCAATTACTCATGATATGGATGAAATTTTAAATGCTGATAAAGTAATTGTTTTAGATCATGGAAAACTAGTTAGAGTTGCAAAACCACTAGAAATAGTTGAAGATAAAGATTTTTTAAGAAATATTCAACTAGATGTTCCATTTGTTGGATTAGTTAGAGAAGAATTAGAAAAAAAAGGGATTAAAATAGCAAGTACACAAAATATAGATGAATTGGTTGAACAAATATGCAAAAAGTAAATAAAAAAACAAATCAAAATTTAAAAGATATTGATTTTTCAAAAGATATTATTCTAGATAATGTTTCATATACATATGCTAAAAAGACCCCTTTTGAATTTAAAGCTTTAAATAACACTAGTCTAACATTTAAAAAAAATAAAGTAACTTGTGTAATTGGAACAACAGGTTCAGGTAAATCAACAATGATCCAATTAACAAATGGATTAATTATTTCTGAAACTGGTCAAATTATAGTTGGTGATTATGCTATTCCTGCAAACACTAAAAAAATTAAAGAAGTTAAGCGTCTAAGAAAAGAAATCGGTTTAGTTTTTCAATTTCCTGAATATCAATTATTTCAAGAAACTATTGAAAAAGATATTGCTTTTGGTCCTGTTAATTTAGGTGAAAACAAACAAGAAGCTTATAATAAAGTTCCAGAACTTTTAAAACTAGTTCAATTACCTGAAGATTACGTTAAACGTTCTCCTTTTGAGTTATCTGGTGGTCAAAAAAGACGTGTAGCTTTAGCTGGAATTATTGCTATGGATGGTAATACTCTTGTTTTAGATGAACCAACTGGAGGATTAGATCCTAAAGGTGAAGAAGATTTTATTAATCTATTTGAAAGATTAAATAAAGAATATAAAAAACGTATTATTATGGTTACTCATAATATGGATCAAGTATTAAGAATTGCTGATGAAGTAATTGTTATGCATGAAGGAAAAGTAATTGCAATTGGATCACCATTTGAAATTTTTTCAAATATGGAGTTATTAACAAAAATTGAAATTGACCCACCAAAACTTTATCAATTAATGTATAAGCTAAAAAATAAAGGTATTGACTTATTAAATAAAAAGATCAGAACCATTGAAGATTTTGCTGATGAATTAGCTAAAGTCTTAAAATAGAAAGGATAAAAATATGAGAATTTCTTTTGGTAGATATATTCCTAAAAATTCATTGATTCATAAAATGGATCCAAGATTAAAACTATTTATGATTATGGTTTTAATTGTTTCTGTATTTTTTCCTATTGGTTTAACTGGTTATTTAATTATTAGTGGAATTATTATTGGTCTTTTTGCTTTAAGTCAATTAAGTTTTAAAATGTTAGTAAGACTATTAGTTCCTGTTACTTTTATTTTTGCTATTATTGTTTTAATGAATTTCTTTTTTATTCATCCTTCAAGTAATGCTGTTGGTCAAATTTCAAGTTGAGTAGAAAATAATCCTAATAAAATTTTTTGAACTAAGTCTAATGGAACAATTGTTGGTCAATTAGATGTTGATGCTGTTAGTCAAATTACTAACTCACTTGGAAAAGAAATAAAAAATCTACAACCAATTGGATACTTTTTTAATTGAAAAGTATTTTGATTTAGTGAAAAAGCTTTATATAGTGCTTTAGTAATGGGGATGAGAATTTATTTAATGATTACTTTAACTTGTATTTTAACAGGAAGCACTCCTTCATTACAACTTACTTTAGCTATAGAAGATTTATTATCTCCACTAAGATTAATAAAAGCTCCAGTATATATACTTTCAATGATTATTTCTATTGCTTTACGTATGATTCCAACTTTAATAGATGAAGCTGGAAGAATTATGAAAGCTCAAGCAAGTAGAGGAATTGATATTAAAAACGGAAAATTTAAAGATAAAGTTAAAAGTTTAACTTCATTAATTATTCCTTTACTAGTTTCATCATTTCAAAAAGCTGAAGATCTAGCTTATGCAATGGATGCTAGAGGATACGATCCAAATGCTACAAGAACTAGATTTGTTCAATTTAAATTCAGAATCATTGATGCTATTATATTTGTTTTAGGTATTAGTTTTGCTATTTTTATGATGGTATATGGTTCAAACCCACATGGAATATTTACTAATTGACATATTAGTCATATTGATTCACTAGTAGCATATTAAAAATGAAAACCGGTATTTTATTAAGTTTGTGTTATGATGGTAGTAATTATCATGGTTGAATTAATCAAACTAATGCAATAAGTATTCAAACTACTTTAAATAAAGCTATTAAAAAAGTTATTAAAACTGATCAATTTAAAACAATTGGAGCTAGTAAAACTGATACTAATGTCCACGCTTTAGATCAAAAAGTTCTATTAATTATTTACTTTACTCCAATTTTAGAAAAATTTATTAAAGCTATTAATAAAGCTTTACCTAGTGATATTAAAATTTTAGATGCTAAATTTGTTGATCCAAATTTTAATATAAGAGAAGTTGAATATAAAATTTATCACTATTATATTAATGATCATCATTTTGATATTTTTACTAATCGGTATGAATATTTTTGAAAACACTCAAAAATCGATATTATAAAACTACAAGAAATTTTTAATCTTTTTATTGGTGAACATGAGTTTAAACTATTTTCTGGGTTAAAAGAAAATGAATGAAATCAATATCAAACAAAAAGAACTATTGATGATATTAAAGTTTTAAGAATTAATAATAAAGTAGTAATTGAATTTAAAGCATCTGGTTTTATTAGATATCAAATTAGAATTATTATTGCAAATTGTTTAAATGCTTATTTAAATCATAAAATTTCAACTACTAAGTTAGTTGAAATGTTAAAAGGAATTGGAAAAAAAACTCCTTTTATAATTGATGCTAAAGGTTTAGTATTACAAAAAATTCAATTTAATAAAAATTAAATCACCTGATTTGTTATTGTTACAAAAATGGTGTTTTTTTACTATATTGATATAATAAAAAAGAACGGTTATTAGAATAAAAGAAATGATGAGTATGAAAACTAAAAATAAAAAAAATAAATGATTAGGATTAATTTTAAAAAACTCTTTAAAAAATTCTTTTAAATATAAATCACAATTGTTTGGTTTAGTTTTATTAGTAATGATTATGAGTTTAATTATGTCTTTAATATCTGCAATTAATTCTAGAGTTTTAGATAAGTATGATGATTTAATTACTAATTCTAATCAACACAATTTAGTTTTAAAACTAGATCCTTATGAAAATGTATCAACTAGTTTAATTACTTCTAATAACCAAATTCAAGCTCAACAACAATTTATAAATCGCTTAAATGAGAAATTATATTCTAGATATAATTTTAAGTTTGACTGATCAAGAACTGAATCTCGTGAATTTAAACAAGTTAAATCTTTAAATAATTTACAAACTTTAAAAGCTGTTTCTAAACAATATTTAACTGATAATAAAGTGGATCAATTAGTAATTGTTAAAGGTAGAAATATAAATTCTAATAAAGAAGTTTTAATTGATCCAATTTATGCTAAAAAACATAATATTAAAATTAATGATATTATTAGATTTCAAAAAGATGTTTTAGGAGATCAATTATTAGTAAATTCATTAGAAAATAAAACTACTACAAAACAGCAATTTGAAGATATTAATAAAATCACAAAACAAGGACTAACTGATAATAATGGTATTTATCAAATTAAGTACGCAAGTAGTTTTGATTGATATCAAGTTGTTGGTTTTGCAAATTCTGCTGATTTTATTTTTCCAACAATTAATGCTTATTNACCAATTCCAAACCGTTTAAATGAAGGAATTATTTATGTTGATCCTTTAAGATTTGGTTTAATTAAACAAACTGATGGATTTTATAAATATGATTCAACTAGTTCTAAATTAGTTGTAAGTTCAAATAATGAGTGAGAATCTTTTTATTCACTAAAAACTAAGCAAAAATTAAGTGATGAAATTGTTGATTGAATGAATCAATACTTTAGTCAACTAATTAATAAAAAAGCTCAAGATAAATGAATTTATAAATTAGAAGATCCAAATTATAGATTTAATTCTAGAACTAGTGTTATTAAAAAAACAATCAGTGCTTATAATATTTATTCATTTATTGTTTTATTAGCAGTTATTAGTGTTGTTTTATATACTACTTTTTTAATTACTAAAAAACAAATTTTAAACTCTCGTGGTCAAATTGGAACAATGAGAGCTATTGGATATAAAAAACGTCAAATGGTACTTAATTATGTGATGATGCCATTTTTTACAAGTATTGTTGGTGGAATTTTAGGATATATTTTATCTTGTTTAATTTCAATAATTATTATTAATAGATTTTCTAATTATTTTAGTCTAGATTATGGTGTTTTTAGTTTTGATTGAATTGGGTTATTAAATAATCTAATTTTTATGTGACTAATAATTTCATCTATTTCATTTTTAATTGGCTATTTAATTATGAAAAAAGGAGCCATTAATTTATTAGAAAATAGAAATGCTAAAAAAATCTCAAAATTAGGTAGTTTAATTAAAAGTTTATCTAATAAAAGAAAATTTAATCATCGTTTAAGAGCAGCTTTATTAGTTAATTCTGGATCTAAATTAACTGGAGTTGGATTTGTTGTTTTAATTGCTACAATTTTATTTACTATTTCTTTTGTTTCACCAAATTTATTAAAAAATAATAAGATTTATGCTTATAATGGTGTTAAATACAACCAAATTGTTGAATATAGTCAACCAACTTATAATAATCCTTTTTCTTTTATAAGAGTTTTTAATCCTGATAAAAAATCAGATGATAAATATAATATTATAAAAAATAATAATAGATATTTAGCAACCTCTTTACCTACTAAAAATAATCAATATGATTTACAAACTATTATTAATGATTATTTAAATCAAACTTATAATAATGCTTATTATAGTTTAGCTATTGATTTACAAGATAAACAAGAAGTTCAAGCAATTAATTTAGCTTNATCTAATATGAAATTATTACAAGCTCAAGATATTGCTTTAACAAAACAATATTTTAAATATATTTCAAGTTTATCTATAACACCTAGTTCAATTCATCACATTTTATTAAAAAATTGACCTGATTATGATAATTTAATTAATAAATTAAAAGAAATTAAAGAAAATGAATTTGAAACTTTATTAAACCAATTTAAATATTTACAACAATTTTATGCAACTTATACAAATAGTATTGGTTTAGCAATTAATAGATCTTATATTAATAGTTTTGATTTAAAAGATAAAAAAGATTTAAGAATTCAAAAATTTAATAATAATAGTTCTGATCAAAACAATTTAAAAACTAAAGCTTATGATGATATTTTAAATAGTGATTTATTAGCATTATCTAAATCAAGTTTTTCTGCTAAAGATTTTAAAAATAAAATTATTGATCAGTTTAAATTAACTAATAGTGATTCTAGTTTAGGTATGTATCATATTTTAGATAATAAATGAAATAAATCTAATTCTATATCTGATCAATTTTTAGATATTTCTGCTTTTGATTTTATTAATAAAAAATATAAATTAGATGATTTAAAAGATCTAGTTATAAAACTTAGTTTATGATTTAGTGTAATGTTTTATAAAAGAGATGATCAAGCTTTAATTCAAGCAGCTTATTCACGTGCTCCTTATTTTGTAAAACAAAACTTAAAGATTTCATATAATAGTAATAAAGATTATACTTTAGGGTTTAATTTAACTACTTTTAATAAAAACTATGAACAATTAGGAACTTTATTAAATGTAAAAACATTAGATAATAAACATACATTTAAGATTTATGGAATTTTAAATAATCATGATTATATTGATTTATATGATCAAAACAAAACTGATTTAATTAAAAAGTTGTTTGATTCAGAACAAAATAGTATTATTATTAATCAAACTATAGCAAAAAGATTAAATTTAAAACCTAATGATAAAATTTCATTAAATGTTTTACAAAATGAACTACAACATATTAAAAATAATAAAACTACTATTTTTAAAACTAGTGATTGATCTATGAAACAAGATACAAGTTATGATAGTTTTATTCAAAGATCAGATATTAGTACAAATAATTTAAAAGTTAAAACTAATAATAGTGTTTTAGAATTAAATAACGGTTTTTCAGATGTTAATAGTTATTATCAAAGTTATTTAAATAATGAATTAAAACTTGGAACTAAAATTCAAAACAAAACATTTAAAATAGTTGGAATTCATGATGGGTATAATGAAAATATGGCTTGAATCAAAGAAAGTGATGCTCAAGAAATTTTAAATTATAAACAAAATAAATCTATTTGATGAAAAGATATTTTTGCTCCTCAATGAAACAAAACTTTTTCATCAATTCAAGCAAAACAAGTTTTAAATGATACTTTAGATTTAAATAATAAATCTTTAACTGATTATAGTTATGAACAATTTGTTAATGAATTTATTAATAATAAAAATCATAAGAATCATAAAATAGCTAAAAAAGTTTTACAAATCTTTGATAATCAATTTCCAATTTTTAATTACAAATATTCAAAAAGTAATGATATTGGTAATTTAGATACAATAGTTTCAACTTATTCAAAAATTGCTGATTATAATCCTGTTAGTTTAAATGGACAGCACTTAGAAAATAAAACTAGTTATGATGGAATTGGACAAGGAGTAATTCAAACTATTACTCCAATTCAAATCACAAAACAAATTTTAGATCAAATTTCTAATTTAGTAATGTTAGCTTTAGTTTTAGCAATTATTACAATATTAATGATTGCATTTGTAATTATTTTATTAACAACATCATTAATTATTTCAGATAATACTAGGTTTATTGCTACTTTAAAAGTTTTAGGTTATTCAAATAAATACATTACAGAAAATATTTTAGGAATGTATTTTATAGTTATTGCTAATATGTTAGTAATTGGATTTGTTAGTGGTTGATTTATTTTTGACTCAACTATTAAGTCATTATATTCAATTATAGTTCTTCCAATTATTTTTCCAATTTGATTACCTTTTGCTGTGATTCTTGCAGTTAGTGGAATTTATTTAATTACTTTAATTGTTGGATTTAATTCAATTTATAAAACTGATGCAACTCTAACTTTAAAAGATAATGATGTATAAAAAAAGATGTATGAATCAATTGCATTTTTAGTAGTTATATTGATAAATAGCTTAAGATTATATATAATAAATTAATGCTTATCACACTTTAAAGACCCCGGACAAGTCAATTAAAGGAAGTTAGCACAAATGAAACAAACTACAATGATTTCTGCAAAAGACATCAATAAAAAATGATATATCGTTGATGCAGAAAATAAAACTGTGGGGAGATTAGCAACTCAAGTTGCTCTTGTATTAAGAGGAAAACATAAAGTTGATTTTACTCCACATATTAATAATGGAGATCACGTTATTATAATTAATGCTGAAAAAGCAATTTTTTCTGGAAAAAAAGAATCTAATAAATTCTACTATCACCACTCAATGCATCCTGGTGGATTGAAAAAAAGAAGTGTTGAAGTTCAAAGAGAACTAGATGCTACTAAGATTTTAGAAAGAGCTATTAGATTAATGCTTCCAAAAAACGTTCAAGGTTCAAACCAATACAGAGCTTTACATGTATTTAAAGGTTCACAACATCCATTTGCTGCACAAAAACCTGAAGTTTTAGAAATTTCAACTAAAAAAGGAGACGTTAAATAATGTTTAAAGATAAAGTTATTTACAGAGGAACTGGTAGAAGAAAATCATCAATTGCTCAAGTTATCTTAACTCCTGGATCAGGTTCAATTACAGTAAATGGAAAACCAGCTTTAGAATTTTTCCCATATGCTACTTTAGTTCAAGATTTAGAACAACCATTAGTAGCAACTAATACTTTAAAAGATTTTGATATTATTGTTAAAGTTATTGGTGGAGGATTTACAGGTCAAGCTGGAGCAACTAGATTAGGTATTGCTAGAGCTTTACTACAAGCTAGTGAAGATTATAGAAAACTTTTAAGAGATCAAGGGTTATTAACTCGTGATGCTCGTATTAAAGAACGTAAAAAATATGGTCTACGTGGAGCACGTAGAGCACCTCAATACTCAAAACGTTAATCTCCAGAGCAACACATTTTGTGTTGCTTTTTATTTGTTTAGTATAAAATTAATATGTCATAAAATTTTGTGTCACTTATTAAGCTTGTTGTATTAAAAATAAGATATTCTTAATATGTTATAATTTTTATAATTGTCATTATTTTAAAGGAGTTTTTATGAAAAAAATACTTGCTATTTTGAGTTCATTAACTTTAGTAAGTACTGGTGTATTTTCAACTGTTTTATCTTGTAAAAAAACCCTAACTCCAACAACAAAACCAAATACAAATAATAATAAAGTACTTAAAAATAATTCTTTAGATAATATTAAAACAATTTCAGCTATGCTTTTAAAACAAGCTGTTTTAGCTGATATGTATGGATATAATTTTGATTTTTTAAAATCTTATTTTAATAATAAAAACTTAAATGAACAAGCAAAAAGATATAAATTAAATACTGAAATTAAAGATAACATTACTTTATCAACAGATTTTGAAGATGCTTTAGCTAATTATTTTTCAACTAATTTAGTTATTAAAAAAAATGATAATGTTAATTTAGATGGGATTAAAGGCACTGATATAGATTTTTTAACTTCAGTTTTACCAAAAACAGTATTTGGAACTACTAGTAAACAAATTAGTGCTGCTATTTCTATTATTTTAGAAAATATAAGTGGTGCTGGAATAACAGGTTTATTAGATCTTGCAAAAAATATTGATGTTAATAGTAAGTTTAGTGATTTTGTTAAAAATCTAAACGTAAGTAAAGAATTAATAACAACACTTTTAAATACAATATTTACTAATGATAAATTTTTAAAAGAATTAGAAGAAGAAATAAATAAATTTGATGCTTTAACTTTATATAAAGATTTTGAATTATCTGAGTTAAGTAATTTAGCTCTTTTAAATATATTAGATGGAATTAATGGTATTTTAGATAAAGATTATCAGTTAGTATCTAGTGATATTAAAAAAAATAATGGTTCAACTTTAAATGTCAAATTATGAAACACTTCAAAAACATTTATTAATAAAGTAGCAAAATTTGATCAAACTTCAAATGTTAGTACAATTTCATCATTTTCTAATAGTACTAGTCCAACAATTCTTCCAACTAATATTAAAAGAAATATTAAAACAGCTGCTAGTTTAATTAGAGGATTAGAATTATTTCAGTATTTATTTAGTTTGTTTGATGAATCTAGAAAAGATGAATTCAAAATTTCTGATGAAAATATTTTTGATAAAAGCAAAAAAAATAGTGAGTTTATTAAAAATATATATAAAATAAATGGTTCAACTGGTGGATCAAACAATGGGTCAAATAAAATAGAGAGTTTAAATGGAACTTCAAATGGTTCTACTTCTAAAACAACATTAAATTTAAAATATATAATTGATACTCTACAATACTATTTAGGAAATTTAGATAAATCTGATAAAGCTTATAGATTAAGACAATTTATAGCTATTTTATTTTCTGGAAAATATACTGAAAATATTTATAAACCAGAAAATAATAATAATGGCAACGGTTCTAATGAATATAAGAGTTTTTTCTTTGAATTTAACGGAGCTCCTGAAAACAAAATAAAAGAAATCAAGTTAAATGGTTTTCAAATTTTTCTAACTTCAATTTTATTTGAATCTCTTTCAAATATTAAATTACAAAACATAAAGATTGAAAGTGGTATATTTAGTTTAGCAAAACCATTTATAGAAAAAATTAACCTTAAAAATTTCTTTGAAAGTGAAGTATTTCTTAAAAAAGGTTTAGCAGACTTTCTTATTTCATTAATGAATTTGATTACAGATTCTTTTGTATATAATCAACCGCTTGTTAATGATAACTTTGATAAAATATTAGAAAATTTAGTAACTATACTAAAAACACTAAAATTTGATGACCTTTTAAAAGCTTTATTTAATGAAACAAATGGAATAGTTAGTTCTCTTAAATCATTAATAGAAAAATATGTTAAATTTGAAGACATTTCTAAAAAAATAGACGAGTTCATTAAAAAGAAAGAAACATTTTCTTTAGTTAAAGTAGGAATCAAGTCATTTATTCCAATTCTTGGTGAAAAGTTTTTTGAATATATTTATGATGGTAAAGTAGAGCAAACTTTTGATACGTTAGCCAATTTATCAAATGATGTTCTCATAAGAACACTTGTAGAGAAATTAAAAATTCAAATACCAGCGGCATTAAATTTCATACTACCTTACTTTAAAAAAATCGCTATGAGTTTAAGAACAATTTTTCCACCTAATGTTCATTTAAATCTTAAGAATTTATTTACTATAAAACTATCTGATTTTATTAAATTAGAAAATAAACCAAATTTTGGTTCTGATTATTTAGATAAATCTATAACTACAATTTTAAATGAACTATCTGGTGCAGATGGTTCAGGATCTAAATTAAAAGATTTAGATAATGCATATGGTTTTAAAATAGACTCATTAAAAGAATTTATTAATAAAATTTTTAAATATGATTACAAATGAAATGGTAAAGACTTAGAAAATGGAAATCTAATTTCACTACTTTTAAATAATCCTAATAAATTTAAAGAAATTATAGGTTTAACCGAAGAAGGAATGAAAAAAGATTCAAAATCATTAATTGATATTTTATCAAATAAATTAATTCCAAATGATAAATCTAAAAAGCAAGACAGCTTACAATGATTTGCTGGTGTATTAAACAAAGTGATTATTAATTTAAACAAAAAACCTAATTTCACAATTAGTTTAGAAAAACACTTTAATAATGATAAATTTAACAATTTTGAATTTAGTGAAACTAAAGCTGAAAAATCTGGTTTAATAACTTCTCAAACTATTTCAACTACAATTAATAATCAAAAATATACATTAGTTATAACCAGAGATCCAAAACAATCTACATTTATAGTAGAATCTTTAACAAAACAATTAGTACAAAATAATTAATTAATATTTGAATAAAATTTAAGATATTATCTTGAATTTATAACAAAAAAAATATAATATTATTTTGTTATTCGGAATATAGCTCAGCTGGTTAGAGCACTCCGCTGATAACGGAGAGGTCGTTGGTTCAAGTCCAATTATTCCGACCATATGAATATTAATTTTGACACCAATTGGTGTCTTTTTTTATACTTTTTTATATAATTAATTAATAGTCATTCATATTCTTATTTAAATATTTTTTTTACAAAATAAAAGTTAATTAATTATACTAAGGAGTAATCATATGGATTTTTCACATAAAGCTATTGAAAAAAAATGACAAAAGTATTGAAAAGAAAATAACATTTATAAAACTACTAATAATAGTGAAAATAAAGCTTATATTTTAGATATGTTCCCTTATCCAAGTGGATCTGGATTACATGTTGGTCATATTAAAGGATATACAGCAACTGATGTTTATAGTAGATTTAAAAGAATGCAAGGATATGATGTCTTACATCCAATTGGTTGAGATGCATTCGGATTACCAGCTGAACAATATGCTTTAAAAACAGGAAATGATCCTAGAGAATTTACTTTACAAAACATTGAAAATTTTAAAGTTCAACTTAATAAAATGGGATTTAGTTATGATTATGATAAAGAAATAAATACAGCTGATCCAAATTACTATAAAACTACTCAATGAATTTTTAAACAACTTTATAAAAAAGGTTTAGCTGAAAATAGAGATATTGATGTTAATTGATGTCAAGAACTAGGAACTGTTTTAGCAAATGATGAAATTATTGAAAAAAATGGTTTAATGGTTAGTGAAAGAGGAGAGTATCCTGTAGTTAAAAAAAAGATGCGTCAGTGGGTTTTAAAAATTACTGATTATGCAGATAAACTTTTAGATGGGTTAGATAATTTAGATTGACCAAATTCTGTAAAAGAATTACAAAGAAATTGAATTGGTAAATCTGAAGGTTGTGAAATTAACTTTAAATCAAATGATATTAATATTCCAGTGTTTACTACTAGAGCTGATACTATTTTTGGAGCAACTTATATTGTTTTAGCTCCAGAAAATGAACTTGTTTTAAAACTAACAACACCTGAAAAATTAGATGAAGTTAAAAAATATATTGAACTAACTGCTAATAAATCTGAAATTGAAAGAAAAGATGAATCTAGAACTAAAACTGGAGTATTTATTGGAAGTTATGCAACAAATCCATTAACTAAAGAACAAATTCAAATTTGAATTAGTGATTATGTTTTAAATGATTATGGATCAGGAGCTATTATGGCAGTTCCGGCTCACGATAAAAGAGATTGAGATTTTGCTACTAAGTTTAACTTGCCAATTAGATTTGTAATTAGTACAAAGGATGAATCTAAAGCTTTTGTTGGTGAAGGAATACATATTAATTCAGAATTTTTAAATGATCTTGACAGAGTTCAAGCTTTACAAGTGATTCATAATTATGTTGAAAAAAATAATTTAGGTAAGAAAAAAATTAATTATAAATTAAGAGATTGATTATTTTCAAGACAAAGANTTTATGGTGAACCTTTTCCTGTCTTATATGATAAAAATAATAATATTGTTTTAATTGAAGATGACAATTTACCAATTACACTTCCAACAACAGATTATATAAAACCAACTAATACTGGTGAAAGTCCTTTAGCTAATGTTAGAAATTGAGTAAATGTAAAAATTGGTGATAAAGAATATAAAAGAGAAACTAATACTATGCCTCAATCAGCAGGATCTAGTTGATATTTTATTGCTTATATTCTAGCTGATTCAAAAAATAATTTAATTGATTTAACTAGTGATGAAGCTAAAAAAAGATTAGAAAAATGACTACCAGTTGATTTGTATATTGGTGGTCAAGAACATGCTGTTGGTCATTTATTATATGCTAGATTTTGAACTCATTTTTTATATGATTTAGGATTATTACCAACAAATGAGCCATTCAAACGTTTATTTAACCAAGGAATGATTTTAGGACCTGATAATAGAAAAATGTCTAAATCTTGAGGAAATGTTATTAATCCAGATGATGTTATTGATACACATGGTGCTGATGCATTAAGATTGTATGAAATGTTTATGGGTCCATTAGATGCTAGTTTACCTTGAAGTTTTGATGGATTAGATGCTAGTTTAAAATGATTAAATCGTTGTTATAGAATGATTAATAAAATTGAGTTTAGTAATACTAATAATCATAAGTTAGATTATGTTTATAATGATGTAGTTAAAAAAGTAACTCAAATGATTCAAGAACTAAAATTTAACACAGCAATTAGTCAATTAATGGTTTTAGTAAATGCAATTTATAAAGAAGAACTAAATACAGTTTATAAACCATATATTGAAGGCTTTGTAAAAATGTTAAGTTTATTTGCTCCACATTTAAGTGAAGAATTATGAGAAAAATTAGGAAATAACTCTAGTGTAACTTTACAAACTTGACCAGAATTTGATGAAACTAAAATAATTAAAAATACAGTTGTTATTGCTTTACAAGTTAATGGAAAATTAAGATCAACAATTGAAGTTGAAAAAGGAACAGACAAAGAAACTTTAATAAATTTAGCAGAAAAAAATGAAAATATTATCAAATTTATTAAAGATCATAAAATCTTAAAACGTATAGCAGTTATTGATCGAATTGTCAATATAGTAATTGAGTAAAAAGGTAGAAAATACCTTTTTTATTTTGCAAAATTATATAATTACTTTTGTAGAAAAGGAGTTAAAATGAAAAAAACCGTTAAATTAACAATCATTTTATTAGTTGTTGCAGTAATTTATTTTGGTTATTCAGCTTGACTTGACGGGGTTGCAATTTATGCAATTAGAGGTGTAAAAGAAGATGGTAATTCATTCTTTTCACTAATGACTTCAACTTCTGCATGAGTTAATAATTGAAAGACTATTTTAATTGAAAAACTAGGAAAAGAGACTGAGTTAGGTAAATGAGTTGAAACTTTTAATGGTTCAACCGCATGAACTGATTGAGTAAAATCTATTGAAGCTTCTGGTTATAAACTAACTGGATTTATGGCTCCAGACTCACTATTATATACATTATTAAGTCCATTTAAACTAATTTTAGTTGGTGGTGTTTTTGCAATGTTTATACCTTTATTAAAACAATTATTATTTAATACAATTATTGGTATTAAATCATATTTAAAAAATAGAGATATGAACGTTTTATTCAACTATAGTAAAACTATTGAATTTGTTGAAAACTTAAAAGCAAAAATTAGTGAAGATGATTTTGAAGGTGTTAAAGCTGCTTATTCATCATATTCATCATTAGCGTTTAAACCTGTATTTTTAACTAATTTAATGAATGAAATTTATAAAACATTAATTAAATTTGGTGATATTAAAGTATTTGAAAATGGTTGTGTTTCAGTGTTAGAAGCAATTCAAGAAATGTATGTTAAAGAAAAAAGACGTGCTATGAATAATGGAAGAGGAGATGAAATGTTTTATGATATAAAACGTGGATTTGAATATTCTTCTTATAGTTCAAGATATTTTGTTAAATATTATGAAGCAATGTCTAAAGATTCTAAAAAATTAGGATGAAAAATCTTTAGTATTGAAATTTCACGTTTTTCACTATTCTTATTATTTGCTTTATTACCAAGTATTTTATTATCTGGAATAATTAGTGGTGTGTTATTACAAGTAATAGATATAAATTCATCAAATATTACAGCACTAATTACAATCGGTTCATTTATAATGTTGTGAGCTATTTTTGCTATTATCTTCCATGCTATTTATATTTTCTTTAAAAAAGAATACAAAATTAACAAACATATATTAGTAAAACCAGCAATTACTTATTATTCATTATTGTTATTAGTGTTTATGACATTAACTGCAGGATGTGTTGGTATTGCTCAAGTTGGAAATATCGCTGAACCATTTACAGCACCATTAATGACTAAATGATTTGGTGCCTTAGCTTATTTAGTATTAACAACTTGTTTAGTAATGTATGTGTTAGCTACTTTAGTTGATAACTATAGATCAGGAAAACAATTATCAGTTAAACTAATTATTAATAATATTGTTTTACCTGCAATTATTTGAACTATTACAACTGGAGCTAACTTTGTTGCATTATTTGCTAAATCTCAAGAAGTAATGGACTATAGTAATTTAATTTCTGGTATTAATACTTTAGTAATGGTACTATTTTGAATTTATCTATTTACAGCACAATTTTTAATCAATAACTTAATTACTTCAAAAACAGCCAAAATGTTAAAACAAACTAAAGTTGTTGAAAAATAAATAACTTAATAAATATTAATAATAATTAATTTTTGATAATTTATAGTTTAAAATAATAACAAAAACTAATTAATTATTGATGGTTCTTATATGAAAAAATTATTAAGTGTTTTAGCTATTTTTTCACTAGCTACTACTAGTGTTTTATTAAGTTTGACTATATCTAGTAATAGTAATTTTATTAATACTATTTTAAAAGTAGAAACTAAAAAAGAAAATAAAACTGATTCTAAAAAATTAGATAGTTTAATAAAACAAAAAAATCTTGGTTCTTTTAATAAAAAACCAAGTACTAGTGAAATTATTAAAAAAATTAATCAGATAAATAAATTAGAAAATCAAAATCAAATTAAAGAATCAGATGTTGATATAAATATCAAAAAAGATAAAATAATAATTACTTTAAAATCAGATAAAAACGATACAGTTACATTAAAATATAAAAATACTCACAAACTTGCTGAAATAATTGGTGGGGTATTAGCAGGTGTTGTTGTTTTAAGTGGAGCTGGTTTTTTATCTTATAAAGTTATTAAAAAACAAAAAACATCTAAATCAACAAATTAACTAAAAAAGAGAAGATATAAAATCTTCTCTTTTTTATAATGGTAAGTCTTTTCTAGTAAAACTAATAACACCAATACTAGTTGAAATTACTATAATTCCAATTAATATAATATAGCTTAAATAAAAATCTGAAATGTTTTTAATTGAAACTTTGCTAAAATCAATCAAACTTAAAATAGTAAAGTTTTTGAAATTAATTAAAAAGCTTCTATCTAGTGCTTTTCCTACTTGACTAATAACATCACTAGCTACAAAAAGTGTAAAAATCGCTCCATTACAAATTAAAACAAATGTAGATTTATTAAAAAGACAACTAAACATAAAACATAATGATCCAATTGCACTAACCATTATTCAAAACGAAAAACATTGTAAAGCTCAATTTATTAAATTAAATTGTTCAGTATTTATATGATTTATTTTCATAAACACTGCATTTATTACAAATACAACAAATACATAAACTGTAATACTAAATAAAAAATAAAAAAATCTACTTAATACAATACTAGTTCTTGATAAATTAGATGATAGTATAAAAGTTAAATGACCTTTTTCAATCGGTCTTGTAATTAGTGAAATCGTTCCTGAAATTAAAAAAGTAGAAATTACTAATATTCCATATTGATCAAATAGAATCTTTATAATATTTTGATAAACAGTTAAACTAATATTTTCATTATTATATCTTATAGAAACTAATAAAATGATTGTTATAAAACTAAAAAAAGGAATACAAAATAATCAAACTATTAAAGTATTTTTAAATGAATTTTTTCATAATTGTGAATTAAACATACTATTTTGTTTCTCCTTCTTTTTTATAAAATTTTAAAAAGTAATTTTCTAATGAAAAAGGAATTTCTTCAAATAAGTTTATTTCATATGACTTTAATTCATTAAAAAAATAATTAACTTTATTAATTGGAACTTTATAAGTTGCAATTAAATCATTAACATTTGTTAAAAATTCATTTTTATAAATATTGTGATTTTTAAAAGTAATTTTATATTCTCTATCGCTCGTAGTTTTAATTAAATCTAAATCTAATTTGTTAATAATTCTACCGCTTTTAATTATTGCTACTTTATTACATAATTTTTCAACTTCTTCAAAAACATGAGAACTTAAAAAAATAGTAGTGTTATTTTGTTTTAGTTTTAACATTAATTGAATGAATTTATTTTTGATTAAAGGATCTAATCCTGTTGTTGGTTCATCTAAAATTAAAACTTTAGGTTGATGCATTAAACATAAAACTAAACCCAGTTTTTGTTTCATTCCTTTAGACATTTTTTTAATTTTAATATTTGGATTAAATTCCCAATATTTAATTAATTTTTCAACATAATCTCAATTTTCTTGTTTTCTTAACTTATAAATAAATTTAATGTAACTTAGACCATTTTCATGTTCTGGATAATTAATTTCTCCAGGTAAATAACCAACACTTGGTTGAATTTTATAAGAATGTTTTCAACAATCTTCATTAAAAATTAAAGCCTTACCTTTGTTTTGTCTAATATATCCCATTAGATGTCTAATTGTTGTAGATTTTCCGGCTCCATTTGGTCCTAAATAACCATAAATATCACCTTGATTAACTTCTAGATTAATATCAAAAATCCCGTAGCCATTATTATATTTTTTAGTTAGATTTTTAATTTCTATAATTTTTTGTTGCATAATTTTTCCTAACTATAATTTGCTTATAAAAATAAATCCATATTCTAAAAGAAAAAATTATTTTAATAATTTATTTTTTAAAAGAACTTAACTTTTTGAGTGTGAGCTAATTTTAACATTAAATACCTAATAAGAAAAGACAAAAATTTTTTTGTTGAGTATCTTAAACTAAATAGAATTTGAAAATTATAAAATATTTTAAAAGGAGGCATAAAATATCATGATTTTAGCAAAAGCACCATCAAGTTCAGAGCAAGAAGCATTTGGCTTAAGTAAAGATATAATACCTGTTAGTGTAATTGGATTAATTATTACTTTAGCTGCTATTGCTTTTCTTTCTTGATTAGTATATAAAAACAAAGAAAAAATTATTCCAAACAAAAAGAACTTAGGTATTGCTGCAATAGGATATGTAGTTTTACTTATTGCACTAATTTTAGTTTCAGTAGCTTTATCTAAATATAATTCACCTAGATTTGATGATATTTTTAGATCAGATTTATCTAAAAAACTAAAAGGTCTTGCATATTCAGGTCTTGTATTTTCATTAATTGGAGCTGGAATATCAGGATTTATATTTACAAAAGTAAAAAAATAAGAATTATAAATACAAATGATCTTAATCAAAAATGATAAAGATCATTTTTTATTTTGTTTTCTTTTTTAAATACTTTTTAACCATAGACTAATTATAAAGATAAATTTAATTTTAAAAAGACCTAAATTTTAAAAAAAATTAACTTAATTAATAACCATTTTTGAATAATAGAATATTTTATATTCTATTATTTTTTTATCTTTAAATAGTTGTTTAAACCACCTAAATCTTTTGTAATTAAAAAAAAAAAAAAAAACCGGAATGTTAAAATGAAATTAAGAAGGGAGTTCTTATATGAACAAAGTTAGACATTTTATAGATACTCAAGAATTGAGTAAAAAAGAAATTTTTGAAATTTTCCGATTGATGAAAATGCTAAAAGAAGCTCGTTATTGTGGTGCANTACCAGAATTATTAAAAAACAAAACTCTAGCCATGATATTTGAAGAACCATCAACTAGAACTCGTGTTTCGTTTGAAGCAGCTATGACACTTTTAGGTGGACATGCTCAATATTTAAAACCAGGTGAATTACATCTTGGAGTTCGTGAAAGCTTATATGATACAACTAAAGTTTTATCACATATGTGTGATGGAATTATGTGTAGAGCATTAAAACACGAAACAGTTTTAAACTTAGCAAAATATGCTGATGTTCCAGTTTTAAATGGACTAACAGATTACAATCACCCAACTCAAGCAATTTGTGATGTATTTACAATGTTAGAATATATGCCAGCAACTAAAAACTTGGAATATGAAGACATTAAATTTGAAGATATTAAAGTCGTATTTATTGGAGATAGAACTAATGTGTGTTCATCAACAATGCATATTACTACAAAATTAGGTATGAATTTTGTACACATTTCTCCACAAAAATACCAAAGTCCACAAGCATGAGTTGATATTGCTAAAGAAAATATCAAACAAGCAAACAGTGGATCTGTACTAGTAACTGATGACTTAGAACAAGTTAAAGGTGCTGATATTATCTATACTGATTTATGATGATGAGTAGATCAAGAAGATGAAGCAGAAGAAAGAGTAAAAGCCTTTAAACCAACTTATCAAGTTACTCCTGAATTAATGAAAAAAGCAGGAGACCAAGCATTATTTATGCACTGTCTACCTGCTTCAAGAAACGTAGAAGTTTATGATGAAGTAATAGATTCAGATAATTCTATTGCTTTCCAACAAGCTGAAAACAGATTAACAGCTCAAATGGGTCTGTTAGTTTACTATCTATACCCACAAATTGATAAATCATCAAATGCTGTTAAAGATTATTATAGAGGTAAAGTTGAAGCATTCATGGAACACCAAGATCGTTCATGAAAACAACGTTATACATATAATAATGACTATGCTGAAAATAAAAATAAAAAATAATATCAAAATAAAAAATATTTTTAAATATGTCTAAAACAAAAAAAGGTCTAAGACTATTTGACATAATTGCTTTTACATTTAGTGCAGTTTTTGTCTTAGACTCATTTGCATCAGCAGCAGCAATTGGTTGACAATCAATAATTTATTGAATTTTATTAGCTATTTTATACTTTTTACCTTATGGATTAATTACAGCTGAATTAGGTGCAGCATATAGTGATAATGGTGGAATTTATACGTGAGTTAAAAGTGCTTGTGGTAACAAATGAGCTGCTAGAACTAATTGATTCTATTGATTAAATGTTGGTTTGTGAATGTCTTCAGTTTATATTGCATTCTCATCAACATTATCAAAAATCTTTTTTGCTCACGCTCCATTATCATTATGAACTCAAATAGGAATAGCTATTGGTATAACTTGAGTAACTGTTTTAGTTGGCTTATTAAACTTTAAATATACTAAGTGATTACCAAACTTTTCTTCTATTTCAAAACTTGTTGTAACTATTGGTTTAATTGCAGCAGCAATTACTTGATTAGCTCAAGGAAACCCAGTATCTACAAAAATAGATGATGCTGAATTTGGAATTTTGCCATCATTTAGTAAAGGTGTTGTGTTTTTACCAGTAATTATTTATAACCTTTCTGGTTTTGAATTAGGTTCAAATACTGCAAGTGAAATGAAAAATCCTAAACGTGATATCCCATTATCAACTATTTTAGCTGGAATAACAATTGTAATTTCTTATATCATTGGAACTATTGCAGTTAATGTAATATTAGATGTAAAAACTTTAGATGTTTCTAATGGTATTATTCAAACAATTGAAAAAGTCTTTCCAGATTGGCTAACTAAAATTCTAGGTGTATTTTTACTATTTACTTTTTTTGGAAATATGATTACTTGAAGTACAGGTGCTAATAAAGCAATTCAAGAAGCAGCAAGTGATGGAGAATTTCCAAAAGTCTTTGGTACAGTTTTAAAAAATGACTCTCCATTATGAGCAACTATTATTACTGGAAGTGTATGTACAGTGTTATTAATTATTGCAGGTTTATTATCTCCAAGTGGAGAAATTTCTGAAATCTTTTGACAATTATATGCATTTTCATCAATTATATTCTTATTACCTTACTTATTAATATTCCCAAGTTTTATTATCATTAGATACAAATATCCAGATCTAAAAAGACCATTTAAAATCCCAGGACCTAAGTGATTCCAATGAATTGTTGTAATTACTCCTATGATAATTTTATGCTTAAGTATAATTTTATTCTTATTTGGTGAAATTATGGTAGGTGCAAAAACTTGAGAATTAAGTTCTGGTGGTGGAAATGTTCTATTTGCTTTAATTGGAACTGTGATCTGTATTGGTATTGGTGAATTATTAATATGATGATCTAGTTATAAAAATAAAAAAAACTTAGCTAAAGGAGAATAGATTAATATGAGCAAAAAAATAAATTCAACTCCTAAAAAAGACGGTTTTTGAATGCCTGGTGAATGAGAAAAACATGATCAATGTTGAATGATTTGACCAGAACGTTCTGATAACTGAAGACTTGGTGCAAAACCAGCTCAAAAAGTATTTGCAAATGTAGCTAATGCTATTGCAAAATATGAAAAACTAACAATGTTAGTTTCACATCAACAATTTGAAAATGCACGTAACCTTTTAGATGAAAATGTTAGAGTGATTGAAATGTCAAATGATGATTCTTGAATGAGAGATGTAGGACCAACTATTGTTAAAAACAAAGATGGAGAAATTCGTGGTGTTGATTGAGTCTTTAATGCTTGAGGAGGATTTAAAGGTGGATTGTACTTTCCTTGAGATAAAGATGATGCGATTGCTAGAAAAGTTTGTGAAATTTGTAATATAGATTATTATAGAACTGATTTTGTTTTAGAAGGTGGATCTATTCATACTGATGGAGATGGAACATTATATACAACTGAAGAATGTTTATTAAATGAAAACCGTAACCCAGATTTAACTAAAGAACAAATTGAAGAAAATCTAAAACAATACTGTGGTGTTGAAAAAGTAATTTGACTACCATGAGGAGTTTATAATGATGAAACTAATGGACATGTTGACAACTTATTAAATGTTGTTAGTCCAGGTCATGTTGTTTTAACTTGAACAGATGATACAACTGATCCTCAATATGAACGTTCTAAATTAGCTTATGATATTTTAACAAATACTTTAGATGCTAAAGGACGTAAGATTAAAGTAACTAAATTACATCAACCAGGACCATTATTTATTACAAAAGAAGAAGCTGAAGGTATAGATGTTTGCGATACTATGTCAAGAGAACCAGAACAAAGAATGCCAGCAAGTTATGCAAACTACTATATTGCAAATAATGCAGTTATTCTACCTATTTTTGGTGATAAATATGATGATTTAGCAGTTAAAACACTTCAATCAGTTTATCCAAACCATAAAATTGAAACTGTAATGGCTCGTGAAATTCTATTAGGTGGTGGTAATATTCACTGTATTACTCAACAACAACCAACAAGTAAATAAAACTATTCTTATAAATAAATTTTATTAATAAACTACCACTCATTAAAAATAGAAACATTTTATAATGAGTGGTTCTTTTTTTAAAAAATAAATCTTTAAAGAAAGGAAGAATTGATATGTCAAAAATCGTAATTGCAATTGGTGGAAACGCTTTAGGTAATTCACCAACTGAACAATTAGAAATTGTTAAAAAAACAGCAAAATCTTTAGTAGATTTTATTGTCCAAGGTAATGATATTGTAATTGTTCATGGTAATGGTCCTCAAGTTGGGATGATTAATAATGCTTTTGATATTGCAAATAAAAATGAAGTTAAATCTCCTATTCTAGACTTTCCTGAATGTGGGTCTATGAGTCAAGGATATATTGGATATCATCTACAACAAGCAATAGATAATGAATTAAAACTAAGAAATATTAATAAACCAACAGTTAGTTTAATTACTCAAACTTTAGTTGATAAAAATGATGTGGCATTTTTAAAACCAACTAAACCAATTGGATCATTTATGAATGAAAGTGAAGCAAAAAAACTAGCTGAACAAAATAATTGAAATATTTCTGAAGACGCAGGACGTGGTTGAAGAAGAGTAATTGCTTCACCAAAACCAATTGATATTATTGAAAAAGATGCAATATTACAATTAGTTAATAATTCATTTATTGTGATTGCTGGAGGTGGTGGTGGAATTCCTGTTTATTTAAAAGATGATAAACTAGTAGGAATTGCTGCTGTTATTGATAAAGATTTTGCAGCAGCTAAAATTGCTGAAATAATTGATGCAGAAAGTTTAATTATTTTAACTGCAATTGATAAAGTAATGATTAATTATAAAAAAGAAAATCAACAAGCTTTAGATCAAATAACTTTAGCTCAAGCTCAAGAATATATTGATCAAAACCAATTTGCACCAGGTTCAATGCTTCCAAAAGTACAAGCTGTTATGTCATTTGTTAAAAAAACTAATGGTAAACCAGCTTATATTGGTTCACTAGAACAAGCTGATAAAGTTTTACAAAATCTAAGTGGAACTAAATTTGTTAAATAATAATTTATAATTAATAAAATAAAAATTTAAAGTAGTTAATTTTTTAACTACTTTTTTAGATTAAAAAGCTCAATTATATTGACTTTAACTAATAAATTTTAGATAATAAAATAGTTAATGGCGTAGGTGGTGAAGTGGTTAACACATCAGGTTGTGGCTCTGACATGCGCGGGTTCGATCCCCGTTCTACGCCCCATTTAGAAAATAACAAACAACACTTAGGTGTTGTTTTTTTATTTTTAATTAAGATTGGTAATATTTTTTTATTTTTTTCTAATACTTATATGAGGTGTAATATGAGTATTGAATTTAAAGAAATAGAAGTTAAAAACAGTAGAGTTACACAAAAACCTAATTATTTAGTTGATGTAATCTTTTCAAAACAAAAATATCAAGAAGATAAAAAAGAATTTTACAAACTTTATTTAGTTATTTCTAAAAATTTACGTTATTATGATGAATCAAAATTATCTAATAATTTGTCTGATTTATTTTATTCAATTAGTTATAAAAATAAAGATAAGCTAGTTAAACTAATTAGTAATGATAAAAAATTAATTAATTATCAAATATCAACTAATAAACAAAAACAATTTATTACAATAAATATTCCAACTAATATTTTTAATAATCATCAATTAGAGTTAATTTTTGATGCTAAGTTTAAAGCAAATAATTTAACTGAAGAATTTACAAATACTATTTTATTAAACAATAAAGCAACACATAACAAAAACAAGTATTTAAACAACCTAATTACTTATTATAAAAATTATGATCAATATAAAAAGAAAGCTGTTTTATTTAACCTTTTAAGTTATGAACTAAACTATAAACAACCTAGTTTTACAATTAATAAAAAATATTTAAAAATAATTGATTTTGATTATAAATTTAATGTTAATTTGCATAAAGATTTTAATAATAATTGAGAAATAAATTATTTAATAAATAATCTTTTAAATTCTAGAACAAATAATTTTATTCAAATCAATAAACTACAAATTAATGATTTTATTAAACCTAATAAGTACTATAAAGATTTACCTAAAGCTATTATTTTAGATGATGGAGTTTATTTTAATAATTATTCAGAAATTAAAGATCAAACTATAATTAGTGATTCAAATACAAAAGGCTTTATATTTAATGGATTAGTTGACAATACTTTTTATTATGATTTAAAAATTTTTGATAATATACTAAATTTTAAAACTAAGATAAATAGTTTGAAATTTATAGATTGTAATGATTGTAATTTAATTAATCCAAATATTAGTAAATATCTTTTTTCAAAAGAGTTCTTTTTAAATTTAGAAGTTCATCCTAATTTAGAAAGTGAGTTAAATAAATATGAAGTTAAGTAAAAATCTTAAAATTTTAATTATGTTTATTCTAATAGTTTCATGTATTTTATCAACAATTGCTTCTATTTATTTTTCAAATGTCTTTTCATTAAATAAAAACAACTTATTAAAACAATCATTAAATATTACTAAACCAATAATTGATAATTCGAAATATTTAAATAAGCTATTAACTAATGATAATAAATTAAATATTAATTCATTTAAAACTATCTTTTTAAAAGAGTTAAAAAAACAAAATAAAGAGCTTTTTTTACTTGATGATTTAATAACATTTTCATATGATAATACTAGTGTTAGTGTTGAATATCAAAACTATAAATGGTCTTATAAAATTGTATATAATTAAATAGAGAAAGCTTAGGTGAAATAATGGCTATTTATAATCAAATTGTTAAAGAATTAAAAAGTAGAGGTGCTAAGGGTAATATTACAAAAGATAGCGAATTCAAATCTCTAGGTTTAGATTCTTTAGACTTAATGGATATGGTAGTTACATTAGAAGAAAAATTAAATATTAGAATCAGTGATGACCAATTACTAAGCTTACGTACTATTGATGATTTATTAAAAGTCATAGAGGAATTACAATAAATGATTCATTNATCTAAAACTCAACAAACTAAATATAAACAAATAGTTGAAAAATTAAAATTAAAAAAAATTAGACTAACAGATATTAGAAGCATTGTAATTAAAATGCTAATCGTTTCAGATCATTTAACTATTCAACAAATTATTAATAATTTGGAATCTGAAATCAATAATATCAATGTAATGAGTGTTTATAATACTATTGATTTATTATTAAAAGAACATATTGTTTTTGCAAATACTTTTAATGGTAAAGATATTTCTTATGAAATAGCAGCAGATAAATCAGTTCATTTGAAGTGTGATGATTGTTTAAAAGTAATTCATTTAGATGATAAAAGTATTGAAAATTATCATTTTTTAGAGCTATTAGATTTGTGTGAAAAAAATGGTATTAAGCTAAGTCATTTTAAAATTGAAGGCCATGGTTATTGTTTAGAATGTTCTAGTAAAGAAAATAAATAACTTTAGTTACTAATGATATGTGTTTAACCTTGAAAAACTTATTATTTGACTTTATAATATAATAGAAGCTTTAATAGGGGCATAGTTCAGTAGGTAGAACATCGGTCTTCAAAACCGAGTGTCACGAGTTCGAGTCTTGTTGCCCCTGCCATTTTGAAATTAAATCACACTTTGTGTGATTTTTTTATAGGAGAGTAGTTCAATGGTAGAACGTCGGTCTCCAAAACCGAGCGTTGAGGGTTCGATTCCTTTCTCTCCTGCCATAGAAAACTAAAAAAACTGGATTAGTCCAGTTTTTTTATTCTTCTATTGCAACAAAACCAATTGTTTCAACTCCTGCATGAATAGTATAAATGTTTGGTACATTTCCATGAACAAAATTTATTTTTTCATCACTTAGAATTTGTTTTACAATTTCAACAGTTTTACTTGATGTTAGAGGGGTTGATAAAAAGTATAGCTTGTATTTATTCTTTTTAAACTTATTAGAAAGGTTTTTAATTAATTTTTCAATAAGACTATTATAAGTTCTACCAATAGCTTCTTTTTTAGGTTCTTTTGCTCAAATGATTAATAACTTAGTTTTTAAAAGATTTAAAACAGTTGTAATAACTCCTTTTGCTCTACCACCATTTGATAGTTTTTTTAAATCTCCTGGAATAATAGCTATTAAAACTTTTTCTTTAAAGTTTTCAATAAAGTCAATAGCTTGTTGTGCAGTTTTAATTTTATTACTTTTAATAGCTTTTGCTAAACTTAAAGCAGTAAGAGCAATACCTTGAGCAGCAAGATCATTATTTTGATAAACTGTTATTTTATCTTTATACTTCTCATCTTGACTTACTAGAGTTGCGGTTTGTAACATTGATGATAAATTGTTAGTAATTGGAATATGAATAATATGTTCATATTGTTCTAATAATTCATCATATTTTTTTTCTAGTTCACCAGGGCTTGCTTGACTAGTTTTAATGTTTTCACCCATTGAAACTTTTTCAAGTATTTTTTCTTGTTCAACAATATTTTTAATATCTAAATATTCATCATTGTTTGGAAAAACGATATGTAAAGGAATTACATCAATGATTGTATTTTTAAATTCAGCTGGATCATAAACAGCAGCACTATCAACTAATATACCAAATTTCATTTTACCACCCTTATTTCTTTCAACCAACTAAAGCAACAGTATCAGTTCCAGTGTGTGATGCTATTACATTTGTTAGTTCAGATTTTAGTCTTATTTCTAATTGTTCTTCTTTTATAATAGTTTCAATCAATTCTAAAGTTTTTTCATCAGTTCTAGAATATGAAATATCTATTGTTTTTAAATCTTTAATTTCTTCTTTTAATAAACTTAAAGCTTCTTTTAAAGCTTTTTTAAAAGTTCTAGCTGTTGATTGTTTGTCAATACTTCCATCATATTTTAAAATTGGAGTAATTTTTAAAATTTTTGCTAATGCAGCAGCAGCTGGAGAAATTCTTCCACCTTGTTTTAAAGTATCTAAATTTTTTGGAATAATATAAGTTACAAAGTCATTAGCTAAATATGAAACTAAATCACAAATTTCATTTGCAGTTTTATTTTGTTTAATTCAATCAAACACTTTATTAACTACTTCTTGCATAATTACACTAACTGCACTAGTATCACATACAAACACTTTATTTTCATATTTTTCTTCAGTTTGTTGTAACATTTTAAAAGTGTTGTATTGTCCACTTAACCCTTTTGAAATTGGTAAAAAGATCACTTGATCATATTTAGTTAACAAATCATCTCACATTTGTAACATATCTCCAGGAGTTGTTTGACTTGTTTTTAAAACCTGACTATTTAAAAGGTTATAAAACTTGTCTTTTGATAAATTTTCATCATCATAATATGTCTGATTATCTTGAGTCACGATCATTAAAGGAATCACATATAAATCTTTATAATCACTAACTCTTCCATCAAAAGATGAATCAGTAAGAACCGCTATTTTTATATTAACCACCTATTTCTATTTCTTTAATTAAATTATATAAATTGATATAATATAATACAATGGTAATAAGGAGGATATTGACTGTGAATAGCATAAAATTTGGAATTTTTTATAGTAAACAGTTCAATAGTTTATTAGTAAGCTTTTTTAATAAAAAAGTTACATCCACTCAACAAATAAATAATATAACAATATTAAAAAATAATGATGAAATAATTGGTGCAAATATTTTTAATGTAGATCCAAATTTAAACTTAAAATCAGGTTTTTGTTCTGAAGATCCAAAAGCAGTAAATTATGTTATTCAAGCTTTAAAAAATATATATGAAGTCAAACAAGAACTACAATTTGTTATTGGAAGAATTATTGAATGTGAACCTATTGAAGGAACTCATTTAAATATTTGTCAAGTAGATATTAAAAGTGAAATTTTACAAATTATTTGTGGAGCAAGTAATGCTAGAAAAAAAGTAGTATGTGTTGTTGCTACTCTTAATAGTTGACTACCAAATGGTCAACAAATTGTTCAAAGTAAAATTAGAGGTGTTGATTCATTTGGAATGTTATGTAGTTATAAAGAATTAAATATAGAAAATGATCAACAAGGTATTATTGAATTAGGTAGCGAATATAATAATAAAATTGGTGAAAGTTTTTGAAAGGAATATTATGCAAAACAAGACCAAGTTTAAATTTGATCCTAGAGTAAAAGATGGTTATTTTATTGCTGATTATTTTAAAAAAACTGTTGAAATATTAAAAAACTTTAAACACGATCAAATAATAACAATGCAATTTTTTCAAAGAAATGATAATGTTGTTTTATGTGGGATTAGTGAAGTTATAGATCTTTTAAAATTTGCCTCACCAAACTATGATGATTTAGAAATATATGCTTTAAATGATGGAGATATTATTAACAGTAAAGAACCAGTTTTAAAGATTACTGGAAGATATCAAGATTTTGGATGATTAGAAGGAATGATTGATGGAATTTTATCAAGAAATACTTCTATAGCAACTAATTCAAAACAAATTATTGATGCAGCTAATCATAAAGATGTTTTAAATATGTTAGATAGAGCAGATAACTATTTAACACTAGCTAGTGATGGTTATGCTTCTTATATTGGTGGGTTTAGATTGTTTGTAACTGAAGCTAGTTTAGAATATATTGATGATAAAACTGTTCTACAACCATCAGGTACAATGCCTCATGCATTAATTCAAGCTTTTAATGGAGATACTTTAAAAGCAGCTGATGCCTTTTATAAAACTTATCCAAATAATAAATTAGTTGTTTTGATTGATTATGATAATGATTGTGTTAATATGGCAGCTAAAATTGGACAACATTTTAAAGAAAAATTGTATGCAGTTAGATTAGATACATCTGAAAATTTAGTTGATAAATTTTTTATAAATAACAAAGAATATACTAATCAGACTAATTTAAACGGAGTAAGTGAGCAATTAGTTAGAGAAGTTAGAAAAGCATTAGATAATGTTGGATGTAATCATACAAAAATTATTGTTTCATCAAGTTTTTCAGCAAACAAAATTAAAGAATTTGAAAGTAAAAATGTTCCAGTAGATATTTATGGAGTTGGATCTGCTTTAGCTAAAATAAATATTCACTTTACAGGAGATGCTGTTTTAATTAATAATCAAAAGCAAGCAAAATTTGGTAGAGAAAATATTGAAAATCTTAGATTAAAAAAAGTTAAATAGGAAGTTTTATGAAAAATAATATATTAGAAGAATTGAAATGAAGAGGGTTAATTAAACAAATTACAAATGAATCTAAAATTTTAGATGCTCAAAATAATAGTGATGCAGTTTATTGTGGGTTTGATCCAACAGCAGATTCACTACATGTTGGTCATTTAATGATGATTATTACTTTAAAAAGATTTGCAGATTATAACTTTAAACCAATTGCTTTAATTGGTGGAGCTACTGGAATGATTGGTGATCCATCATTTAAAGCTAATGAAAGAGTCTTACAAACAAAAGATCAAGTTGAACATAATATTAATAAAATTAGTGCTCAATTAAAACAAATAATCCCAAACGTTAATTTTGTAAATAATAATACTTGATTGTCAAGTATTAGCCTAATTGATTTTTTAAGAGATATTGGAAAACATTTTAATTTAAGTTATTTACTAGCAAAAGAATCAATTGCTACAAGAATTCAAACAGGTTTATCTGTAACTGAGTTTTGTTATACTATGCTACAAGCTTATGATTTTTATTATTTATATAAAAATAATAATTGTAGTATTCAAATTGGTGGATCAGATCAATGAGGAAATATTACTAGTGGTATTGATTTTATTTCTGATACTATTAATAAAAATAATAAAGCAGCAGGATTAACTATTAATTTATTAACTAAATCAGATGGTCAAAAGTTTGGAAAAACTGAATCTGGAGCTGTTTGATTAGATAAAACTAAAACTAGTGAATATGAATTTTATCAATTTTGATTCAATCAAACTGATCAAGATTCTATTAATTTATTAAAATGTTTAACATTTTTAACAAAAGAACAAATTGATAATTTAATAAAAGAACATCAAAATCAACCTTCAAAACATCTATTACAAAAAGCTTTAGCTAGTGAAATGACAAAATTTGTGCACCAGCAACAAGGATTAGATAAAGCTTTAAAATTAACAGAAGCTTTTTTTAGTGGTGATTTATTTTCATTAACTGATGATTTATTTAAAATGGCTTTAAACTCTTTACCAAATACTCAAATTAATAAAGATACTAAAGTAATTGATGCTTTAATTGAAGTAAAAGCTGCTAGTTCAAAAAGAGAAGCTAGAGAATTTTTAACTAATAAAGCAATTATGATTAATAATCAAATAATAGAAGATGAAAACACTTTAATAAGTAGTTTTGATTTAATTCAAAATAAATATCTATTAGTTAAAAAAGGTAAGAAAAAATATTTTGTTATTTTAATAAAATAAAAATCTAAGTTGTTTAAAACTTAGATTTTTTTGTTTATATTTTCAAAAATACTATTAATTTATTGCTTTACTTTGTAGTTTTATAATTTGTTTAATAGCTTATTTTTTGATATTTTTTAAACTTATATCTCAACTTATAACTAGTATTATTTTAAAACTATAAAAAACTCACTAAAATTAATATAAGGAGTAATATGAACTATATATCTTTATTAACTATTAAAAATCAATATGATTTTTTAGAATCTTTAATTACTATTGATCAATATATAGAATTTATTAAAAAAAATAAGCTTAATTATGCTTTTTATAGTGAAACTCATACTATGTATGGTGTTGCTGAGTTTTTCAAAAAAGCTACTGATAATAATATAAAACCAATAATTGGTTTAACAATTGAATTTGAAGATTCTACTAAACTAATAATTTATGCTAAAAACAAAAAAGGTTATCAAATTCTTAATTTTGTTTCTAGTTTTTTAAATGATGGATTTAATCATTATGATTATGAAATTAAAGAATATATTTTAGAACTAGTTAATAATAATGTAGTTGTTGTTGGATTAATTAATGATTTAGATTTTAAATCATATTTAATAAATAAATTAAATAATGATTTTTATGATGTTAAAGAATTAAATTTGTATTTTAATCAAATAAGTTATTTAGATATAAATGACCAAAAAACTTATAATATTTTAAATGCGATTAAGACTAATAAAACAATAAATCAAATTCAAAATATTAATAATTATTTTTATCCAGATATTGATTATTTAATAAAAAATTATTCACTAGAAAATATTAAAAAAGTTATTAGTGAAATTAATTCAAAAGTTGATTTTAACTTATTTGATAGTAATCAAAAACACTTAGTAAAATACAAAAATATAAATAACTTATCTTCATATGAATATTTGCGTCAAGTTTGTTTATTATCATTAAAAAAATATCAACAAAAAATTAAGCCTAATTTAGATTTAAAACTATATATTAATAGATTAAATTATGAATTAGAAATTATTAAGCAAATGGGGTTTAGTGATTATTTTTTAATAGTTAGTGATTATGTAAATTTTGCAAAAAAAAATGATATTTTAGTGGGTCCTGGTAGAGGAAGTGCTGCTGGTAGTTTAATTAGCTATTTATTAAGAATTACAGATATCGATCCATTAGAATATGATTTATTATTTGAAAGATTTTTAAATCCAGATCGTTCTAATTTACCAGATATTGATTTAGATTTTCAAGATAATAGAAGAGAAGAAGTTTTAGAATATTTATTTGAAAAATATGGTAAATATCATGTTGGTATGATTACAACTTATCAAACTATTGGTTATAAAATGGCTTGAAGAGATGTATGTAGAGTTTTTAATATTGATTTATTAATCGTTAATAAAATTTCTAAAGTTTTAGATCAATACACAAATTCTGATTTTTTAGAATTTATTAAAGAAAATAAATTATTAAATGANTATTTTCAAAATGATTTGTTTAAAGAAATATTTATAACAATGCATAAAATCATAGGCTTACCACGTCAAACATCAACACATGCAGCTGGAATTGTATTAACTGATTGTGATTTAAGAGAACTTGTTCCTATTAAAATTGGGTTTAATGGAATTAATCAAACTCAATTTGATATGAATTATTTAGATGCTTTAGGTTTAATTAAAATGGATATTTTAGGGTTAAGAAATTTAACTACTATTCAAGAAATTAAACACTTAATATATTTAAATCAAAACTTAAAAATTAGCTTAAATAAAATTGATTTAAATGATAAAAAAGCCTTTGAGCTTTTAAAAAATAAACAAACTTCAGGAATTTTTCAACTTGAATCAAAAGGGATGAGTGATTTAATTTCAAAAATGCAAGTTGATTCTATTGAACAAATTTCAATAGCTTCAGCTTTATATCGTCCAGGTCCTCAAGAAATGATTCCTATTTATTTAGAAAATAAAAAAACTAATAAGTTTAAAATTATTGATAAAAGTGTTTATGAAATTTTAAAACCAACTTATGGGATTATTGTTTATCAAGAACAAGTGATGCAAATGCTTAATAAAGTAGCTAATTTTTCTTATGCAAAAGCAGATATTATTAGAAGAGCTATGAGTAAAAAAAATAATAAAGTAATGCAATCAATGAAATTAGAATTTATTAATAGTGCAATTAAGAATAATTTTTCTTATAATAAAGCTAATTTAATTTGAAATTGAATTGAAAAGTTTTCAAATTATGGATTTAATAAATCACATTCTATTTCTTATTCTTATATAAGTTATTGATTAGCTTATTTTAAAGCTCATTTTACAACTGAATTTTATACTAGTTTATTAGATCAAAATATTGGTAATGAAATCAAAACTCAACAATATATTAAAGAACTATATGATTATAAAATNAAAGTTAATAAACCAAGTGTAATTAATTCTAATTTTAATTATCAAATTATAAATAAACAAATTTATATGCCTTTAACTTGTATTAAATCAATTGGTTATGAAGTAGTNAAAAAGATTAATTTAGCTAAGAGTGAAAATGAAAATATGTATTTAGATATTCATAATTTCATACTAGCTATGATTAAACAAAAAATTAATGTTAATGTATTACAAACTTTAATAAAAGCTGGAGCTTTAGATATTTTTAATTATAATAAAAAAACAATGATAGAAAATCTAGATCTATTAATTAGTCAAGCTAATGCTTATAAACAAGTTAATAATATTTTAGATGATGAAAAAATTAATTTAATTATTTATGATGAATATGAAGATNAGATTCTAGCAAGCTTTGAAAAAGAATTATATGGTTTTTTTATTGACCAAAATCCTATTTTAAAACTTAAAACTAATAATTTTAATTTAAATCTTATAGATATTTCTAAACTTGAATATAATAAAGTACAAGTGATTTTAGGTTATATTTTAAAAATTAAAGAAATCAAAGATAAAAATAATAATAAAATGGCATTTGTAACAGTTTTTGATAACACTAGTGAACTTGAACTAACAATTTTTAGTAGTGATTATAAAGATATTTCTGATCAATTAATAGAAAATAAAGCTTATGTTTTTAAAGTACTAAAAACTAAGACAAATAATAAAACTTCAATAAAGTTTATTAGTTTAATTAAAGCTATTTAGGAGGTTATATGAAAACTAAAATTTTAGTAGTAGATGGTAATTCTTTGATTTTTAGAGCTTTTTATGCAACTGCTTATTCACCAAATACTAGTTTATTAAAAACAAAAAGCGGTGTTTTAACAAATGCAGTTTATTCTTTTATTAATATGTTATTATCTGTAATTCATCAAAGAGGACCTTATGATCATATTTTAATAGCATTTGATAAAGGTAAAAAAACTTTTAGACACGATTTATTAAGTGATTATAAAGCTAATAGAATTAAAACTCCTAATGAATTAGTTGAACAATTTAGTGTTGTTAGAGAATTTTTAACAAAAGCAAACATTCAATGATTTGAACAAGAAAACATTGAAGCTGATGATATTGTTGGATCAATTTGTAAATATGCTGAAAAACAATTTGATAATTTACAAGCTGAAATTTTAAGTAGTGATAAAGATATGTATCAACTAATTACAAATAAAGTAATTTGTTTAAACCCAGTTCAAGGAGTTAATGAACTTGAAGAAGTTGATACTAATAAATTGTTTGAAAAATGACAAATTTTACCAAACCAAGTTCCAGATTATAAAGCAATAGTTGGTGATTCTTCAGATAATTTAAAAGGAGTTAATGGGATTGGGCAAAAAGGAGCTATTAAATTAATTCAGCAATATCAAAATTTAGAAAATATTTATAATAATTTAGAACAAATAAAAGGTGCTATTAAAACTAAATTAGAACAAGATAAAAAAATGGCTTTTTTATGTAAAGATTTAGCAACAATTAAAACTGATGTAATTTTAGAAAATTTTTCTTTTAAAAAATTAGATTTTAATGTTGATAATATTTATGAGTTTTTAAATAAATATGAAATGTATTCTTTAAAAAAACGCTTTACAAATATTTTAAATCTTGNTTTTAATCCTTATCAAAATAAAAAACAAAACTTAGATGTTAAAATAATTAATTCTTGATCAAAAGATTATGAAGATTCTATAAATTATTTATATGTTGAATCATTAGAAGAAGATTATCATAAAGATAAAATTATTGGAATTGGTATTTCAAATAATAAAGGTAATTTTTATTTAGATTTTAAAAATAAAGCTCAACAATTATCTTTTTTTGAAGATACAACACTAAGTTCAACTGATAGTTTGTTTGAAGAATTTTTAAATAATTCTAATTTAAAAAAATATACTTATGATATTAAAAAAACTACTTATTTATTAAAAAATCACAAGTATAATGTTTTAGCAAGTAATTTTGATTTTGATTTTATGGTTGCTTGTTATTCTTTAAATGCTAATGTTGTTTCTGATTTATCTAATCAAATCAAATTAGTTGATAATTTAATTGAATTAGAAACTATTGATCAAATTTTTGGAAAAGGTGTTAAAAAAAATCCAGATATAGATCTTGATATTAAATCTAAATATATTAGTAAAAAAGCTTATTTGTTAAAAAAATATTCTGATCAATTAATTGAACAATTAAAACAAACTAATACTTATGATTTATATTTAAAAATTGATCATCCTTTAATTGAAGTTTTATATGATATTGAAGTTCAAGGAATTTTAATAGATAAAGAACAATTAAAACTACAAACCCAACAAATATTAAAAAAGATTAATCATATTGAAGGACAAATGAAAATTTTAGTTGCTGAAGAAATTGATAATAATTTTAATTTTTCTTCACCAAAGCAAATTCAAGAATTACTATTTGATAAATTAAAACTACCTAATTTAGAAAAAGGTACTACTAGTAAAGAAGTTTTAGAAAAATTAATAACTTATCATCCGATAATCAATTTATTATTAGAACATAGAAAATATACTAAGTTATATACAACTTATTTAAAAGGTTTTGAAAAATTTATTTTTGATGATAGTAAAGTTCATACTATTTTTAATCATACTTTAACAAATACTGGTAGATTAAGCTCTTCTTATCCAAATATTCAAAATATTTCTATTAGAGATAATGAACAAAAAGAAGTTAGAAAAATTTTTATTACAAATAATAATAAAACTTTTTTAAGTTATGATTATTCTCAAATTGAACTAAGAGTTTTAGCACAAATGTCTAAAGAAACAAATTTAATTAATGCATTTAATCAAAATGCTGATATTCACTTACAAGCTGCTAAATTAATTTTTAATCTTAGTGATGATCAAATCACAAGCGAACAAAGAAGAATAGCTAAAGTTTTTAATTTTGGAATTTTATATGGTTTAACTGATTTTGGTTTAGCAAGTGATTTAAATATCAGTGTTAATCAAGCAAAACAAATGATTAAAGATTATTATTCTGCTTTTCCAAGTTTATTAGAATTTAAGGAANAACAAGTAGAAATAGCAACAAGTCAAGGTTATATTACAACTTTATCAAATAGAAGAAGATATATTAATGAATTAAATTCAACAAATCATAACATTAGACAATTTGGAAAAAGAATAGCAGTAAATACACCAATTCAAGGAACTGCTTCAGATATTTTAAAAGTAGCTATGATAAGTATTTATAAAAAGCTAAAAGAACAAAATTTAGATGCTAGAATTGTATGTCAAATTCATGATGAAATTATTTTAGAAGTTGATGATAATCAATTAGAACAAACTAAAAGAATTGTTGTTAGTGAATTAGAAAATGCTTTAGAAAAACTATTTTTAGATCTAAATATAAAAGAACAAGTAGTTGTTAAATTAAAAGTTGGAGAATCAGTTGGTAAAACTTGATTTGATCTAAAATAGAAAGGTTAATATGCCAGAACTACCAGAAGTTGTTACAGTTACAAATACAATCAAACCAAAAATTATAAATAGAACTATTTTAAATTCACAAATATTTACAAATAAAATCATTTCTTCAACTAGTGTTGATCAATTTATTAATTTAACAAAAAATCAAAAAATCTATGATGTGTATAATCTAGCAAAATATATTGTTATTGAATTAAAAGAACATGTAATTATTTCTCATTTAAGAATGACTGGTAAATGAGTAATTGAAAATTCTGATCAATACGCTTATAAAAAGTCTTGATTAAGAGCTGAATTATTATTAGATAATAATTTAGTTTTTAGATTTTATGATATGCGTGGATTTGGAACTTTAAATCTTTATAATAAACAAACTTTTTTAAAAGACTCACATTTAGATAAATTAGGACCAATTCCTTTAAATAATCAAACTAGTGTTGATTATTTATTTAATAAATTACAAAAATCTAATAAAGCTATTAAAACAGTTTTACTAGACCAACATGTTATTAGTGGATTAGGAAATATTTATGTTAATGAAGTGTTGTTTTTATCAAAAATTAACCCTTTAACTAGTGCTAATTTAATAACAAGAGATCAAACTAATGAAATTATTAAAAATTGTGAAACTGTTTTAAGTCAAGCAATTTTATTAAAAGGTACTACAATTAGTGATTTTGAATCATTACCAGGAATAACTGGTGGTTATCAAACTAAACTTTTAGTACATATGAATAATAAAAATTGTAAAATTTGTGATACTAAAATTTCTAAAATAAAAGTTAATGGAAGAGGAACATATTATTGTTCAAAGTGTCAAAATTAAATGTGGATAAGTGGATAAGATATAGATAACTACTATTTAAAACTACTATTTATAACTTCTAACAAGCAATTAATTACCAATTAAAAATAATTGCTTTTTTTCTTTTAAAAAAAATATAAACTTAGGTATTATAACTAGTAGAAAAGAGGTAAAGATATGTTAAGTAAGAACTTTTCTTATTCAGTTAGTTTAAATTTTGAACTAGACCAAGAACAATATAAGTCTTTAACTTGTTTATATCAACCTCTTATTAGTGCTCAAGCTATAAGTTTATATTTAACATTAATTCAAGAAGTAAGAATTAGTAACATTTTAAAAGAAGAAGCTTTAGAATCAAAAAGATTATTAAATATCACCAATTTTTCTTATAAAGAATTAATTAAAACACTAGATTTATTAAATGCTTTTAAATTAATTAAAGTTTATGTTAAAAAAAGTGATTATAGTTTAATTAAATTTGAAATTTTAGCTCCATTAAAAAGTGATGAATTTTTTAATCATACATATTTAAATAACTTATTGTTAAATAAATTAGAAGCAAATGATTATGAAATTACNAAATTTATGTTAGTTAATGAAACTAAAATCAATACTAATCAATACCAACAAATAGTAGTTGATTTAACTGATATTTATGATCAAAGCTTAATTGCTGATATTAATATTTTTGATACTGAAGTTAATAATTTTAATACTTATTTAAAAAAATTAAACCAATTAATAAATGTTGATTATGTATTAAATAGTTTAAAAGATAAAGATATTGATTTAGATTTTATTCAACAAAGTACTTTAAAAAGTTTATATGATTTATTAACTATTAAAAAACTTAGTGAAGATCAAATTATTTATTTAATTACTAATTCTTATGATTTTATAAACAAAAATATTGATATAAATATTTTTAAAAAATTATTAATTAATTTGATTACTAAAAAAGAAACTAATTTTGATAATAAAGAATTACTTGATTTAATAAATCAAACTACTTGATCTGAATATAGTAAGAAAAAATATGATATTGATCTAAGCTCATATACAACTGTATTTGAAAATATTAAACAAAATTATTGTTTATCTAATGGAATAATTAATTGTTTAATTGATTTTTCTTATAAAAAAAACAATGGTCAAATTATTGTTAAATATATAGCAAAAATTGCAAAAACTTTATTTGATAAAAACATTAACACTACTTTAAAAGTAATGCAATTTTTAAAAAATATTCAATCTAAATCTATAAATTATAACTATGAAACAATGTTTGATTCTAATGATTTTAACTTACAAACTGAAGCCATTTTTGAGTTTAGTGAAGAAGAGTTGAAGTGTTTAGTATAGAAAGTATTTATGAAATTAAGTGATTATAAAAATAATGTCAAAATTAAAAAATTAATTGAAGATTCACAAAATTCAAATGACATTATTACTGATAAAGTTTTATTAGAAAATCAAAATATTTTAGATGAATTTTTATTAAACTATAAAGAATGTAATTTAGATACAAAATGTGAACAAGTAGTTAAAAATTATCAAGTTGATTTAGTTTTTAAAGACCATCAATTTTATTTAAAAAATGTTTTATGTGTTCATGGAAAACAAACAGAAAAACTATTTATTATTAAAAAAAATTATTGATTTTGTGATTTTGATTTAAATTTATTTCATTTAACTATTGATGAATATTTTAATACTCAACTAAATAATGCAACATTTACTTTATTAGATCAAAATGAAAAAAATATCCGTAAAACTATTTTAAAAACAATTATTAAACAAATACAAAAAGGTTATAAAAAAGGATTTTATTTATACGGTAATTCAGGAGTTGGTAAAACTTATATTTTTAAAGTTTTAGCAAACACTTTAGCTAGTAAAAATAAAACTGTCATTTTTTCAACACTAAGATCTTTAATTGATAAATTAAAAGAATCATTTAATTCTTCAGAAATCAATTCCTTAACATTAATTAAAAAAATTAAAACTGTAGATTTCTTATTTTTAGATGATATTGGAGGAGAAAATTTAAGTTTGTGAGCTAGAGATGATTTTTTATTTGAAGTGTTAAACTATCGAATGGAAAATCAAAAACCAACTTTTTTTACTTCTAATTTTTCTATTGATTTATTAGAAAAAAATTTACAATTTACTAAACAATATAATATTTTTTTAACTACTCAAGATGTTTTTAAATTAGAAAAAATTAAAATTGATCGTTTAATTTCAAGAATAAAAACTCTAGCAAAAGAGATTAATTTAACAGGTAAAAACAAAAGACAAACCAACTAAAATCCTTTTATTTATAAACATTCTATAAATTTATTTGTATAATTTAAAATGTTATAATTTTTTTATATGAATGAATTAAACAAAAAGAAAGGTAACTAACATGTCAAAAAAAGTTGCAATTAATGGATTTGGTAGAATTGGTCGTTTGACATTTAGACAATTATTTGAAAAAGATATTGAAATTGTTGCTATTAATGATCTAACTGACACTAAAACATTAGCTTATTTATTAGAATTTGATACAGCTCAAGGAATCTTTTGTGAAGGTGAAATCTCACATACAGATAATTCGATTATAGTTAAAGGAAAAGAAGTAAAAGTATTTGCTGAAAAAGATGCTTCTAATTTACCTTGAAGCGAATTAAAAGTTGATTTAGTAATTGAATCAACTGGATTTTATACAGATAAAGAAAAAGCTTCAGCTCACATTAAAGCAGGAGCTAAAAAAGTGGTTATTTCAGCTCCAGCAACTGGAGATTTAAAAACTGTTGTCTATGGGGTTAACCACAAATCATTAACTAGTGATGATGTAATTATTTCTGGAGCATCATGTACAACTAACTGTTTAACACCATTTACTAAAGCTTTAGATGATGCATTTACTATTAAAAAAGGATTTATGACTACAGTTCATGCTGTAACTAATGACCAAAGACTATTAGATTTAAATCATAAAGATGTACGTAGAGGAAGAGCGGCTGCTTGAAACATTGTTCCATCAACTACTGGAGCTGCTAAAGCAGTTAGCTTAGTATTACCTCATTTAAAAGGTAAATTAGATGGATATGCATTACGTGTGCCAACTATTACTGGATCAATTACAGATTTAACTGTTGAATTTGAAAATCAAGAATTAACAGTTGAACAAATTAATAATGCAGTTAAAAAAGCACTAGAAGCTGATGCTGATTTAGCAAAAGCAATGAAATATGAAACAAGACCTATTGTTTCATCAGATATTATTGGTTCTAAATATGGATCTATTTTTGATGCTACTTTAACAAAAGTTATGAATGTTGATGGAAAACAATTAGTTAAAGTTTGCTCATGATATGATAATGAAAGTTCATACGTTTCACAATTAGTAAGAACAACTATTTACTTTATGTCATTATAAAAAATAAAAATCTAGACTTTTATTATGTTTTAATAAAGGTTTAGATTTTGTTTTTTAATGAATTTATTTAAATATAGTAGAATAAGTATAACTACTATAAAAGGAGAAAATATGAATTACAATAACAAAAAAACATTAAAAGACATAGATGTTAAAAATAAAACTGTATTAGTTCGTGTGGATTTTAATGTACCAATTCAATCTGGAGTTATTACTGATGATAATCGTATAATTGCTGCTCTTCCTACTATAAATTACTTACTTGAAAATGATGCAAAAATTGTTTTATTTTCACACTTATCAAGAATTAAATCAAAAGAAGATAAATTAAAAAAATCTTTAGCTCCAGTTGCTAAAAGATTAGAAGAATTATTAAATAAACAAGTTAAATTTATTAATCAAACTAGAGGACAAGAACTAGAACAAGCTATTAGTTCATTACAATCTAAAGAAATTATTTTAGTTGAAAACACTAGATTTGAAGATGTTTTAGATGATCAAGTTGTTAAGTATGAATCAAAAAACAATTATGAATTAGGAAAATATTGAGCTAGTTTAGGAGAAGTTTTTGTAAATGATGCTTTTGGAACTGCACATAGAGCACATGCTTCAAATGTTGGAATTGCTTCAAATATTAAAGTTTCAGCTATTGGATTTTTAGTTGAAAAAGAACTAAAAATGTTATCACAAGCAGTTAATGAACCTAAAAAACCATTTATTGCTATTTTAGGAGGAGCTAAAGTTTCAGATAAAATTGGTGTTATTGAAAATTTATTACCAAAAGTAGATAAATTACTAATTGGTGGGGGAATGAGTTATACATTCTTAAAAGCATTAGGAAAAACTATTGGTAAATCATTATTAGAGGAAGATAAAATTGATTTAGCAAAACATTATTTAGAAATTGGTAAAGATAAAATTGTAGTACCTGTTGATACTGCTTGTGCAAAAGAATTTGCAGATGTTAGTCCAACTATTTTTGAAGGAAATATTCCTGATGAATGAGATGGATTAGATGCAGGGCCAAAAACAATTGAATTATTTAAACAAGAAATTAAAAAAGCTAAGACTATTGTTTGAAATGGACCTGTTGGAGTATTTGAATTTAAAAACTTTGAAAACGGTACAAAATCAGTATGTCAAGCTATTGCTGAACAAACACAAAATGGTGCATTTACTTTAATTGGTGGTGGAGATAGTGCTTCAGCTGCAATTAATATGGGATTTAAAGATAAATTTTCATGAATTTCAACTGGCGGAGGAGCTTCGCTTGAATTTATGGAAGGAAAAGAATTATTAGGAATTTCTGCAATTCAAGATAAATAATTTTAATACTAATTAATAGATTAAAAAACTCACTTTATAGTGAGTTTTTTATTGCTTGATATATTCTTTATTAACTAATATTTTAAACGCTTCCTGACACTTTAATCATTCAGGAAGTATAGAACCTCCTGTTGAATAATCAGGAATAGATCTTTTTCCTAACTGAGGAGGCATGGGTTTTCTTCCTAACTGAGGAGATATGGGTCATCTTGCTAATTGAGGATATTGAGGACATTCTTCTAATATAGCTGTTAATTCTGATTCAGTTATTGATGTGGTATTATTTTTAATCTTTTATCTGATTTGGACCTTGTTATGGGTTTGACATCCAATTTAGGTTTTATTTCTGGTTTTATTAATATTTTAGAAGTTGTTTTAGGCTTTGTTTTAGTGTCTTTTTCACTATTGTTTTTATTAGATTTTATTTCAAAATCATAGTCATCATTCTTATTATTATTATTATTATTATTCAATTTAGAATTTGGTTTATTTCCGCACCCAATTACATTTAAATTAGTTAAACCTATTAAACCTATTAAACCTATTAAACATAGTAAAGTTAGTATTTTTTTCATTTAATCCCCCATTAGAAAGCGATTATTTCATATACATAAATGTTTTATTTTAGCTTTAACATCATATATAATATCAGGTTCAAAAAATACATTTTTTGTTCAAACAAAAATATCTAAAAACTAATAAAAAAATAATAAAAAACTAAATCAATTGTAGACTTAGTTTTTAAAGTTAATTATTTTTATTTAAAGAAATCTTGACTTGCTAGTTTTTTAGTTTCAGCACTTGCTGCAAAAGGAATTCTAGTTGTGTAATGCATTTTAGCAGCAACTATCATTTTAGCTGGTCATTCATTAATTGAACGGTTTCATTGAAAAACAGTATCATTATAAATATCTCTAGCTGCAGTAATTTCTTTTTGCAAGTACAGGTTTTGTTGTAAAGCCTGTTTAATTGATTCATGAGCTTTTAAATCAGGATAATTTTCAATTTGTAAATGTAATCCTCTAATAGTTGTGTCTAATTGAGATGCAACATCAGATCTATTTTCATCATTTACATTAATTCCAGATCTATAAGCTGCAACTGTTTTCATAACATCTTTATCTAGTTCAATTGATTTAGATAATAATGAAGCTAAATTTTGCATAACAACAGCTCTTTGATCTAAATAGTTATCAATTTGTGAAGCATTGTGTTGTACTTTTTGTTCTAGTTGAGCTAAATGATTTTTAGCCTTAATTTTTATAAATGTAAAAATAATTCCAGGAATAATTCCTAATATTCATAATAGTATTTCAAAAACTAATGAACCTTTTCCAACAGTTATTGGAATTTGTTTGTTAATAACATTTACCTGTCTTCCTTGTTCTAAAATAGGGTCATTCATTTCATCTAATTGGTTTGCCATTTTTATATTTCCTGTTCTATTATTTCAACAGCACCATATTCTGTTAAAATATCATTTTCATTGTATTTAGCTTCTACTTCTTGATCTCATAACTCATTATCAATAGGTGAATGCTTAAAAATTTTAATTTTTAGATTAGTAATTTTATCATATGCTATATATTCATCTCAAGGAACTGGAACATCATGATAACTTCCATCTCCTCCTCAAACCGGAATATAATCAATTCTTGGTATAATATCAAATCCAATGGAAGTTGCCTGAACATAGTCAGTATCATCTTTTTTAGCAATTAATTGTGTTTTAATAATTGAATTAGTTTTAATGTTTGGGTGATCTAATAATTCTGATGGTATTGAGTTAGCACAAACTTCATATTCATAATCAGTAAGAGTTAAATTAGTTTCAGGATTGTCCTTGTATTCTAAATTTACTTGAGCTAGTGATGGGATTGAAAAGTATGGAGCTAGTGCTCAATAGAATGTTTTAAAGTAATTTTTATTTATACTATAAAAATAATTTTGTATATGTTCAATACTATAATGCTGATATTGATCTTCATTATCATAAAAGTTATTTCATTTAGTTTTTCAGTTGCAAAAATAATTAATTTATTTTCTTTTAGCATATGATAATCATCACCAAAACTTTTGTTATGATCTTGAACTAATTGAACTAAATTGTTTTGAGCTAATGGAGTAAATAATAATCTAAATTCTCTTTCATTATTTCTATCAAAACAAGATCAAAATGATTCAAATTTAGTATTTGATAAAGGAGTGAAATTAATATTTTTTTGACTATATTTTTTTAGTTCTTTTTCAATTTGCTTTTCTAATTTTACTTTTTCTTTTTCGCTTAATTTATCAATTTGTTGTGGTTTTCTATAAAATTCTAAGTTTGGTGATAGATCAGTTGCAAAACAAATTTTTGAGAAATCAGAAAATTGAACAAAAGGTTTAGTAACACTTGCTGTTAAAACTTGAGTCTTAGTAACTGTTTTTCAATTTCCATTACTATCAGTATATGATTCAGTTCAACTAATTGTTAAAGAACCATGATAAGTTTTTTTAACAATTTCATAACTGTAATCTTTAGTTAATAAAAAATAATTATTATTAATAGTTCCAGATTTTACATAGACTGTTGTTTTAGTATCATCAGATGAACTATTTAAAAAGCCATATTCATCTATTAATTTATTTAGTTTATTTAATCCTAAATGTCTATTTAGATGAATAAAAGGCATTGTTAGAGTTAAAAGTTTGTTTTTAGTACCAATTTTAATTAATTCTCTTAGACTTTTAGTTTGTTCTAGTCCAATTTCAATTAATTGGTTTAGTTCAGCTTGTTGTTTATCTTTAGCATTCAAAGCTTCTTTTTTCTTTTTATTAATTACTAAAAAATGAATTAATATAAAAACAATAAATAAAATTAAATCAATAACACAAACTAGTACTTCATATCATTTATAAGTTGGATATGTAACTAAACTATAAATGAAAGCTGCACCTAATACTCCAGTTAAACATATTAAAACTATATTAGTAATAAATCAAATTCTTAGTTTTTTTAAATTAAAATTAGACTTATTTAACTCAGCTTGTTTTTTATTAATTTTTATTACTTGTTGTTTATTTTCTTCTATATCTACTTTTGAAGTAGCTATTAAATTATCAAAATATTCTTTAATAATATTTAAGTTTTTTTCTTGATACTTGTCATATTCTTTAAGTGGTTCAAATATAAATTCGTTATTTCCCATTAATATTCCCTTCTAATATTTTTTCCTTTATTTTTATTTTATATTTTAAAAAAATAAAACATAAAATAGTTTCTGAAATATTTATTAAAAAGAAAAACCCTGAACAAAAGTTCAGGGATAAATTAATTGATTTATCTTAAATCGTATTTATTTTTGTTGTCTTGGATTTTGTCATATACTTTGATAGTAATTACACCATCTTTTCTTCAAATTCCTTTGATTGTTTGACTAATCATTATTGTTAAAAAGATTACATAATAGATTTGAAAGAAAGTTGATAATAATCCAAATAATAAGTATAAAACACCAATAAACATATTATCAGCTTGTAATACTCTTCTAGCAGTATTTAAAATGTTTCCAATTAATCGTAATATTGAATAAATCATTAATAATATTAGTTCAACAGTTACAATTACTAAATAAAATACAGCAATTGTTTTCATTAAAAAGCTAGTAAATGTGTTTCCTTCAAAACGTTCTTTTGAATTTTTATTAAAAAATAGAATAAACGCTAATAATCCAACTACTAATAAAACACCATTACCAATAATAAATCCTAATAAAATTCAATATCATTCTTTTGTTTGATCAAATCAATTTGTATTTGGTCCAATTATTTTTAATTGTCAAAATAAAATACCTAAAAATATAGCTGAACCAATTGTTGTAATAATTGCAAATGATCTTGATAAAAATCATTTAGGTTTAATAGTTGATTGAGTAGTGACATTTGGTAAACTTGTTAAAATTCAAGGAGTTAAAAATCCTCCTAAATTTAAACTTAAACTAGCTAAAATATATCTATTTGCAACTAATTCTTCATCAGTACTTTTTTTAACAAATCTTAAAATAATTACTGCTGAAATAATAGTTTTTCAAAACATATATCCCATAGTTGCATAACCTAAAGAAAGTAGTACTTGTTTAGGTTGATCTAATTGTTGTGGATTAATTTTACTTAAAAAATAAAGAGATATAAGCATTCCAATTACAGCAAAAATTGTTCCAACTCATTGAAAAACTTTTATTTGAGTTCTTGGTGAACTAAAAAAACTTGAATTATTATTTTTCACTTTTTTCTCCTTTAATACAAAAGATATTATATATCAATTGACTAACTATAACAAATTACAATTTTAATTACTTATTAAGATTTTTTATTTAAAATTACTGGAATAATTAATGGATTTCTTCTTTTTACTCTAAAAATATATGGACTTAAAGAAGATTTAATCGCTTTTTTAATAGCTGCAAAAGTTGGTTTTGATGACATTAATACTTCATTAACTGCATTAGTAATAATTTGAATTGAATCACTAATTATTGATCCTGCATCTTTTACATAAAAACTACCACGAGAAATAATTCTAGGTTGAGAGATTAATTTATTAGTTTGTGAATCTAATGAAATTACAACAGCAATTAATCCATCTTTTGAAAGAATTTCTCTTTCTCTAATAACATTACTTGCTTTTCCAGTCATATCTTTTCCATCAACATATACTGCATCAGCTTCAACACGTTTTCCGATTTTAGCTTTACCTTGTAATAGTTCTAATACATCACCATTAGCCATTATAAAACCATTACCTTTTTCTAAATTAACACTTTCACCAGTTTCAACATGTTTTTTTAACATACGATATTCACCATGCATTGGCATGAAATATTTTGGTCTGATTAAACTAAATAATAATTTTTGTTCTTCTTGACTAGCATGACCTGAAGTATGTATTTTATTATCTGAAGTATTTTCAATTACTATAGCTCCAACTCTAGTTAACTTATTAACTAACTTTTCAACATCAGCTCTATTTCCTGGAATTGGTGAAGATGAAAATACAACTGTATCACCAGGAATAATATTAATTGATAAATGTTTATTATTTGCAATTCTAGATAAAGCAGCCATTGGTTCACCTTGACTACCTGTTGTTAAAATCATTAATTCTTCTGGTTTGTATTTATCAATATCAGTTGATTTAATAAATTCTTTTTCACTAATTTTTAAATGACCAATTTGACGAATGATTTTAATAATTCTTTCAAATGATCTACCTAAAATAACAATTTTTCTATTATATTTGTGAGCAGTTTCAATAATGTGTTGGATTCTATGAACATTTGAGGCAAAAGTTGTTAAAAAGATTCTTCCTTTAGCTTGTAAAAATAATTTATCAATATTTGAAATAATACTTTTTTCACCTTGTGTATATCCTTCAACTTCACTATTAGTTGAATCTGCCATTAATAATTCAACCCCATTTTCACCCATTGAAGCTAATTTAGTAAGTTCAGCAAAATGTCCTAGTGGTGATCAGTCAAATTTATAATCTCCTGTTGAAAAAATATTACCATTAGGAGTTTGAACTAAAATTCCAAATGCATCAGGAATAGAGTGATTTAATGCAGCATAACTAACTTTAAAGTTTTTAGTTTTTCACACATCATCAGCATCATATTCTTTAACAATAGTTTTGTCTTCAATTTTATATTCTTTTAATCTATCTCTAATTAACATAGCAGCTAATTTTGGAGCATAAATTACAGGAATTTTTACTTGTTGAACTAAATATTGAATTCCACCAATATGATCTTCATGACCATGAGTAATAAATAAAGCTTTAATCTTTTTTTGATTTTCAGCTAAATAAGAATAATCAGGAATAACAGCACTTACTCCTAACATAGTTGATTCAGGAAATTTAACTCCAGCATCAATCATAATTAGTTCATTATCATACTCAATACAATAAGTGTTTTTTCCAACTTCTTCTAATCCACCTAAAGCAAAAATTTTAGTAGGTATATTTGTTTTTTGATATTGTCTTTTAACTTCTTTTTGCTTAAATACATATGGTTTAAATTCTTTTTCATCAATACTAATATTTAATTGGTCACCATCATCATCAAAAGTATTAATTAAATTTTCATTTTCTTCATTAAGTATATCTAGATCTTTTTTATCTATATTTGACATTTGTTCCTTTCCAAATAAAAAATATTAAAATAAGTTAATTTCTAAACTTTTTGTATTTGGCTTATTTTAATTATTAAATATTATCATTAGTTAATTAATTTTATAGTTAGTTACTTATTAATATTGTATAACATTATTTGTTATAAAAGAAATTAAAAATAGTTATATAAACTTATAAAAATTATAATATTACTAATAAATTAAAAAATAGTTTTATTTGTTTTATAATTAAATGATTTAAAAATAACTTTATAAAATTTATTCTTAAAAATATTTTTTTAATAGTGTTATATTATCATAACTAATTATAGTATTTTATCCAATTTGAAATATTAAAAATATTCTTTAAACTCTTTAATATATTTTTTTAGATTAGTAACCACTTAGGTTGCTTTTTTTATTTTTTTTAAATTCTTACAAATTAGAGTGTTAAGAAACACTTTTAAAATAGAGAGGATTTATTATGAAAGATATATTTAAACAAGCAATTTATAATGCTAATCAAACTGAATGCTTAGAAATTGGATATTTTACAAATGAAATGAGTANAATTCAAATTGAACCATTAATATAAACAACTAAAAAAATTCCTAAAGTTTTACCATATTATTTTTATTCTTCTGGTGATTTCAACCTTTTTAGTCATTTCTATTATCAATCCATTGAAAAAGAGTTAGCAAATTTTATTGAGATGCTACAACAAAATAATATCAGTCATAGAGAAATCAAGAAAATGAATATATTCAAGAAAAATTATTGATTTAAAATTTTAAAATCATTATTATTTCTATTATAGAAAAGGAGTGACAACTAATGAAAGATAATAATAGTAGATTCATACCATGAGATTCAATTTCTGAAGAAGAATTACTAGAAAATGCTAAACGCAAAATTGATGACACATTTAATGATAAAGAGTTTGTTGCTCTTTTAAAAAAATTAGAAAAAATGTAATTTTAATCTGCAAAGACTAAAGTATATGTGTTTTAAATCGTTTTATGCTTAATTTTTCATATTTAAATTTGTTTGAAAAACCGATAAAATAAGGATTCATTAAAAAAAGAGCTTCATAGCTCTTTTTTAGTAATTTGTTTATTTTTTTAATAGATCAACAAATTTTTTAGGTATTTTTTTATCATCAAATTCTGAATGTGAATTAGTATTAAAACTTGTTACATAACTAACTCTATGAACATCTCAATTTGATAAATCTTGGTTAAATGAACTAGCATTATTAAACATACTATTCATATCAGTAACTCTTGAAGTATCTCATTTTGATATATCCTGGTTGAATTTTTTTGCTCCTTTAAATAGTTCACCCATATTTTGAACTCTTGAAACATCTCATTCTGATATATCTTGATTAAATGATTCAGCTCCTGAAAACATTCTACCCATGTCAACAACTCTTGAAGTATCTAAACTAGATATATCTTGATTAAAGTTTTTAGCATCTTTAAACATATCAATCATGTTTGTGACATTAGAAGTATCTCATTTGTCTAATCCAATAATTTCTGTATTAACATTATCTTTAAAAGCACCCTTTAAATTAGTAATAAATCCAGGTAAGACTTCAGGAACTTTTTTAACGTTTTTTGGAATTGGTTGAATTTGTCATTGACCATAATTGTTTTTAAAATATCCAATTTCTTTAAGTTCAGTTTCATCATCTTTATCAAGAACTTCTTCTTGATCTTTTTTAGGTTCTGGTTTAACTTTAAAATCAATTTCAAGTTTATCTGAATAATTATCTGAATTTGGAGTAATAATAACTTTTTGATCATTTATTTGTATGTCAAAGTCTTTTTCAAAATCAAGATCTTTTAGTTCAGGATTTTTTTCTATAATTAGATCAATAATTTTTTTATTATCTGGTTTTAAATCAAATTCATAATTATTAATTTCTTCAGTGTTAATTAAATCATCTAGTTTAGTTCTAATTTTAAATTTATAACCTGTAATTTGACCTTTATAAAAATGTGAACTAGGTTTTGCTTTAATAGTTACGACATTATTTTTAATTTCTATGTCAAAATGGTCATTAAAATTAATATTTTGTAAATTATCTTTATTTAATTCAATAATTTTATTAATAATTTTTTCATGATCAATATTATCAAAATTACCTAAATTTTTGTCTTTTGAATTAAGAACTTGATCAACATTAGTTTTTCTGAAGCTAATTTCTATTAGTCCTTGATATTTATTTTGACTTGGTTTTGCAACCACTTTTACACTATTAGTATCTTTTAATAATACTAAATCAACATCATCTAAGCTAAGATTTATATTTTTTTTATAAGCTCTTATTTTATTAATCTTAGTATTAATATGTTTTAAAATATCAGATTTATTTTCAGTATAAAGAATTGGTAAAAATCGAGAATTAATATTAATTGTATTTTCTAAATTAATAACAGTTTTATTATTTTTATCATCCTTTCTTACTACTTTTCTTCTATTTTTTAAAATCCCAACAGTAGTTCCTGTTATTAAACTAGTTCCAAGTAATAAACCGGCCAACACAATTAAATATTTTTTCTTTTTCTTTTTATCGTTTTGTTCTTTTTTGTTTTTACTTGCAATTTTAATATTAGTTTTCTTTTTAGCCATACATTTATTTTTTATAAGATTTTTGACTAAATTTCAAATTTTTTACAAAAAAACTTTTCAAAAACAACAAAAACATATATAATAATTAGTTAATTTGCTAAAAAATGCTTACTTTTTATTAAAATTAATGTAATTTTTCATAAAAAAAGACTAGAGCACGTATGCTTTCTATCCTATTTCGATCAGGATGCGTAGGTTTACCGACCTGGTCATTAATCTATAATATTACAAAAATACAAAATCTAAGATATTTAAATCTAGATATTTTTTAATCTTTTTAAATATTATTTTCTTTTAAAGTTCTTATATAAAAATTTAGTCTTAATAACTCAAAATTAGCAATTAATTTAGTCATAGTAGATAGATCATTTTTTTGATGATAATCATCAAAAGCTTGATAATATAAATTTCTATTTTCAACTTAATATCAATAGGATAATAACCATTTCTCATTAATTGATAGTTAATTAGTAATCTACCAGTTCTACTATTTCCATCAATAAAAGGATGAATTGATTCAAAATCTAAATGAAACTTAGCAATCTTTTTAATAATATGATCATTAGAATTAAAATAATCTTCTAATAATTGTTCTAGTTTAGGTTCAATTAAATAAGGTTGAACTGGAGTATGAGATGAATTTAAAATACTTACCGGAATTTTTCTAAAAACACCAGCATTTAGTTTTTTACTTTGTAAAACAAAGTAATGTAAATCTTTAATGATTTTAATATTTAATTTCAAATTATCATTTAATAATTCGGTCATATATTCAAAAGCTTGTTTATTTCCAATTGCATCTAAATAATACTCATAAACAATATTTTCATCATAAATATCTTTACTTAAAATTAATCTAGTTTGTTCTAAGCTTAATGGACTATTTTCAATAGCATTAGTATTATAAGTATAATTAATTAAAAATTCTTCTAATATTTTTTGATTTAGCTTTTCATCTAGTGGTTTTAATGATTGAATTATTTTTAATTTTTGATCTATTAAATCTAATAAATTAGCATTTTTTAATTCTAATGGATTATCTAAATCTGTTGGAATTAAATAATCATCAGATTGTTTAACATATCCAAAGATTTGATCATTTTTAATTAAATTTAAAATTTCATCTTCACTAATTTTTCACTTTTGACTAGCTTTTTTTTAACAGTTAAATACATAAAAATTCTTTCTTATATTAAACGATAAACATTTTTAGTTTCTTCAACTATAATTTTATCTTTAACCATTTGATTTAAAACATGTTGAATTTTATCAATACTATTTTGAGATATTGATTTATTATAAGTTTTTAAAGTTAATTCTTTTGTAAAATCAGTTGTACTAATTGCCATATTATTAGTTTTAAATATTGTTAAGATAAAATGTTTAATTTCTTTATCGTGAATTTCACTTATTGATCTTTTATTATCATTATTAGTACTTTGTCTAAATTTAAATTCTCATCCATAAGGAATTAAAAATTGATCTTTATCTAATGATCCAATTGAACTAATCATACGACTAACTGCTAATTTAACAGTATCACTAACTCTTTGTTGTTTTGTAAGATCTCTAACTATTTTATAAACTGAAGTTAATAATAATGGACCTGTTTGATTTAATATATAACTAGTTGCATTTTCTAAATCACTAACTTTTTTTATAAAAAAACCAGTTTGATTTGCTAAGCTATGATATCCTACTTGTTTTATTAATTTATTAATTGATGGATATGTTTGAAATATTTCAGTTGGTTGATTGGTTTTTTTAATAAATTTATCAGTATTAGTCTGATTTGAAATAATTTTAGTTTCTATTTTATTTTCTTTATTAATATTTAAAAGCTTATTTAGTTTTTCTTCAATTAGATCAATTTGTAGACTTGGGTTTTTAAATCAATCAGTTGATCAAATTCTATGAAATGCTCAACCACGTGATTCTAAAACTTGTTGATATAATCTATCTCTATCTCTTGTTGATTTTGCTAGATTAAAAGCAGAACCATCGCATTCAATTGCTAGTAAAAATTTGTTTTGATTTCTAGGATCAACTACAGCTAAATCAATTTTAAATTCTGAAGATCCAACTTGTTTTTTGACTTTTCAACCTTTTAAAACTAGTTGTTCATAAACTTCTTGTTCAAAAGCAGATTTGAAATTAGAATCTAAATCTAAGTGTTTTAAATTACCTACACCAAGTTCAGCATTTTTAATAAATTTTTCTAACATTTTAATTCCATCTTGTTCACTTTTAAATCAATCAACATCATTATGTTTGAAGTTAGAAACAACTATCATTCCTCTTTTAGCTCTTGAAATAGCTACATTTAGTCTTTTATATCCATTTTGTTTATTAATTTCACCAAAAACAACTCCAACTCGATTATTTTTATTAATTTTTCCATTAATAATAAAGATAATAAAATCACGTTCATCTCCTTGGACTGTTTCTATATTTTTAATAAAAAATGGTTCTTTAACATCTTCATTAAAAAATGATAATAAATCAGGATTTTGTTCTAAAAATTTATCTAAATATTCATTTGCTTTTGCTTCAATTTCAGTATTAAATACAACAATTCCAACTGAATATTTATTTTGATAAGTTAAGATTATTTGTTTTAAAGTTTGTAAAGCTTTTAAAATTGTGTGATATTCATCAGTTTGTTGATTTGGGTTTGAATATATAAATCTTAATCCTTCATAATCTTCAGGTAGTTTTGAGTTAGGAAAAGTAATTAAATCATTATAAATAAATTTATTTGAAGTATAAATTAAATCTTCAAATTTAGATCTATAATGTCATTTTAATCTAATAGAATCTAAATTTCCTTCAGCTAAACTTAATAAAGATTCATATCCTGAAGAAATATCTTGTTCAATATTAGTTTTTTCAATTACTTCATCATTTTCTAATGTATTAAAAAAATTAGTTGGTGGCATTTGTTCTTTATCTCCAACTATAATTACTTGTTTTGCTCTAAATAAAGAACTGATTGCAGTTTCTGGTTTAATTTGTGATGCCTCATCAAAAATTACAGTATCAAATTTATAATCAATATCTTTAAATAAATAACTAACAGTTAAAGGAGATAACATTAAACAAGGTTTAATATTTAAAATAAATTCTAAAGCATTTTCAAAAATAGTTTTAAAAGACATTTTTAATCTTTTTTTAGCAGATTCTCTTTTTATAATGCTGTATTGAGGATTTGTGTTTTCAAAAATCAATGATTCTTTAATTTTTTTATCTAGAGTCATAATGATTCTATCTTTTGCAATATTATTAATTTCTTTATCTTTAGTTTTAAATAGTTCTAAATTACTATTCATAAAAATAGCATCTTTATTTTGTAATTCAGTATCTAAAATATTTTGAATTAATAATTTATAAAAACGTTTTAAAAAGATTTGTTCATAATTAGTTGTAATTTTATTTTCAATAATTTTATTAATAAAATCACTTAAATCTTTTTCTAGTTCTTGTTTGTAAAAATTAAAGTTAATATATTGATCTAATTGGTATTTATTATTTATTAAATTTTGTATTAGATTTTTAAATTCTAAATAACTAAACTTTAAATAAGTAGTTTTATCTTTATTTAATAAAGTTAAAAATTCTAAATAAGCATCATAAAAACTATTAATATTATTTGTTAGTTGATCTAATTTATTTTGATTAGCTAAAATATTTAAAAGTGTATTACTAATAGTTTGATCATTATATAAATTAATCATATTTTCTAAAGTTTGTTTAGTATTTAGTAATTGATTAATATCTTTTATATCAGTATTAAAAATTAGTTGTTCATTAAAATCAGTAGCTTGTTTTTTTGTATTAAATAAATCTAAAAACAACTCAAGTTCTTTAATAAGATCAATTTGTTTAATATCAATTTTATTTTTTAAATTCTTTTTAAATAACTTATAATATTTATTTCACTTTAAAGATAAAACTTTTAATGGTTTATTAATTGTTTTTTTAATATAATCAATAGTTTGTTTAATTTGATTATCATTTATAAAATCTAAATTAGTTCAATTATTATTTAAAGTTTGAATTAATAAATTTTTAATATAGTAAAACTCAACTAATTGATCAACTTTTTGTAATTGTTCATTTAATGTTTTAATTTCTAGAATTTGATTTTTATATAAAGGTTTAATGTTTTTATATAGATCTGTAATTTCTTTTAAATAAGTAATTTTTAAAATAAATTCTAAATTAATAGTATTAGTATTTGCTAAAACATTAGCTTTGTTAATATAGTTTTTAATATTTTCAATTTCAGTATTAAATTTAGTTAGGTTTTCAAAAATCTGAGTTTTTGTTAAAAAGTCAAGATTTGTTTTATTAAATCCATATCATAAATTGTTTTTATAAAAATCTATTAATTAATTGTAAGTATTGTTCAAAATTTTGATTTGTAATTTTATTAATATTATTAATTTCAAAATTTAAATCTAAATAATTTTTATATAAATAATATTTATTAATATATCCATAAACATTATCAAACTCAATACTACGTTTTTTAAAAGTACGTCTTTATAATTTGAAAAAATCTCTTTTATTTTTTGATAATTAGAAATAAAACTTTCTAGTTTTTGATCATCTAATAAAAACAGTTGAGAATTATTTGCTGAATTAATTAATTCATTTAAAATTTCAGATTTATTAATTTTTGAATCATGAATTGGAATTGCATATTTTTCTAGTCCAATTTTTTTTAAATTATTATAAACAACTTGTAAAGCTGCGTTTTTTTCAGCAACAAATAGAATTTTTTTATTTCTTGAAATTAATTCAGTAATAATGTTTGTAATAGTTTGAGATTTACCAGTGCCAGGAGGACCTTGTAAAACAAAACTTTTTCCTAAAATAGCGTTTTGAATAGCTATTTCTTGAGATGAGTCAGCATCTAAAATTTTATATTGTTCTAAAATATTTATTTTAGTATCAATATTTTGTTCATTAATAGTTGAAATATCATTATCTAAATTATTAGTTTGATCAACAATTTTTTTAAAAAAATCACTTTCTATAATACTATTAATATTTGCTTCTATATCTTTATAAATATTAATTCTTGAAAAATCAAAATTAGCTAAATAAATATCATCAATAATTTCTCATCTTTGATCAATAACTTGGTTTAGAATTTTTTGAGAATAACTTTTATAGATGTTTATTAAATCATCTTTATTTAAATCTAGTTCAGCATCAATATCAAAATCATTTTTTAATTTTTTAACTAAAGCTTCATTTTGAATAAAGTTTTCAGCTTTTTTAATATGAATAGATCAAGTATTTAAATTCTTTTTTAATTCAATTGGTAGTAANAATAAAGGAGCATATCTAATTTCATTACTATCATTTGCTTCATATCATTTTAAAAATCCAAAAGCTAAGTATAAAACATCAATTGAGTATTCATCTTTTCAAGTCTTACTAATTTTATAAATTTTTTTTAGTGTTAAATCTAAAATATCTTTTGATTCAAAATAACCAAATTGAGTATAAATTTTAGTTTTATAAAAAGAATTGTTTTTATTAATTTCTTCTAAATTATGAGAATAAAGTACTTGGTTTTTTAATTGGTCTGTTTTATATAAACCTAGCATTTTATAATTACTTATTTCATAAATTTCTTTAGAACTTGTATCAAGACTTTTTAAAAAATCTAATAAGTTAGGATAGATTATTTGAATTTTTGATGAAATAGTTTTAGTAGTTTTAATATTAAAATTTAAAGACTTATTTTTCATTCCTAAATCTAATAATTTATGTTTTCAATTATTAATATTTTTAATTAATATTTCTTTTTTGTCTTGATCCATAATATATCTCCTAATAGTGTTCTTATTTTATTTTATATGATTGAAAAACATTTAATAAAAGGGACAATTTAAAATAAAAAAATCATAATATTTATTAATTTAATTTAAAAAAATACTAAAAACAACAATAATTACCAATATATAAAATTATTACTAGTTTTCTATTACTAGATATTAAAAAAAGTGAAATAATTAATAATATAACAATTGAACTTTAATTTATTATATCCAATTGCTTACTTCTGATTTTCATAAAAAAAGGAGGTTTTTTATGAGTAGTACGGTTAATGAAAAACAGCAAAGAGCAAGAAAATTATTTGGTGAAACACCTATTTCAAAAGCAATATGAATAGTTGCTATTCCTAGTTTATTAGCTTCATTAATGGTTGGGCTATATTCTTTTATAGATCAAATTTTTATACTACAATTTGTACCTAAATATAGTAATGTTTTTGGTAATATGAATAGTGAAATAATGAAATATTTAGATCTTAGTCTTCATAATCTAACAACTAATGATCTATTTAAAAGTTATAATGAAATGCTTGATGCTTATAATCAACAAGCAGGTATGTTAAATGCTTCAAAATTAACTGTAATAAATTCAAACACTATTGTTTCAATTTCAACTGCTTCATTTGCTCCATTAACTATTTTTTCAAATGCTATTGTTTATTTAGTTCCAGTTGGATCTTCAATTTACTATACAAAATGTATTGGTAAAAGATTAGAAAAAACAGGAAAAAATTTGTGAGCAACAATGTTTTGAGTATGTATAATGCTTTCGATTTTTTCTTCATTTTTATCTTTTATAGCAATATGATCTGGTTTAATAGATAAAATTGCAGGAGTTACTCAAATTGATCCAAACATTGCAAGTAGAGCAAATATTGATGTTTTAAGATTACAAGATTTTTATAATGCAGCTCACAAATTAAGTGTTCAATGAGCAAAACAATATGTTTATATTTATGCTAGTGCAACTATTTTAAATTCTTTAACTCTTTATTTATCATATTTTATTCGTTCAGAAGGTTATAACACATATGTAATGTTTTGTGCTATTGTAGCTAATCTTATAAATATTGGTTTAGATGCTTTATTTATTATAGTTTTTAAAATGGGAGTACTTGGTGGAGTTGTTGCAACAGTTATAGGTTGAGTATTTAATACATTTGCATATATTATTTATATAGTTATAAAAGATCATAAACAAAAAACGTGACTTTCTATTAAAAGTTTATTTATGTTTAAGTTTAATAAAAAATTATTAGGTCCAATCTTTTTACTTGGTTTAGGTGGTTTTTTAAGAACATTTGGTATAGGATTTTCATTTCTTGTTATGAATCTACTTATTGCAAATTCACAATTTGCAATGCCTGAATATTTCCAATTTTACTGAGCAAAAGGTCAACCAATTGTAACGTTATTTTTAATTACAATTTTTGGAATTAGTGATGGAGCAAGAAGTTTATTTTCATATAATTACACACTAAGAAAATTTGATAGATGTAAAGAAGTTTATTTATGAACAATGATTATTGCTTTATTATATTCAATAATTGTTTATATTTTTGTTAGTCTTACTGCAAATAATATATGAGTATGAATTTTAAATGTTGATAGTGATAAAATACAAGGAACTGCAACATTTATTAGAGTTATTTCATTAAGAATTATAGCTGTGTCATTAGTTGTTAATTCACTTCTTGCTTTTCAAGGAGCAAATGATATTGACAAAACTATATTTTCATCTGCTTTTGAAAACTTTATTTCATTTATAATTGTGATTCCAGTATCTTATGGTATTGCTTATTTTGTTTATAAAACAAGTGGAAATAAAGAAATTGCTAACTGAATTATAGTTGGAGCTTTTGTGTTTAATTGTTTGTTAGCATCACTAGTTTTAATGGTCTTTTCATATTGATTTGTTTTTAAAAAATTAGAAAAAATTGATCAAGCAAAATTAAGTTGAAGTAGAAAAATTGAACACAAATTTTTTCAAAGAGCTCAACAAGATGAACTATTACAAGTACAAACGACAAATTAATAGTTTTTAAAAAGAACACAATACATTGTCTAAAAATTATTTTTAGAAAATGTTTAAATAGTATTCTTTTTATATGTAAGAAACATTTTAAAAAAAGATAACTTGAAATAAAATTTTATAAATATGGGAATTGTTATTAGNTTGATCTGTTGATCAAAATACTCAAAAAATAGATGTCTCTAAATATAAAGATGAATTTGTTAATAATAATGTTATAGATAATAGTTTAATTGATGATTATTTTGATAATTATTCTGATTTAAACCCAACTCCAAGCATTCAACCAAATCCAACTCCAATTACTAACTATCAAGATAAACCTAATAAAATTAAAAAAAAGAAGTTAAACCAACTAATAATGAGTTTAAAATTCCTACAAATTCAAAAATTAATAAACCAAAAACTTTAGCTTCTAAGTTATATGTAATTATTCCAGTTACAATTTCAATAGTAGTTGTTATTAGTGTTTCTGTATTTTTTGTAATTAAAAAATAAATTTAATAAACTTTAAAATTATTTAATTTTAACTATTTGTTATTATTAAATAATTTTTTATTTATTCTACTTATCAAATAGATTAAAAGATTAGTTCTAATAATTAGATAAAATTATAAAGTAACATTGGAGGAATTATGTCTAATATAAAATTTAGAATCATTGATAAATATAGGATTGAATTATTAGAAGATGCTATTAAAGGAAGTATTATAGATTTAAATAATGCAGATCAAATTGATTTATCTATTATTTTAGATCAAATTAATAAACAAAAAGATCAAGTTTATTTAGAAAAACTAAATGATTATAAAACTAAGTGAGAATTAGAAAAATCAAATCAAATCCAACAATTCAAAAATGATTTAATTAATGAATATAATAAAAAGTTTGAATCAACAACTACTGAAATTTCAGATTTAAAAGCTACTAATAAAATACTTATTGAAAAATTAGAAAACAATAAAAAAGAATTTTTAAAAGATCTAGACAATAATAAAAAAATATGAGAGACTAGTAGTGATAAAAAAATACAAGAACTTAAAACAGAACTTTTAAAAAACAATAAAAAAGAATTTGAACAATTAATTAGTCAAAAATTAGAATTAGAATCAAATATTAAATTATTAAATGAACAATTAAATAAACAAGAAGAATTAATTAAATTACAATTAGAAAACCAATATATTGCTTTATTAAATAAACAAAAAGAAAATTTTGAACAACAAATAAATCAATTAAAAGATGAATTAACTAAAAATACATACGAATTAGAAAATAATAACTGAAAACATAAAACTGAACTTACTGAAATAATAACTACAAAAAATAATAAAATAAATGAACTAGAAAAAGATTTAGAAATTGTTAAAAGAGAAAAATTAACTAAAAATATTAAACTAGTTGGTGAAGAATTAGAAAACTATTGTTTAAATCAGTTTAATGAAGCATCGATGTTTGCTTTTAAAACTTCAACTTTAATAAAAGATAATATTGTTATTAAAAATGAAGATGATTTAAAAGGAACTAAAGGTGATTTTATTTTTAAAGTTTATGCTGAAGAAAACAAACAAAATCTTTTATTAAGTGTAATGTGTGAAATGAAATCAGAACAATTAAATTCACATAATAAAAAGAAAAATAGTGATCATTATAAAAAATTAGATGATGATAGAAATAAAAAGAATTTAGATTATGCTTTATTAGTTAGTGAGTTAGAATATGATACTAATGATAGTTTAATTTATAGAGTTAATGACTATAAAGATATGTTTGTTATAAGACCGATGTATTTTATTAGTTTTTTAGGTGTATTAGAAACTATTGCACTAAAATATAAAGATCTTAAGTTAAATAAATTACAACAAGAAATTATGTTTAAAGAAAAACAAGATATTTTAAATGAGTTTGAAGAATTTAAAAATAACTTATTAGATAATGCTTTAAAACATATTGATNCTAAAGTTAATGAAATTAATAAATCTGCTGAAAATATTAAAAANGAAGCTAATAAAATTTTAGAAACAACTGAACTTGTAATTAATAAACACTTAAACACAGTTAAAAATAAAATTAATAATTTTAAAATTGAAAAAGTTTTAGAATCTTAATAAAAATTAAAAGTTGTATGGTATTAAAAACAAAAATAAAAGTAGAATAGTCAAAAATACTTTTTACCACTTAGATTGAGTTTTCTACCACTAATCTACCAGCATCGGTAGAAAAGTGGTTGAATATCATAAAAAGGTAATAATTTTATAGTTTTCTATCACTTTTAGATTATATTCTACCGGTTTTTCTACCACTAATCTAACACAACCGGTAGAAAATAGTTGAATATCATATACATTTATTGGATTTATGTTTTTGTATATTAATTAAAAATTACAGTACAAAACAATTTTATATCTATAAATAACCAACAATGTTTTATCTTATTTAAAATATTAATAGGTTGGAGGATTAAAAAAATTCCTCCTGTATAAAACTTAAAATCGGTTAGGATAAAAGTTTTATACTTTGATGTTTTATAACAAATTTTAAAAAAATGCAAAGTTTTTTAATTTCTAAAAAAGTGTATAATTTGCGAAAAACATTTTTAAATTTAAATAATATGTAAACTTTATTTTTAATATTTTAAAATTAATATAGTAAAGAAAAAAGAGGGCTTATGGATAAAAAAATAATTTATCTAGCAACAACTAATAAAAATAAAGTTAAAGAATTTAGTGAAATTCTAAAAGATTATCAAATTAAAAGTTTATTAGACATACCAGAATATGTTGAAATAGAAGAAAATAAAAAAACATTTAAACAAAATGCCTTATTAAAAGCAAAACATTTAGCTAAATATATAAATGGAGTTGCAATTGGAGATGATACTGGAATTTGTGTTAAAGCTTTAAATGATTTTCCAGGAATTTATTCTAAAAGATGAGCTTATCCTTTAACTAATCATTATGATATATGTAATAAATTATTAGATAAACTAAAACATATAAATCAATTACATAAAAGAAAAGCTTATATGACAACAGCTATTGCTTTATATGATGCAATCAATAAAAAACAATTTGTATATCAAGCTAGAGTTAATGGATATATTGATTTTCAAATTAATAAAAGTGATTTTGGATTTGGTTATGATTTTATTTTTATTCCTAAAGGTTATCATAAAGCTTATTCATTAATGAATAGTGAGTTAAAAAATCAAATTTCAGCTAGAAAAAAAGCAATAGATAGATTAATACAATATATTGATAATGTAAAATAATTAAGGATTTATATGAATAAAAGAAAAATTAATATTGTTTTATATCAACCAGAAATTGCTCAAAATGTTGGAGCAATTATGAGAACTTGTGTAGCGATTAATGCAAGATTGCATATAATTGAACCATTAGGTTTTATTTTTGATGATCGTCATTTATCTAGACCTAGTGCAAATGAGTATAAATATGTTGATTGTATTAGATATGATGATTGAAATGATTTTATAACTAAACATCCAAATATTACTTTATTTTGTTTATCTAGATATGGTCAAAAACCAATTTCTGACTTTGATTTTTCAAAAATTAATGATAATGTTTATTTAGTATTTGGAAAAGAATCAACTGGGATTGCAAAACCGATTTTAAAAGAACATTACAATACAACTTTTAGAATACCAATGATAAGTGAAACTAGAAGCTTAAATATCGCAAATACTGTAGGAATTGCTAGTTATGAAGTTTTAAGACAGTGAGACTATTTAGATTTAGTTAAATATGAAACTCAAAAAGGCAAAGATTATATTTTAAGTGAACGTTGAAAGGGAATTGAAGAATAATGAACAATTATCCATACATTTTATCTGATCTTGATGGAACTATTTCTTTAAAAGATTTTTCTATTAGCAAAAAAACTATTAAAGTAATTAAAAAATATCAAAAATTAAGTAATAACCGTTTTTCATTTTGTACAGGAAGAGTTGATGGTGCTAATAAAAAAATAGCAAAGCAATTAAAAGTTAGTTTACCTATAATTTCTTGTAATGGAGCTTTAATTTCTAATTTAAAAACTAATGAAGTTTTACATGCTGATTATTTAAACAATAAGTTGATGAGTGAGTTATTTAAATTAGCTCATGAACATGATATTGATATTGTTGGATATACTCATAATATGATGATTGGTACTTTTCATTCTGAAAGAGTGATTTCTTGACAAAACTATATGAATAAAACTAAGAAAAAATATCATTGAGAAATTAAAAAATATAATGATTTATTAGAAATTTCAAATGAATTAAAAAATAACAACTTAAAAATTGTTGAAGTAATTATTAGTTTACAAAATCTTTCAGATGATAAAGCAAACAAAAAACTAGATCTAATTAAAGAATGTATTAAAGATAAATTTGATTTAGTTCAATCATTACCAAAACTATTTAACATTATGAAAAAAAGACTAATAAGTTGTCTGGATTAAAACACTTTGCTAAAGCTTTAAATATTAACTATAAAGATATTATTGTGTTTGGAGATAATCATAATGATATTGAAATGGTTAAAGGTGTTAAACAAGGATATTGTGTTGAAAATGGTGTTGATGAGCTTAAAAAAGTAGCATTTGAAGTTTGTGATAGTTTAGAAAATGATGGAGTAGCTAAGAAAATAGAACAAATTATTAAAGAAGTACAAAATCAAAAATAATTTATTTTAATTTCTTAATTAATATATTTAATTAAAATTATTTAACATTTTAAGACCCAAAAGGTCTTTTTTATTTTTTTAGCACTCACTATATGCAATTGCTAAAAATGTGTTACAATTGAAATAGTTAAAAAAAGAATTTAACTTGAAGGAGCTGAGATAGTGGAATTTCAAGAAAAAGGAAAAGTAACTGATGCTTTAAAAAAATATACAAGAGATCTAACAAAAGATGCTAAAGATAATAAATTAGATCCTGTTATTGGAAGAGAAGAAGAAATTTCTCGTGTTATACAAATACTATCTAGAAAAACAAAAAATAATCCAGTTTTAATTGGTGAACCTGGAGTTGGTAAAACTGCTATTGTTGAAGGATTAGCTCAACGTATTGTTAAAGGTGATGTACCAACATTATTAAAAAACAAACGTATATTAGAACTTGATATGGGTAGTTTGATGGCTGGAGCTATGTATATGGGAGATTATGAGTCTCGTGTTAAAGCAGTTGTTAATGAAATTCAAAAATCTAATGGTGAAATTATTTTATTTATTGATGAATTACACTTAATAGTTGGAGCTGGAAAGACTGGAAATAATAGTGGAATGGATGTTTCTAACTTATTAAAACCAGCCTTAGCTAGAGGTGAACTAAAAGCAATTGGATCAACTACTTTAAATGAATATCGTCAATATATAGAAAAAGATGCTGCTTTAGAAAGAAGATTTCAAAGAGTTTTAGTTAGTGAACCAACTATTGATCAAACTATTTCAATTTTAAGAGGATTAAAAGATCGATTTGAAACTTATCATGGAGTAAGAATTCATGATAATGCCTTAGTTTCAGCTGCTAAGTTATCTAGTAGATATATAACTGATAGATATTTACCAGATAAAGCTATTGATTTAGTTGATGAGGCTTGTGCTTCTATTAGAACAGAATTAGCAAGTGTTCCAATTGAACTAGATCAAGTTAATAGAAAAGTAATGCAATTAGAAATTGAAACATCTGCTTTAGAAAAAGAAAAAGATGACAAGTCTAAAGAAAGATGACAAGAAGCTAAAAAAGAATTAGATAGTTTAAAAATTGAACAAGCTAGTTTAAATGAAAAATGAGAAAAAGAAAAAGAAGAACTAAGTAGAATTAATTCAGTCAAATCAAGCATTGAAAGTTTGAAACAAGAATTAGAAACTGCTCAAAATGATGGAAATTATAAAAGAGCTGGAGAAATTCAATACTCATTATTACCATCACTTGAAAAAAGTTTAGCTTTATTTGAAAAACAAACTGGATCAAAAATGATTTCAGAAGAAGTGACTGAACATGAAATTGCAAAAGTTGTTTCAAAATCAACAGGAATTTTAGTTGATAGATTAATTTCTTCAGAAAAAGAAAAGCTTTTAAATCTAGAAGATCTATTAAAAAAATATGTTAAAGGTCAAGATCAAGCTATTAAAGCAGTAACTTCTGCAATTATGAGAAGCAGAAGTGGAATTAAAAATCCAGATAAACCAATTGGTAGCTTTTTATTTTTAGGACCAACTGGAGTTGGAAAGACTGAAGTTGCAAGAAGTTTAGCTGATATCTTATTTAATTCACCTAAAAAAATGATTAGACTTGATATGAGTGAATATATGGAAAAACATTCTGTTGCTAAATTAATTGGTGCTCCTCCTGGATATGTTGGGTATGAAGAAGGTGGAAGATTAACTGAAGCTGTTAGAAGAAATCCTTATTCAATTGTTTTATTTGATGAAATCGNAAAAGCTCATACTGATGTATTTAACATTTTATTACAAATACTAGATGATGGAAGATTAACAGATTCACTAGGAAAAACTATTGATTTTAAAAATACAATTATTGTAATGACTTCAAATATAGCTAGTCAATATTTATTAACTTCAGATGAATTAGTTCAAGTTGATGATCAAAAAATTCAAGAAGAATTAAATAAAGTTTTTAGACCTGAATTTTTAAATAGAATTGATAATATTGTGTATTTTAATGCTTTATCAGTACAAACAATTGGTGAAATAGTTGATAAAGTTTTAGAAGAATTATCAACAAGATTACAAGATGAACAAAACTATTTTATTAATTTTTCAGAAGAAGCTAGAAATAAAATTATAAATGAAGGTTATGATAGATTATTTGGTGCTAGACCTATTAAAAGATATATTGAAAAAAATATAGAAACTTTAATTGCTCATTATATTATTAGTGGAGAAGTTGTTGAAAATACTAGATATTTAATTGATGTTAAAAATAATCAGTTTACATTAGAAGAATTTAAACAATTTAATTAAGACTATGCTAACAAATAGGCAAATTAAAATTTTACAAACAATTGTTGAAGAGTTTATAAAAACTAATCAACCAGTTGGATCTAAAAGAATTTTAGAACTATTAAATATGAAAATATCTTCAGCAACAATTAGAAATGAATCTGCAACTTTAGAACATGAAGGTTATTTAGAAAAACAACACACTTCAAGTGGAAGAACACCTTCAACTAAAGGTTATAGATATTATGTTGATAATATTATGAAACTAGATTCAGCTGATTACACTAGATTAAAAATTTATTTAAACCAGTTATTAGATTTAAGAAAATATGATATTGATAAAACAATTAATTATGCTAGTGAAATTATTAGTGAATTAACTAAAATGACAGCTGTTGTAATTAAAAAACAAAACATAAAAGACATTAAGTTAAAAAAAATTGAACTAATATTATTATCAGAATTTTTAGCAAGTGTGTTATTTATTTTTTCTGATGGTGATGTGCAGAATAAAATGTTTAATTTAAAAGATGTTGCTTTATCTGATTTAAAAATTGCTATTAAATTATTTTCAGATGTTTTAGTTGATGTTAAATTAGATGAAATAGATCAATATTTAAATGACTTAAAACATCAATTATCTTTAAGTATTAAACAATATGACTATGTTTTAAATACATTTATAAATACTATTTTAGAATCAAAAAATGAACAAAAAGAAACTCATGGAATGAGATATATGTTAGAAAATCCTGAGTTTAACGATACTAATAAATTAAAAAATGCAGTTAAATTAGTTGAACAATTATCTCCTTTTGATTGATTTAATATTGCTTATGAATCTAATAAAAATATGAATAAAATAGCAATTAAAATTGGTAATGAAATCGATCAAATAAATGATGATATTTCAATGATTGCAACAGAATTAAAAATTGGTAATTCTTCTACTGTTTTAACTTTAGTAGGACCAAAAAGAGTAGATTATAACCAAGTAAATCAATTAATGAATTTAATTATTGAAATTATTAATACAAAGGAGAATTAAAATGACTGAAGAATTAAAAAATAAAAAAAATAATAAAAAATACTATAGTCAAAATAGAAATAAAACAAAAGCTGAATTTCAAAAAACTCATATTAAAAAAAATCAGTATTTAAATTTAAAAACAAAACTTAATACTGTTTTATTAGAAGTTCAAAATTTAAAAGACTTAAATGAAACTTTAAAACTAAAACTTGAGTCTGAAAAACAACTTAATTTAGCTGAAATTAGTAATTTAACTAAAAAATATAATCAAAAAGAATCAGAAACTAAAAAATATGGTGCTAGTAATTTAGCAAAAGATTTAATTCAACCTTTAGAAATTTTAAAAAAAGTTGTTAATGCTCCTAATAATAATGAAGTAGTTCAAGCTTATGTTAAAGGGTTTGAAATGATAATAAATCAAATAAATAACGTTTTAGAATCACATCATATTAAAGCTATGAATGTTAAAGTTGGTGATATGTTTAATCCACATCTTCATGATGCTAATGAAGCAGTTGAATCAGATATGTATCAAACAAATCAAATTGTTGGTGTTTTAAGTGATGGATATATGATTCATGATAAAGTACTAGTTTATGCAATAGTTAAAGTTGCAAAATAAAAACAATAATAAATAGATAAATAAAAAAGAGACAAAAGATACAAGGAGAAATAAGATCATGGCAAAAGAAAAAATTATTGGAATAGATTTAGGAACTACTAATTCAGTTGTTTCAGTTATTGAAGGTGGGCAACCTATTATTTTAGAAAATCCTGAAGGTCAAAGAACTACACCAAGTGTTGTTGCTTTTAAAAATTCAGATATTATTGTTGGTGGAGCTGCTAAACGTCAAGCTGTAACTAATCCAAATGTTGTTCAATCAATAAAATCAAAAATGGGAACTACTTCTAAAGTTAATTTAGAAGGAAAAGATTATAGTCCAGAACAAATTTCAGCTGAAATATTAAGATATATGAAAAATTATGCTGAAGCTAAATTAGGACAAAAAGTAACTAAAGCTGTTATTACAGTTCCAGCTTATTTTAATGATGCACAAAGAAAAGCTACAAAAGATGCTGGAACAATTGCAGGATTACAAGTTGAAAGAATTATTAATGAACCAACTGCTGCTGCTTTAGCTTATGGATTAGATAAACAAGATAAAGAAGAAACAATTTTAGTTTATGATTTAGGAGGAGGAACTTTTGATGTTTCTATTCTAGCTATTGGTGGTGGAAGTTTTGATGTTATTGCAACTAGTGGAAATAATAAATTAGGTGGAGATAATTTTGATGAAGAAATTATCAAATGATTACTAGGTAAAATTAAAGCTGAATACAATATTGATTTATCTAAAGAAAAAATGGCTTTACAAAGATTAAAAGATGAAGCAGAAAAAGCAAAAATTAATTTATCTAGTCAATTAGAAGTTGAAATTAATTTACCATTTATTGCAATGAATGAAAGTGGACCAATTTCTTTTGCAACAACTCTAACAAGAAGTGAATTTAACAAAATTACAAAACATTTAGTTGATTTAACTATTCAACCAGTTAAAGATGCTTTAAGTGCTGCTAAAAAAACTCCAAGTGAAATTAATGAAGTTTTATTAGTTGGTGGATCAACAAGAATACCTGCTGTTCAAGAATTAGTAAAAAGTTTATTAAATAAAGAACCAAATAGATCAATTAATCCAGATGAAGTTGTTGCTATGGGTGCTGCTGTGCAGGGTGGAGTTTTAGCTGGTGAAGTTACTGATATTTTATTATTAGATGTAACCCCATTATCATTAGGTATTGAAACAATGGGTGGAGTTATGACAAAATTAATTGAAAGAAATACTACAATTCCAGCAAAAAGAACTCAAATTTTTTCAACTGCAACAGATAATCAACCAGCTGTTGATATTAATGTTTTACAAGGTGAAAGAGCAATGGCAGCTGATAATAAATCATTAGGTCAATTCCAACTAACAGGAATTCAACCAGCTCCTAGAGGTATTCCACAAATTGAAGTTACTTTTGAAATTGATGCTAATGGTATTGTAAGTGTTTCAGCAAAAGATAAAAATACTAATGAAGAAAAAACTATTACTATTTCAAATTCAGGAAATTTAAGCGAAGCTGAAGTTGAAAGAATGATAAAAGAAGCTCAAGAAAATGCTGCAAATGATGAAGTTAAGAAAAAAAATATTGAATTAAAAAATAAAGCTGAAAACTATATTAATATTATTGAAACTTCATTATTACAAGCTGGAGATAAAATCAGTGCTGAACAAAAAGAACAATCACAAAAAATGGTTGATGAAATTAAAGAACTAGTTAAAAATGAAAACTATGAAGCTTTAGAACAAAAAATGGCTGAATTAGAACAAGCAATGGCTCAAGCTGCTGAATTTGCTAACAAACAAAATGAGTCAGATCCAAATAATAATTCATCAGAACAAAATAATTAATCAGAAAAATATATAAAAACTAACATTAGTTAGTTTTTGTTTTTATAGAAAAGAAGAGAGAATATGAAAAAAAAGGATTATTATGAAGTTTTAGGTGTATCAAAAACTGCTAGTGAACAAGAAATTAGACAAGCTTATAGAAAACTTGCAAAACAATATCATCCTGATTTAAATAAATCTCCAGATGCTCATGATAAAATGGTTGAAATTAATGAAGCAGCTGATGTATTACTAGATAAAGATAAAAGAAAGCAATATGATCAATTTGGACATAATGCTTTTGATGGATCTTCTGGATTTTCTTCAAACTTTGCTGATTTTGAAGATTTATTTTCTAATATGGGTTCATCTGGTTTTTCATCTTTTACTAATATATTTTCTGATTTTTTTGGATCTAATAAATCTGATTATCAAAGATCAACTAAAGGACAGAGTGTCAGTGTAGATATTTATTTGACATTTAAAGAACTTTTATTTGGTGCTGATAAAATAATTGAATTAGATTTACTAACAAATTGTAGTGTTTGTTTTGGAAGTGGTGCTGAGTCAAATAGTGATATAAGCATTTGTAATAACTGTCATGGAACTGGTGAAGTTTTAATTCAAAAAAATATGGGATTTTTCCAATTTCAGCAATCAGCTAAGTGTAATGTATGTAATGGTGCTGGAAAAATTATTAAAAATAAATGTAAAAACTGTAAAGGTAAAGGTAAATATTTAGAAAGACAAAAAATTGAAGTTAATATTCCAAAAGGAATTAGACCAAATCAACAAATTAAACTTTCTCAAAAAGGTCATGCTTCAATAAATAATGGAGTTAATGGTGATTTAATTATTGATATTTATTTAAAAGAATCTAAAGTATTTGAAATTGTTAATAATAATGATATCTTAATGACTTATAATATTAGTTATTTAGATTCAATTTTAGGAAATGAGATTATAATCAAAACTTTAGATGGTGATATTAAATATAAATTACCAAAATCAATTAATTCTAATGAATTTATTATTATTAATAATAAAGGATTATATAAATCTATAAATAAAGATAAAAGAGGAGATTTAATAATCAAAGTAAATATAGTAGTTCCTAAAAACTTAAATAAAAAAGAAAAAGAATTAATAGAACAAATTTATGAACAAACTTCATTTAATCCAGAAAATAATATAGATCAATAAGCAGATTATATTTCTGCTTTTTTTAATCAATGCTTTTGTTTATTAATTGTAAAATTAGAAAAAATTGATAAAATATAAAAGTTGGTTAATTTTAAAAAAAATTATTCAATCAAAAATAAGGATTCATTTTCCTAGTGCTCAAATTAAATAAAAAGAGTGGAAAGTGTTCGAATTATTTTGAAGTTTAACAAATAAAGAAAGGCTATTATGTCAAGAGAAATAACAAGAGAAGAATTATCTGCAGCTGGAGTTCAATATGGACACCAAACTAAAAGATGAAATCCTAAAATGAAATCTTATATTTATGGAGTAAAAAATAAAAATCACATTATTGATTTAGAAAAAACTATTACTCATTTAAATACAGCTCAAAAATTATTAGAAACTTTAGGAAGCAAACAACAAAAAATTTTATTTGTAGGAACTAAACGTTCTGGAAAAAATGCTGTTAAAGAAGCAGCTTTAAGAAGTGGAAATTTCTATATTAATAATAGATGATTAGGTGGAACTTTAACTAATTTAAAGACTATTTTAATTAGAATTAAAGCTTTATGAGAAATTGAAGAAGAAGAAAAAAAAGGTCGTTTATCTTTAAGAACTAAAAAAGAACAAATTAAAATTTTAAAAGAAAAAGCTAAATTAGAAAAAGCACTTGGTGGAATTAAACAAATGCATAAATTACCAGCAGCTATTGTTGTTGTTGATCCAAAAGGTGATGAAATTGCTGTTAAAGAAGCAAAAAAATTAAACATCCCTGTAATTGCTATTTGTGATACTAATGCTGATCCAGATATGATTGATTATGTAATTCCTGGAAATGATGATTTACAAGAATCAGTAAACTTAATTATTAACATTTTAGTTGAAGCATATGCTGAAGGTGCTCAAATTAAAATGAATCCTTCAGTTTTAAAAACTGTTGCTCCAAAAAGAGAACCAAGACAAAATAGAGTTATGACACCAGTTGTTGAAAATCAATCTACTGAACAACAAGCTAGTGAAAATGTTTCAAACACACAAGTTTCAAACGAACCTGTAACTCCAGTAGTTGAAGTTGAAAAATCAAGTGAACCAAAAGCTGAATAAGGAGAAAAAATATGGCAGTAGATGCAAAATTAATTAAAGAATTACGTGAAATCACTCAAGCAGGAATGATGGATTGTAAAAAAGCTTTAGAAGCAAGTGATAATAATATTGATAATGCTATTGTTTGATTAAGAGAAAATGGTTTAGCAAAAGCTGCTAAAAAAACTGATAGAGTTGCAGCTGAAGGAATTGTTTTAGCAAAAGAAAACGATCAAAAAATTGTAATTTTAGAAGTTAATTCAGAAACTGATTTTGTTGCAAAAAACGAAAAATTCTTAAGTTTAGTTGATGAAATTGCTAATGCTTTATTAAATTCAAATGCTTCAAGTTTAGAAGAAGGTTTACAAGTAAAAACTAATTCTGGATTAACTATTGAACAAAGTTTAATTTCAGCAACTGCTACAATTGGTGAAAAAATTGCTTTAAGAAGATTTGAATTAGTTAATAAAACAGAAGGAAGTTCAGTAATTTATAATCATGCTAATAAAAGAGTTTCAACTTTATTAGTATTTGATAATAAACTTGATTCAACTGATGCTTATAATATTGCAATGCATGTTGCTGCAATGGCTCCAAAATACATTAATATGGATCAAATTCCTGAAGATTTTAAAAATGCTGAAATGCATATTATTAAAGAACAAGCTAAAGATGATGCTAAATTACAAGCAAAACCTGCTAATGTTTTAGAAAATATTTTAAAAGGAAAATTATCAAAACGTTTAGCTGAAGTTAGTTTATTAGATCAATTATTTGTAATTGATGAAAGTTTTAAAGTTGGAGATTTTCTAAAATCAAAACATGTTTCATTAGTTAAAATGATTAGATATGAAGTTGGAGAAGGAATTGAAAAAGTAGTAACTAATTTTGCTGATGAAGTTGCTGCTCAATTAAAATAATGATTAGTTTTAATACAGAATATTTTGGAGTTATTTCAGGATTATTAATTGCTTTTATTTTAGTAATTAATTTAATGTTTAACTTCTACTTGTTTAAATTTGTAAAAAAACAAGCTTTAATAACAAAATATAATAAGTTTTACTTTATTGTATTTTATATAATTTCTTTTATAAGTTTAGTTTTAGCAATTATTAGTTTAGTGTTATTTAATTTAAAAGATAAAATTTTTAGTCAAACAAGTTCTGAAAGTCAAAAATTATACCCAACTATTGTATTAAATGCTATTAGTTTTGTATTTTTAATTAGTAAAATCATTTTATTATTTATTTTTCTACCAAGATTTGCTATTAAGATTACTGAAAATGAAATTTTATATTTAGGTGAAAAAATTGAGTTTCAAACTATTACTAAAATAATAGAAGACACAAATACACAAGCTTTATATATAAACTATAAACCAACCAAAAGAACATATAAAAGAATTAGATATCCAAAGGCTTGTCCTTTTAATCAAGTAATTAAAAACAGCACTACAAATACTAGTTTAGAAATTTCTAATCAAGATGCTAATGAGTATTTTAAAAAGATAAAAGAATTATCATAGAATAAAAAGTATGATTATAAATCATACTTTTTTTATAAACAACTTATTAATATTTTTTAAATCTTATACTAAAGAGTATTTAGGTTTTTTGTATAATTATAAAGAGTTATTTTGAAGTATTTTGAGGTGAAAAATGAATTATAAATATAAAACGGTGCTATTAAAATTAAGTGGTGAAGCTTTAAAAGGTGATGCTGAAGTTTATGATAAAAAGTGCTTAGATAATATTGCAAGTCAAATAGTTCATCTTGCTAAAAATGGTTTAAAACTAGCAATTGTAATTGGTGGAGGAAATATTTGAAGAGGCAAATTAGGTGAAAACATTGGAATGGATGCTATTAATGCTGATTATATGGGTATGTTAGCAACTGTTATGAATGGTTTAGCACTTGAAAGCACTATTACTAAAATGGGTTATGACAAAATTAAAGTTTATTCTTCACTACCAATTAAAACAGTAACTGATGATTATAATTTTAAAAAAGCAAGAATTAAAATGAATGAAGGTTTTATTTCTATTTTTGTAGGTGGAACTGGTTATTCATATTTTACAACTGATACTAATGCAACAATTAGAGCAATTGAAATTGGAGCTGATGTAATTTTAATGGCAAAAAATGGTGTTAAAGGAGTTTATGATAAAGATCCAAAACAACATAGTGATGCCAAATTTATTAAACGTCTTACTCATCAAGAAGTTGTTGATAAACAATTAAGAATTATGGATCTAACAGCAGCTACTTTAGCAAAAGATGCAAATTTAAAAATTGAAGTTTTTGATATGAGCGGAGATAATAATATTATAAAAGTATTAGAAAATAAGTTAGAATCAACAATTATAGAATAGGAACAAATTTATGACTGATTTAATTTTAAAAAATGCTGAGTTACAAATGAGAGAAACTATTGATGCATATGTAATACATTTAAGACAAATTAGAACTGGAAAAGCAAGTGGAGCTATTTTAGATAAAGTAATGGTAAATTATTATGGAAGTTTAATGCCATTAAACCAAATTTCTCAAATTACAACTCCTGAACCAAATTTAATTATTATTAAACCATATGATAGAAATGTAATTACTGAAGCAGTTGGAGCTATTCATAAAGCTGATTTAGGATTAAACCCAGTAAGTGATGCTACTTTAATTAGAATTCCAATAGCTCCACTAACTGAAGATGTAAGAAAGAACTTAGTTAAAAAAGTTCATAAAGAATTAGAAGGTTATAAGATTAGAATCAGAAATATCAGAAGAGATGCTATTGATGAAATTAAAAAAATCGAAAATATTTCAAAAGACTTAATTAGTGATAATGAAGATCAAATCCAACAAATAACTGATAAATTTATTAAACAATTAGATGATCTAACAAAAGAAAAAGAAAAAGAGTTAATGACAATTTAATATGAGTACAACTATTATTGAAATGTTTTATAATGATTTAAAAAACATTTGTCAAAAACTAAATATAACAAAAGAACCAATTATTGAAATTAATAAAAATAACACACCAGGTTTATTATCAAGTTCAATTTGTTTAATTAGTAGTAAACAAGTAAATAAAAAACCACTAGAACTAGCAGAAATTTTTAAACAAGAACTATTATTAACAAATAGTTATTTAAATATTGATATAGCAGCTCCAGGATTTTTAAATGTTTTAGTTAAACCTGAAATTTTATCAAATGTTATTAGTAATGTTTTAAGTTTAAAATCTAAATATGGAAATTTAGAAAAACAAAATAAAACTATTAATATTGAATATGTTTCAGCTAATCCTACTGGTTATTTACATGTTGGTCATGCTAGAAATGCTGTTATTGGTTCTGTTTTAGTTAACTTATTTAAAAAAGCTGGGTATAATGTACAAACTGAATATTATGTAAATGATGCAGGAAATCAGATTAATGTTTTAGCTGTAACTGTGTTTGTTCATTATTTACAAGCTTTAAATATTGATGCTAAAAAACCAGAAAATTGTTATGCTGGTGATATGTATGAAGATTTAGCAAAAATAATTATTAATAAATATAATGATCAATTTAAAGATATCAAATATACTGATAATAAAATTTTAGATGATAATGTGCATTCATTATTTAAACAAATTTCAATTGATTATTTTTTAAAAATTATTAAACAACAATTAGCTGATTTTAATGTAAAAATTAAACATTGATCTAGTGAACAAGAAGTTTATGATACTCATCAAATAGAAAAAGTTTTAAAATTGTATGAATCTAAAGATGCTTTATATTATAAAGATGATGCTTTGTTTTTAAAAACTACACAATTTGGTGATGATAAAGATAGAGTTTTAGTTAAATCAGATAAAACTTATACTTATATACTTCCAGATCTTGCTACTCATAACTTAAGAATTAAAAGAACTAAAGCAGATAAATTAATTAATGTTTGAGGTGGAGATCATCATGGTTATATTAAAAGAATGCAAGCTGGTTTAGCATTGNTAGGAAATGATCCAGATATTTTAGAAATTCAAATGGTTCAAATGGTAAGACTAATTAAAGATGGTAGTGAATATAAAATGTCTAAAAGAAAAGGAACTGCTGTTTGATTAGTTGATATTTTAGAATTAGTTGGTGTTGATGCATTAAGATATATGCTAGCAAGTAAATCATCTAATTCACATATGGATTTAGATTTAGATTTGATTACTTTAAAAAATTCATCAAATCCTGTTTATTATGCTCAGTATGCTACTGCTAGATGTCATTCAATTTTAAACCAAGCTAAAACTAAAAAAATAACACCATTAATAAAACAAACTAACTTATTAAATAATCCTAAAGAAATTGAATTGTTATTAATTTTAGATAACTTTAAAGAAGTTATTAAAAATAGTGCAAATAATCGTTCAACTCAACAAATTTGCGATTATATTCAAAACATTTGTAAAATTTTTCATTCTTATTATGCAGAAATTAAAATTATTGATGAAAATGATTTACAATTAACTAAGTTGAGATTAGGTTTTATAAAAGCTATTTTACAAGTGTTAAAAAATGCCTTTTTTATCATTGGAATTCAACCAGTTGTAGAAATGTAAAAATTTTTAAAAAAAATAGCAAAAAATATTGCATATCTATTCTTGATTTTATATACTTATCATTGTGTGTTAAGAAGCTTATTCTTAACGAGACGATCTTTGAAAACTAAATAGAATAATTATTGTACAAATCTTGTCAAAAGATTTATTTGAGTAATAAAAAACTTATAACAATAAAAATAGTCAGAATCACTTTTATTTAACAATTTTTAAAATGAGAGTTTGATCCTGGCTCAGGATAAACGCTGGCGGCATGCCTAATACATGCAAGTCGAACGGAGGTGCTTGCACCTCAGTGGCGAACGGGTGAGTAACACGTATCTAACCTACCTCATAGCGGGGGATAACTTTTGGAAACGAAAGATAATACCGCATGTAGATCTTATTATCGCATGAGAAAAGATCAAAAGAACCGTTTGGTTCACTATGAGATGGGGATGCGGCGTATTAGCTAGTAGGTGAGATAATAGCCCACCTAGGCGATGATACGTAGCCGAACTGAGAGGTTGATCGGCCACATTGGGACTGAGATACGGCCCAGACTCCTACGGGAGGCAGCAGTAGGGAATTTTTCACAATGGACGAAAGTCTGATGAAGCAATGCCGCGTGAGTGATGACGGCCTTCGGGTTGTAAAGCTCTGTTGTAAGGGAAGAAAAAATAAAGTAGGAAATGACTTTATCTTGACAGTACCTTACCAGAAAGCCACGGCTAACTATGTGCCAGCAGCCGCGGTAATACATAGGTGGCAAGCGTTATCCGGATTTATTGGGCGTATAGGGTGCGTAGGCGGTTTTGCAAGTTTGAGGTTAAAGTCCGGAGCTCAACTCCGGTTCGCCTTGAAAACTGTATTACTAGAATGCAAGAGAGGTAAGCGGAATTCCATGTGTAGCGGTGAAATGCGTAGATATATGGAAGAACACCTGTGGCGAAAGCGGCTTACTGGCTTGTTATTGACGCTGAGGCACGAAAGCGTGGGGAGCAAATAGGATTAGATACCCTAGTAGTCCACGCCGTAAACGATGAGTACTAAGTGTTGGGATAACTCAGCGCTGCAGCTAACGCATTAAGTACTCCGCCTGAGTAGTATGCTCGCAAGAGTGAAACTCAAAGGAATTGACGGGGACCCGCACAAGTGGTGGAGCATGTGGTTTAATTCGAAGCAACACGAAGAACCTTACCAGGGCTTGACATCCAGTGCAAAGCTATAGAGATATAGTAGAGGTTAACATTGAGACAGGTGGTGCATGGTTGTCGTCAGTTCGTGCCGTGAGGTGTTGGGTTAAGTCCCGCAACGAACGCAACCCTTGTCGTTAGTTACTAACATTAAGTTGAGAACTCTAACGAGACTGCTAGTGTAAGCTAGAGGAAGGTGGGGATGACGTCAAATCATCATGCCCCTTATGTCCTGGGCTACACACGTGCTACAATGGCTGGTACAAAGAGTTGCAATCCTGTGAAGGGGAGCTAATCTCAAAAAACCAGTCTCAGTTCGGATTGAAGTCTGCAACTCGACTTCATGAAGCCGGAATCACTAGTAATCGCGAATCAGCTATGTCGCGGTGAATACGTTCTCGGGTCTTGTACACACCGCCCGTCACACCATGAGAGTTGGTAATACCAGAAGTAGGTAGCTTAACCGTTTGGAGAGCGCTTCCCAAGGTAGGACTAGCGATTGGGGTGAAGTCGTAACAAGGTATCCGTACGGGAACGTGCGGATGGATCACCTCCTTTCTATGGAGATATTTATATTACTGACTATTTAATTCTATTTAGTTTTCAGAGATCGTCACACATCTTTGAATATAGATTGTTCTTTGAAAACTGAATATTAGATGAAATGCAATTTTCTGATTATAACAATATTTATAATTAGATAAATTATTACGAAATTATATTCGTAATGACATCAAAAACAATTAACTAAAATTAATTAAGTTACAAATTGCTAGTAAGATTTTCTAAAAAATAGTAAGAGCATATGGTGAATGCCTTGGAAAATGGAGCCGAAGAAGGACGTGACTACCTGCGATAAGTCTGGGGGAGCTGGAAGTGAGCTTCGATCCCGGAATTTCCGAATGGGGAAACCTGACATGATTTATCTCATGTTATCTATAAGTAAATACATAGCTTATAAGAAGGGAACCTAGGGAACTGAAACATCTTAGTACCTAGAGGAAAAGAAAATAATAATGATTCTGTTAGTAGCGGCGAGCGAAAACGGAACAGGCCAAACCACTTTACGGAGTGGGGTTGTAGGACTTTTTTAAGAGTTAGAAAGTCATTATATAATAGAAGCTACTGGGAAGTAGCGCCATAGAGGGTGATAGCCCCGTATATGAAATGTAATGACCTCAATAAAGTATCCTGAGTACGGCGAAACACGTGAAATTTTGTCGGAATCTGCCAAGACCACTTGGTAAGCCTAAATACTACCATTTTACCGATAGTGAACCAGTACCGTGAGGGAAAGGTGAAAAGCACCCCGAAAGGGGAGTGAAATAGTCCCTGAAACCATATGCTTACAAGAAGGTAGAGCCCGTTAATGGGTAATACCGTGCTTTTTGTAGAAAGAGCCGGCGAGTTACTATTGCATGCAAGGTTAAGTTGATATAAACGGAGCCGTAGTGAAAGCGAGCCTTAATAGGGCGTTTAGTATGCAGTAGTAGACACGAAACCAGGTGATCTAGCCATGAGCAGGTTGAAGTTAGGGTAAAACCTAATGGAGGACCGAACCAGTATTCGTTGAAAAGACTTTGGATGACTTGTGGCTAGCGGTGAAATTCCAATCGAACCTGGAGATAGCTAGTTCTCCCCGATATATCTTTAAGGATAGCGTTGTGTGAATTGTTGTGGAGGTAGAGCACTGAATCTATGATGGCTGCACCTAGCGGTACTGATTAGAATTAAACTCCGAATGCCATAATTTGTGCACAGCAGTCAGAACATGGGTGATAAGGTCCATGCTCGTGAGGGAAACAGCCCAGATCGTCAGCTAAGGTCCCTAAGTGTAAACTAAGTGTGTAAGGATGTGGAACTGCACAGACAGCTAGGATGTTGGCTTAGAAGCAGCCATCATTTAAAGAGTGCGTAACAGCTCACTAGTCGAGTGATTCTGCGCCGAAAATGTACCGGGGCTTAAGTTTACCACCGAAGCTACGGATTGTATGTAAATACAGTGGTAGGGGAGCGTTCTAAATATGATGAAGTCAGACTGTGAAGACTGGTGGAGTGTTTAGAAGTGATTATGCCGGCATGAGTAACGTTTGGAAGTGAGAATCTTCCATGCCGTTTGACCAAGGTTTCCTGGGCAAGGTTCGTCCACCCAGGGTTAGTCAGGACCTAAGGCGAGGCTGAAAAGCGTAGTCGATGGACAACAGGTTGATATTCCTGTACCAGTTAATTAGTGATGGAGTGACGAAGAAGGATAGTATATCCCGGGTGCTGGATGTCCCGGGCTAAGCACAAAGATGGCAATGTTGGCAAATCCGCATTGTATTAACATTGAAGTGTGAAAATAGGGGAGTGAACGGTTCGCCTAGTAACGAAGTATATGACTCCATGCTTCCAAGAAAAGCTTCTAACTTAATAATTAACTGCCTGTACCTAGAACGAACACACGTGGTCAAGGAGAAAATCCTAAGGCAAGCGAGATAACTGTAGCTAAGGAACTCTGCAAAATAACTCCGTAACTTCGGAAGAAGGAGTGCTTATCTATGATAAGCCGCAGTGAAGAGGGAGGGGCAACTGTTTAACAAAAACACAGCTCTCTGCTAAGTCGCAAGACGATGTATAGGGGGTGACACCTGCCCAGTGCCGGAAGGTTAAAAGGAGAAGTCAGCGCAAGCGAAGCTTTGAATTGAAGCCCCGGTGAACGGCGGCCGTAACTATAACGGTCCTAAGGTAGCGAAATTCCTTGTCAGGTAAATTCTGACCCGCACGAAAGGTGTAATGATCCCTTCGCTGTCTCGGCTGCAGACTCGGTGAAATTTTAGTACCGGTGAAGATGCCGGTTACCCGCAACTAGACGGAAAGACCCCGTGGAGCTTTACTATAACTTGATATTGAAATTTGGTATGACGTGTAGAGGATAGGTGGGAGACTATGAGACTAGGACGCTAGTTCTAGTGGAGTCAACCTTGGAATACCACCCTCGTTATATTGGATTTCTAACTTGGATCCATTATCTGGATTAAGGACAGTGTCTGGTGGGTAGTTTGACTGGGGCGGTCGCCTCCCAAAAAGTAACGGAGGCGCTCAAAGGTATCCTCAGTATGGTTGGAAATCATACATAGAGCGCAAAGGTAGAAGGATGCTTAACTGCGAGACTTACAAGTCGAACAGATACGAAAGTAGGACTTAGTGATCCGGCGGTCCCGTGTGGAAGGGCCGTCGCTCAACGGATAAAAGTTACCCCGGGGATAACAGGCTTATCTCCCCCAAGAGTTCACATCGACGGGGAGGTTTGGCACCTCGATGTCGGCTCATCGCATCCTGGAGCTGTAGTCGGTTCCAAGGGTTGGGCTGTTCGCCCATTAAAGCGGTACGCGAGCTGGGTTCAGAACGTCGTGAGACAGTTTGGTCCCTATCTGTTGTGGGCGTTGGAAAATTGAAAAGAGCTGTTCCTAGTACGAGAGGACCGGAATGGATGCACCCCTGGTGCTCCTGTTGTCACGCCAGTGGCACAGCAGGGTAGCTATGTGCAGAAAGGATAATCGCTGAAGGCATCTAAGCGAGAAGCCTCCTTTAAGATGAATTTTCCCATTCTTTTAGATGTAAGATCCCATGTAGACCACATGGTTGATAGGATGGATGTGTAAGTGCTGTGAGGCATTAAGCTAACCATTACTAATAGATCGAGTGAATTTTAGAAAATGCAATTTTAACTTACATTTCAAGCTAATAATCAGTTTTCAAAGAACAATCAAAAAATAATCTGGTGGTTATAGCATAGAGGTCACACCTGTTCCCATGCCGAACACAGAAGTTAAGCTCTATTACGGTGAAAATATTACTTATGTGAGAAGATAGCAAGCTACCAGTTTCTAAAGAACCTTAAGTGGTTCTTTTTTTATTTTTAAATTATTTCTTTTATTAATAATTTATATAAAATATTATGTTAATTTATAATAATAATAGACTAAAGAAAGGAGAATAATATGCGACATATTATAAAAAGCTATTTAAAAACCTTTTTTAAAAAAAATTATGTCTCAACATTTGGGATTCTTCTTTTTATTATTACTTTAGCAACTGTTATTATAGGAATGCTTNCTACACCATTACAATTAAATAATAGAATTAATTATTTAGCAAAGCATAATACTAGTTATAATTCAATACTAGATACAAGGTCTATGAATTATGATCCTAAATTTACTTATAATTATTTTTATTTAAATAAAGAAATTAATAACAAAGATACTAATTACACTAAATTATCTGAACTTTATATAAAAGCAATTAATAGTGAATTAGAACAAAATTTTACTAATACTAGTACTGATAAAAAAGAAAATAATCTTTATATTTATGATTCTAATAACTTAGAAGATAGAGTAAAAATTGATTTTATAGGTAATTTAATTAATAGTGATTTATTCAGATATAGAAATGGTGCTTTAATTAAAACAGAATCTTATATTTTTAATAAAGATTATAATAATGATCAAAATAATTTAAACAGCTTTTCAAATATTTCTAATCAAGTTTTAAATAGAATTATTTCTGATTTTCATCAAAGTATGAGTGATGGAATTAGTTTAGATAATAACGCTAAATATGATTATGTAGTTTCAGAATTTTATAAAGCTTATTCTCGCTTTAATAGTTTTTTAACTATTAATGAAATTAATTTAATAGATAAACCTATTTTAACTTTTAAATTTACTGAAATTTTAAATAAACTTAATGACAATAAAATAGATGAAATAACTAAGTTTTTAGTAAAACAATTACAGGACTTAAAAAATAAAATAAAAAATCATCAAAAAGAAAGGATTTATTTACCTTCCTTTTTAGTGTTTTCAGATAAATTTTCAAAAGTATTAGCTAATGAAAAATTTTTATATGATGACAGAATTTATATAGTTGATCAATTACTAGATAATGTAGAAAATTTTGTTTTACAAACTAAAAAAACTTTTAAAATTCAACAAAGTTCAGTAGGTCAATTACTTCCATTTTTAACTTTACAACTAACTTCAGATAATCAAATTTTTAAAAATACAAATAAAGATTTTAATCAAATTCAATTTGATAAAAATCATAAAAACTCAGAATTTGCAAAAAAATGAGACGTTAATATTAATTATCAGCAAAAAGTTAATCCAACACAAATAGTGATTTCATCATCATATGCAAAAGCAAGAAATTTAAAAATTAATGATGAATTTATTATTCCTAGTTCTAATATTTCAGATATTTACTTAAGCTTAATTAATAAAAAAGATGCTTATTATTTAGGTTCTATTAATAGTAAAATAGTTGGAATTGGTTCAACTTTTGATGATATTGTGTCAAAAAACTCAGCTACTGATTATTTTCAAGATAAAACTAGTTATGTAGTTGGTTATACTAGTAAAGAATTTATTAATTCAATAAGAAATTCTAGATGAAATTTTTCAAATAAATTTGATACTTCTTATCAAGTAAACTTTAGAGTAAAAAATTTAAACAATAGTACTAGTAAAGATTTAAACAAACATTTTATTATTAAATTTGATAACTGATCAGATGAAAGTTATTCTGTTTTTGATAAAAGTAGCTCACTAATTACTGAATGATATTCGCTAAGAACTTCTCAAGCAATTAGTTCAATTAAAGTTCAAGTAATTATTTATATTGTTATTGGTATTTTTGTTTTATTATTATCATTTGTTTTTATTAATTTTGCACTAAAAAAAGAAATGAATGAAACAAGAAGACAAATTGGAATTTTTAAATCGTTTGGTTATAAAGTAGTAGAACTTTCTTGAATATTTGCACTAAAAACTTGATTGACAATGTTTTTTGGATTAATTATTGGTTATATTTTATCAATACCAATTCAAATATATTCATCTTCAAATTTTGTAAATTCAGTCACTTTTACTTTTAATAGTATTTATATTTCACCTTTATTAATAATCTTTTTAATTATAATTATTCCTTTTATATTTTTAATGGGATCTTATTGAGCTTCAATTATTTATATAAAAGAACCTGTTTTATCTTTAATGAATAATTTAAAAAAATCAAAAAGAACTAAAAGCGGAGCTATTACTAATTTATTATCAAAACATAATATTGGATTTAATTACAGAATGCGTTTATCTTTTATTAAAAATGCCAAAGGTAAATTTGCTGTAGTTCAAATTTTATTTGGTTTTGCTTCTTTAACTTATACTTTATTATTTGTGGCTCAAGCTATTTTATTTCAATCAATTAATCAAAGCTTAGCAACAATCAAACAAGATGTAATTACAAAATCTATGTGAAATGTTAATAAAAAAATTGATAATACTAGTACAAATGATAAGTTAAGTTACACTAATAAAAATGATCCTAAGACTAGACAAACTCTAAGTTATCATGATTTAAATAAAAAAAATATTAACACTTATTTAAATAATGATTTAAAACAAACAGATATTAGATATAGAGTTGAATTATTTTTAAAACTTTTAAATAACACTTTTAACTCACTTTCAAATGAAAAAAAAGTTTCAATGATTTTACCACTAGATTATGCTAAAAAAACTTTAACTCCTTTTTTACAACCAGGTAAAACTGATAAAAATGACTATGAAGTTTTAACTAAAGATAATCAATATTATTTAAGTTATATTAGTAGATTTAATTTATATAATCAAAATCAAAAATGACAAAGTGCTTTAAATGATTTTAAAAATAATAAAGAAATTAAATTAACATTAAATGATTTGTCTCAAAAACAACATTCATCTGATCTATTTTATGATTTAAATCATCCTAAAAAAGACGAATTACAAAATACTATTATAGGTTTACAATCAACTAGAAATAATTCAAATAACACATTATTTTTAAGTTCTTTTGCTAAAATATTTTCTTATAAATTAGTTCAAGCTTATAGTTTATTTCAAGTAGTTAATCATTATAAACAATTTAATAATGATATAAATAAAGCTTGAATGCATTTACAAAAAGATAATGATTTATTATCATTTAATCCTGATGATCAAAAATATTGAACTATTGCAAATAATCCTTTATTAGAAAAAATCATTAATAAAAATTTAAAAAATAAACCTAATAAAGATAAAAAAGAACTTTTTGATACAACTTCTAATTTTTCAATAGACTCATTATTAAATTCAACTAATTTATCAAATGCTAGTCAAAGTATTTTATTAGCTTCAATGATTATGCAAGATTTAAATAATAAATTAGAAAATAATCCAATTGTTAGTTTTAATCAAATGTTTTATGATTCTTCAACTGATTTATTATCAGCAGTGATTAGAGTTTCAAATAGTGATATTTTAAACCCTGGATCATATGCTTTAAATCTATATAGATTAAAAGATCATAATTTTGGTGATGTTAATCAGTTTTTAAATTTTAAAGGTGTAAGTATTAAAGGTTTTCAAGATTTATCAAAATTACCAGAAAAACATAATAATTTACCAACTTTTAATGTAATTGTTCCATATTATTATGCAAAATCTAAAAACTTAGATATTAATAGTAAGATTGTTGTTGAAACTAGAACTACTTTTGTTAAAAAATTTGTTTTAAATGTTGTTGGTATTAATAAATCTGAAACTTTATCAATTTCAAAAACTCCTGATATTTTTTTAGATTATGATTTATTTGCTAATGAAATGTTTTCTGAAGATTTATATAAAAATAATAATCCTTTAATTTTTAATCAATTGTGAAGTAAAAATAAAATTTTAGAAGGAACAATTAATTTTACAAAATTAGATGATTCATTTAAAACAATTAAATATTATGGCAATAATTTAGCAATTGATATAAGAAAAGATGCACCAATCTTTTTATCGATGTATTCAAATATTTTTAATGAATTTAATAATTTTATTTCTAAATATCAAGAACTAGATCAACAAAACGATATTTATAATACACCAAATCCAGCAATCACTACTTTAAGTCGTTTAAATTCTAAATTATTTAACTTTAATCTAGTAAAACAAACTATTAGTAAAATTACAACTATTACAAATCAAGTAATGTTGTTATTTATTTTATTAGTAAGTTTATTATTAACAATTATTTTAGTAGTTGTTATGAATATAGTTGTTGATGAATCTAAAAAAACAATTCTAACATTAAGAGCTATTGGATATGAAAATAGTGAAGTTAATTGAATTGTTATGGGTAGTTATATAATTGGGGCTATTATTTCATTTATTATTGCTTATTTATTATCTAATTTAATTTGATGATCATTTTTATATTATGTAAGTTATAAATGACATATTTATATATTCTTAGCGTTTGATTTTAAAACTTTATTTGTAACATTTAGTGTAATTGCTTTTGTTTTATTTATTGGTTGATTATTTTCAGATAAGCAAGTTAAAAAAACTGCAATAACTCAAGTTACTCAAGCTGAATAGGATAATTTATGACAGATTTTATATTAATTAGAAATAGTTTTTTTAAAAATAATGTTTCAAAAATTCAAAAAACTAAATATTTAAATATGACTATTAATTGAAGTTTTTCTGATTTTGAAGATATTTTAAATAAACCTAATTTCATTACATATTTACAAAATTCATCTAAATTAAACTTTTCTTATTTAATGATTGATGCTATTGAAAATAAAATTAATCAAATTAGAAATTTATTTAAAAAAACAAATACTGCTTGTATTGATTATTTATTAAAAACAAATAACACTAATTTTATTGAAATTAATTATAAAAAGTTTTTATTAACTAGTTATACATTATTAAGAGATTTTATTAATCAAATTTTTATTAATTGAATTTTTAATGATGCTTTAAATAATCATTGGATTGAATTTAATAAAGCTTATGATAATAATTTAATGTTTAACTATCAATTTGAAAGATTAGAATTAGACTTTCAAAAAAACTTATTTAACATAATTAAAGCTATTAATAAAAAAATAAATGATCCAGTTATTAGAATTTTAATTTCAGCTTATATTGAAGATATTAATAATAAACAGACTTATTTAAATCAAATTCATAAGAATTTAAAATAAAATATAAAAGTATTTAGAAAGAAAAAAATATGATAGAACAATTAAATGAAATTTTAAATAATTTTAAAGTAAAACTAGAATTAGTTAAAGATTTAAATAGTTGAGAAGAATTAAAAAAAGAATTTATTGGAAAAGATTCTAGTTTAACTACAATTTTAAAATCAATTAAAACTATTAGTAGTGATAAAAAACAAGAAATTGGAAAATTAGCAAATCAAATTAGAGTTGAAATTATAAATCAATTAAATGAAAAACAAGAACAATTAAAAAATAAAGAATTATTAGTAAAATTAGAAAAAGAAAAAATTGATGTTACTTTAACAAATTCAAGTTTAAAATTTGGTTCAAAACATGTTTTAAATATAGTTATTGAAGAAATTAGTGATATTTTTACTGAAATTGGTTTTGAAATGGTCAGTGGAACTGAAATTGAATCTGATTTATATAATTTTCAAAAATTAAATTTACCAGTAGATCATCCTGCAAGAGATATGCAAGATACTTTTTATTTAGATAATAATTTAGTTTTAAGAACACATTGTACTAATATGACTTCAAGAATGTTAACTAAATTAGCTAGTTTAAAAACTGAAGATAATAATTTAGCTGTAATTAGTTATGGAAATGTTTATAGAAGAGATGATGATGATGCTACTCATTCGCATCAATTTATGCAAATAGATGGGTTTGTTGTTGGAAATAAAATTAGTTTTGCTAATTTAAAATGAATTTTAAAATATATGTGCCAAAGATTATTTAATAAAGATATTAATATTAGATTACGTCCAAGCTATTTTCCTTTTACTGAACCAAGTGTTGAAGTTGATGTAAGTTGTTTTAAATGTGATTCTAAAGGATGTTTTATTTGTAAAAAAACTGGTTGAATTGAAATACTAGGTGCTGGAATGATTAATGAACACGTTTTAAAATTAAATGGATTAGATCCAACTAAATGTTCAGGATTAGCTTTTGGAATTGGTATTGAAAGAATTGCTATGTTAAAGTTTAATATTTCAAATATTAGAAACTTTTATGAAAATAATGTTAAATTTTTAGAGCAATTTAAATTTTATTCAGAATAGGAGTTTATATGATTATTACAAGAAATTGATTAAAAAAATATCTTAATTTAGATAATATTTCAAATGATCAAATTAATATGGCTTTAAATTCTTTAGGATTTGAAGTTGATAGTGTTTATGATTTAAACTCACTAAATTCTGAGCTAATTTTAGGATATGTAGAACAATCAAAACAAATTCCAAACACTCATTTAAAATTAAATCAAGTTAATATAGNAACTAAAAGTTTACAAATTGTTTGTGGAGCTAGTAATGTTGATGTTAATCAATTTGTAATAATTGCTCCAATTAATGCAACTATTGCAAATGGTTTAACTTTAACTAGTAAAAAAATTCAAAATTATGAATCACAAGGAATGATTTGTGCTTTAAATGAAATTGGAATTGATCTATCAGTTATTAATAAAGAAGACCAGTTAAAAATTTATAATGTTTTTGATCATAATTTAGATTTAAAAAAATATATTGGTAGTGATGTTAAACAAATTATTGGTTTAGATGATTATTTATTTGAAATTGATTTAACTTTAAATAGAAGTGATTGTTTAGCTAGTTTTCAAATTTTAAAAGAACTTGCAAATTACTTTGATTTAGAAATTAAAAACTTAGATAATAATTTTTCTGATTTTAAAAAAAATAATTTAGATTTAAAAATTGATTTAGTTAATCAAGTTAAAGATCAAATTAAAACAATTAGTTATTCTTATTTTGAATTAAATAATAAAAATGACAAATTAGACTCAAAAGACGAAATCTTTTTAAAATTAAACCAAATAAATTCTTCTAATCATTTAATTACAAATTTAAGTTTAATTTCAACTTTATCAACAGCTCAAACTCACATTTTAATTGATTTAGATAAATTAAAAAGTTCTAATTTAAAATTAGAATTTATAAATCATGATAATAAAGAACTTTTATGTTTAACTAATAATAATAAATTAGTAAATATTATTGGATTAGACACACAAAATGAATTTAATGTTGATAATAACTCAAAAAATGTTTTAAACATTATGTTAAATATTGAACCTAACTTAATGAGAAAACAACAAAAACTTTTAAACATTTCAAATACTTATTTACAAAGATATATAAAACCAATTAACCCTAATTTATTTAATTTAGCAAATCAAACTTTTTCTAATTTATTAAATGATTATCAATTAATAAATAAAGCTTATGAAGTTAAAATACTAAAACAAACTTTTAAAAACAAACAAAGTTTAGAAATTAAATTAAATGAAATTAATGACTTATTAGGAACTAATTTAACTATTAAACAAATTAAAAGTTTATTTAAACATTTAGATTTTAAAATCACTAATAAAGATGATCTTTTAGATTTTCAAATTGATCAAAACAGAATTGATATAACTAGTAAAAATGATTTATGTGAAGAAGTTGCTAGATTATATTCATATGATAAAATTGATGAAGTTCCACTAAGCTTTACTAGTTTTAAAAAAGCTAAAAACTTAAATTTAAAACTAGAAAATAAATTAACTAATTATTTAATAGGATTAGGATTTAATAACACTAAAACTTATTCACTAACTAGTTTAAATGAAGCTAAATATTGAAATTTATTTAATATTTCTGAATTTATTAATTTAGTATCACCATTATCAAATTTAAGACAAACTTATAGAACTAATTTAAGTAAATCATTAATTGATGTAGCTATTTTTAATCATTCAATTAATAATAAAGAATTAAAATTATTTGAAATAGCTGATATTTATGATTTAAATAATTTAAAACAAAGACATTTAGTATTTTTAACAAGCAATCATATTTATAAAAACAGTTTAAATCAACAATTAATTGAAAATAATTTTTACTACAATAAAGAAATTTTAGAAAATATTTTCAATTTATATAATTTAGATTTATCTGAAATTCAATATCAAAATGATTTAAATCTTATTAAAGAAATTCATCCATATATTAATACAACTATTTATTATCAAAATCAATTAATTGGATATTTATATAAATTAAATCCTAAATTTGAATCAGAAAATAAATTAAATCCTACATTTGTATGTGAAATTAATTTAGATATTTTAAATCAATTTAAAAATAGTTTTATAGAAGCTAAAACTTTAAGTAAGTTTCAAAGTTCTTCAAGAGATTTAACTATAGATATTTCAAATGATCTAACTTATCAAAAAGTTTTATTTAATGCTTTAAGTGATNTTAAATATTTAAAAAGTCATAAAATTGTTGATTTATATTTAGATGATAATCTAATTAAAAATAATACTAAAGCTTTAACTATTCAATTTGTTTTTAATGATCTAGATCATCAATTAACTGAAAATGAAATTAATCAAGAATTTGAAAAAATAATAAAAAATATTAAACAAATGAAAGTAGTGATTAGATAATGAAATTAATATTTAATCAAACTGATTTTAAGTTAAAAAAACATTATGAACTACAAGGACAACTAACTGATTTAGATCAAATTAAATCAAATAATATTTTAATAAGATCATTTGATTTTATTAGTTATGATTTAGATCTTGATTATAATGAAACATTAAAAATGATTACTGTTAATGGAGTAATTAATTATACAATTACTGGTATTGATTCAAGAATTGGAAATGAGATCAAATATAGTAATTATATTGATTGAAATGATGAGTATAGTTTTACAAATAGTAGTGATTTTAATACTAATATTATTATTAATGAAGAATTTAATTTAAAAGATTATATAATTGAACAAATAAATCTGAATATTCCTTTTAATTTATCTTTAAATAATGATATACTTAATAAGTATGGTCTTGGATGAAGTCTAGAAAGTGAAGAAGAATTTCAAAAATCTCAAGCTAATAAAATTGATCCAAGATGAGAACAACTTGATAATATTAAAATCGATGATAACAACAAATAAGGAGGTGTATTAACATGGCAGTACCATTTAGAAAAACTAGTAAATCTGCAAAAAATAAAAGAAGAAGTCATTTAGCACTTTCAGCTGCTAGTTTAGTGTCATGTACTAATTGTGGGGCTATGATTAAACCTCATCATGTATGTAAAGAATGCGGATTTTACAAAAACAAAGAAGTTAAAGTAGTAGAAGCATAATAACAATTATTAATTAATTTGGTTGTATTTAATACAACCTTTTTTTATTTGTGTTTTAAAGTGGTATATTAATTATAAATAGTGGAGCAAAGTGGGTGATAAATAAATGTTATTTGGTACATATGAACATTGTATGGATGCAAAACAACGTTTAACTTTACCAGCAAAACTAAGAAACAAACTTTCAAATCCAATTTATTTAACAAAAGGATATGATGCTGATTTAGAAATTTGATCAAAAGATGATTTTTTATTACAAATAAAAGAAATTTTAAATCAGCAAAATGATCAAAAAGACATTAGAAATATAGAAAGAATTATCTGATCAAATACTGTTGAAATTGATATTGATAATTTAGGAAGAATTAAAATTCCTTATAATCTAATTCAAAATCTAAATATTGAAAAAGATGTTTTTATTTTAGGATTAGGAAATCGGTTAGAAATTTGAAGTAAAAATAAATACAATCAACACAAAAATAAATTTATTAAAAATATAAATAGTTAGGAAATTATATGGATAAACATATACCAGTTTTATTAAAAGAAAGTATTGAATATTTAAATATTAAACCTGATGGTATTTATGTTGATTGCACATTAGGTAGAGCTGGTCATTCTAGTGAAATTTTAAAAAAGCTTAATCAAAAAGGTTTTTTGTATGCCATTGATCAAGATCAAATAGCAATTGATCAAGCTAAAGAAAAACTAGAACAAATTAATAATAATTTTTTATTAATTCAAGGTAATTTTTCTAACTTATCAGCTTTATTAGCAATTAATCATGTTTTTAATGTTGATGGAATTTTATATGATTTAGGAGTTTCTTCACCTCAAATTGATATAGCATCTAGAGGGTTTAGTTATAAAATGGATGGTCCATTAGATATGAGAATGGATTTAAATTCTACATTAACTGCTCATCAAGTTATAAATACTTATTCAGAATCACAAATTTCTGAAATTTTATTTAAGTATGGAGAAGAATCTTTTTCAAAAAGTATTTCAAAAAAAATCGTTGAATCAAGACCAATTAATTCAACTTTAGAACTTGTTGAAATAATTAAATCAGTACTACCTCAAAAAGTATTAAAACAAAAAAAACATCCAGCTAAAAAAACTTTTCAAGCTTTAAGAATTTATATAAATAATGAACTAATCGCTTTAGAAAATTCATTAAAACAAGCTTTAGATTTATTAAATAGTAAAGCAAGAATTTGTGTAATAACTTTTCACTCTTTAGAAGAAAAGATTGTTAAAAATATTTTTAATAATAGTACAAATTATTATCAAGAACAATTATTAAGTAATCTTCCAATTAAAGCTAATTTAAATTCTAAATTTAAATTAGTAATTAAAAAACCAATTAAACCTAGTTTATTAGAATTAGAACAAAATCACCGGTCTCATAGTGCAAAGCTTTGAGTAATTGAAAAAAACTAGAGGTTAGTATGGATAAACAAATTTTTACAATTATTGAATTTAATAAAAATATTATTAATTTTCAAGTTATTAAATATTTTAATAATCAAGAAATGATCTTATATAAAAATAGCTATGTTTCAGAAGAAAGTGAAATTTTAGATAAAGATCAAATTAAAGATAGTTTGAATGTTTATAAATTTTTAACAAATTGTTTTACTGATTTTGAAAAAAACTCTAGTTTTTCAAAAATTAAACAAGTAGGTTTAATGCTTTCAAATTCATTAAATATTACAAAAAAAGTAACAAATTATGACTTAAAATCAAAAGATAAAAAAACTAGTTCAACTACAAATTTAGAATATATTGTTAAAANAATTAATAAATTACAACTTTATGATGATACNGATTTAAAAATTATAGATACTAATTTAATTGAACTACAAGTAAATAACAAAATGATCGATTATCAAAATTTAAAAAAATATTATATTGATAATACTCAAAATAATAAATTAGTAATGACTTTTTTAGAATTATCAATTACTAATGAACTTTATTTTGCACTAGAAAAACTTTTTTGAAAGTTTTATAAACAAATTTTATTTATAAAACCAAGAATTGTTTGTTTAAACCAATTAGTAAAAGATCAATGTCAAGATCATAAATTAGTGGTTGATTGAAATTGAGATGAAATTGAAGTTGGTGTATTTAATAATAATGTTTTATTAAAAATATTCAAATTTTCATTTGGGATAAATAAGATCATTAAAAATCTTAGTCAATCATTAAATATTAGTTTTGAAATGAGTAAAGATTATTTATTTAATAATCTAGATTTTAGTTCTTATAATATTGATAATTTAAATATTTTAAGTTTGTGAAATAATTCAGAAAATAAATTAGATATAACTAATGGAAAACAAATAAAACAACTAATTAAATCTATTATTAGTGAAATTTATACAACTATTAATCAAAGCATTTTAAAAGAACAAAATATTAATAATTATCAAATTTATAATTTTGGTTTAATTAGTAAAATTGTTGGAATTGATATGATTTTTAATGAATTAAAAAACAATCATTTTATTAGTAATAATTTTATTGGTGATATTGATTTTGAACAAGATTCTACTGCTTTTATTGGAGCTAGTTTATTTTTTAAAAACCCTGAATTTCCTAGTTAAAATCAAAAATTTAGCAATTTTTTTAAAGCTTTTTTGATAAATTCTAAAAAGCACTACTAAGATAAAAAAACTTTTTAAAAATCAATATATTATTATTATTAGAAAGGGCTAAATATGACAAACGAATTTAAACAAATAGCAAGAATTAAAGTACTTGGTGTTGGTGGGGCTGGAAATAATGCCATTAGAAGAATGTTTGAAGAAAATGTTCAAGGTGTTGAATTTTATATCATAAATACCGATGCACAAATATTAGAATCATCACCAGTACCAAACAAAATTATTTTAGGAGAAAAAACTACTAAAGGATTAGGAGCTGGAGGAAATCCTGAAGTAGGAAAAGCAGCAGCTATTGAAAGTGAAGAAGAATTAAGAAAAGTAGTTGAAGGTGCTGATTTAATCTTTATTGCTGCTGGAATGGGAGGAGGTACTGGAACTGGTGCTGCTCCTGTAATAGCTAAAATTGCTCAAGAATCTGGAGCCTTAGTAATTGGAATTGTAACTAAACCATTCATTTTTGAAGGAAGACATAGAAATGTTAATGCAAAAGAAGGTTTAGAAGAATTAAGAAAACATGTTGATTCAGTAATCGTTGTTTCAAATGACAAATTATTAGAATATATTGGATCTATTCCAATTGCTGAATCATTTAAAGAAGCTGACACTATTTTAAAACAAGGTGTTCAAACTATTACTGATTTAATCGCAGTACCTGCAACTATTAACTTAGATTTTGCAGATGTTAAATCAGTTATGTCAAAAAAAGGAAATGCTTTATTTGGAATAGGAGTTGCTTCTGGAAAAGATAAAGCTGTTGAAGCTGCAAAAGAAGCAATTAATTCTAAATTATTAGAAGCTTCAATTGAAGGAGCTAAAGATATTATTGTAAATATTACTGGTGGAAGAACAGTAAGTTTAAATGATGCTTATGATGCAGTTGGAGTTATTAGTCAAGCTGTAAATAATAAAGAATTAAATATTGTTTTTGGTATGGCTATTAATGATGATTTAACAGATGATGATGAAATCATTGTAACTGTTATTGCCACTGGTTTTGAAAACAAAAACTTACAAAACCAAGAACCAAATATTATAAAAACACCAAGAGTTGAACCTGTAGTTCAACAAACTCAACCAAGTAAACCTGTTCAACAAGAACAAGAAGAAGAACAAGAAGAAGTAGACGAATTTGATGATGAAATGAGTCTAACTACAACAGATGACACTGAAGAAGATTTTAATGATGATGACTTTCCGACATTTTTAAAATAGGAGATAAGAAGATGTTTTTTAAAAAGAAAAAGAATTTTTTTAAACAAAACGAACAAGATCAAGATCAAATTGAACTAGAATTAACTGATTCTGATATTTTTGAACAAGAAAGTCCTGTTTTAAAAGATAGTTATACTCAGACATCTAATCAATTTAATCAAAATCATCAAACAAATACTTCAAATATGAACCAAACTGATATGAATAAAAGTCCTATTAACACTTATGTATTTAGTCCTATGAAATTTTCTGAAGTTCAATCAATTGTAGATACTTTATTAGATCAAAAAGTTGTTGTTGTAGATTTTAAAAACTTAGATGATAATAAAGCTAAACGTTTTAAAGATTTTCTTTCTGGAGTTTTATATATTAAAAAAGGTGAATACATCAGACTTAATGAAAATATTTATAAATTTATAATTAATTAATAATTTATAAAGATGAATGAAAAATATCCAAACCTAGCAAAAACTATGATTAATATGTGAAACTCTAGGTTTTCAAAAACTATTCATAAAAGAGATGAAGGTTTTGCTATTAATTTCAGCCCTATTAAAATATTTTCATTTTTAAATTCAATCAATAGAAATTCAAATAAAAAATTAAAAATTAAAGAGTATAAAAATCCTAATTTAAATTTTTGAATTTATTCATTAGATAATACTAAATTAGCTGCAAGTATATGGCTAAATGAAAAACAATCTAATAAATGAGTAATTGGAGTTCATGGATATAATTCTAACCGTTTAGAAGTTTTGTATTTAGTATGACATTATCAAAGTTTAGGTTATAACATTTTAACTTTTGATTTTAGAAATCATGGTATTAGTGATTCTAATTGTATTACATGAGGTTATAAAGAAAAATGAGATTTAATTTCAGTAATCAATTGGTTAATTAAACATTATGATGTTGAATTAATTGGACTAGTTGGAACTAGTATGGGTGCTTTTACAACTAATTATTTTTTACTAACTGAAAATGAATTAATAAAAAAAGCAAACATTAAATGAGCAATTTCAGATTCATCATATATGTCAGTTAAAAATCTTTTACAAAGAATGATCAAAGATTATTCTCCTAAATTTTTATCTAATCTTTCAAAAGATGTTTTAGATGACATATTAGAAATTTATAAAAATGAATATGAAGTTGATTTAACTAAACTTGATTTTGTTGATTTAATTACAATTAATACTACTTATATTCCAGTTTTATATATTCATAATCGACTAGATAAAGTCACTAGTTACTTAGATAGTTTTAGAATGTATCAAATGAAAAACAATATTGAAAATAGTTTTGATAATCAAATTGAAATTTATGATCATGGCTCACATCATACAAAATCAATTATTGAATTTGAAAATGAATATATAACTAAAAGTTTAAATTTTGTTAAATTACATCAAAAAAACCATCATAACTAATTTAACAAAATCGTTTTATTATAATAAAATAGCTGTTTATTAAATATTTATTATTTAATAAACTTGATTAATGATAATAGTTCTTATCAACCCATTGATCTTTAAATGATCTGAAAACAAGAAAGTAGAACTAAAAAATAAGCTTATATAAAGCTTATTTTTTTATCTAATATTTAAAGCTTATTTTATTAATTTCATAAACACATTTAATAACAAATTAATTGCCTACATATTATGATTTTTTCTAATAAAAATGTTTATGAAAAAGTTAAAATATTTAACTTTTTAATTAAGAAACAAAAAGTTATAAAATATGTAATANTATAAATGCTATTTATAAATATTGGTAATAAGAGACCATTTGAATGTTTAATAAAATAATCTAACTAAATAATCAAATAAATAGACAATAAGTCTAATTTAATATAAAATATTTTTATCATAAAAAGACACATTTTATAAATAATCTTTTTACAGAGAGCTAATGGTTGGTGGAAATTAGTAAAAGAATTTATAAAATATCACTTTTTATTTCCAAAAAAGAAAAGCTATAGCTGAGTAGAATTTTGCGGTTGTCACGTTAAAACTATAAAGATGAATTATAATAATATTTTTATAATTTAATTAGGATGGTACCGCGGTAAATCGCTCCTTTTGGAGTGATTTTTTTGTTTTTAGAAAGGAAGAAAAATATGTCAAATAAATATAAAGATACTTTACTAATTGGTCAAACTGATTTTGATATGCGTGCTAATTTAAATCAAAAAGAACCTAAATTTGAACAATTTTGACAAGAAAATCAAATCTATAATAAAAAATTAAAATTAAATGAAAATAAAAAAGTTTTTGTTTTACATGATGGTCCACCTTATGCTAATGGAGATTTACATATAGGACATGCTTTAAATAAAACTTTAAAAGATTTTATTATTAGATTTAAAAATGCAACTGGATATTATGCTCCTTTTATTATGGGATGAGACACTCATGGGTTACCTATTGAAAGTGCTGTTACTAAGATGGGTGTTGATCGTAAATCTATGAGTAGTGTTGCTTTTAGAGAACTTTGTTATAAATATGCTTTAGAACAAGTTTCAAATCAAGCAAACCAATTTAATCGCTTAGGAATGTTTACTGATTATGATACTAAATATGTAACTTTAACTCATGACTTTGAAATGTCTGAATTAAGATTATTTGAAAAAATGTATCAAAAAGGTTTAATTTATAAAGATTTAAAACCTATTTATTGATCTCCATCAAGTGAATCTGCTTTAGCTGATTCTGAAATTATTTATAAAGATATAACTTCTCCTTCAATTTATGTAGGTTGTGATGTTGTTAATAGTGATGAATTTAAAAACACTCAATTAATTATTTGAACAACAACTCCATGAACTTTACCATCAAACCAATTAATTGCAGTTGGTTCAAAAATTAAATATAGTTTAATTCAAGTAGAAAATTTAGATAAACAATTTATTTTAGCTTCTGATTTAATAAATCAAGTATCTCAAAACATTGGTTGAGAAAATGTTAAAGTAATTAAAGAAATTGATGCTAATAAATTAGTTGGTTTAAATTATGCTCATCCATTATATGATACAAAAATCAGTAAAGTAGTTTTAGGACATCATGTTACAAGTGAATCTGGTTCAGGTCTAGTTCATATTGCTTCTGGATTTGGTGAAGATGACTTTTTAATTGCAAAACAAAATAATATTAAACCTNTTGCTCCAATTGATAATCAAGGTAAATTTACAACTGAAATTAGTGATTTAGATCCACAATTANTTGGAATGTTTTATGATGATACTAATAAAATCATTACTAAAAAATTAGAAGAAAATAAAAAATTATTAAAACTAAAATTTTTAACTCATTCATACCCACATGACTGAAGAACTAAAAAACCAGTTATTTATAGATGTACTTTACAATGATTTGTTAATTTAGCTCCAGTTAAAAATGAAATTTTAAAAAATGTTGATCAAATCAATACTCATCCAAAATGAGCTAAAAAACGTTTATATCAAGTTTTAGATGAAAGAACTGATTGAACTATTTCTCGTCAAAGATTATGAGGAGTTCCAATTATTGCTTTTTATGATCAAAATAATAATTTAGTTTTAAATGAACAAATTTTAAATTATGCAATTAATAAAATTGAACAAGTTGGAACTAATGCTTGATTTAGTTTAGATGCTGATGAATTTTTACCAGATGAATATAAAAATAAATCTTTAAAAAAAGAAAAAGACATTTTAGATGTGTGATTTGATTCAGGAAGTAGTGCAATTGCTTTAAGTCAAAAATATCCAAATTTAAAATTACCATATGATATGTATTTAGAAGGAAACGATCAGTATCGCGGTTGATTTAATGCATCAATGATTAATTCAACTATTTATTCAAACACTTCTCCATACAAACAATTAGTTTCACATGGAATGACAACTGATGAAAAGGGAAATAAAATGTCTAAATCACTTGGTAATGGAGTTGATCCAATTGCTTTTGCAAATGATTTAGGTGCTGATATTTTAAGATTATGAGTTGCATCAACTGATTTTACTGATGATCAAAAAATTGGAAAAGAAATTATTAAACAAATTAGTGAATCATATAGAAAAATTAGAAATACTATGCGTTTTATTTTAGCTAATTTAAATGATTTTAATGCTAAAACTGATTATCAAACTAAATTAAGTGAAGTTGATANGTATAGTTTATTTAATTTAACTAGTTTTAAAAATAAAGTAATTCAAGCTTATGAAGAATTAAACTTTAGTTTAGTTTATACATTAGTTATGAATTATGTAACTAAGAATTTATCTGCTTTTTATTTAGATTTTATTAAAGATATTTTATATATTAATAGTAAAAATGATTTAAGAAGAAGACAAGTGCAAACTGTTTTATATGAACAATTATATTGTTTGATTGATGTTTTAAGACCAATTTTAGTTCATACAATTGAAGAAGTTTATCAAAATCTAAATGATAATAATAAAGTTGAATCAGTTCATTTATTAGATAATAAAGAACAAAACTTTGTTTATGATAAAGAGTTTATTAGTAAATGAGATCAAGTAATGATTTTAAGAGATGATGTTAATAAAGCTTTAGAAATTAGTAGAGAAAATAAAATTATTAATAAAGGATTTGAAGCTGTTGTTAATATTAAATTAGATAAAGAATATGATGATTTAAAAAATATTAAAGATTTAAGTCAAATTTTTATTGTTAATAGTATTAATTTTGTAGATAATATTGATAATAGTTTTATTAAAACAAATATTTCATCAATTAAAGTTGAACAAAAACAAGGATTAAAATGTCAAAGATGTTGACAAATCTTTGATAATTTAATTGATGATGAAATTTGTAATCATTGTAATCATGTAGTTAAATCATTATTGGAGACAAAATGTGAATAAAAGATAAATTAGTAGAGACAAAAGTTTTTTTAAAAAATCACAATTATCTTTGAAAATTCAAACTAATAGTATGTTTGCCTANTTTTATAAGTTTAATTAGTTTTGATTGAATTTCAAAAGCTATTGTTGTAAGTCATATGAAATTAGGAGAAACTAAAACGTTTATTAACGGGTTTTTAAATTTTCAGTATGTGATTAATCTTGGAATGGCTTATGGTAAGTTACACGATAAAGCTTATTTAGTAATTATTTTTGCAACAATTTTTAGTTTATTTTTAACAACGATCTTTATTTTTTTAAATAATAAAAAATGATTAATTGTTTTAGTAATTATTTTAGCTGGATCTTGAGGAAATTTATTAGCTAGATTATGAGCTCCAGGTAATGAAAATAATGTATATTATGGAGTTGTTGATTTTTTAACTTGAGATTTTAGTTTATTTAATTCAAGAGATTATGTGTTTAATTTAGCTGATTTGTATGTCAATATTGCAATTGGTTTAACAATTTTATTTACGATTATTGAATTAGTTTTATATATAAAAAGTAAAATTAAAACAAAAAAAGAAAAAATAGATAATGAACAAAATAACTCTTAATTCACTAAATACAACTTTAAGATTAGATAAATTACTAGTTGAATTATTAACTAGTTATGATTATTCAAGAAGTTATATTCAAAAACTAATTAAAGAAGAATGTATTAGTGTTAATAATCAAATTATTACTAATAATAATTTTGTAGTTAAACCAAATTCACAAATCACAATTACTATAAAAGATCCTATTTTAGATCCAAATTTAGTTAAAAATGATGAAATTGATTTAGATATTATTTATCAAGATGATGATTTATTAGTGATTAATAAACAAAATAATATTACAGTTCATCCAAGTTTAAGTAATACAAATAATACAATTGTTAATGCTTTATTAGCAAGTGATGTTGAACTTTCATCAATTAATGGTGAACTACGTCCTGGAATTGTACATAGAATTGATAAACAAACAACAGGTTTATTAATTGTTGCAAAAAATGATAAAACTCATAAATTATTAAGTGAAATGTTTAAAAATCATCAAATTTATAAAGAATATTTAGCAATTGTATCTGGAGTAATTAAACCAAATAAAGGTTTAATTGATGCTCCAATTGNTAGAAGTCAAATTGATCGTAAAAAAATGAGTGTAACTGCTAAAAATTCAAAACAAGCAATTACTACTTTTGAAGTAGTTGAAAGATTTTTAAAAAATACTTTAGTTAAATGTCAGATTCAAACTGGAAGAACTCATCAGATTAGAGTGCATTTTAACTATATTAATCACCCTGTTTTAAATGATCCAGTTTATGGTAAAAAACACCAAGAATTTACTGATTTTGGTCAATATCTTCATGCTTATAAATTAAGGTTTACTCATCCAATTACAAAAAAAGAAATTGAATTAATATCACCTCTTCCTAAAGAATTTGATGATAAAATTAAAGAATTAAGGGGTGAAAATAATGACTAATTCTTCTACTAGTGATAAAAAAACTTTAGAAAACTTTTTTATTAAGAACTTTAAGTATAAGTTATTAAAATCTAAAGTTAATTCTAGTGTAAGTTATTTATATAGTTCTAATGAAAAACACCAAGTGATTATTTTAAATTTTGATAATAATATTTCATTTGAAAAAGAAAAAGAATATATTATTAAAAAAGTTGAAAAACAAATAAAAAAACCTGTTAATGTTTTTCATATTGTAATTGATAATGATAATCAACTAACTACAAAATCTAATTTAATTGTTTTACACTCTTCAATACAAACTCTAGCAACTGATTTAGAACCATATTTTAAAAATACTAATTTATTAGTTTTTAATCACACAATTGATAATGAACTAAAAGACGATAAACAACCTAGTGAAGAAGCTAATAATAAATTATTTACAAGTTTTTTAGAAAACGTTAAAAATAATAAAATTACATTTTCTTGAGCAGTATTATTAATTCTAATTTTAATTCCTAGTATGTTACAAATTGTTGGATATTTTATTTTAGAAACTAATCCAAACAGTAAAAATGTTTTAATCTTAGCTTTTGGTGGAACTAATTGAAATTTAACAATTGTTGGAAAACAGTGATGAAGAATCTTTACTTATGGAATTGCTCCAATTAAACAAAATGGATTAATTGTTGACATTTTAAGTTTATTAATTTTAGGAACTAGTTTTTTTAGCATTTCAAAAATTACTGAAATTCAATTAGCAAATACAAAAAAACTAATTTTAGCTACAATATTAAGTTATTTAATTTTAGGATTATTTTCAAGTAGTGTCTTACCAACAATTTATACTGGTGGACTTATTAGTACAATGGGAATATTTATTGGTGTTTTACTAATTGATGTTTCTGGTTCAACTACTCCTATGGCTAAATTTAGTCAAGCTAAAACTGTAGTTTATATTTTAATTTTAATTGGATTTTCATTCTTTTTAGGTGATGGTTGAACTGGGTTATTAATTACTGGAACAGCTGTTATATTAGGAAGTGCTTTTTGAGGAATATTAAAAGTTAATATTAAAGAATGAGCTTGAATTCAATATGTTCATATTTTTTTAATCTTAGCAATTTTAGCTATTAGTTTAACTTTTATTTTCTTACCTCATCTAACTCCTGCTTTAGATCAACATATCTTAATAACTCTTTCAACTTATTATAAAAAAGGTTGATTTAGTATTAATAGTTTAAATAAAATAGTGAATAATATCGGTTGAGATGGTCAATTTAATCAATTTGGAAAGTTTATTACTAACTTTTAGATATGAGTAAAAGATTAGATTATTTATCTTGACAACACTATTTTATGTTAATAGCAAAAGCTAGTGCTATGAGAAGTAAAGATCCAAATACTCAAGTTGGAGCTATTGTTGTTAATGAATTACAACAAATTGTAGCAACTGGATATAATGGTTTTCCACGTGGAGTGAGTGATGATGAGTTTCCATGATCAAAAAATAATGAAGATTGATTAGAAAACAAATATGCTTATGTTGCTCATGCTGAATTAAATGCAATTGTAAGTAGTAGATCTGATTTAAGTAATTGTGATTTATATGTTACTTTATTTCCATGTAATGAATGTGCTAAAATCATTATTCAAGCTGGAATTAAAAGAATATATTATGCAAATGATCCATATCATGATAAAAAAGAATTTATAGCATCAAAAAAAATGTTAGATGCTGTTAATATTAAATATATAAAATTACCAGATATTGAAATTAGTCTTAAAGTAAAAGATTAATTTCTATATCTTTTTTATTGAAAAGAAAGCATTGTTATTTATGAAAAAACTATTATTTTTACTATCAAATAGTGTGCTATTTTGCTTAAGTGGATTATTAATTTATAATTTAAATTCTCAAAATGATAGTAATAATATTGTTTTAAAACAAGAAAATAAACAAGAAACTGACTTAAGTAAAATATTTAATGATCAAACATACATATCAATTAAAAGCAAAGATCAAAATATTGATTCACAAGTTTTAGAAGCTTTAAAATTAAAGTATAAAAGTATTGATTATTCTTTATTAACTATTAATGTTGAAATTAGTAATGATAGAATAGATGTTTTAATAACACCTAAAAATGGTGAAAACAAATATACTAATAAAGCAAAAATCTCTTGTTATATAAAAAAAGATTTAAGTGTTATTTTAAAAGATAATAATGATTTAGGTGAAATTCCAATTAATAATCTTGATGAAATAAAAAAACATATCAAAAATAAAGACTTATTAAAAACTAGTTTTAATGATATTGATTTTTATATAACTAATATTAGAGAAGATAGTGTAAAAATTTCAGCAACTAGAATTGGAGATTTTTTTGGAGAAGCTTTTCTTAAATTTAATGCTAAACAAAAAATTTTAAGTTCAGCTATTTATAAACCTGTTTTAGAATTAAAAAATCTAGAAAAAGATTTTATAGTCAGTATACTAAAAGATACCTATTCATCTTTAAAAAATGAAAAACTAGATATAACTATTGATCAAGAAAAAAGAAAAATAATAATTAAAACTATTGATAGTTCTCAGTTTATTGGAACTGTTACTTTAAAATTTAATATAACTAAATCAATAACAAATAAACCAGTTGAACCCAAAACAACAATTATTGACTCTAATTCAACTAATTTAAAAACAGAACCTAAAAAATCAGAAGATAAAAATAACAATAATTTTATAAAAAATAACAATACTTTACTTACTATTCCAAATAAGGACTCAATTAAAAATAATAAGAATTTAAATTCATCAAATAAAGTTACTGGTGTTATAATAGGTTCAACTTTAGGGGTTGTTGTGTTAATTGGTATTAGTGTTGGATCTTGATTTTATTTTAAAAAACGAAAATAAATAAATAATAGGTAATATTATGATTAATAATGTTGGTATAGATATAGTTGAAAATAAAAGAATTAAATTAAAAAAGGAATTTATTATTAAAGTGTTATCAACAAATGAAATTCAAACATTTAATACTAAAACTAAAAAACAAAAAAAAGAGTTTTTAGCTGGACGTTGAGCTGTTAAAGAAGCAATTATTAAAACTTTAGATCAAGCAATTAGTATGAATAAAATAGATATTGAATATGTTAATCAAAAACCTGTAATTCAAAATAAGGAATTACAAAATATCTTAATTTCTATTTCTCATGAAAAAAAGTATGCTATTGGAATTGCATTAAAGCAATCTGATAACAAATAAGATATAAATTAAAACATTTTCTAATAAGCAAATAAATATGTATATAAGAGAATATTCTAGTAAAATAATTGATGATAAAATTATTTATAGAGTATTCTTTTATTTTATAAATCTGAGTAAATAGAGATTAAGATAAAATAGCATTTAATAGAAAGAATGAATAAAATGAATCAAGTTAATAGTATGCAAGAACCAATATCACAAAACAACAAAGAACAAGAAAAAAAAATTAAAGATCATATTCATGTTAATCCTTGAAAAATGTTATTTATGTGATTACCTTTATTACATATTAAATTTAAAGCAGCAAAAATTGTAAGAAAAAATAAAAAACAACCAGATAGATATACTGAAGAATATAGATATAATTGAGTTAAAAAAGCTGTTAGCAAATTATTATATGTTTTAGATGTCAATATAAAAGTAGAAGGTATTGAAAATTGAATTGATAAAGGAGTAATTTTAGCTGCTAATCATCAATCAAATATTGATCCAGCTATTTTATTTGCTATTAATGATTTTTCAAAACAACAACCTTTGGCTTTTATTGCAAAAGAAGAGCTTTGAACAAGTAAAAAATTTAAAAATTTTGTTAGATTAATTGACTGTATACCTTTAAATAGAAAAAGCCCTAGAAGCGCTTTAGAAGCATTTAAAGAAGCAAAAGATTTAATTGTTGATTACAAACGTTCTTTAGTAATTTTTCCAGAAGGTACTAGAAGTCATTCTCAACAAATGAATAGTTTTCAAGCAGCTTCATTAAAAGTTGCACAAATGTCTCATGCTCCTATTATTCCTGTTTCAATTATTAATTCATATCAAGTATTTGCTGAAAAAAGACCTAAAAAAGTTGAAGTTAAAGTGGTTTTTGGTAAACCTATTTCACCAAATAAACATATTTCTTTAAAAACTGAAGATCTAACTAGATTTGTTGAAAAAATTGTTGATACAAATCTAAAAGAATGAGAAAACAAAGAAATGAAATATGAGTTAAGAAAATTAACTAAAAAAGATATTAAACAACTTAAAGAGGAAGAAAAAAAACAAAATTCTAAAAAACAAGAAAAAAAATCAATTAAAGATCTATTTAAAATTGTTGATTAATCAACAATTTTGTTATTTTAAATTTAATATTAGAAAAGAAGTGATTTTATGAAACTAAATGATAAGTTAAAGAATTTTTTTAATAATATTAAATCTTATTTTACAACTAAAGAAAAAATTATTATTAAAAACAAACCTAAAGCAATAGAAACTAAAACTGAAAATAATAACAATAATTTAGATAATAATTCTCAATCCTATCATGATATTTCTAATAATAAAGAATATATTGATAAAAGAGCTACATTAGATTCTCAAAATGAATTTATATTAAAAGTAATTTCAAATAAAGCTGAACTTTTAGAACAATTAGTAGATATTAAAAATACTTTTAAGCATTGTGAAGATTGTTTGGATATTTATAAAAAAAATCTTGATGATATGAAATTAAAGATTTTAAGATTAAAAAAACATATTGATAATAATTATGGTTTTTTAGGTGATGAAAAAGAATATCAAAACTATGTTTTTATAGATGATGTTCAAACTTATTCTCAAACTGATGAATCAGCTGGATTAAAATTAGTACATAAATTAGAAGATCATTTTAATAAATATTCTAATTATGATATTGATTATTTTATTCCTTGTAATAAGCATAAAGACTTAATTGATAAACACAAAATATTATCAATTAAAATCAAAGATTTAGACAAAATCATTTCAAATTAATTACTGATCTTTTTTTAAATTCGCACTTCTATTAAAAAAAATTCATTTTTTATGTAAACTATTGAAATATGTTATAAATGATATAAAATTATTTGTGTCTTGTGTTAGAGGAAGCGAATTTATCTTGCTGACTTAGCTCAGTTGGTAGAGCAATTGACTAGTAATCAATAGGTCGAAGGTTCAAATCCTTTAGTCAGCACCAGTTATTGGAGGGGTAGCGAAGTGGCTAAACGCGGGTGGCTGTAACCCACTTCCTTACGGTTCGGGGGTTCGAATCCCTCCCCCTCCACCATTTTATTGGGCTATAGCCAAGCGGTAAGGCAAGGGACTTTGACTCCCTCATGCGCCGGTTCGAATCCTGCTAGCCCAACCATCTTGACTCGTTAGCTCAGCCGGTAGAGCAACTGGCTTTTAACCAGTGGGTCCGGGGTTCGAATCCCCGACGAGTCACCATTTCTATTTTCCCCAAGTGGCGGAATAGGTAGACGCATTGGACTTAAAATCCAACGGGCTTAATATCCTGTGCCGGTTCAAGTCCGGCCTTGGGGACCATATTTGAAATTAAACATGTCTTAAAAAGACATGTTTTTTTTGTATTTAACAACTATTTTTACATAAAAAAAATGAACTTAAAAGTTCATTTATTATTTTGCAGGAGTTGGAGCTGGAGCAGGAGTAGGAGCTGGTGCTGGAGTTGGTGCAGGTTGTGGTGCTGGACTTGGACTTGGACTTGGAGCAGGTTTTTCTTCTTTTGCCTTTTCTTTTTCGTCTTTACCATTCTTTTTATCGTCTTTTTTATTTTCTACTTTATCTGTTCCTTGGTATTTTCATTCAGTTTTAGGAGTAATCATTGGATCAGAATCTTGTAAAAGTTTAACTACATCATACATTTCAATAGCTTGTTTTAAATAGCTTATTCATTGATCATAAGTATTTTTTCTAATATCTGAACCATTAGGATAATTATCTATTGTTTTAGTAGCGTTCTTTTGATCTTGTTTACTAAAAGTTTCAAAACCACTTACAATTCCATAAAACATCTTATCTCTTAAAACTAAAAATATTGGTCCTTTTAGATTTTTAACTTTATCTTGTAATTTTTCTACTTTTTCAGTTACTGTATTATCATTTTTATTAAAACTTGAACTAGTTTCACCATAAAATACTTTAGCTCAGTTTTTAACAAGATATTCATTTAATATTTTAGAAGTTAAACCTTTAGTTCATATTTCATCATCTGAATCATATTTAAAGTTTTTAATCACAACATCATTTGTCATGTTTTTAAAGATTTGTTTAGAATTTGATGAAGTCTTTTGATCAATTATTCATCTTTCTTTTTTAGTTTTACTGTTTTTATCTTTTTTAACTGCAACATCATTTAAAACTTTTGTGTGATTATTTGTACTATTTCAGCTTAAATTACTTTTAAATTTATAAATAAAACTTGTAGCATCATTTGTACTGGTTTCATTAATATTTTTAATAGCTTGTTCTAATGAATTAGTTTTAGTTAATTCTTCTAATCCTTGTTCAAATGATTTTGCTGATTTATTATCACTAGCTCCTAAATAAAGGATCATAGTTTTATTTTCAGATTGATTAATNAGGTTTTCAAATTCTTGAAATTGTTTATCTGTTGTTTTACAACTTATAGCAAAACTAGCACTTGTTGTAATAACAAAACTGCAAGCTAATAACGATAGAAGTTTTTTCATTATAATACTCCTTTGTCTACAAAAATAATTTTACTATAATTCATTTGATTTTTAGTTTTAAATTAGGATATAAAATTAATAAACTCTTAAAAAACTTGAAAACCTGTTTTGAAATTGGTAATATTTTATAAGTGTTATAAAAGTTTGATATGTGTGAAAGGTGGTAGTTAAGATGCGTGAAAAATACATTTTACGTTGTACAGTTTGTAAAAATGAAAACTACATCGGTAAGAATGATAAAAAGAAACCTAAAATAGAAGTTTCTAAATACTGCAGTAATTGTAATAAACATGAAACCCACAAGCAAAAAAAATAGTCTTATGACTATTTTTTTATTTATTCAATTTAAAATAAAAATAAGGATTTTAAAATTTTATGATTATTCAAAAAACTTATAAAAATAACAAACCAACAGTTTATTTAATTACAACTCCAATAGGAAATTTAGAAGATATTAGTTTAAGAGCAATTCAAACTTTAAAACAAGTTGATGTTATTTGTTGTGAAGATACTAGAACTAGTAAAGTTTTACTAGATAAATATCAGATTACTAATAATTTATTATCACTACATAAATTTAATGAAAATTTAAGAATCGAACAAATTATTAATTTATTAAATCAAAATAAAAATATTGCAATTATAAGTGACGCTGGTGTTCCTATTATTAGTGATCCTGCAAGTTATATTATTAATCAATTAAAAGAATTAGAAATTAATTGTAATATTACAGCAATTGGAGCTGGGTCAGCTTATTTGCATGCTTTAATCTCTAGTGGTTTTTTAATTGATAATCATTATTTTTATGGGTTTTTAAAAAATAAAAATAAAATTAGTAAACAAAATGAATTAAACCAATTAATTAATCAGTATGGTGATTCAATTATTTGTTTGTATGAATCAGTACATCGTTTAAAAGATACTATTACTTGTTTAAATCAGTTATTAGATAAAAATCATAAAATAGTTATAGCTAAAGAATTAACTAAAATTAATGAAGAAATAATTTATGGAAATATTAATCAAATTAATCAATATATTAATAGTGAAAAATTTGTTTTAAAAGGTGAATTTGTAATAGTAATTAATAAAAAAATAATTGATCAAATTATTAATTATACAGATTCTCAATTAATAGATTTAATTGATCAAGAAATTAAAAATGGTTATAAATTAAAACAAGCTTGTGAAATTATTAATTTAAAAACTAAAATTTCAAAAAATGTTTTATATAAATTGTATACTTTTAAAAAAAATTTCTAATACCTTAATAGGAGGTATTATTATGAAAGAAATTAATTTAGAAAATACAAAAGAAATTATTGGCGGAGCTGGAGTTAGTGGAGCATTAATTAATGGAATTGCTAAAGTNGTTGAATCAGGATTTGAAGGAGTAAGTAATCTTATAACTGATATTGCAAGCGTTGGTTTTGCTTTTTATCAAGCTAGTAAAAATCCAATAAAAGCTGATTATAAAATCGGAAATAATAGTTTTAAAATTGATAATACAAAACTAGTTGATTTAAAAATTCAACAAGCTAAAGCTCAAGAAATTAAAATCCCAGTTTTAGAAATCGGAAATAATAAAAACAATATTAAAATTAATTATAATGATGCTTATAATAATGATGAACAGATAAGTAATATTTATAATGATTTTGATCAAAACATTAGTATTTTTAATTAATTAAAAGCTTTTTAGTAGTTATCTTGTTTTATTAAGTTTGTTATAGTAATATATAAATGTTGAAAAAAAAGTTTCAACCGCTCTTTTGTATGTTCTAAAGCAGTATATCTCACGTACATAGGCGAGTCTAGACTGGAGGAAAATAATGTTTGCAATCATCAAGACTGGTGGAAAACAAGTTAAAGTTGAACCAGGTCAAGAAATTTTTATTGAAAAAATCAAAGGTGAAGTTAATGACAAAGTTACATTTGATGAAATTTTAATGATTGATGGTCAAATTGGAACACCAACTGTAGTTGGAGCTAAAGTTTTAGGAACTATCATCAAACAAGGTAAAGCAAAAAAAATCCGTGTTATAAGATATCATCCAAAGAAAAATGTAAATAAAATTTATGGTCATAGACAACCTTATACAAAAGTAAAAATTGATGAAATTAGTGCTAAGTAATTATGGTAGATATCATAATTAATTATAAAAATAATAAGATAATTCAATTTCAAATGAAAGGTCATGCTAATAGTGATGAATATGGTAAAGATTTAGTTTGTGCTGGTCTTACTGCTATTGTTAGTGGTGCTTTAAATGCAATTGATTCTTATTATAAAAATGATGTAGATATTGAAGTTTTAAAAAATAAAATAACAATAATTGTAAAACAAGAAAATAATAATAATTTACAACTAATGTTAGATATGTTAAAAATACAAATACAAACTATAACTATTCAATATCCTAAAAATGCAAGAATAAAGGAGGTGTCTTAGAATGCGTTTCTTATTAGGTTTACAATATTTTGCTTCTAAAAAAGGAGTTGGATCAACAAAAAATGGTCGTGATTCAGAATCAAAACGTTTAGGAGCTAAAAAATCTGATGGTCAATTCACTAATGCAGGTTCAATTATTTATAGACAAAGAGGAACTAAAATTCATCCTGGTTTAAATGTTGGACGTGGTGGAGATGATACTTTATTTGCTTTAATTGCTGGTACAGTTAAATATGAAAAATTTGGAAAAAACCGTACTAGAGTAAGTGTTATTCCTAACTAATTTAAAGAACTCATATGAGTTCTTTTTTTATTAAATAAATCAAGTTAAGAGTAAAATAAGAAAAAATACTAGATTAGATATAATAATAGTATAAGGGCAGTAATAAATAGTTTTTACATCTCTTATTTATTTTTATTAATAATAAAGAAAGGCAGTAGATATATATGAAAAACCTAAAAGGTGTGTTTGCTGCTTTATTGATACCATACAAAAGTGATGGTTCAATAGATGAGCAGGCGTTAGAAAAGTTCATCGATTATAATATTGAAGTTTCAAATGTTGATGGACTTTATGTTAATGGATCAACAGGTGAAGCATTTCTACTTTCAAATTCTGAAAGAAAACGTATTTTAGAAATTGTTGCAAAACACGTTAATAAAAGAGTAGCTCTAATTGCTCAAGTTGGTTCTTTAAATATTTATGAATCAATTGAACAAGCAAAATTAGCTGAACAATTAGGATATGATGCAATTAGTGCAGTTACTCCATTTTATTACAAATTTAATTTAGATCAAATTCTAAATTATTATAAAGAAATTAAAAAATCAACTAGTTTACCTTTAATTGCATATTATATTCCAATATTATCTGGTGTTAATTTTTCACTTGAAGCGTTTGAAAAATTATTTGCTATTAATGGAATAATTGGTGTAAAATTCACAGCAACTGATTTATACACTCTAGAAAGAATTAAAGCAAAATTTCCTGATAAATTAGTATTTTATGGATTTGATGAACAACAATTATCTGCTTCAATTTATAATATTGATGGTGTAATTGGCTCAACTTTTAATGTTAATGCTAAAAAAGCTAAAAAGTTATTTGAATTAATTAAAAATGGACAAAACCAAGAAGCTTTAGAATTACAAAAAGAAATTAATGACTTTATTGAAATAGTTTTAGCTAATGGGTTATATGCTATTTTAAAAGAAATTATTAGACAGCACTATGATTTAAATGAAGTATTTTGTAGATTACCAATGACTCAAGTAATTTCTCAATATGCACTAAAAGCAAAAGAAATTAAAGATAAATATTTAACTGATATTTAGTATGAATAGTTTAATATTTTTACAAAGTACATCTCAATCTACATCTAAATCATTTCATTGAGCTGATTATTTAGTATTAGTAATTTATTTATTATTTACACTAGGAATTGGTTTATACTTTCAATTTAAATCAAAATTACAAAAAGCTGAAAATACAGATGAATATTTTAAAGCTGGAGGAAAAACTCCTGGTTGAGTAGCTGGATTTTCAATTTATGCAACAACACTTTCAGCTATTACTTATATGGCTACACCAGCTAAGGCCTTTTCAACAGACTGATTATTTGCATTTGGAAATTTAACAATTTTTATAGCAACTCCTTTATTAATTAGATTTATCATTCCATTTTTTAAAAAATTAAATGATGTTTCTGGGTATGGTTTTTTAGAAAAACGTTTTAGTTATTTTTTAAGAGTAGCTGCTAGTTTAATGTTTATTTTATTTCACGTTATTAGAGTTGGTTTAATTATTTATCTACCAACTATTGCTTTAACTGCAGTTACAAATATTAATCCTTATTTAATAGCTGTTATAATCGGAATATTTTGTGTAATTTCAACTGTTTTAGGTGGATTAAATGGAGTTATCTGATCTGATTTTATTCAAGCTGTTGTTTTAATAGGTGGGATTTTATTAGCAATTATTTTTGCTTTAATAAAAATGCCAAATTTAAACGAAGTTAATAGTATTGTTATAAATAATCACAAACTACTAGCAAAAGAATCAATTATTCCACAATATTGAGCTAAACCTTGAATATTAATTTTATTTTTTGGTCAATTGATTAATACATTTTATCAATACATAGGATCTCAAGATGTAGTTCAAAGATATCAATCAAACCAAAGCTTTAAACAAGTTAAAAAAGGGTTATGAACTAATGCAATTCTATCTTTAATTACTATTTTATTATTTTATGGAATGGGTACATTATTATATGCGTTTTATGTTCAAAAAACAGGTTTAACTAGTACAGATGAAATAATGAAAAATATTGGAATTAATGCAAATAATCAAATTTTACCTTATTTCATAGTAACAGTTTTACCAGTTGGTATCAGTGGATTAATTATTGCTGGAATTTATTCAGCATCAATGAGTACTATTTCTTCATCACTACACTCAGCTGCAACTTGTATTGTTGAAGATATTTTAATAAGAATAAAACCAGATTTAAAAGATAAACAAAAAATGTATTGAGCAAAAGATTTAATATTAGGAATTGGATTATTAGGAACAATTGCTGCTTTAGTTTTAATTGTTACTAAAGCTGATAACTTATTAGATCTATTTGCTGCAATTATTGGATTGTTTGGAACTTCAGTAACTGTAATTTATTTATTAGGTATTTTTACAAAAAGAACTTCAAATACTGGAGCTATTTTAGGAGCAATTAGTTCATTTATTATAGTTTTTGTTATTTTTATAATAAATANAACAACTAAAATAGCGATTTCAGATTTTTATGGAATTATTTTAGCTTTTATTATTGGATTATTAGTTGGATATTTATCAAGTTTTATTTTTAAAAATAAAAAACTAAATCAACTTGAAGGTTTAACTGTACATACTTTTTCAAAACAAGACTTTAATAAAATGGTTGAAGATGGTGAAAAAGAATGACAAGAAATTAAAGCTAGTGAATCTCAATTTAAAAAAGATTTAATTAATAAAATTAAAAATAAAAAGGTAGCTAATAATTAGGAGAAATTATGATTTATGATAAGATTTCTAATCTAAATAGATATTTAAACCTTCATAAAAACATTGATTTTGCTATTAAGTTTATTTTAAATAATAATTTAAAAGAACTTAAAGATGGAATTAATGTTATTAGTGATACTTTGTTTTATAACAAGTTTGTAACAAATACAATAGATATAAATAATGCAGTTTTTGAATCACATAAAAAATATTTAGATTTACATATTTTAATTAGTGGAGATGAATTTATTGGTCATGAATTTGTAGATGACTTAAATGAACAAGTTGAGTATAATTTAAAAGATGATGTATATTTATATAAAACAAAAACTAAAAAAACTATCTATCAAAATAACCAATCATTTGCATTATTTTTTCCAACAGATGCCCATTCACCAAAAATCAAAGCTAACTCAGATCAAATTAATAAAGTAGTTTTTAAGATTTTATATGACTAATATAAAAAAATATTTATCTATTGATATTGGTGGAACTTCTATAAAATATGGGATCTTTAATGAAAATTTAAACCCTTTATTTATTAATAGTATTACAACTATTCCAATAAAAGATGAGTTATTAAAACAGATAATAGATATTATTATTTCTAGTTTACCACTTGATGGAATAAGTATAGCAACTGCTGGAGTTGTTGATAAAAATGGAGTAATTAAATTTGCAAATCAAAATATAAAAGATTATTCTAATTTTGATTTAAAAACTTATATAAAAAACTTTTTAATTACTTATAAAAATTCAGTACCAATTGAAATTATTAATGATGCTAATAGTGCTAGTTATATTGAATATGTCAATAATAAAACTATTAAAAATAGTGTCACACTAACTTTAGGAACTGGAGTTGGAATGGGAATTATTTTAAATGGTGAATTATTTTTAGCAAATAATGGTATAGCTGGAGAAATTGGAGCTATTAAAAACTTTGATCAATATATTGATACTGATTTGTCTTGAACAACATTTATAAAAAAACTTAATCAAAATAAATATCACTATAATTCAAATGATATTTGAACTCTATATAATAAAAATGATTTTTATAAAACTGAAATTGAAAACTATTTAGATAAATTAGTTAATTTGTTATGTACAATATCATATATTTTATCTCCACAAATTATTTATTTAGGTGGTGGGTTTAGTTATTGTAGTGAGCAAATTTTAGAACTAATTAATAATAAATTTAAAAAAGAGTTTGTATTTTATGATATTAATCCAATTAATATAAAATACACTTCAAATAAAAATGATTCTGGACTTTTAGGAGTTTTACATTTATTAGTTGATAAACATTTTAAAAATTAGACTAAAACAACCTTTAATAGGTTGTTTTATAATGTTAGAACTAATTTAGAAAGGTATTATGAATTTAATAGATCAAATAAAAAATACATTAATTGTTTCTTGTCAAGCAGTTGATGATGAACCATTAAATGATAGTTATGTATTAAGTAAAATGTGTTATGCACTAGTTTTAGGTGGTGCTAAAGTACTTAGATTAAGTCAAGTTGAACATATTAAAAAAATTAAAGAAGTTGTAAATGTTCCAATTATTGGATTGATTAAAAAACATTATGATAATAGTGAAGTGTTTATTACTCCAACAATTAAAGAAGTAGATCAATTAGTTGATTTAAAAGTAGATATTATTGCACTTGATGCTACTTTAAGAAAAAGACCAGATCAAGATTTAACAAATTTAATTAAAACAATTAAAACAAAATATCCTAATCAATTATTAATGGCTGATTGCTCTAATATAAATGATGCTATTAATGCTCAAAATTTAGGATTTGATTTAATAAGTACAACTTTAAGAGGTTATACTAAAGATACTTTAAATCATAATAATATAGAAAATGATTATCAATTTTTAAAAGATTTAAAAAAAGTAATTACAAAACCAATTATTGCTGAGGGTGGAATATGAACTCCACAACAAGCAAAAGAGATTTTAAATCTAGGAATTCATTCTGTTGTTGTAGGTTCTGCTATAACTAGATTACATTTAATAGTTAAATATTGAAATGATAATTTAAAATAAAGATTGTATAAACAAATATTTTTTAATGCTTATTTTTAATAGAACTATAGTAGATAATGATTTTTAAGATCAGTAGTTTTTAGTGATTTTATGTCTAAGTTGATAAATAATTATTAAAGTTGATTTGTTATATTATTATATTGGGAGTGTTTATTATGAAAATTGATGAAAAAGAATTAATATCTAAATATTTCGATCAAGCTTTAAATGAAACAAAAAAAGTTGTCTCAATTCCTTCTTTTTTAACTGAGCCAACAGCTGATGCTCCTTATGGAAAAGCTTGTAAAGAAGTATTAGACTATGTAATTGATCTTGCTAATAATTTAGGTTTTCAAACTTATAAAGATAAAAATAATAAATATGGGTTTGTTGATTATGGAACTGGTGAAAAATTATTTGTCATTTTAGCTCACTTAGATGTAGTTCCTCCAGGAAATATTGAACAATGAGTTACTGATCCTTTTACTCCAATCATTCAAGATAATAAATTAATTGGAAGAGGAACTTTTGATGATAAAGGTCCAGCTATGATGAACTTATTTGCTTTAAAATATTTAAAAGATCATAATTATATATCTTCAAAATATAAAATTAGATTAATTTTTGGATTAACTGAAGAAACTACTTGAGATTCAATTAAAACTTATGTTAATGATCATGGAGTTGCTGATTTAGGTTATACTCCAGATGGTGAGTTTCCTGTAGTTTATGCTGAAAAATGAATTACAAATTTAGATATTATTTCAGATGAACCAACTGATATTCAAATTAGTGGTGGAGCTGCTTATAATGTAATTTGTGATACAGTTTCATATAAAGGACCAAAAATAAAAGAGATCCAAGATTATCTAATAAAAAACAACATAACTACTAAAATTGAAGATGATAAATTAATTGTTCAAGGAAAAGCAGGACACGGAAGTTTACCTTGATATGGAGTTAATGCAGCAACTTGATTAGCTAAAAGTATGTATGAAAATAATGTTCATCATAAAATTACAGATTATTTAGCAACTAATGTACATTTAGACTTTAATTTAAAAAATGTCTTTGGTGATATTTCAGATGAAACTGGTGAATTAACTCAAAACGTAGGACTTATTGAAATTAAAAATAAAAATTCTAGAATAGGATTAAACTTTAGAATTCCTGTATTTACTAACCCAACTCAAATATTTATCCCAACACTAACTAAATATTTAGAAAAAATTAACTTATCATTAGAAGTTAAAAAAATTGATAATAGCTTATATGTTCATCAAGAATCAGATTTAATTAAAAAAATTATGAGAGTTTATCAAGAAGTAACTCAAGATTATAAAGCAAAACCAATTGCTATTGGTGGAGGAACTTATGCTNAAGCTATGCCTAATGTTGTAGCTTTTGGTGCAGAATTTGATATTGAGAACTCAACAATGCATGCTTATAATGAGTATGTTAAAATTGATGATCTAAAAAAGATGCTAGAAATTTATACTAAAGCCATTGTTTTATTAACTGAATAATTTTTTATCTAATATTTTTATATGTTTTATGTTATAAAAAAGTTAGTAACATAGATATAAAAAGGAAGAGATATGATGAAAAAATATTTATTTAACTTATTAACTATAATTTATATGTTTATGATTGTTATAATTGCAAATGAATCATTTGGTTATGGTCATAATGCTCAATTACACTTACTAGGTAGAGTTAATCCTGCTTATGGTTTAGCTGTAAGTGGAATTGTTTTAAGTTCATTATTATTAGTTATTCCTTTTTTACTAACTTTTATTAAACAAACTAGAAAAGTAGAAAAAATTTTATTTATAACTAATTTTGTAATTTTTGTTATTACTATAGTTTTATTATTTTTAGCAAGCATATTTTTTATGGTTAATAAAATAGGCACTATTGGATCACATATTGGAATTATTGTTTTATATTTAACTGTAGTTGGTATAGTTTGTCAAAATTATTCTAATATTTTTAAAATTAAACTAAATAAAAAGAATAAACTAAATACAGATAAATAAAATAATGATTATTAAGGAGAAATATGAGTAAAAAAGTTAGCATTATTTTAATAGCTGGTGGTAGTGCTAGTGGAAAAACAACTATTGCTAGTAAAATAGCTAATGAGATTTTAAAAGATAAATCTGTAGAACATATTTCAATGGATAATTACTATAAAGATTTTACTAACTTATCTTTAGAGCAAAGAAACCATATTAATTTTGATCACCCAAATTCAATTGATATTGATCTTTTAATTAAAGATTTAAAACAACTTTTAAAAAGACATGATATTTTTGTTCCAACTTATGATTATAAAAAACATATTAGAACAAATAAAGAAAAACTAATTAAAGCTAGTGATGTTATTATAGTTGATGGCATCTTTTCATTACATTTTGAAAAATTACGCGAACTTGGAGATATTAAAATATTTGTAAAAACTCCTGATGATTTAAGATTTATTAGAAGATTAGTCAGAGATATAAAAGAACGTAATAGAACTATTGAAAGTGTTATTGATCAATACTTAACTGATGTTAAACCTATGCATGATCTTTTTATAGAACAAACTATTGATTATGCAGATATTGTAATACCATTTAAAAAAGGAAATGATGTAGCTATTGATATAGTTGCTTCAAAAATTAAAGACTTATTAAATTAAAATTACTTAATAAAAAACAAAATAAGTACTATTTAAAAAGCGTTACTAAAAAAGTAACGCTTTTTATGTCTAAGTATTTATTTGATATGTTTTTTATTTTTGTTTTTAATTATAATTGTGGTTATTGTAATTATAGTTATTAAACTAATAGGTATAATTATTGATAAAACTATAATTAAAATATTTTTACTTTCATTGTTTTGTAGATTATATTTTTCAAGATTAATTTGAATTGTTGATGATGAATCATGATTAAGATCATCTTTATATTTAAAATAAACTATTTTATTAAAAGGAATTTCTAACTTATCAAGTGAATGATATTCTTTAAACACTTTATTATCATATGAGTATAAAACTTTATTATCAAATATTAATTTATCTTTATTTATAATTGATGATTCTGAAATCTGTTTTGGTTTTATTGATCATTTAAATTCTAATTTATTTTTATTGTTATTAAATACATAATTATTATCAATAATTTCTAATGTTGTTATATAGTTTCCTGAATTAATATATTGATTATTAGTTATTTTTATAATGTTTTTATCAATTGGTGTATCAAATTCTAGTTTGTGATAGTTTGTATCATATATAAAAGTATTTTCTAGTTTAGGTTTGATATTTATTATTCTTTTTACAGGATTGATATTAAAATCAAGATTATATGTTTTGTTATTATATTCAAATTCTAAAATAATTTTCTTGTCATTATATTTTATTGTATCAATGTATTCATTATTAATATTTTTAATTTTTACATTTGATTTTATATGTTTTATTTGATTATTTTCTATTATTTTAATATCAAATTCATCATTTATTTTTTGATTTGTTAAATAGTCTTTTTTAATATTATTTATTATTAAAATTGGTTCTTTTTTTTCAAATATAGGTTTAATAATAATTGGTGTATTATATGTTTGATTATTAGTTTTATGTTTATTACCTATATAATTTAAATCTAATACATTAGTTTTTAAACTATCTATAATTTCATATGATATATAGTACTTATTTTTAGATTTATCAAATAATAAATCTTGTTCTTCTCCGTTTTTATTTATATAAACATATTTTAAAAACTTTAAATTATTATTTGTAGGTGCTTCTAAATACTTTTTATCAAAATAACTATTTTTAAAAAAAGGAATTTCATTAGCTAGGTTTTTAATTTTAGTATTATTTGTTAAATAAATTTTTGTAAAATAATAATTAATATTATTATCTAGTCTATAAAATTGATACTTATTTGAAGCTATTTTTTTATTATCTACATATTTATCTATATCTAATTGAAATTCATTTTGATCTTTATTTAAGATAGTTTCAGGTTTAAAGATATCTTTTTGATTTATTTTATAGCTTATTTTATCTTTTTTATCACTATAAAGATAAAGAGGTTTGTATTCAAAATTAAGATTATTATTTTTATCTATAAAAATTACAGGTAAATTGTCATTTGCAACAAAACTATTATAGTTATGAAAAACTAAATGTTGTTTGTTATTATAATCTCAATATGAATTAGCTGAAATTGTATTTGTTTGATCTAAAAGATATATTTGTCTATGTTCATGTTTAACTTTTATTGTATTTAATTTATCTTTTAATAAACTATATTGATAGATTAGTTTAACTGTATAACTACCAGATTTTAATTTATCTTTACTTTTTATTGTTATTTTATTTTGATCAGCATTTATTTTAAATAAATCAGAAACATCAAAACCATTTAAATAAATATAAGCATTAATATTATAGAGTTTAGCAAGATTATTATTAATGTGATATTCTATTTTTACATCTTGAGTTGTATTAAAAATATTTGTGTTTTTTGCTTTTGAACTATAGTTTTTTTGACCATAATTTTTTGTATTGTAATAATTAGAAAATTCGTTATTAAAATTATTATTACTTTTTGAAATTAATAATTTATCACCAATATATTCATACCCATTTAAATCATTAATAATTGCTTTAGAGTTATAAGGTAAAAAATTTATTCCATCATTATTACTATAATAACCATCACTATTTAAAACAATAAAAGCACCCTTAGAATTATCACTAGCTAAATACTGATCATCTCATCCAATAATACTTACAGCATGTGCATTTATTTTACTAGTATAAATTAGTTCATGAACTTTAGTTTTATTATTAGTTTTTATACTAATATGTTTGTAGTTTTGATTTTCTTTAGTAGCATAGTTTTTAATTGGAACAAATAATGAACCATTATTTACTATATGTTTTTTTATATTTAAAAGATCGTATCTATTAAAACTAACATCTTTTACTTGATCTCTAAATGATTTAATGTTTTTAGAATTATATATTTTTTGTAATCAAGTTTTATATTCACCTTTGTTTGGTACATAATATAAATCACCAAGTTTAAAATCAGATTCAAAACTAATTCCATTTTCTTTAATTAATTGATCATAATCAAAAAATCAAGCACCACCACCAATGAGATCTTTTTGATTAATTGAAATGCTTGCTTCTGATAAATCATACATTTCATTATTATTAATCATTAATGAAGTTTCTAATGATTTTGTAGCACTAAAATCTCAACACAACCCAGTATTATATTGATATTGATTAAATAAAATATAATCATCTCTTAAAGAATAATATGATCTATTTTCTTTTGATAAATTAGTATTATTTGAAGTATTAGTAATCATTTTATTAACATAAGTTATGTTAATATTTTGATTTGTTTTTAAAAATATAAAAAAAATAACAACAAATATTATTAGTGATTGTAATAATAAAATAATTTTTTTATTAGTTTTTTTCATAATCTTATAAGTAATTTTAATTAAGACTGTAAATTAATTTTATAATTACAGTTTTTTTATTTAAATAATAGTTTTAATATTTATTATATTTTAAAATTTATAATTTATATATCTACTTTAATATTAATTATAATAGGAGAAAGATGTTTAACAAAACTATTATTCATATAGATATGGATGCTTTTTTTGCAAGTTGTATGCAACTAAAACATCCTGAATTAAAAAATAAACCTATAGTAATTTCTAATAGTTTTGATAAATCTATTATTTCAACAGCTAGTTATGAAGCTAGAAAATATAATATAAAAGCAGCTATGCCTTTATTTAAAGCAAAAAAACTTTATCCTCAAATTATAAGTGTTAAACCAGATATGATTTTTATTAATAATATTTCATATCAAATTTGAGAATTTATAAAAAATAATTATACTAATAAAATTGAAGTGGCTTCAATTGATGAAGCTTATTTAGATGTAAGTGATTTAGTTAAAAATACAAATGTACTTATACTAGCTAAAAATATTCAAAAAGATATTTATGATCAATTTAATCTGACTTGTTCAATTGGAATTGGGTTTAATAGATTTAGTGCTAAAATGTCAACTAGTTTACATAAACCAAACGGAATTACTTTAACAACAACTAGTAATTTTAAAGATAATATTTGACCTATTTCAATTAATAAAATGTATGGTTTTGGTCAATCAGCAGCTAAACTTTTAAATAATACAAAAATTAAAACTATTAAAGATTTAGCTTTATTAAGTGATGTTGAAGTTTNTCAATTATTAAATAAAAAAGGTCTAGCCTTAAAAAGTGAAGCTTTAGGTTTAGGTAGTGATTATATTAATTACTTATCAAATGATTATAAAAGTATTTCAAAAGAAACAACTTTAAATACACCAATTTATCAATATGATGAAATAGAAACTATTATTTTGAATTTATCTAAATTTATTTCATATAAATTACACAAAAATCAATTATTATGTAAAACTATTGAAATTAAAATTAGATATAAAATTGATGAAAAACTTTTTGATAAACAAAAACACTTAGAAAGTAGACACAAACAAATTACTTTAAAAAACCATACTAATGATTTTGAAAAAATTTATAATAGTGCATTAGATTGTTTTTATAGTTTATATGATCAAAATAAAGGAATTTTGTTAATTGGAGTAGGTGTTAGCAAACTAATTCATAAAAATCAAAATTGAGTACAACTTGATATTGAAAATCAAACTAAAGTTGATAAAAATCAAATAGATAATGCTTTAAAAATAGAAAATATGATTTTTGATATTAATAAAAAATTTAAAAAACCAGTTATTTTAAAAGCTAAAGATTTAAAAAAAATTAGCTAATAACTGGTTTAAATTAAAGGTTCATTTAAACTGACTAGTACAGTTTTTTGATCTGATGGAATATTAATTTTAATAATCATTTCAGTTTCAACTTTAAAATTAATTCACCCTAGTCCAGATATTGAAATATCATATCAATTGTTTAAATGTTCTTTTGTAAATTTAAATTCATAAACTTGAATTTTTTCACTATTGCTTATATATGGAATTAAGTTTTTTCTATTATTATTTCAATATCTTATAACATTTTTAGTATTAGTTCTATGTAAGTTAATTTCTTTATTTGTATAAATATGAAAATTAGTTTTTTTACTAGATGAACTTAAATAATCAAACCAACAAACTCCAGAAAAAAATATTGAATTATTGGCTGTTAATTGATAAGTAAATTGCTGAATTTCTTTTTTAAAATAACAATAACTTTGAAATCTTTTATTCATTAAATTAGCAATACTGTTTTTTCTACTAACTCCAGCACTATCAAAAATAGTTGTATTTGTATCTAATTGAATTTCAATAAAATCTAAAGTAGTATTAAAATATTTTGAAACAATTATACTTGGAATTAATTGATTTATTTCTAGCATTTTATTAATCAAACTAGATTTACCAACATTACTTGCTCCAATAAAATATTGTTGGTTTTTATTATTTTTAATTACTTTGTTTAATAAAGGTTCAACTAAGTTAATCTTATTAGCACTAGTTAAAAAGATTTCTAAATTTTTTAAACAACTAGTTTTAAAAACATTATTAATATAATTTCTAATTTTTTCAAGTTTAATAGATTTTGGTAGTAAATCTATTTTATTAACTACTAAAATAACTTTAAAATCTTTTATTAAGCTTTCTATTTCTAATATTCTTGATCCAAATAAATCAAAAATATCTAAAACATAATAAAAAACTAAGTCATTATTTTTATTTTCATTAACTAAAGCTGAAATTTTATTAATAAATTGTTGATCATTAATTTCACTATCTACTAATTGATTGTAGTTTTTAATTTTAAAACATCTTAAACAATAAGCGTGTTCAGTATCATTTACATAACCTTGTTCAAATTTATTTATTGTTTGTAATAAACTCCCACAACCTAAACATGATTTCATAAAAACTCCTAATCTTTTTTAATATATTTATTATTAGTGTTCTTAAATTTAGAAAAAGCATAAATAAAATCAATTAAATATAAAATCTTTAAAACATCATTAAAACAATGAGTTTTTGCTAATTTCACACTTTTATTTAAAACTTTAAATTCATCTATATTTATTTTATCTAGTGAAAATAGTTTTAAAGCATTACAACAACTTAAATAAATATCTTCAGTATCATTTAAATTATTATCATTAAAAATATCTTTAGCATAATCAATGAATTTTCTTAAACTAGGAATAGTAATTGTATTTTCTCCTATTCAACCTTTTTGAATATTTTTAGGATTATAAAATTGCTGATTTTGATTATCTAAATTAACAAATGACAAATGATTTAACACTTGATAAATATCTAAACTATTAATTTTATATTCATTAGTAGTTTTATCTAATATAAATAAATCTGATTTTTTATTTTTTAATAAATTTTTATTTTCATTTACTCAAGATTCAATAATCTTTTTATCATTACTTTGTCCAGCAAAAATAATAGTTTTAATTTTTTTATTAATACACATATTAATAAAGCTCTTTTTTAACAAATTATATTGTTTAAAAAAGTCATAAGTTTTATCATTATAATTTCTTTTTATAGCTAATGATTTAATTGCTTTGCGATTAATTCTGTTATAAATTTCTTCTAAGTTTTTTGCAAATGAGTATTGTAAAATATAAACTAAATCTTTTTGAGTATCATTATATAAAGTTGGTTGAATTTCTTCTTTATTATGACTTTTGTTAAAAAACTCAGTATCAACAATTATTGCAGGTCAATTAATTTGGTTTAGTATTTTAGTAATTTCTTTTTTGTTAATATAAAAGTATTGATATTTATTTAAATAGTATTTTTCATTTTCAACGATAATTTTATTAAAATTCATCTTTATCATCTTTTCTATTTATAATAATATCAAAATATGATATTTAATATATTGTTAAAATAAGAAAAGGTAAATATGTCAAAAGAACTTACAGTTAGTGAATTTTTTTTAGTGACAGTTCAACAACATTTAATTAATAACTTATTAGAAGAAAATAAAAAGAAGTCATCTAAAAATAAAACAACAAAATCAAAAATTAAAGTTTATACTAAAACAAATATAACTTCTTTAATTGATAAATACCCACTTAGATTTCAAGAAATGATCTATGATCTTTTTGATATAAATAATTGAAGTGAATTAAAAGAATTTTTAAATTTTAGAAATGAAGAAATTAAAAATGAAATGACACCACCATCTTTAATAACTTCACAAAATAATCCTGAAAATTTAGAAATTGTTGAACAATTAAAAGAACTAGTAAATTTAATGACAAGTATTAATCTTTTATCACTTACTTACGAATCTTTAGATGACATTGAATATTTATTTCCTAAATTAGGTGAAAATGAATTAATAAAAAATGTTAATACTGAAGATGTTTCTTATTTATTTGATAATCTTTTGAATAAATTAATTGAAAGTGTAAAAGAAGAATATTTAAAATATTTTGATGAAGATCAACAAGATATTTTATTGCTATTTGATAGTATAAAATCAACTAACATATCACTTGTTAAAAAAACACTATTAGATAAACTTTTTAAATATTTTGAAAATAAAAAAATAGAATTTTCTGATAGTTTTATGTCTGATTTTTTATACGGAAATCCTGAAAAATTAATTGCTGGATATAGAATTGTTAGAAATCTAATTAGAATTGATTTTTTAATTAGTTTATCTGAGTTTATTCTTCTTTATATGGCTGAAATTATTAAAAAATAAAATTTTTAAATTACTTTAGTTTGTTTTTATTCCTTTAACTCTTGAAGTATAGTATAAAGCTTCACTAATAGTTGGATGAGTATAAACAGTTTTTTGTAGTGTAGAAAAACTTAATTTTTGTTGCATAAATAACCCAATTTGGTTAATTAAAATATTAGCATTTTCTATCATCATAAAACATCCTAAAATTTCTTCAGTTTGTTTTGAGACTAGAAATTTAATAAATGAATATTCATTAACAATTCCATCAGCATGAGCTCTAGGAAGTGCTTTTGAATTAATTATAATTGATTCAAATTCAATTTTTTGTTCTTTTAATTGTTGTTCAGTTAAACCAATTCCAGCAATTTCAGGATTTAAATAAATTGCTCAAGTTACTAAATTTTTATCAAATTTTTCAGGATTAGTTTTTAAAATATTTCTAGCTACAATATCTCCTGTTTTATAAGCAACAGATGATAATAAAGTTAAACCAGTAATATCACCAATTGCATAAATATTATCAAAATTAGTTTTCATAAATTCATCAACTATTACAAAACCATTTTTATCTTTTTTAATATCAAGTTTTGTAAATGATTCATTATTTGGAACTCTACCTACAGCTAATAAAATTTTTTCACTTTCAATAAAACTATCATCATAAAACAATTTATTATTATCAATTTTTTTAATATTTGCATTTTCAATAATTTTAATTTGTTTTTCATCAAAATATTGTCTTACACTTTTTTGAATATCAATATCAAATCGTAATAAAAAATCTGTGTTAGTTAAAATAGTAACTTTTGATCCTAAAGTATTATATAAATATGCAAATTCTAATGAAATAGGTCCATCTCCGATAATTGTTAGTGAACTTGGAACATTTTCTAAAAATAAAGCTTGATCTGAATCTAGTAAATATCCATTTTTTCTTGATTGTTCTAATCCATCAAAGTTAATAATTTTTGCTCTAGTTCCTGTTGCTAGTACTAATTTGTCAAAACTAATAATTTGATCATTTACTTTAATAGAATTTTTATCTAAAACTTCACCAACACCTTTAAAAAAACTAATGTGATTTAGTTCAATTTGATTTTTTATAGAATTGTTAAAAAATTTTTTATTATCAAGTCTTCTTTGTTGCATTTTTTTAAAATCAAATGAAATATTATCTGCATTAATTCCAAATTTTTGACTATTTTTAACTAGTTCAAAAACTTTAGCTGATTTAATTAAAGTTTTAGTAGGAACACATCCTTTATTTATACAAGTTCCACCTAAATCTTCTTNTTCAATCAAAGCAACTTTTTTATTATTTAAACTTAAAATATTTGCTAAACTATAACCACCAGGTCCCGCACCTAAAACTACTACATCAAATTTTTGCATAACTACTCCTTTAATGTTTATCTTATTTAATATCTTAATTTAAATATAAAAAATATGAGAATTTTTAAATGTTTAAATTAAAAGTTTTGAATATATTTTAAACCTTTATAAGTAATTTCTCTTCCTTTAATTGTTCTAATAATTAAACTTTCTCTTATTAAAAAAGGTTCTATATTATTTGCAATAATTAAAGGAGTTGTATTTAATAAATGTGCTATATTATCTAATCCAATTCTTTTATTTTTAGCAATCATTTTTAAATAATTAATTTCAGTTATTGTTAAACCTAGTTCATAAATTTCTAGTTTTTCTAATACTTTTTTAATGTAATTAATATCAATTAGTTTAGGATTATCACAAATGATATGATCTTTAATTCTTTTAATTAAATTAATAGCAATTCTTGGAGTTTTTCTACAAAAACTAGCTAAATATAAATAAATATCTTGATCAAGTTTAATTTGAAATTTATTACAATATAATTCAACAATTTTACTCATATCTTCTAAATTATATTCTTGCATTGTGAAATTAATTGGAAATCGATTTAACAAAGGTAAAGGAATTTTATTAATCTCAGTAGTAGCACAAATAATTGTAAATTTAGGTAAATCAATATTTACAACTTTAGAATTATAGTCTTTACCAATAATAATATTTAGTTTATTTTNTTCTAATACTGGGTAAATAATTTCTAAAACTTCTTTATTAACTGCATGAATTTCATCAATAAATAAGACATCTTTTTCTTTAATACTAGTTAGAATTGAAATAATATCACTAGCTTTTTGTAAATTAGGACCATTTAAAATTCTAATGTTTGTTTTTAATTGCTTTGCTAGTAAATAAGCTAAACTAGTTTTTCCATACCCACTAGGTCCATAAATGAAAATATGATCAACAACTTTATTTTGTTTTTTTGCAGATTTAATAAAGACTTTTAAATTATCTAAAATATTAGTCTGACCAATATATTCTTCTCATTTTTCAGGTCTAAACATAAAAAACTTCTTTCTATTAGTTATATAAATAACTTAATTGTTCTAATACATATTTAGTTAAATCTTCAATACTCATATTTTCATCTATATTAATAATGATTTTATAAATGTCTTTAGTTTTATAACCTAGTTTTTCTAAGCTTGTAATTACTTTGTTTTTCTTATCACTAATTTTGTTATTAAATAATTCTTTTTGCACACTATTTATTATTAGTCTTGCTGTATAACTTCCAATTCCTTTTAGTTGTAGTATTTTATCAGTTCTTCCGTTTTTAAAAATATCAATTAGTTCATTATAGTTATAGTTTTCTAAAATTAAAAAAGCAGTTTTTTCTCCAATTGTATTAATATTTATTAAAAGTTCAAAAAGATCTCTTATTAATTGATTTTTAAACCCATAATATTTAAAAACATTATCAATTACGTTAATTGCAATATATACTTGATTGTTTTGATTTAGTTTAAGATCTTTAAGATCACTTTTTAAATATAAAAATCTATATCCAGAATTATTTGATTCAATATATAAATACTTATCATCAATTTTATGTAATAAACCATTGATATAATCGTTCATAATCTCACCTCATATAAGTATTAGAAAAAAATATTTAAAAGTAACTAAATATTTAAAAAAGTATAAAAAAAGAGTCATTAAAGACTCTTAATTATAAATTATTAACCACTATTTGTATTTACGGTTTTGTTTTTGTTTGTAAATACGTTTTTCTTTTTTGCTTAAGTGGTATTCACGTTTTCTAGCTTCTGCTTTATTTGATGAAGCAACTTTTTGAAAGCGTTTTAATGCTTTTTCAATTGTTTCTCCATCATGAACAATAACACTTGCCATTAACTTTTTCAACTCCAATTCAATACAAAAATAATTATATCTTAAGTTGTTAAAAAAATAAAGACTTTTAATGTTTTTGTGTTGGAATTTTTAATAATTTTTCAAATTACTTTTTTAAATAAAAATAGATTTTATTAGTAAATAAGTAGTATATTTACTATTTTTTTACTTTATAAACGGTTGCTATTATACCATATTTTCATTTACATATTGCATTATATATATATATATATATATATATATAATGAATGTATGTTATATATGTTTTGAATCGTATGTAACAAGTATTTTATTTTTTAATAAGGGGTGTGTAAAATGAAAAAGTTAATTACAATTTTAAGTTCATTTGGATTAGTTATTACAACTGGTACAACTGCAGTTGCTTGTAAGAATAATCAACCAAGTAGTTTGAAACCTACAGCAGAAGATCAAAATACAAGTTTAACTTCTACTCCAGAAAATGGGGAGTTGAGTAGTACAGGTTCAATTCAAAATAAAGAAGAAGAAGTAACAAAAATTAAGGGACAGTTAGAAAAATTAAAAGAGTCAGAGCAAAAAGCTAAAGATTTACTAAAGCAAATTGAAGAAGGTAACAAGAAAGCAAAAGAAGCTACTGACCAAGAAAAAATTAAAAATGAATTAGAGAAATTAAATGCACAAAAACCTGAAGTTGAAAAGGCATTAAAACAAATAGAAGAAATTAAAAAAGGATTAGAAGCTAAATTAAAATCTTTAGAAAACAAAACCAACTAAATTTAATCTATCTCTTCTAACTAAAAACAAAGGCTTGGATAATTCCAAGCCTTTTATTATATTAATTTTTTCTAGTATTTTTTAATGAACTTAACTTCTGTAATTTCATAAGGTTTATCTTGAGATTCTAGTCTTAAAACAGGTATTTCGTGACCAAATACATCCTTTTTAATTTTGATTCCAACTACATAGTAAGTTTTATCATTTCATTTAACTTGTTGATATAGTTTAACTGGTTTATTTAATTCTATAACTTTTGGAGTTTCATTATTTTTATTAGGATTTAAAGCTACTTGTTGATTTGTAATAACTTCATTATTTGAAGTTTGATCAGTTTGAGATAAAGTTGCATCTAAATTATTAGTTTCTTGATCAACTAAATCATTTGTTTGGTTAGTTTTATTTATAATTTCTTGATCTGTTTTTGAATCTAAAAAGTCTTTGTCATTACTATATTCTTTTAAATCAGTTTCAGGACTAATAGTTCAAATTTTATTATTTATATTTTGATTAGTTTTAATTAATGGTTCTTGATCATTTGTTTTATTTAAATCAGTTTCTGGTTGATTAATTCATAGTTTATTTATTTTAGTTTGATTTGAAACATTATGATCTAATTGTTCAGTTAATTCTTCTTGTTTTTGATCACAAGAACTTTGACAATCACAATTAGTTACACTGCATTCACAATCATCTTTTTTATTACATTCTTCTTGACAGTTTGAATTATCTACACAACATTTATTTTCTATACAACACTTATCAGTTTTGCATTCTTCAATAGAACAAGAATTGTTTTCATCACAGTTTTTATTTTCACAAGAATTGTTTTCACTACATTTATTTTCTTCACAACATGAATCATCAGAACATTTATCTTGTTTTTCACATTCACAATCTTGTTCTTTTTGACAAGTGTTTTCAGCTTCACAACAAGTTTTTTGATCACAAGTTTCATCAAAGCATTCTTCTAGATTTTGATCACAAGCTTTATCACATTCACATTTATCTTCTTGTTTTTCTTCAACTCAATGTTCTGTACTTAATTCATGTTCTTTATTAAAATCTTCTTCATTTAAATGCGCGTTTTCTTCAATCCAATGTTCTTTACTTAATTCTTCAACTTGATTATTATTAACTAGTTCTTCTGGAGTGTGAACTATTGGTTCACTAATTAATTTTTGATCTAAACTAGTATTAATTTGTTGATCGTTTTCAATTCAACTATCTTTTGTTATATCTATTTTTTTGATTAAATCACTAGTTAAATCTTTTTCTTCAATTCATGAATCTTTAGTTAGATCTTGTTCATCTAAAGTTGGTTCAACTTCTTGTTTTATTTCTTGATTGTTTTTACTACCATTTTGAGCTTCTCATTTATCAATATTAATAGTAGCTGTTCCAAATTCTTCTGGATCTAGTTCAATTTCTTCTAGTTCATCTAGTTTTTGGTTAGCTAACAATATATCATCAAGATCATCTTTTAAGCTTTCATCACTATTAGTTTTTAAATCATCTAAATTAATAGTTGAATTTTGATAAAAAGTATTATCACTAGTAATTAAGTTAACTAAATCTAAATCTTTATCTAGAATTTCTTCAACTTGTTCTTCATTAGTTTGATCTTGTAAAAATTCTTCAAAGTTATTTATTTTAGTTTGACTATCTAAAGGTGATTCTTCATAAACATGATATTTAGCTTTTTGTTTTCTAAAATATTGATCTAATCAAGTTTGGTGTTTTTTTCTTTGTTGATAATCATTTAAATTATCTGAATTAGTTTCTAAACTATTTTTATTTTCTACTAAAGAAGAATTATCATCAAGATCTTGTTGGTATTTATCTAAAAACTTTAAAAACGCTTCAGATTTATTTTTATTTTTTTGATCTAATCAAATAATATATTTAATATATTTATCAATAGTTTGAATCATATAAGGTTCATAATCTATTAAATCAATTGCTAACATTTCTTTAATAGTATCAAAATCAAATTTTTTAATAGAAACATAATAATCAATTTTATTAATTAAAACATCAGTTAAATATTGTTTGACTTCTTTTTTTGCCATAGCTTTAATCCTAATTTTCTTCTATTCTTTCTATATTATAGTTTATATAAAATATACATGTATAAAGTTAGTAAAAAATCAATATTTATTATTAAATAATCTATATAAGCAATTTTTGCTATAATTTTTAAGTTATAGAAAGTCTGGTTTTATGAAAAAAGTTTTTAGTTATTTTTTAATAATCCTAATATTTTTTACTAGCTTATTTTTTATTAATAATAAAAATCAAAACCAAGTTAATTTAACTTATAATACTCAATTTAATGATAATGATAATAATGAGACTAATAAAAATTCTATTAAAGAATTTTTATGAGGAGGAAAAGCGTTAAGATATTTTTTATACAAAAACTCAACAGCTCAAACTAATAAAAGTTTTAATCAATTTACAGATAATTTATTAGCTAATTTTGAAAGAGTTTTTCAAAAAAGAACAAAGAGAAATTTTTATAAACAACAATATATTACTGAATTACAATCAGAAGAATTTAAACACGCCATTTTATCAAGTATTTTAGTAACTTCAGCATATGGTTCAACTTCACCAGAAGAATTTTTTGCTGAATCATTTAGTAGGTATGTTTCAGCTAATGAAAAACAAAAAAATCTTACTTGATATTTATTAGAACACTTTTTTACTAAAACTTTTTATAAGTTAAAACAACAAAATATTGGTATTTTACCATCAAATGATAAAGAAATAAATTGAAAAAAAATCAAAAATGTTATTGATAGTGAAAATGATGTTAAATATAAATATGAATTAGAACCAGAAAATCACACTTTAAATTCTCAATATGATCGATTAAATTATTTTGATTTAGGTTATCATACTAATCAATATGGATATAATAATGGTTTATATATTTTTGAAACTATTAATTATATTTATAAAAACACTTTTGCACCTCAAATTAGTAATTTAGATTTTTTAAATCTTGATAGAAGTGTTTTAAATGGAGATAGATTTGCTCATTATTATAGAGATAATTATGATATTTTTTCAGATTATATGAAACTAAATTTATATAAACCAAAAAATATTATTACTACAAATTCTAATGATCAGTTTTTTAAAGATTTTGATCAATTAGATGCTTATTGAAAAGAAAAATCAAAATTTAATTTTGGTAAAAGTAGTGCTATTCAAATTAAACAAAACCTTGAAAATATTTGAAATGCTATTCCTAAACCAAAAACTTTAAATAAAGATTATTTTGATTTAGATAAATTAAAAACTAATACAGTTCATTTATTTAATACTTTACAAAAAGTTACTCATAATAATTTAGATAATATTTTTATTAACTTAATTTTAACTAATGATGATAGATTTAAAGTTAACAATAATCTTTTAGATCCAAAAATTAAAGGAATCACTAGTACTAGTTTTTCAAAAAATACTTTGTCTTCTTCATATAGTTATGTATTAATTAAAGCTGATAGTTTTAATAAAGCTGAAAACCAAGAACAATATGATAGATCTTGATTTGCTTCAAATAATCAATTTCAAACTTTAAATCATGAATTTGGTCATGTTTTAGATAGTTTTTTAGCTTTAAATTCTTATCAAACTCAACTTAATAAAAATACATTTTCTAGTTTAAGCTTTTGAGCAGATCATCAACAAGCAAATCTATATCATGGAAATATAGTTATTAGTAAAAATAGAAATTGAAGTTTATATAGTATTTTTATTATTGGAGTTATTGGAATTAATTTAGTTCTACTTATTTTATATATTGGATATGATAAAATCTTTAAACCAAAAAATAAAAAAACTATTGTAATAAAATAATCTTATGGAAAATAAAATAAATCATAAAACTTATAAGTCATTAAAATATTTACTAACAATTAGTAGTGTTATTTTAGCAATTTGTTTGTTATTAGTTTTTGTTCAATTTACAAAAGCTAAACCTCTTTTTATTAGCTTAACTCCTTTTATTAGTTTATTAGTGATTTTATTAATACTAAGTTTTACTTGTTTACTAGTTTATATAATTTATCGAATGAAAATCTTAAAAACTAGTAATTATAAATATATAAAAAAAGAAATTATTTATCTATATACTAGTTTTAGTTTATATATATTTAGTTTTATATTAACTGTAATTTATTTAATAATTGCTTTATTAATTAAAAATAGTGAATCTATTAGAATAATGTTTTATGTAGTTATAAGTATCTTTTTTATATGTATTATACTAAGTAGTATTTTTGAAACTTTATCAAGATTAAAAGAACAAATTTTATTATACAAACAACAATATCAATCTCAACAACAATTAAAACTAAATAAAGAAACTGATAATAAAAAACAAATTAATAAAGAAGTAACTAATAACAACAATAATCAATCTAAAAATCCTTTTATAGAAGATTAAAAAAATCGTAACTAATTTAAAGTTACGATTTTTTCTTTTTTCTTATTTTTAATTTTAAATATCAAGTTATTAATTAATAAAATAATTAAATGATTTAATGTTAATCAAATAACAAATATTATTCAAATTAATATTAAATAACCAATTTTTGAATTACCTATATATGGTGTTGTAAAATCTAAAAATTCATAAGGATAAATAAAATTATCAATATTTTTATCTTTTAAATAAATTTGAGCTCTCATTAAAACAAAAAGTGTGTAAAAAAATGGATAAGAATAAACTCAAAATAATTCTTTTATATTTTTATAAAACTTTTTAATTTCATACTTATTATTACCTGATTCAAATAAGTAAATAAATAATAACAATAATGGCACTACAAAATGAGTAATAACTGTTGAAAAGATTTGAGTTTTTGTAAGATATGGTAATTGTCCTGCGATTGTATTTTTAAACCCAATAATACCAATTCAAAAAATCATAAAATCTAATAAATTTCAATTTAAAACAATATTTCTAGTTCTTTGAGTATTAATATTTGATTTTGGATTTTTATAATTAATTACAACAATTAGTAAATAAATTGTAGTTATAATACTTACTTGAACTGAAAAAAAGCTTNATAAAATATCATAATTAATTAGTCTTGTAGGTTGGTATAAATTATTTGATTCAAAATACCATTGTTCTTTTAAAATACCATTAAAAAAAGCATTAATTAAAGTAATACCAGACAATAACATTACAAATAACTGAAAATATCATTTTCAATTTACAAATCTACTGTTTTTTAATTTAGTCCTTCAATCAAATTTCATAACAAATATATATTAACACTTTATTAAAATGATAAATTAACAAATTATTTAAATGCCTTTAAAAAGTAATATTATAAAGTTATAGAGGTAGTTATGATATTAAAAAATGCCAAAATTGTTTTAGAAGATAAAATTATTAATAATGGTTATTTAATTATTAAAGATAAAAAAATAGTTGAAATTGGATCTGATTATAAAAAAAAGAATGGAATTGATCTAAATAATCAGTGATTATTACCAGGATTTATTGATTGTCATGTTCATGGTGGGTATGGAGTTGATTTTGAAACTGGAAATAAAAATAGATTTAAACATTTTGCAGATAACATAATAAAAGAAGGAGTTACTAGATATATTCAAACAAGTGTAACTAATAGTGTTAAAAAAAACAACCAAATATATAAAGAATTTGGAGAGTTCATAAAATTAAATAACGGTAAAGCTAAATGTTTGGGAGCTCATTTAGAAGGACCTTTTATTTCTAAATTTAAAAAAGGTGCTCATCAAGAAAACTTATTATTAAATCCAGATATTAAATTAACTAAAAAATGAAATAAATTATCTAATAATAGTTTAAAAATAGTGACTTATGCTAGTGAATTAGATGATGGTTCTTATCTTCAGTTTTTAATTAATAATCAAATTATTCCAAGTATTGGTCATTCTAATTTAAAAGCAAATCAATTTGAACAAGTCTATTTATTAGGTGTTAGACATATTACTCATTTATTTAATGCAATGAGTGGAGTTGATCAACATAATCCTGGTTTAGTTGTTGCTAGTTTTAATCATAAAGATGTTTTATGTGAAATTATAAGTGATGGAATTCATTTAGATAAAGAGATTTTAAAAATGATTTATAATTTTAAAACTGCAGATAATTTATGTATTATAACTGATGCTATGAATGCTAAAGGTTTAGATGATGGTATATATAAATTAGGTGATTTAGAAGTTTATAAAAAAGGTATAGAAATTAGATTAATTAATAATAATGCTTTAGCTGGAGCTGGAGCAACTTATGATCATAATATAAGAGTTATAAAACAAGTTTGTGATGTTAAAATGACTGATTTAATTAAAATGACTTCTATTAATATAGCTAAACAATTAAATATTTTTGATACTGTAGGAAGTATAGAAGTTAATAAATTAGCTGATTTAGTAGTTTTAGATGATGATTTATATGTTAATAAAGTACTAGTTGAAGGTAAAATAGTTTTTAAAAATAGTAAAAATAAAAAAATATAAAAGTTTTTTAGATGTTATATAATAAAACTAGAAGATAGGAGAAAAAACAAAATGAAGAAAACCGCAAACAAAGTTGTTCTTATTGGAGCAGGAGCTGTTGGAACATCATTTTTATATGCAGCAATTAACCAAGGAATTGCTGAACACTACGTATTAATTGATGCATTCCCACAACCAGCCGAAGGAAACGCTTTAGATCTTTCAGATACATTAGCAGTTATTCCTCACTCATTTAGTTCAATTAAAGCAGGAACTTATGAAGATTGTAAAGATGCTGATGTTGTTGTAATTACAGCAGGAAGACCACAAAAACCAGGTGAAACTAGATTAGAAATGGTTGCTGGAAATGCTGAAATTATGAAAAATATTGCAACTGAAGTTAAAAAATCAGGATTTGATGGAATTACTGTAATTGCTTCTAACCCAGTTGATGTAATAACTCATGTATATCAAAAAGTAACTGGTTTTGATCCACATAAAGTTATTGGATCTGGAACTACTTTAGATTCAGCAAGACTAAGAAGATTAGTTGGTCAAAAATTAAATGTAAAACCAGAATCAGTTCAAGCTTATGTTGCTGGAGAACATGGTGATTCTTCAGTTGCAATTTGATCTCAAGCAAATATCATGGGAAGACCTATTTTAGATTATGTAAAATGTGGTTGTCTAACTTTAGAAGATTTAGATCAAATCCAAAAAGATACAGTTGATATGGCTTATAAGATCATCAATTTAAAAAGAGCTACATTCTATGGAATTGGAGCTTGCTTAACAAAGATAGTTAATGCAGTTTTAAGAGATGAAAAATCAACATTAATGGTTGGAGCACAATTAAATGGTGAATACAAAAATAAAGGCCTATATACAGGAGTTCCAGCTATTATTGGTTCAAATGGTTGAGAAAGAATTATTGAATGAGATTTAACTAAAGAAGAACAAGAAAAATTTGACAAATCTTGTGAAACTTTACACAAAACAATTGACTCAGTTAAACATTTATTTGAATAATAGTTTAAAATGTGAGTTGCTTTATTAATTAAAAATTTGACAAAATAATACCAAAATAATATAAAAAGATAATAACAATAATAAAAAAATGCAGGTTTTCCTCCTCTACACCTGCATTTTTTATTTAATTATTTTTTCTTTTTTAGTTTATATACTAATATAGCAATTGTTATAAATCCAATTACTAGTAATAATGAAATTACAATAAATATTCATAATTCTGAATTAAATATAAAACTTGATTTAGTCTTATTTCATCCATAATTAATAATTGTTACTGGATAAGTATAAGGTAAAAATAAAGAAATTATTTTTAAAACATTTGATCCAATTATAACTTTTATTGGTAAATACATACCGCTTAAAAAAGCAGGTGGTAAGTAAAACAACATAGAAAATGCATTAGCTATCATATAATCTTTTGCTAAACTTCCGATTATTACTCCAATTGATGAACATATAATTGATAAAAAAAACACTCCAAGTATTATATAACCAGCATGTATATTAACTAAATTTATTTGTGAGTGTCAAAAAATTAGTGAGAAAATAAAAATTCAAATTGCACTTAATCAAGTTAAAATTGTAAAAAATGAAATAATACTAATAATAAATATTCAAGGTTTTAAAGGTAGAACCGCTATTCTTTTATAAATTATAGTTTGTTTTAAATCACTAAAAGAAATTGATAAAGAAATAATTCCAACAACAGGACAAGCTGAAGCTATAATTCCTGGAGTTAAATCATTAATATTTAGACTTGGTACTTTTGATAGAATTGCTAAAAACATACAAGGAAAAACAAATGAAAAGAAAATGTTATGAAAGGATTTTTTTCAATAATTAAATAGCAAATTATACATTGCTTTAAATTGTTGTAACATTATTGCATTTCTCCTTTATTTAAGTCATTTGTTTTTGATAAATAATATTCTAATAAAGTACCATATCGATTTAAGATTTTTTCAATTGGAGCATCATCAATAATTTTTCCTTTATCTAGAAATACCATACGATCACATAGTTGCTTTATTTCATCTAAATTATGACTAANTAGTATTAAAGTCATTTCTTTATCTTTAATTTCTTTTTTTAATAAATCAATAATTTCTAATTGAGCTTTTACATCTAATCCAGTTGTGATTTCATCACCTATATAAATTTCAGGTTTATTAAATAATGAAACAAATAAATTAACTCTTTGACGTTGACCACCAGATAAAGAACTGATTTTTTGTTTGAATAATTCTTTTAATTTAAACTTATTTATCATTTCATCAAAATAAGTTTTATTAATAATGTTTTTATATAAAGTTTTATAAAAATCTATAAGTTCTTTTACATTAATAAAGTTTGGATAAGTTTGAGTTTGAAAGTTTATTCCAATTTTAAAAGCAATTTCTTCTTTTTTAAAATCATATAAAACTTCACCACTACTTTGAGATTTAGTATTTGCTATAATTTCACATAATGTAGTTTTACCAGCTCCATTAGCTCCAAATATAGCAACACTTTCACCTTTATTGATTTTTAAATTAATTGGTCCTAGAACTGTTTTTTTATTATATTTTTTACTAATATTTTTAACTTCTATTAAGCTCATAAAACCTCCATCCAATGTTTTATTCTAGTACTTTGATTTTTAAAGAATTTAAATTTGCTTATTTTAATAAAAAAACTTGCACTATGTGCAAGTTGTTATTATGTTATTTATTGATTTTTTGGCTAAAATACCTTTAATTATTTACCTTAGTCTTCACTAGAACCATTTCCATTAACTGCAGTAGCATTATTTAAAATTGAATCTGAAATACTTGAAATATAATCTCTAGTTTCTTTATCTACACCAATTCAATTACTAATTCCATTAGCTGCTCTTGAATTATCAGTTACGCTATCAGATATCTCTTCTAATTTTTCTTTTAATTCTCTTTTATTAGCTGCTATCTTGTTTTCTTCAATAGCATCAAATAGATCTTTTATGGTTTTTGCTATTCCATCTCTAAAATCTTCATCTTTTAAGATTTTTTCAATTTTTTCAATTTCAGATTTAATTCATTCTTCTTCTTTTTTTTCTCTGTTATGAATTTCATCTAAAAGCTTAAAGTATTCTTCAGTTGCATTGCTTGAACTAGTTGTAAATTCTTTATAAAGTCTTTCTTTATAAAGTCTTTCTTTATAAAGTCTTTCTTTTTCAGCCTTGTTTTTAGCTCAAGCTTCATTTTCTTTACTTGTATCTAAAACATTAAAGTATTCTTCAGTAGTTGAGCTTGCTGTGTTTTTAAATTCCTTAGCTAATTTTGCTTCTAGTTCTCTATAGAATTTAAATCTTTTGTCATACTTTTCAGCTCAATCTAAATTAGCCTTATTTGTTGGTATATCAAATAATTCTTTAGTATGATTTGCAGAGGCATCAAGAGCATCTAAAGCAATAAAATCTTCTCAATCTTCATTTGCTTTTCTACTAATTTCATCAAATTTATGATTATGTCTTTCTAGTTGAATTCTATATTCATCATCAAGAAATCTTCCTGCACTATCTATAAATGAATCTATTGCATTTTCATAGTATAAAACCTTATCAACTTCTCTTGCAGCTTCTCTTTCTTCTGCATCTGCAATATCTTCTCTATAAATGATTTCGTCAATGCGTTCTTTTTCTGCTTTTATTCATTTTTGATCATTTTCGTAAACTGTCATTCTGTGTCAAGTATCTAACAGTTCACCAGTTAATCTAGTAGCATCATCAATTGCATTTTCATAAGCAATTTGAGCATCAACTTTATCCATTTCAGCTTTTTCAATCTTTTCATTATATGTTTTATTTCAAGATCTTGTAGCTTCATTTATTGTTTCATCAAATAATAATTGAGTATCATTTGCTGAAGCCATTGCAGCATTTTGAATTGGTTTTTTAACTGGTTTTTTTTNTGGAGTTTTTGGTTCTTTATTATCTCCAGGTGTTTTTCCATCTTTATCTCCAGGTTTATTACCATCTTTTGGATCTTTAGATGGATCTTTTTCTGAAGGATTTACTGGGTCAGGTTTTTTCTCATTATTATTTGGTTGAGTTCCATTACATGCAACAACTAGAGCTCCCCCACTTGCAATAAGAGTTAAAGAACCTAATATTGTCAATAATTTTTTCATTTTGCCCACCTACAATTTTGCTCTCATTTGTATATGCAACGCATATATCTTAAGTAATTCTACTATTTTAAAGGCTTTACATAGGCTTTTTAGCAAAAAAAAAAAAAAAAAGCATTGCAAAATTTTATTTAATGTTATATAATAAATATCTTTTTTTACAAATAACTCAGTATACATCGTACTTTTTAGTATTGAACTATAAAAGTGTTTTTGATATACTTTTGTTTACTTTATATATTTTTATAAGAATGGAAAAGATTTAATGAAAAAAATATTAACAATTTTAACTAGTACTAGTTCTATATTTTTAATAACAGCAGGAATAGTTTTAATTAATAATAAAGAAGAAAATCTGAGGATAAATTACAATATTACTTATTATCAAAGAAACGAGATAAAAGATAATAAACTAGTTAAAATTGGATACTATCAGTGAGGAAAACATAAAAGAATTGAACAAATACCTACTACAATAAATGTAATAGCAGCTGAACTACCAAAAGAAATAACTAGTTTAAGATATGCATTTGCAGGAGCTAGACATAACGTAACATGAGAAGTAAAATGAGATACTTCAAATGTTACTGATATGAATAGTCTATTTTATGGACGTAATGAATTTAATAGTTCAGACATATTAGATTGAGATACTTCAAATGTTACTGATATGAGTGAAATGTTTGCAGGAGCAACTGAGTTTAATCAGGATATTTCAAAATGAAATGTTTTTAAAGTAAAAGATATGAGTAAAATGTTTAATGGTGCTACTTCTTTTACTTATGATTTATCAAGTTGAGAAGTATCTAATAATGTAAAAAAAGATAATTTTGGTTTAAATGAAGAAAAACAACCAAAATGAAAGAAGTTAGATGAAACATTGGTTGTTAAAGATAATGAAACAACAACAAATTCGAATTCTTTACCAAAACAAACGTCATCTAAAGCTTCAGATACCTCTGATATTACTAATAACAATATTGATTTATCTAATTCAACAATAGAACTAGAAAATGAAGAAATTTTAGCAAATACACCTACTAAAGAAGATGAACCAAAACTAGAAGAATCAACTAATATGAATTCTGATCAATCAAACCAAACTGAACCACATATAAAACCTGACTCATCTATAGAAAATGAAACTATAGAAAAATCAACTAATTCAAAAGATAATATATCTTCAAAATCAAATAATGAAAAAAATCTAATAATTCCTTCAGCTAAATCTAGTTTAAAAAATGTTTCTAATCAAAAAACAAAAGCTATTGTTAGTGGTGTTATAGGATCAACAGCAGTTATAACAACTACATCAGTAGCTGGTTTTAGTTATTATTATCGTAAAAGTTTAAAAGATTTATTTTTAAAACTAAAAAAAAGATGATTTAAATCTAACTAAGTTAGAAATCATCTTTTTTTATTTATTTAATAAGAATGGTTCTAATATTTTTATAAATGAATCTCAATCTTCTTCAAATACCATATGACCAGTTTTTGGAATTCAAGTAGTAATTACATTTTTAACTTCATCTTGATAGTATTTTAAACAAGGTTCTCTATTTACAACACCATCTTTTTCACCAAGAATTAATAAAGTAGGTATTTTAATAGTTTTAATTGCTTGATAAATTTGTTCATGTAGTTCTTTTGAAACTAAAGTTTTTCCTAAATCAGTTAATTCTTTAGTATTATAATCATTACCTGAAAAATGTCATTTAGCTAATCGCATTCATTTAGGATCTCTAGTTAAAAATGATGGATCATAATATAGTGAACCTAAAAAATCAGTTGTAAATTCTTCAAATGTTTTTGGAAAATAATCATGTAAAAAATTATTATTAACATCTTCACTAGCTTTATTCATAGGACATACATAAACTAATTTTTTAAATAATTCGGGAGCTAGTTGATAAGCTAATGAAATAGTTCCACCACCCATAGAATGACCAATTAAAGTAACATTTTTTAAATTATTATTTTTAACAAATTCAACTACTAGTTTTGCAAATTGTAATACTGAAATTTCATGATCTTTAATTGGTTTTACATTATTATTTCCTGGAAATTGTAGTGCATAATAATTTGATTTAGTTCAATAATTTTTAAAAATATTAAAAACATTTATTGAAGCATTAAAACCATGACAAAAGATAATATTTTCTGTGTCATTATTATTATCTTTAAATATATAGTCATAATCATAAATTATTTTTTTCATATCTAACATATTTTTAAAAAGTTTTCTACTATTTTAATAAACTCATCAAAGTTTTCTTCAAATACTCTATGACCTGTTTTTTTAATTCAATGTGATTCAACATTTTTTACATGTTTTTTAAAATAATCTAAACATTCATCTCTTAAAATCACACCATCTTTTTCACCAAGAATTAATAATGTTGGAATAGTAATTGAATCTAAACCTTTTTCAATTAGTTCAAAAGTTTTAGCTTTAGGTGTACCTAATTTAATGATTAAATCATTATCATACATTTCTGGATTAAAATTTTGCTTTGCTTTTTCCATTCATTCTTTATTTGAAGTTAAAAATGATGGATCATAATATAAAGAAGTTAGTGTGTTATTTACATATTCATCAAATGTTTTTGGAAAATAATTAATTTTATATCTTGGATATAATGGAAGTTGAGTTTTGTTCATTGGCGTTATAAAAATTAGTTTTTTAAATAAATCAGGACGCATTTTATAAGCAATAGCTAATGTTCCTCCACCCATAGATTTACCAACAGCAACTACATTTTTAATTTGGTTTTGTTCTATAAAATCAATTAATAATTGAGCAAAACCTTCAACTGTAACTTTATGATCTTTAGCTGGTTTTACTAATTGAGATCCCGGAAATTGAATTGAATAATAATTTGTTTTAGTTCAATATTTTTCAAAGATTTCAAAAGCTTTATATGATGAGTTAAATCCATGTACATAAATAATATTTAGATCAGAATTATTATTATTTTTAAAAACATAGTCATAATCATATATTAGTTTTTTCATACTAATTAGTTTTATTTAAAAAGTTTTCAACTATTTTAATAAACTCTTCAAAGTTTTCTTGAAAGACCATATGACCTGTTTTTTTCATTCAATGCATTTCAACACCTTTTACGTGCTGTTTAAAATAATCTAAGCATTCATCTCTTAAAATCACACCATCTTTTTCACCAAGAATTAATAAACTTGGTATTTTAATAGCATCTAGTCCTTGTTCTATTAATTCAAAAGTACGATCTTTTGGTTCACCTAGTTCAACAATAACATCATTATTATAAACATAAGGATCAAATTCTTGTTTTGCTTGTTTCATTCATTCTTGATTTGAAGTTAGAATTGATGGATCATAGTATAATGATGAAAGTGTGTTATTTATATATTCATCAAATGTTTTTGGAAAATAATCAATTTTATATTGTTCATATAAAGCACGTTGTGGTTTATTCATAGGAGTTATAAAAATTAGTTTTTTAAATAAATCAGGGCGCATTTTATAAGCAATACTAATAACTCCTCCACCCATAGAATGTCCAATAGCTACAACATTTTTAATTTGATTTTGTTCTATAAAATCAATTAATAATTGAGCAAAACCTTCGACTGTAACTTTATGATCTTTAACTGCTTTTACTAGATTTGATCCTGGAAATTGTAGTGCATAATAATTTGATCTTGTTCAATATTTTTCAAATATTTCAAAAGTTCTTGGTGAAGAATTATACCCATGAACAAAAATAATACTTTCATTATCATTATTATTGTTTTTAAATACGTAATTATAATCATAAATTAGATTCATATCATTCTCCTAATATAGTTCTAAAAACATTTTATTACATCATATTAGTTTTTTGTTAATTCTAAAAAACATATGTTTTTATTTTCATATTTTAAAAATAGTTTGATATTTGTATATAAAAATAAGTTTAAAATTAAGGTGATGATTTATATAAAATATAAATTAAACTTGTTAAGAAAGGTTAATATGAAAAAAGTTATTAAATTTCTAGTTATTGAAAAAATAGATGATAAAAATGAATACTATTTAAGAATGACTTCAGAAATGCAAGATGACATTGGTACAGTTTCTTATTTACAATTTAAAAACACAGATAAAAAACATTTAAAAGAAGATGATATCTTTTTAGCTTTAGAAGCTTCAAAAGCTATTTTAAATTTAAAAATGCCACTTGATGCAACTGTAGTTAAGTGAAATCAAAAAGCATTAGAAAATCCTAAACTAATTAGTTCTCATGATGATAATGAAAACTGAATTATGGTTTTAAGTGATATTGATCAAAACAAATTTATGAGTTTAGAAGACTTTTAAAATGAATACAAATCTTAGTATAGAACAACTTAATGATTTAATTAATCAAAATGATAGTTTAATAATTGCAATTGGATCTGAAATTTATCAAACTAATAAACAACTTGAATTTGAAAATAACTTTAGTGATTTTATAAAAGAGTTTTGCTTTATAGATTTTAAACAAGCTAGTGTTTATCCTTTTTTAGATATTAAAAACTATTGAGCATTTTTTTCAAGATATATTAAGTTAAATTATTTTGATCAAAAACTAGATAATAGTTTTATTGATTTAAAAAACTATTTAGATAATAAAAATTATTTTATTATTACAACTAATCGTGATAATAGTTTAGAGTTAGCTGGATTTGATTTAAATAAGATTTTTTATTTAGATAGTAAATTAAACTTATTAGAATGTTCTAAAAAATGTAGTGATGAACTTTATATTAATGATGATGCTATTTTAAATATGGCAAATAATCAAAAAAATCTAAAAGTAGAATTAGAACAAATTCCAGTTTGTAAAAAATGTAATAGTTATTTAAAAGTACATCAGCGTTTTTGATGTCAAGTGTTTATTAAAGATGATGAATTTGTACAAACTCAAAATAACTATCAGAAATTTATTAATAAAAATAAAGATAAAAAAATGTTATTTTGAGAAATTNGTATTAATTTTAATAACCAATTAACTGTTAAAAAACCTTTTTGACAAATGGTTGAACAATTTAATAAAGCAACTTATTTAGCTATGAATAAAAAGATTTATCGTATTCCTTTAGAAATTAGATCTAAAACAATTACATATACAAACGATCTTAATTTAGCAATTAAAAACTTAGAAGAGGTAAAAAATGGTACTAATAGAACCAATTAGAAATGGTAAGTATATAAAAGATGGTGCTTATTGATTAGCAATTCAAATTTGAGCAGCTAGTAATTTAAAAATAGATGATACTATTGTTTTTCCAAGTATTGCAGATCCTCATATTCAAATGGGATATTTTCAAAACCCAGAAGTTGAAGTAAACTTTAAATATTTAAAAGAAAAAAACTTAGAAATAGTTAGAAGAGCTACTGGTGGAGGAACAATTTATATTGATTCAAATTCAGTTAATATTTGTTATTTAATTCCATATAAAAAAGGTACTGAAATTTTAGGAAATTATGCTAAGTTTTATGAACCAACTATTAAAATTTTAAAAGAACTAGGAGCTAAAAATATTACTCAATCTGGTAAAAACGATTTAACTATTGATGGTAAAAAAGTTTCTGGTGCTGCTATGATGCTATTAGATGATGTGATTTATGGTGGAAATTCATTACTTTATAATGTTGATTATGATGCAATGAGTCAAGTATTAAATCCAAATCGTAAAAAAATTGAAGCTAAAGGTGTTAAATCAGTTTCTCAAAGAGTAGCAGCTTTAAGTCAATATTTAGATGAACCTTATAGAAATTTAGATATATTTGAATTTAAAGACTTAATGATTAAAAAAATCTTTAATGTTGATGATTTAAAAGATGTTAATCGTTATATAATGACTGATAAAGATTGAGAACAAGTTGATGAATTAATTAAAACTAGATATAAAAACTGAGAATGAACTTATGGTTTAAGTCCTAGATATGAATATAACCGTGATGCTAGATTAGCAATTGGTACTATTAACTTTTCGTTAGCTATTGAAAATCAAAGAATTGAAAAAATAAAAATTAGTGGTGATTTTTTTGCTAAAAAAGATTTATTAGAATTAGAAAAAGCTTTAATAGGAACTAAAATGACTCATGAAGATTTATTAAAAGCATTTAATGATGCTGATCTTCAAAGTTACTTCTTTAATGAAATTAAACCAGAAGAAGTTGTAAAAATCATTTTAGATGAAGAATAATGAATAAATATCAAAAATTATTTGAACCATTTGAAATAAATGGATTTAAATTAGAAAATCGTTTTGTACTTTCACCAATGACTTTAAGTTTAGCTACTTTAGATGGGAAAATAACAACTCAAGAAGCTGATTATGTTAAAAGAAGAGCTCATTCAGCACCACTTCAAATAACTGGAGGAGTTTATTTTGATGAATTTGGACAATTATTTGAATATGGAATTAGTGCAAAAAGTGATGATGATATACCTAGTTTAACTAGTTTATATCAAGCAATGAAAACTGATTCTAATTGTGTTATTTTACAATTAGCTCATGCTGGAAAATTTTCAAAAACTTCATTAAAAAAATATGGTTATTTATATGGACCATCTTATGAAAAAAATCATACTCCAATTGAACATGAAGTTTTAGAACTATCAAAAGATAGAATTAAACAAATTATAAAAGACTATAAAGATGCTACTTTAAGAGTAATTAAAGCAGGATTTAATGGTGTTGAAATTTCAATGGCTCAACGTTTATTAATGCAAACTTTTTTTAGTCAAATAATAAATAAAAGAACTGATGAATACTCAGCAACAACATTTGAAAACAGATCTAGATTTTGTTTAGAAGTAGTTAAAGCTATAAGAGAAGTAATTGATAAACATGCTCCAAAAAACTTTATTTTTGGATTTAGAGCAACTCCTGAAGAAACTTATGGAGATATTTTAGGATATACAATTGAAGATTTTATTCAACTTGTAGATAAAATTATTGAGATTGGAAAGATTTCATATTTAGCGATTGCTAGTTGAGGTCATGATATTTATTTAAATAAAGTAAGATCAAATACTAAATATAAAAATCAATTAGTTAATAAAGTAATTTATGATGTTTATAAAAATAAATTACCTATTATTTCATCTGGTGGAATTAATACACCAGATAAATGTTTAGAAGCTTTAAAATATTCTGATTTAGTTGGATTAAGTTCAGTATTTGTAGCTGATCCTGAATTTGTTTTAAAAATTAAAAATGACCAAATTGATCAAATTAATTTATCAGTTAAACATGATCAATTAAAAGATTTAAAAATTCCTGAATCTTCATTTCAAGATGTAGTTAATATGTTTAGTTTTTGTGAAACTATTCCAAGTGAGACTATTAAAACATTTGAAAATAATTCAAAAGAATAAAAAGATAATAAAAATCTCCCGAACCCCATATTCCGGACTAAAATCCAGGAAATGGGGTTTTTATATGTCTAAATTAAATTTAGAAAAAAAGTTAAAAATTGTTAAAGAAGCTAAAAAGCTTAATATAAAAAAGAGTACTTATTTAGCAAATAAATATGATATTTCAGTTGATACTGTAGAAAGTTTAGTTAATAGATTTGAAGCATTTGGAATAGAAGGACTCATTAATAAAGATAAAAAGCCTCATTATAGTGCAAAGCTAAAGCTTAAAATTGTATTGTATAAACTTGAAACTAATCACTCATATGATGAGGTCGCAAAAAAGTTTAATATTATTTATTCATCAACTATAGCTGGTTGAGTTAAAAAATATAGAGAATATGGATTTTTAGGGTTAAATAATAATATAGGAAGACCTAAGAAAATTATGAAAAACCCTAATAAAAAACCAGCTAAAATAAAGAAATCACAAGTAAAAATCAATAATGAACAACAAATTAAAGAATTAAAAGAACAAGTAGAATACTATAAGTTAGAGGCTGAATTCTGAAAAAAGTTCCACACCTTGTTGACAAAAGAAAAATCAACAAGGAAAAAACAAAAGTAGTTTTAGAATTACTAAAAACACACAAAAAAGTTAAAATTTCTATTCTATTAAAAATAGCCAAGCTGCCTAAATCTTCTTTTTATGAATGAAAACATAAGTTAGAAAATGCAATAGATAAAGACAAAGAATTAAAGGAAATGATTGTTGATATTTTTAACAAATCATTTGAAACATATGGGTATAGAAGGCTAAAAATAGCTTTAAAATCAAAAGGACATATTGTTAATCACAAAAAAATTTTAAGGTTAACTAAAGAGCTTGGAGTTCAGTGTATTAAATTTAGAACAAAAAATAGGAGATATAGTTCTTATAAAGGAACTGTTGGAAAAATTGCAGATAATATTTTAAAAAGAAATTTTCATTCTTTACAAGCAAACAAACTTTGATGCACTGATGTAACAGAGTTTAAAGTCAATGGTCAAAAGTTATATTTATCACCAATTATTGATCTTTACAATGATGAAATTATTTCATATTCAATTCAAACTAATCCTAACTTAAACCTAACAAATTCAATGCTAGACAAAGCACTTAAAAAGGTTAAAAATACAAATGGTTTGTTAATTCACTCTGATCAGGGATTTCATTATCAGCACATTAGTTGAGCTAAAAAACTAGAAGAAAATAACATAACACAAAGTATGTCTAGAAAAGGTAATTGCCTAGATAATGCTATTATAGAAAACTTCTTTGGTTTATTAAAACAAGAAATTTATTATGGTGAAAAATATAATTCAGTAGAAGAGTTAACTAAAAGAATTCATAAGTATATTTATTGATATAACAACATAAGAATAAAAGAAAAATTAAAAGGATTGTCTCCTGTACAATTCAGAAAACAATCCTGTTATAATATTGAAAAATTTTAGTCCGTGTTTATGGTAGCGGGGGGTTCAAAAGTAGAGGTTTTCTTTTTTTATTATTTATTCTTTTTCTTTTTAATTAATATAACAACTGAACTTATTGCTAAAATCGCTAATATAGAAACAGCACTAACAGCTACAAAAGCAGTTTTATTATTTACATTTTTAGTTTGTGGTTTATTATTTGGTTTTACTTGATTATCAGCTTTATTTTCTGGAGCTTTAGGTTGATCAGGTTTTGATTCAGGTTTTTTATTATCAGTTGGTTGAATTGGTTTTGTTGGAGTTATTGGTTTAGTTGAGTCAGTTGGTTTTGGATCACTTGGTTTAGTTGGATCACTTGGTTTTACAGGTTGATCAGGTTGATTTGGTTTTATTGGATCAACTGGTTTGTTTGGAGTTGAATTGTGTGGAGTTATTACTGGGTATAAGAATCAATCATCTTCATTATTAAATGTTGATCGTTCTGCTGCATTATTTGGTTTAATAGGTGTATGTNGTGTTTTTGGTTGATCATTTCTAAAGAATCAATAATCATTATCATCAAATATAGAGTTTTCTCAAATTATACGATCTGGTTTTTTAATATTAAATGATACTAAAANATCTCCTAAATATTTACCATTCTTTTTAGCACTAATAATAGCTGAATTTTTTTCTATGTTTCTTACATATAAATCTTTAATTTCAACACCTTTATTTAAATTAGCAAGTTTTTTAAGTATTTCATTAGCAGATCTATAATTAATTTCACCTAATTGATCTTTTTTAATTACTTTTAATAAAGAAGTCTTATTTGTAGTTATAGGATGAATAGGTTTAACAGGTGGAGTTGGAACTGGTTGAGGTTGAGGAATTGGAGTTGGGGCTGGAGCTGGTTCAACTGGATTAGGAGTAGGAGTTGGTTCAACTGGAGCTGGTTTTGGTTGAGGTTGAGGAACTGGAGCTGGTTCAACTGGAGTATTTGAAGAACTATCTGGTTTTCATTCCGCTTTTCAAGAAGTAGCATTTAAATCATAAGATTCAGTAGCTATATCTTTGTTATTACCTAAGTGTTTAAAACTTCATTTAGATAAGTCTTGATTAAAAGTTGAAGCATTTTCAAACATATTATTAAAGTACTTAACGTTTTTAATATCAAAATTACTAATGTTATTATTAAATACTTTAGCATTTTTAAACATCTTACTCATGTTATTTACATTTGAAGTATTTCATTTAGATAGTTCACTATTAAATTTAATTGCCCCACTAAACATACCTTCCATATCAGTTACTTTAGATACATCTCAAGCTTTTTTACTTGACATATCTTTAGTATTGATATTTTGATTAAAGCTTATAGCATCACTAAACATATATGACATGTCTTTTACATTTGAAGTATTTCAATCAGAAATATCTTTATTAAATGAAGCAGCATCTTTAAACATTCTACTCATTGATTCAACATTTTTAGTATCTCAGTTTNAAATATCACCATTAAATTTAGTTGCTAATTCAAACATACCTTCCATATTTGAAACACTAGTTATATTTCAATCTTTTAGATCCTTATTAAATGCTGAAGCGTTCTTAAACATATCTTGCATATTTTTTGCACTAGATACATTTCATTTTGAAATGTCTTGATCAAATTTTATTGCTCCTTCAAACATATGAGACATATCAATTGCTTTTTTAGGTTTTCACTTTGATAATCCATTATTAAATGAAGTTGTGTTTTTAAACATATAACTCATATCAGTTACATTTTCAACATTTCATTCATTTAAGTCTTGATTAAAATTAGTTGCTCCTAAAAACATCGAATTCATATTTTTAACTTTTTCAGTTTTTCAACTATTTAAATCTTGATTAAATGCTATGGCATTTAAAAACATGGAACTCATATCAGTTACATTTTCAACTTTATTAAAGATCTTTGAGTTAAATTCTTTAGCATTTAAAAACATTTTGCTCATGTTTTTTACATTAGAAGTATCTCAATCTGATAGATCTTGATTGAATTTAGCAGCTCCTAAAAACATTCCTGATGTATCTTCAATATTTGACATATCTCATTTTTTAATATTTTCATTATTAAATTGATTTGAAAATGCAAATAATTCTTTTGTTGAAGTAATTTCTTTTGGTAAATGATCTGGAACAATTTTTACATCTTTTGGTAGTTTAATTGCTTGAATTTGTTCTCCATCATCATAATAACCTAGTTCATAGACTTCAAAATCTTTATCATCTCAATATGAAATATCTCATTCATCTTCTTTAGAAGAAGCACGTTCACCATTAGTTTTTCCTTTAAATTCAACTGCTTTTCAAGCTCTTTTAACTGATCCTGGTTCTAATTTAATTGTTTGATTATCTAATAAAATATCTAATGATTGAGGTTCTACTTTAATTCTTGTATCAATTGTTGTATCAGTTGGATCAAATCTAAATCTTTTATTTTCTAAAGAGCTATCGACTAATTTAATAGATATAGATTTTAAATCGATATCTTCTTTTATTTTTTCTTGAAGTTCTTTAAAAATGTCTTTAAACTTTTGAGCACTATTTAATTTATCTTTAAAATTTCTATTTCAAATATCTTTAATTTTATTTGGGATTTCTTTTTGTTTTCTAGCTTCAGCTTCTGCTTTTTCTCTGGCTTCGGTTTCTCTTTTTCTAGCTTCAGCTTCTGCTTTTTGCTTTTCAACTTCTATTTTGTGTTTATCAATTAATTTAGTAATTTCTTCATCATATAAAGAATTAGTAGTTTTTAAATAGCCTTCATTTGACTTTTTAATACTATTTGAAATATCTCTTTTACTACGTGGTTTATAATAACTAATTCAAGAACTAGCTCCACTATCTATATCACCAGGTTTTGTGTCATAGATTACTCAATTGGATAGATTCTGGTTAAATGATCTAGCGTCTTTAAACATATCAGTAAAATCACCATTTTCTTCAACATCAAAGTTACTAATATCTTTATTAAAGCTAGTAGCTCCATTAAACATGTCTCTCATAGCGGTTACTTTTTTTGTATTTCAATTATAAAGATCACTATTAAATGAAGTAGCGCCTTTAAACATTTCTTGCATTTTATCTACATTTGAAACATCTCAAGATACACTATATTTATTTTTATTTTTTGAGTATTTTGTATTAATGTTTTGATTAAAACTTTTTGCATCATTAAACATTGCAGACATTGTTGTAACTTTAGAAGTATTTCAAGTTGAAATTTTTCCATTAAATGTAGCAGCCTCTCTAAACATAAATGCCATATTAGAAACATTTTTAGTATCTCATCGTTCTAAATCTTGGTTAAATTTAGTTGCACCTTCAAACATAGATTCCATATTTTCTACATTTGATGTATCTCAATTTTTAATGTTTGGATCATTAAATTCAGTTGCATCTTGAAACAATTCTTTTAATGAAGTAATTTCTCTTGGTAAATCCTTAGGAACTGAAACTACACCTTTTGGTAATTTAATAGATTGAATTTGGTTTCCATCATCATAATAACCTATTTCATAAACTACAAAATCAGTGTCATTTCATTTTGATGCATCAAATTCATTTTCTTTTGAATAAGTATCTTCACCTCTAGTTTTACCTTTAAATTTCATGGGTTTTCATGCCATTTTAACATTTCCAGTTTCTAGAGAAATTGTTTTACTATTTACTATAATTTCAAGCTTTTGATTATTTGTATTAAATTTAAATCTGCTTGTTTTTCCTTTTTCAGATTGATCTTTTAATTTAATATCAATTAAACCTAAGTTTTCTTTTTTTAATTTTTCTTTTAGTTCTTCTAAAATTCATTTAAATTTTTTAGCACTATCTAATTTATTTTTAAAATCCCTATTTCAAATTTCATTAATTTTTATTTCTATTTGATTATTATTTTCAGCATAATAATTAACACTAATATTTGAAACTTTATTTATTAAAAAACTACTACTAGTTGGTATAACTAGTAAAGTTGATGCAGTTAATAAAGCTAGCAACTTTTTCATATAAAACCCCATTATAAATTAATACATATCTAAAGTAATTTTATGAAAAGAGCATATTAGTAAAATATTGTCAATATGTAATTTAAAAAAATGTTGTATATACTAAAAAGTTAATTTTTTAAAATATTTTTATGATTTAAAAAATAAAAAAAGTTAGCTTTATATAACTAACTTTTTAAAGAATTATTACTTGGTATATTATTTTTTAATTATAGTTTCAAATTGTCCTAATAAAAGGTTTAATAAAGTTGTTTTTCCACTCCCAGAAGGCCCTAGTAAAGAAATAATTTGGTTTTTTTGTATTTGTAAATGATCTATTAATAAATCATAATTTGATTGTTTTTTATGATATTTAAATCTTAAGTCATTAATTTCAATTAAAACATTATCATTATTTGGTTTTGGTTTTTTCATAAGATTTTAATTTAATTCTTTCATTTATATTAATTAGTTAATAAGAACTAATTTCAATTTTATTTTGTTAAATATTATTAAATTATATTTAGTAAGTCTATATAAGATCTATAAGTTTTTAAAACAGTTAGAATTTTAAAATACTCCTTTCTTTTAAAATTTGCTTTTTTAAAAATTTTAACAAAAATAAGAATGAATTATTAGTTAGTTTTAATATTATTATTTTTTACTAGACTTAATGTTGTAATATAAAAGTGTATAGACTAGTTATTGTTCTATATAAACTACTAATTAGTTATTAAATTAGTTTAATTATTAATTAGATAACTAATTAATTTAAGATTAAATAAAAATAAAAATTAATAGAATGGATTAATATGGACAAGGTTACTAAATTTTTTGGAAGTATTCCTGAATTTTTTAAACGTAATTATGTTCTTTTGATTTTAGCTTTAGCCGATGTTGCTATTATGGNTATTCCATTTTATATGGATAATTTTATTCCTAACATGAACGCTAACTTTAGATTAGCTCAATCAGATTACTCACAAGCTGGAGNAATTTATGGCTATGTTTCACTTCCATGTTATATACTTGGAGCTTGATTAGGAGATAAATTTAGAGCCAAATCAATGGTTGTATTAGGTATTGTTATTACTGGAGTTTTAGGAGTTTGGTATGTTATTTTACCATTTGTTCCTTTATTAGCTGGTAATACAGAACATGTTTTACAAGGTACTTTTAGAAATTTAATGGTTGTTCAATTATGTATAATTTTTGCAGGGTTTGCTTTTGCAACTTGTGCATTATTTTGAGCACCATTATGAAAACTTGTAAAAAACGTTAACACTGAACATTTACCAAAAGAATTACAAGAAAAACAAGTTGGAAAAAACAACGGTATTCAAGGAATGCTAAATGGATTAATTGGTTTAGCAATTGCTTTATTTGGTACATTACTTTTAGAATTACAAAACCATGAAATTTTAGGTAAAGTTGGTGGAGAAAACGGAGTTTCAATAGGATTTTTAATTTTAATTTCTTTATATGCTGGATTTATTATTCTTTCAGCACTGTTAGCCTTATTTTTAATTAAAGAACCTAAATTACAAGAACCACCAAGCTTTTCAGTTAAAGCTTTGATAAGTGTTGTAAAAGATAAAACTGTAATCTTATTAGCTATTTTAGTTTTAGGAGTTTACATGTTACAAATGGGGTTATCTTCATATGTAAACTATTTAAAAAACGTGTTCTGAGTTCCTGGATTAGCTGTTATGTTAATTGGGTTAATGAGAACATATGCTATGAGATTTATGATTTCAGGATGATTTGGTAAATATGCTGATAAGAAAAATTCTTATATTCCACTAATTTGTATAGGTTTATTAATTGGTATGTTATTAGTTGGAGTTGGAATAATTTTACCTGGATTTGGATTAGATAATATTACAAATGATACAGATCCAAATCTAAAAAAAGCTTCAACTATTATATTACAAGTTGCAGCTGGATTAAATTTAGTTGTAATGGGAGCTGTTACTTGAGCTGTTGTTACAATTAGATGATCTCCAATTGGAACTGATTTAAGAATTGCAAATGAAAAATATGCAGCAGCAGTTAACGTTGTTAGTGTTATTGCCTTTACTCCAGATGCATTCTTTAAACAAATTAGATCAGCCATTGAAGCAAAACACCAAATGACTATTATTATTAATGGAAGAGAAAGTATTGTTGCTGATAGACTTGGTAACCAATTAATTTTATTAGTAGTTTTAGGATTTGGTTTACTTGGTTTAGTTTCTGGAATTATTCTACATTTTGTTTTACAATCAAGAAATAAATGAGAAGCTTTAGAATCAAGATTACAAGTTATTGAAAGCAAAATTAAGAACTAATAAAAAGTCATAAGGTCTAACTTATGACTTTTTTATTTACACTAATTATTTAATTTATCTAAAATATGTTCAATTAAAGTAGTTTTTCTAATTCTTGCATTTTTTTTACTTGCTTTTATAAATAAGTCAAAATCACCAATTACTACTAGTTGTTTTTTTGCTCTAGTAATAGCTGTATATAAAAGTTTTTTATTTAAAAAATTACTAAATAAAGTATCTTGTAAAACTAAAATTACTTGATCATATTCACTACCTTGAGTTTTATGTACACTACAACAATAACTTAAATTAATTTCATCAAATTGTTCACTTGTAAACTCAAACAAGTTGTTATTAAAGTTAATAATAGCTGAATTAAATTTATTATTATTTTTATTAATTTGACAAATATATCCAATATCACCATTTGATAAATTTAATTCACTGTCATTTTTTAAATACATAACTTTATCATTAACAGCATATCTAAATCTTAACCTATCATAAACATTATTAGTATCTAAAATATTTTGATTAAAGTTATATTGAATAAAATTATTTAAATTTTCAATTCCTAAAATATCAGCATAAACTGGAGAAATTACTTGAATATTTTTTGTTTGATTAATAGTTTTACTATAAACTGTTTTTAAATACTCTAAACAAGCTTGTTTATCTTTATTAAAGAAAAACTCTACATTATCTAAATTTTGTAATTTGTTTAGATCCAAATTATCATTTTTTATCATATAAGCTAGATCAATAATTCCATTATTAAAACTTTGACGATGGATGTTTATTAAATTAGTAGTACAAACAATTTTTGAATTAATAATATCATAAAAAACATTTCCATAACCAACACTTGCTAACTGATCAACATCACCAATCAAAACAATTTTTTTAGCATTATTTATTGAAGATAAAAACTGAGAAAATAAGCGAGCATCGATCATTGAACATTCATCAAGTATTAATAAATCATAATCTAGTGGATGATATTTATTAACACTAAATTTATTATCTTTTTCATAACCTAAAAGTTTATGAATAGTTGTTGCATTACTTTCTGTAAAGTTTTCTCTAATTTTTGCAGCTGCTCTTCCAGTTGGTGTACAAATTGCATAATTACTAGAATGATAAACTTTTTTAAACAATTCAACTATTGCTTTAATAATTGTTGTTTTACCAGTTCCAGGCCCTCCAGTTATAATACTGATTTTATGTTTAATAAAGTTTTTTAAAGCTAAAACTTGATCTTTGTCATATTTAAAATCTTTAATTTGTGTATTTAGTTGAATTTGATTAATATAACTAGTTAATAAATCATCATCAATATCATTAGTCTTTAAATGATTATTAACTAAAACTTCACTAATTATTAATTCATCATTAAATGATTCATAAGTATAGATTTTTTCGTTTTTTAAAACTAATAATTCATTTTTAATAGCATAATCTAAACCATTATTTAATAAATCTAAATCATTAATTTTTATTAAATCAGAAACTTTTTTAAATAAGTAGTTTTTATAAGTATAACTATCTCCTAAATTAAATAAAATCTCATTACAAGCATACAAATGTCAATAACTAATTCTAGTTAAATTATTAATATCATTATTATTAAAATATAAAAATATCTTATCAATATCTTGCATTAAACCAAGTTCATACTTAAAACTAAATTCAAACCAATTATTAGTTAGAATTTGTTTTATTTCATTTTCATCATCAGTAAACTTTTTTAGTTTATCTAGTATTTTTAAGTTTAAATTATGATTAATAAATTCAATTCTTAAAAAGTTTTGTTCATTAATTTGTTTGATTTTATTATAAATTAATTCTAATTTATCTTTACTAATATCTTTGATTTGAAAAAACTGTTCTTTATTATTTAAAATTTCTTGTATGAAGTTTTTTGAATAAAGTTTAGCTATTTTACTAGCTGTTAAATTACCAATTCCTGGAAAAACATCAGATTTTAAAAAGTTAATAATTTGTTGTTCTGTATTAATACTTGCTAAAGTAAAACTACTTACTTCAAAACTTGTTCCATATTTAACATGACTTGTTTGTTTTCCTATTAATTCATATAAAATTTTTGGTTTTAAATCACTGATTTCACCTTTAATTTTTCTAGTTTTATTAGGATTATTTTCACTTGTAAAAATAGCTAAAGCTCAAGAATCTGATTTGTATAAAAACTTAGATAAATAACCTCTGATTTTTATTTGTTCTTCCATAATATGTTCCAATCTTAAAATCTATTTTAATAATATCAAAACATTACTAAATTAAAATTTAATAAAATAAAACTAATTAAATAAAAAAAGTTCAAATAATTTGAACTTTAATTATCATCTTGATTTTGATCATCATCACTAAAATAATCTTCAAAATCCAATTGTTTAGTTTTTTTATCTTTTTTATTTTGACTAACTTTAGATAAAAGTGAAGAAATATCATCTAAATAAGAACTTAAATCAGATCCGTGAACTTGGTTTGCATTATTTATAGCTTTGTTTTTAGTATCTTTTGAAACAACAATACGCTCACTTACTAATTTATTAAACTTTGGTTTAGCTTCTATTTGATCATTTGTATCTTGATCATTAAAATTATTTGCTAAAGCAGGTTGATCAAAAGCAATTGATCTTATTAATTGTTTAATAGAAACATATGAAATTTCATCAATATTTGTAGAAATACTGTTTTGTTCTAAATTAGTATGTTTTAAATCACTTACATTAATATCTGTGATTTGATCATTTGTATCTAAAATACTAATACTCATTTGATCATTAATTGCAAAACCAAATATTACTTGTTCTTTGTTTTTCTTTTTTTCAACTAAAATTCTAATTCCTTTTTTTGGTCTAATATAAATCGGAATTAAATTTTGATCTAATCTTTTGTAATTATTTTTATTTGTAAAAATTAAAACATCTTTATTATTATCTAAGCTTAAAGCACTAATTATATAATCATCTTTTAAATTAGCTGCTTTAACTCCTTTTGAAATTGTTGACTGAACTGGAATATCTTCAATATTGTATCTAACAGCATATCCATTTTTTGTAATAATACAACAATATGAAGTTTTAGAACTAATTAAATCAGCATAAACTAAACTATCATCATCACTAATTTTCATTATTTTAAATGATTTGTTAAAAATTTTAGTTTCTAGATCACTAATTTGAGTTCTTTTAATCAATCCATTTTTGCTAACTAATAATAAGTGTTGAGTAGAGTTTATAAATTCTTTAATTATAAAAGCATTAATAATAGTTTCATTTGGTTGAGTAGTTGCAACACTGTTTATATGAACACCTTGATCTTTTCATTTACTATTTGCTATTTTATATAAAGGAATTGAATAATAATTTGCTTGATCTGAAACTAAAATTAAGTGATCTAAGTTTGAACAAACTCCTTGACTAATTCACATATCATTTGGTTTTTTACCAAAAGAACTTAATTCATTTTTATTTAAAATATTATTATCAATAACTTTAATATAACCATCTTTTGAAATTCATAAATTAATTTCTTTTTCAATGATTACTTCTTTTTGATCAACATCTAAATCTTCAACTAAATCTTCAACTTGAGATTTTCTTTTTATACCAAATTGCTTTTTAACTTCTTCTAATCTTGAAATGATTTCATTATCTAAAACCAAATTATTATTTAAAATCTCTTGATATTTTTTAATCTTATCAATTAGTTCAGTTTTTTCTAATAATAATTTATTAACATCAGTTGAAGTTAATCGATATAATCTCATATCAACAATAGCTGTTGATTGATTTGTTGTAAAATTAAAAGTTTTAACTAAATTATTAATTGCATCAATTCTATTTTCTGATTTTCTAATTACTTTAATAACTTCATCTAAAATTGATAAAGCTTTAATTAAACCATTAACAATTTCTAATCTTAGATTTGCTTTGTTTAAATTAAATTCAGTTCTTTTAATAAATACTTCTTTATAATGAGAAATATAAGCTTTAATAATATCAATTAAACCTAGTTGTTTTGGTTGTTTATCAACAATAATAATATTGTTATAGTTATATGAAACACTTAATCAAGTTGATTTAAATAAAAACTTTCTAACAGTTTCTAAGTTAGCTTTTTCATTTAATTCAATAACTATTCTTAAACCTTTTCTATCAGTTTCATCTCTAATTTCTTTAATTCCTAAATTAGGATTATTATCAATAACATCACCAATTTTTTTAACAAGATCTTGTTTAACTACTTCATATGGAATTTCATCAACTACAATATTATTTTTTTCTTGATGTCATTTACTACTAATAATTACTTTTCCTTTACCTGTTAAAAAAGCTTCTCTTATTCCTTGTTTATTTTGAATAATAGCTCCAGTTGGAAAATCAGGTCCTTTAACTATTTTTAAAATTTGATCAATAGTAATATTTGGATTTTTAATTATACTAATACTTGCATCAATAATTTCACTTAAATTGTGTGGAGGCATATTTGTTGCATAACCTGCAGCAATTCCAGTAGCTCCATTAACTAAAATATTTGGAAAATAACTAGGTAAAACTGTTGGTTCAGTTTCACTATCATCAAAGTTTGGTGAAAATATAACTGTGTTTTTTTCTAAATCTTCTAATAAAAGATTTGAAATTTTAGTAAGTCTTGCTTCAGTATAACGCATAGCAGCAGCGCTATCTCCATCAATTGATCCGTTATTTCCTTGCATATCAACTAGTGGAATATTAACTTTTCATCACTGAGACATTCTTACCATTGCATCATATATAGAACTATCTCCATGTGGGTGATATTTACCAATAACTTCTCCAACAACTCTTGCTGATTTTTTATAAGGTTTATCAAATGTTAAATTCAATTGGTTCATTGCATATAAAATACGGCGTTGAACTGGTTTTAATCCATCTCTAACATCAGGTAAAGCTCTTTCTTGAATAATATATTTTGCATATCTACTAAATCTATTACCTAGTAATTCTTCTAATGGATATAAAATAATTTCTGATTTATCTGACATTTTATTTTTCCATTTCTATAATTTGTATTTGATCATCTTCTAAAGTGAATTTAACATTTTCTTGAATTCATAATTTACGTTTTTCAACATCATCACCCATTAAAGTTTTAAACATTCTTTCAGCTAATAGACCATCTGAAATACTTACTTGAATAATTTTTCTATTTTTAGGATCCATTGTTGTTTGTCATAATTGATCAGCATTCATTTCTCCTAATCCTTTATAACGCTGAATCTCATATTTTTTAGTATTAGTTTTATTAAATTCATTTAATTCTTCTTCATCTCATAAATAAATAAAACTTTTATCATTAAAAGTAATTTTATATAAAGGTGGTAAAGCAATATAAACTTTTTTATGAGTAATTAAATCTTTCATATGTCTGTAAAAAAAAGTTAATAATAAAGTTTGAATATGTGCTCCATCAGTATCAGCATCAGTCATAATAATGATTTTTCCATAATTAATATCTGAAATATCAAAATCTTTTCCAACACCAGCTCCAATTGCATTAATTATTGATTGAATTTCTTCATTTTTTAATAAATCAACTAATTTAGCTTTTTCTGAATTAATTACTTTACCTCTTAAAGGTAAAATTGCTTGAAAGTTACGATCTCTTCCAGATTTAGCACTACCGCCAGCAGAATCACCTTCTACTAAATATAATTCATTTAATTCTCTTTTTTTACCTTGAGCTGGTGTTAGTTTTCCTAACATTAATTTGTTAACATTTNTTTTACCTTTAACACTTTTAATCGCTTGTCTTGCTTGTTTTGCTGCTATTCTTGCTTTTTGAGCATTTAATGCATTTTCAATAACTTTATTTGCTAAAACTTTATTTTCAATTAATCAATAACTCATAAACTCATAAACAATTTGTTCAACAACAGTTTTTGCATCAGAAGTTCCAAGTTTTGATTTCGTTTGTCCTTCATATTCAATTAGATTTTCAGGAATTTTAACTGTTACAATAGCAACTAAACCTTCTCTTAAATCATTTGAATCTAATTTAGTTTTATCTTTTAAAATTTTTTGATCTTTTGCATAATCATTAATTGCTCTAATTAAACCTGATTTAAACCCAACTAAATGAGTTCCACCATCACTAGTTTTAACATTATTTGCAAAACCTAAAATAATTTCATTATCATCTTCAGTATATTGTAAAGCGATTTCAGCAATAATATTTTTACTTTCATTATTAATAGTAATAATATCTGTAACTGGTGTTTTATCATCAACTAGTTCTTTTATAAATTCAACTAGTCCATCTTGAAATTGATACTCAACATATCTATTTGAAATAAGATCTGATAAAGTAATTTTTAATCCTGAGTTTAATAAGGCTGATTCTTTTAATCTTTCACTAATTAATGAAAAATTAAATTTAGTATTACTAAAAATACTATCATCTGGTAAAAAATTAATAGTTGTTCCAGTTTTATAAGTATTTGCTATAAAAGTTAGTGGTTTTTCTAATTTACCACCATTTTTAAATTCAATTTCATGAATTTTTTTATCTCTATAAATGGTTGCTTTAAATCTTTTTGATAAAGCATTAGTTACACTTGATCCAACCCCATGTAATCCACCACTTGACTTATAAGCAGTACTATCAAATTTACCTCCAGCATGTAAAACTGAAAAAATAACTTCAGGAGTTGATTTACCAGTTTTATGCATACCAGTTGGAATTCCTCTTCCATTATCAATAACTGTAATAGAGTTATCTTTTTCTAAAATAACATCAATTTGAGTACAATATCCAGCTAAAGCTTCATCAATAGCATTATCTACTATTTCTCATACTAAGTGATGCAATCCTCTATTATCAGTTGAACCAATATACATTCCTGGTCTTTTTCTAACAGCATCTAATCCTTCTAAAACTTGAATCGCTGATTCATCATATTTTTTATTTTCAGCCATATATCTCCTTTTAAGAACATCTACTATATTAATTATATTTATTCTAAAGTGATTAAAATTAAATACTTAAGAAATTATCATATCAATTTTACAAATAAAATAATATTTTTAAAACTAGATTTTTATATAAGATTTTAAATAAAAGAAAATCCAAGCTTATTTTGCTTGGATTTTTTGATTATTATATTAATTANTAATTACTATTCCTTTATATCTAGTTGAAAATAATAAAGTATCAACAATTCCTTGTACTCCAAATCCAGAATCTTTAACTCCTAAAAATGGAAAGACATCTGGTCCACGTTGAGATTTTCCATTAATATTTACTGTTCCAACTTCTAATTTTTGAGCAACAGTTAAGGCTTGATCTAGATTTTTAGTATAAACACTAGCTTGTAATCCAAAATTAGATTTATTTGCTAGTTCAATCATTTGATCAACACTATTTGTTCTTATAATTGGTAGAACTGGTCCAAATGGTTCTTCTCAAGCTAATCTCATATCACTTGTAACATGATCAACTAAAGTTGGATAAATTAGATTTTTTTCTTGTTTATCACCAATTATTATTTTTGCACCTTTATTTTTAGCATCATCAATTAAACCATATACAAAATCAGCAGTTTTTTGATCAATTAAAGGAGTAATATNACAATTATCTTTTGGTAAACCAATAGTTAGTTTATTAATTTTTTCTTTTAAAAGTGGAACTAGTTGATCTGCTATTTTATCAGTTGTAATTACTCTTTTAATAGCTGTACATCTTTGACCTGAATAACTAAAAGCACCACTAATAATTTCTTTTGCATATTTTTCTAAATCCAAATCATCTAAAACAATAGCAGGATCTTTTCCACCTAATTCTAAAACTACATCTTTTGTTGATGAGATTTCTAAAAGACGTTTTCCAACTTCAACACTTCCAGTAAATGAAATAAAATCAGCTAATTTATTTGTAATAATATCATCACCAATTTCTCTTCCTCTACCAGTAACAACATTAAAAATTCCTTTTGGTAGGTTAGCTTGATATGCTAATTCACCTAGTTTTGCACCAATCAAACTTCCTTGAGTAGCTGGTTTAAAAACAATAGTATTTCCAGTTACTAAACAAGGAAAAATTTTTGAAACAGCTAAATTAATTGGATAGTTAAATGGACTAATTGCAACTCCTACTCCTTTTGCAACTCTCATAAAAGTTCCAATTTTATTTTTAGCTCCATATTTAGCTCCATCAATAATTAAAGTTTTTAAATTTCTAACTTCATAAAAAGTTTGATCAATATATTCAACACTTCTAATTACTTCAGTTAAACAATCTTTATAAGGTTTAGCTGTTTCACTCATAATAATTTGAGCTAATTCTTCTTTGTTTTGATCAATTAATTGTTTTCATTTATCTAAAATAGAAATTCTTTTTTCTAAATCAGTACTTTCTCAAGCTTTTTGACTAGATTTTGCTGCTATAAATGCATCATTAATATCTTGTTTAGTTAAACTAACAACTTGTCCAGCAACACTAAAATCAACAGGATTAATAATTTCTAAAATTCTATTATTATCAAATAGTTTACCATCTAAAAGTGCTTTGAATTTGTACATATTTTTTCTCCTTTGCTTATATTCTATTATATAAAAATAATAATTTTTAACTTGATTTTAATAAGCAATATTTTTTTTAACTTTTAAAAAGAATTTTATTTAAATATAAAAAATAGAATAATAAAAAAGTTCGATAATCCCCCCGCTACCATAAACACGGACTAAAATTTTTCAATATTATAACAGGATTGTTTTCTGAATTGTACAGGAGACAATCCTTTTAATTTTTCTTTTATTCTTATGTTGTTATATCAATAAATATACTTATGAATTCTTTTAGTTAACTCTTCTACTGAATTATATTTTTCACCATAATAAATTTCTTGTTTTAATAAACCAAAGAAGTTTTCTATAATAGCATTATCTAGGCAATTACCTTTTCTAGACATACTTTGTGTTATGTTATTTTCTTCTAGTTTTTTAGCTCAACTAATGTGCTGATAATGAAATCCCTGATCAGAGTGAATTAACAAACCATTTGTATTTTTAACCTTTTTAAGTGCTTTGTCTAGCATTGAATTTGTTAGGTTTAAGTTAGGATTAGTTTGAATTGAATATGAAATAATTTCATCATTGTAAAGATCAATAATTGGTGATAAATATAACTTTTGACCATTGACTTTAAACTCTGTTACATCAGTGCATCAAAGTTTGTTTGCTTGTAAAGAATGAAAATTTCTTTTTAAAATATTATCTGCAATTTTTCCAACAGTTCCTTTATAAGAACTATATCTCCTATTTTTTGTTCTAAATTTAATACACTGAACTCCAAGCTCTTTAGTTAACCTTAAAATTTTTTTGTGATTAACAATATGTCCTTTTGATTTTAAAGCTATTTTTAGCCTTCTATACCCATATGTTTCAAATGATTTGTTAAAAATATCAACAATCATTTCCTTTAATTCTTTGTCTTTATCTATTGCATTTTCTAACTTATGTTTTCATTCATAAAAAGAAGATTTAGGCAGCTTGGCTATTTTTAATAGAATAGAAATTTTAACTTTTTTGTGTGTTTTTAGTAATTCTAAAACTACTTTTGTTTTTTCCTTGTTGATTTTTCTTTTGTCAACAAGGTGTGGAACTTTTTTCAGAATTCAGCCTCTAACTTATAGTATTCTACTTGTTCTTTTAATTCTTTAATTTGTTGTTCATTATTGATTTTTACTTGTGATTTCTTTATTTTAGCTGGTTTTTTATTAGGGTTTTTCATAATTTTCTTAGGTCTTCCTATATTATTATTTAACCCTAAAAATCCATATTCTCTATATTTTTTAACTCAACCAGCTATAGTTGATGAATAAATAATATTAAACTTTTTTGCAACTTCATCATATGATTGATTAGTTTCAAGTTTATATAAGACAACTTTTAGTTTTAGCTTTGCACTATAATAAGGCTTTTTATCTTTATTAATTAGCCCTTCTATTCCAAACGCTTCAAATCTATTAACTAAACTTTTTACAGTCTCAACTGAAATATCATATTTATTTGCTAAATGAGCACTCTTTTTTATATTAAGTTTCTTAGCTTCTTTAACAATTTTTAACTTTTTTTCTAAATTTAATTTAGACATATAAAAACCCCATTTCCTGGATTTTAGTCCGGAATATGGGGTTCGGGAGATAATTATCGAACTTTATCTAATTATTAATAAACTATTTAGCATTATTAATTTGATACATAATAATAGATCCAGCAACAGCTGCATTAATACTATCAACATCTTCAGCCATTTCAATATTAATATTTAAATCTATTAAATCTAATAATTCTGGTGAAATTCCTTTACCTTCATTTCCAATAATTAATGCATATTTATCATCTGAATCAAATTTCACTTTACTTAAAGGTTTACTATCATCATGAAGTGAAGTTCCAATAATAATGTAGTTATTATCATGTAATTGATTAATTACTGTAACTAAATATTCATTAACTAAATTAACTTGAAATAAATTACCTTGAGTTGATCTTAAAACTTTTTGGTTATGAAAATTCACACTATTTGGTGAAGCAATCACTGTTTTAAAATTAAAGCTAGCAGCACTTCTAATTAGTGTTCCTAAATTGCCTGGATCTTGAATTTGATCTAATAATAAAATATTGTTTTCAAAATCAATTTTAGTGTTTTCAGGCATACTACAAATTGCAAAAATTTGCTGACTTGTTACTGTATCACTAATTTTTTTAGCAACATTTTCTGAAATCTCAATTACTTGTTCTATGTTTGGGATTTCATCTTTTAAAATTTCTAAAGCTTTACTAGTACCTAGTAATGTTTTTATAATTTGATCATTATAAGCTTCCATAATCATATGAAAACCTTCAACTATAAAAAGTTTTTGTTTGTTTCTATGCTTTCTATCTTTTAATTTTAATATCTCTTTTATTTTTGGATTAGAGACCGAGCTAATGACTTCCATAAATTCTTCCTATTTATTAATAATTGTTATTTTGTCTTTGAAAATTAATTTCATTTTTAATATTATATGCATTAATAATTTGATCTTGAGTATAGTTCTTAATTTCACAAATATTTAAAAATGCATTTAATAAGTTAGAGTAGTTTGTATTATTATTTTCTTTAATAAAACTATTTAAACAACTAATAATTTCAAAATAAATATCAATAATAGATTCTTTGTTTAAAAAATTATAGTTAAATTCTAAAAAATTATAATTGATTTGATTTCCAACACTAATAATAAAATGAATCCCATCAATATATTCATCTAATTGAATTTCTAAATCAGATGGTTTTTTATTAGATCAATATTTAAAACTTCTTTCTTCATTAGCATACTCACCAAGTTCAACTAAAAAGGCTGTTAGTTTTTTATCTAATAAAGTTTTATCATTTTTAAAGTTTCATTTATTTTGAATAAATTGATCTAATATTATTTGTTTTTCACTTAATCATTTTAATGTTTTATTATCTATCATTTTAACCTACTCTTTTCTTTTTTATTTTGAAGTGATGTTATCTTTATTATTCATTTTGTCTTTAATAATAATGTAAGGATCATCTTCATCTTTTTTACTTGATACTAATAAAAATATTCCACCAATAATACCAAATAATAAACCAAAAACAATTCCCATAATTCCGCAAATTATTTTGTATTTATATGTTTGATATTTTAATGATTTAATAGCAAATAATAAGGTAATTAGTGCAGGTAGTGAAGCTATAATAATTATAATATTAACTCCAGTTAAAGCTGCAGTAATACCAGCTCTAGATACATGATCATCATAATTTGGATAATAATTACTAGTAGCACTTATAGCAATACCACCAACAATTAAACCAAAAAAACTAATTACTGCTCATAGTAATGTAAAACTACATCCAATAATAATTAAAATCAATCCTGCTTTATATAAATCATCTAATCTTTTATTTTGCTTTGTTATTGTTGAATTCATTAAATCACCTCCTATTTAATTCCGGGTTTTTCTAATAGTTTAAACATATTGTATTTATAAACTTCAACTCCAGGTTGATTAAAAGGATTAACATCTAATAAATATGCACTCATAGCTAAAGCTAATTCAAAAAAATAAACTAAATAACCAAATTGTTCATCATCCATTTTGTCAAATTCTAAAACAATGTTTGGCATATTTCCAGTAATTGAATGTGCTTGAATTACTCCTTTTAAAGCAGTTTGATTAATTTGGTGAAATGATTTATTTGTTAAATAATTCAATCCATCATAATTATCATTATCAATTGGCACATTTAAATCATAATTTGGTTTTGTAATTTTAATAATTGTTTCAAACATCACATTTCTAGGTCCTTCTTGAACTCATTGACCTAAAGAATGTAGATCTGTTGAAAAAATCATACTACTTGGTAGTAATCCTTTATTATCTTTTCCTTCAGATTCGCCAAATAATTGTTTTCATCATTCAGTTAACATTTGTAATTGTAATTCATAACTAATCAAAGCTTCAGTTTTATATCCTTGATTGTATAAATAATTTCTAATTACAGCATATTTATAAGCTTGATTTGATAAATCATCATTAATTAATTCATTTTTTGCTTTTAAAGCACCATTAAAAATATTATCAGTATTAATTCCACTAACTAATAAAGGAAAAATCCCAACTGGAGTTAGAACTGAAAATCTACCACCAATATCGTTTGGAATTACAAAAGTTTGATATCCTTTTTTATCAGCTAATTGTTTTAAAGCACCTTTATTTTTATCAGTAATAGCAACAATTAGATCTTTTGCTTTATTTAGTCCAACTTTATCTACTAATAGTTTTTCAAAAACTCTAAAACTAATTCCAGGTTCAGTAGTTGTTCCTGATTTTGAAATTACACAAATTCCAAAGTTTTTATTTTTTAAATATTCAACTAATTGGTAAATATAAGTTGAAGACATTGTATTTCCAGCATATATTAATTCTACTTTATCTTGATGATATAATCCACGAATCATTTCATCAGCTGCTCTACAACCTAAATATGAACCACCAATTCCAATTACAACTAAAGCTTCAATTTCACTTCTTAATTTATTTGCAACTTGTTTCATTTGCTCATATTCAGTTTTATTATAATCATTTGGTCAGTTTAATCATCCTAAATAATCATTACCTTTACCAGTTTTATTAATGATTATTTGATGAATTTGTTTAACTTTATTAAGATCTACAGCTTTATTAATATCAATATTTGTATGATCTAANTTTACTTTAATCATATTACTCCTTTTACTTTAATATTTTACTAATAAATTTGTTTTTCAGTAATAATACATTCTAATTTCATCAAATCATATTAGTAAAATAAGTACTTAAATAAGATATTAAATAATAAAAATACTAATAATTTAAACAAATTTAGCTATTTTATATATGTTATAAAGTATAGTTTTTAAAGTAATAAATTAATAAATTTGCTAATAAATTTTAGTTATTTATTATCAAATTTTTACTCTTTTTTGTGGATCTATATACATTTTATCTTCTGGATTAATATTAAAAGCATCAACAAATTCTTCTAAATTAGCAGCTTGAATATTTGCTCTTAGTTCAGTTGGAGCGTGAGGATCTGTTTCTAATAATCTTAAAGCAGTTTGTTGTTTATATTTAGATTTTCAGATTTTTGCTCAATTTATAAAAAATTCTTGAGCATTATAATCTTTTTCTAGTTTAGCTGCTTGTAGTGCACAACTAATTCCACCAGCATCAGCAATATTTTCACTAACTGTTAAAGTTCCATTACATTTTCCAAATTCAATTTCTTTATTATCAAATAAATCAATCATTTTTTGAGTTTTTTGTTTAAATTTGTCAAAATCTTCATCTGTTCATCACATTTTTAAATTACCATTTTCATCAAAATTAGCTCCATTATTATCAAAAGCATGAGAAATTTCATGAGCAATAACAGCTCCAATTCCTCCATAATTTTGTGAAGTTGAATGATTTATTGAGTAAAATGAACCTTGTAAAATTCCAGCTGGAAAAACAATGTGATTATACATTGGATGATAATAAGCATTTACTTGATATGCAGCCATACTTCAATAATTTTTATTAATTGGTTTTTTATATTCACTAAAAAGATATTGATTAATAACTTGATTAAAATTAAAAACTGTATCAATTAAATTAGTTGAATTTGTAATTAGATTTGCATAAAAAGGTTCAATTTCACTTGGATATCCAATATGTACACCTAACTTATCTAATTTTAATAATGCTTTATTAATAGTTTGACTTGTTAATCAAGTGTTATTTTTAAGTCTTTGTTTATAAATATTAATCATATGACTAACCATATTTTCAACATCTTTTTTAGCTTTAGAACCTAAATATTTTTGACCATAATATAAACCAATTGGTGTTGAAAAATAATCTAAAGCTAAATTTAAAGCGTGTTTTTCTTTATTTTTTACTTTAGTTTGACCGCTAATAAATAAAGAATATTTACTTGCTGTTGTTCTTGTTTTTTCATCTAAATATTTAGAAAAACGCACAACTAACATTACAACTAGTCAAGATTTAATTAATTCTAAGTTTTTATTATTATAAATTTGATCTAAATTAGTTGCAAAATGATCATCTGTAAATATGATTTGATCAACATCTTTATTAATTAAAGTTTTAATAATATTATTTAAATCTAAATATTTAGTATTTTTAATTACATCTTCATATTTATAAGGTTTATATAATTCATTATATCTAACTTTTTCTAGTGAACTTAAAGAATAATTAGCGATAATTTCATCAAATTCTAAAGTATTTTTAATAATTAAATTTATCTTTTTTACATCATTAAAATAAGCTGATAATAACTTTTTAGTCATTGCTTTAAACTCTTTATAAAACTTGTTTTTTACTTCTTTATTTTGATAATGACTTTTATCTGGTAATATGTGAGAAGCAATTGTTAAATAAAGAGTTTTAATACTTGAATCAATATAATCATTAGAAATATCAAAATTAATTGGTAAAGAATAATTTCTATAAACAAATGTAGTATACATTTGATTTAATTGATCTAAATTTTTAATTTCTAATATTTCATTAACATATTTTTTTAATGGTTCTATATGATTTTTATTTCTTAATTCAAAATTACTAGTTAAACTATAAAATTTAGCAAAGTTAATTAAATTAGGGTCATCTAATAAATTATTAGCTTGTTTTTTTAATAAATCTTTTGCTATTTTTTTAATAATTAGTTCATTTTTAATATCAAGTTCAACAAATTCTCCAATTGAAGAACGATCATTTGGAATTTCAGTTTTTTCTAATCAATCTTGATTTACTGCTTTAAAAAGATTATCTTTTATTTGATATTTCATATTTTCTCCTATTAAAACTATTAATTTAATTTATAAATATTTTGATTTTCTGTAATAATGTAATCTAATTTAATATCATTAGATTCAATTATAATTTGATCAACTTTTTGTTTATCAAAACATAAACCAACTTTTAAATAACTAAATGAATTTAAACTAAAGAATTTATCATAAAATCCTTTACCCATACCAATTCTATTTAACTTGTTATCAAACCCAACAACTGGAGTAAAAACACAATCAATTTCTTTTAAATTAGCTAATATATTACTAGTTGGTTCTTGAATATTAAACTTATTAAAATTAGTTAAATAACTATTATCTAATAACACCATATTCATATTATTATTAGTTGTAATTTTTGGTACAAATACTAAAATATGATGATTTAAACACCAATTAATAATATTTCTAGTTTCAATTTCATATTTAGTTGATAAAAAGATACAAATTTGTTTAAATTGATGTTGTTTAATAAAATCAATTACTTTATTTGTAATTATTAAATTACTAGTATTTTTATAATCTAAATCAAAGTTTTTTCTTTTTTCTAGTAATTGTTTTCTTAATAAAGTTTTATTCATATGAATTTAAGATTTCTAATAAATCATTTAAAGCTAAACTAGCACATAAAATTCTATTTTTTTGTTTATGTATATTTTTCATTACAACTAATTCATTTAATTGATCAGCATTTATTAATGTTCCAGTTAATAAAAAAATCTGATAGTTTTTTATAAGTTCAATTGCTTTTTTAATATCTAAATTTAATAAGTTATTAATTAATAAATCAATTGAACTTGTAGCTATTGCACAAGCTGAACCATCAAATTTCATTGATTTAATAATTTTATTTTCTATTAATATTTCAATAATTAATTGATCAGCACAAGTTTGAGATTTTAATTCTTTTATAATTGCATTTTTATTATTTGTTAAAGTTTTATTTTCTGGATTTAAAAAGTGTTTTATTATTATTTCTCTTAATAAAGAATCGTTATTTATATCTATCATATTTAAAAGTATATATCTAAAAATTTATCTGTGTTTTTTAATGCATCAATTAATTTATCAATTTCATCAGTTGTATTATAAATTGCAAAACTAATTCTTAATGCACTTTTTATATGAATTACATCTTCTAATCTTCTAACACAATGTGCTCCAGATCTACTAGTTATATTATATTTAACATCTAAAAAACTAGAAATGTCTTGAGCATTAATTTGATTAACATTAAATAATAATAAAGGAGAATCATTATTTAAATTATAAAAAGTAATTTTATTTTCTAAATGATTAGCTTTAATTTGTTGTCTAGTGTATTGTTTTAATTTAGTTTCATATAAACAAATATTATTAATTCCTATTTTTAAAATAAATTCAATTGCTTTTTTAAAACCATAAATATTTGAAATATTTAAAGTACCAGCTTCTAGTTTTTCTGGTAAGCTTTTTAAAGTATAACTAGTAAAATCTCTACTAATAGTTAAACTAGAACCACCACCTAAATTTAAAGGTTCTAATTTATCTAATAATTGATATTTACCATATAAAACACCAACTCCAAATGGTCCATACATTTTATGAGCTGAAAAAGCAATAAAATCGACATCTCAATCTTTAACATCAACTTTAAAATGAGCAATTGATTGAGCAACATCAACAACAATTATTACATTTTGATTAATTGATCTAATTTTTTGAATAATTTTTTTAACATCATTAATATATCCTGTTGTATTTGAAATATGAGCAAAACTAATTATTTTAGTTTTAGGTGTAATTAATTGATCTAATTTATTAATATCAATTCCAAAATCATTTGTTAATTCTAAATTNTTAATAACAGCATTAGTTTTTTGTTTTAATCAAATTCAAGGAACTAAGTTTGAAGAATGTTCTAAACTAGTAATTAAAATTTCATCATCTTGATTAATTAAATTAATTAAACCTTTTGCAATCATATTAATAGATTGAGTAGTTCCTGAAGTAAAAATAATTTCACTTGTGTGATTTGCATTAATAAAGTTTTTTACAAGTTCTCTAGTGTTGCTTAAAATTTCTAAACTTTGATATCCAATTTTATAATCACTTGAATGTGGGTTTGTTGAAATATTTTTTAAATAATTAGTTTGAGCATTTATTACAGAATTTGGTTTTAAAGTTGTAGCTCCATTATCAAAATAAATTAAATTAGGATGTTTTTTTAATAAAGGAAATTGTTTTTTAATTTTTTCAAATTGATCATTCACTATCTCAACTCCTTTTATTTACCTATAATTATATAGTTTTANAAAATATTTATTAGTGAGTAGATAGTCAAATTTTATTAGTATTACAAGTAAACGATAATTATAAATAATTATTTTAAATTAAGTTATAATTAATTGGTATATGTGATTTTAAAAAAGTGTTTTTTAATACATTTTAAAATCAACAGAAAGGATGATATTAGTGAAAAAGCTTTTAACTTGACTTAGTGCTATAACCTTAGTTGCATCATCAAGTGTTTTAGCTATTAGTTGTAAAACTGAACAAGTAAAAAATGAAAATTCACTTTTTTTAACTAATTTTGGAGACATTAAGATTGATTCAAAAAGCTTATTAGAATGAAATCAAAAATGAAACGGAATTAGTTCAAATAACCAAGAACTTATTAATAAAACTAATAATTTATTAGCTGCTGGAATTTTATTAGCAATTAGAGATAATAAATTACAATTACCAAGTGATACAAAAGATGGTTGAGATCCTAGCGTTAATTCTCAAATTAAAAATTTATTAGGAGATAAAAATAGTACTGATACAGCTACTTTATATGGTTTAGCTAATAAAAGTTTAAATGATTTAAAAGATAATAAATATAAAAATGATGCAAAAGGTTGGCAAAAACACTTAGAAGAAATGTTTCCTGGTGTTAGAAAGAATTTAGCTGATTTAGAAAATGCTTATAAGTCAAACTTTATTTTAAATGATAGTTCAAATAGTGCTTTTATTAAGTTAAAAAATCTTTTAATGTTCAATTCAACAGTTGCTGATTCTATGTGACAAAAAGGAATTCAAACAACTAATTTAGATTGAAAGACTTTAACTAATAATTTTGCTAATGCATATCCAAATAAAAATAGTTTAGAGGAATTAGCTAAAGCTATTAAAGCAGCATTTGAAAAGGCTGAAAGTAACTGAAATGATGCTAAAATAGTTACTTTTACTAATATGGTTAATGGGTTAGGTGGGATTAATAATCAAAGTACAACTAGTGGAGCTGGTAGCGGAACTAATACAGGACAAAACGATAATTTAACAATTACTTATAGCTCTCCAAAAGATGTAAAAAATCATATCACAACTAATAATGGGAATTCTGAAAATTGAATTAAAGAAGTTTTAAATAGGATTTCAAGTGATGCTATTAAAGGAACAATTGCATTTAGTCAATGAAATCCAACTTATAATTACGATAGTCAAAAGGGCCCTAAAAACTTTATAAATTATAATAATCAAAAACCTAGTTCTTGAACTGAAATTGTAAAAGAAATACCACTTTTAGAAAATGGTGACCTGAAAACCGACCCCATCAAGGGTGAATATGGTGCAATTTCAAATTCTCAAAAATATGCAATTAATAACTATTTTAAATCAGAAAAACCTGTCATCTTTTCTGACTTAATATTTAAATTTTCTAATAATAAAACTTCTTCAGATATTGAAAAGAACTTGTCCCTAAAAGCATTAATACCAACCGATTCTTCAGGGCAAGATTTAACTACAAAGTTAATTGAAAGATTTCAAGGTATTCAATCAGTTTTAGAAACTTATGTAGGTAATGATGCTAAAAAAGATCAAGAATCATACACAGCTGGTCTTACTAGATTTGATACTATTTTTAGAGGTCAAGATGCTAAGATAAAAGCAAATACTAGTATAAATAATAAAGCAGAATTCAAGGATTGAACTGAGTGAGATACTAAGAATGATAATCATAAAATTAATGTTAATGGTAAGCTATTAACTCTTAGTGATTCTACATATTCAGATACAGTAAAGTTTTCTATTTATGATTTTTTAACAAGTGGAAATAATGATGCTAACTCATGAACTTGACAAAATAAAGAAACACTTAATGGAAAATTAGATTCTACTAATTTCAAAAAAGCACTAACAGATGGTGGTTTATCAAGTGATGAAGCAACCAAAGTTGATAGTGCAATAGAACAAAATATAAATAATGATAGTGCAAAAGATTCTGCTAGATTAACAATTTATAATTTAAGTGAATTATTCAAAAAAATTAATCAAAAAGATAACTCTACTTCTGGTTCATCAGGAAGTAGTGGTGGTTCTAGTTCTTCAGGATCTTCTTCAAATACTTCAACAACAAGTAATGGAGTTAATAATAATAAAAACATTTACACTGTGTTAAACAAAGAAGAAGGAATAATAGCCTTTATTGACGGAGATGGATTACATATAACTAAAATAGATGGTTATAAATTAATAAATAACAAAAATTCTTCTTTAAGCTCTATGCCATCAGAACATCAGGAAACTAATAGTGAGATCAAACAAACTGCAGTACTAAAACAAATTAGATCTCTATATGGTTCAGAAAATGCTAGTGTTCTAGTTCCGTACTTAATTAATTCTACACTTGATAGTAATAAAAATAGTGTTAGTGCTATGAGTTTAGCTAGAACTGCTGCTTCTACAACAAGCTCAACATCTTCAACTGATAACAAGTGAAATTGAACTAATAAAGATTTAGAATACGCAACTTCTATTAAACATCTTGGAGTAGATATCAATTCACTAAATTCAAATATTAAAAATGATTATGAAAGATTTTTAATAAATACATCATTAATTGATAATTCTAAAACCAAACCTTTCTACAATATTGACATTTTAAGCGAAGTATCTAAATCAATTCAAACAGGAAATAATACTTCATCACAAGCTAATTGATTAATTGAATTATTTACAAAGTTCTTAAAAAACGGTAAGGGAAAGCAACCAATTGATTTATTAAACATTATTATTGCTACAGATAATAAAAAAGATAATAATGATGAAATCGAAAAAATATTCCTATATCAAGCAAAAAACTTAAAAGTTACAGGAATTAGAAAATTACAAGATGCAAATCAAAAATGAGTTAATAAAGTTAAAGAAAACTACAAAAAATATTCAAAAGATCCTTCTTTAGATCCTAAATTTATACCTGATCAAGTTATAGATTTAAATTCGGCAACAACAGATCAAAAGAAAAGATATGATAAATTATTACAATCAGACATTTTTAATTCAGAAAAAAAAGCACAAGGAAATACAACTAGTAATTTAGGTTCAGGTAGTGGAGCCAATGGTGGTGAAAGAAGAGGTGATAGCTAATGAAGAAACTATTAACAATATTAGGTTCTATACTTCTATCAGCTGGAACTACAACAGTTGCTGTTGCCTGTACAACTAAAAATGATAAATTTGATAAACCATCTATAACTGATGAATTATCACAAAAAATAATTAGTGGATTAAAACTATCTGATGACTTTAACTTTACAACAGGTGAAAGATTTTCTAAATTAGACTATAAATCATTAATTTTAGATATGATTAATGAAACAATTTCTAAGAATAAATATACTGATAATTTAAACAATTTATCTAAAAAATTTGGATTGGAAATTAAACAAACTAAAGAACTAGGTGATAAAAAAGCTGAAGAAGTTTTAAAAAACCTATCAACTATTAAATTATTTGCTGATTATACATCAAAAAGAGCATCTGAAGAAAATTCTGATTCTATTGATTTGAGTTATAGTGAAAATTATCCATTAAATCCATACAATCTTGAATCAAAAAACGGACAAAAAGACAGAACTGTTTATGCTATATACTATAAGAATAACAACAATACTTCTTCTAGTGGTTCTAGTTCAAACGGTGGTGGATCAAATGGTGGAACAACTTGACTAAGATGACAAACAACTGGTGAGTTTGATACTTTAAGTAGCACTATTCCTAGTACACCACAACTTCCAAGTGTAAGTCTTTTAACTGATACTAGTACTAAAAATTTTAGAATAGCTAAATTATCAAAACCAACTGAACAAGATTATATAACAAAAACAGCATCTGTTAATGATGATGGTAAAGCAACTAATAATGGTGGCAATGAATCTGTAGAATGATACAAAAATTCTAATGACAAATTTGAAACTGATGGTCAAGGAATTATGCAATACAGATTTATGTATCATTTTAAAACAAAAATAGAAGCTAAATTATTTAATGATTTATTAGGTCATGCATATATTGATTCAAATTTATTTGTAGACAAAAATGATAATAAATCTGCATCTAATAAAAAGATAATTTTAAATAATGTAAGTAAATTAATTAGTGACATTCAATCCAATTACTCTCAAGTTGATAAAACTATTTCAAATGTTAAAATGGTTTGAGCCTTTTCTCTAGATAAACAAAAAGTATCTGAAGTAAATGCTGAAATAAATCAATATGTTAACCCAGATGGTTCTTTAATTAATAAAGACAATAAAAAGACACTAAAAAATGTTTTTGACAAAATAAAATCTAAAACAAATAATGAAAGTAAACAAGGAACTGATTCATTACTTTCTATTAGTGGATTTAATGGTTTTGTAAAAAACAAAGATAACAATATTGAAAGTTTAAGCGGAGATTTAAAAATAACTGAAGAAGCAAAAAAAGCAGTAGCTAGAGTTAATGCCCCATCATTATTAACAAATAATAATAATGGTTTTACTTCAGAAAATAGTAATAACGTTGATTATGTATTTGTATTACCTATTTATTTAAATGATTTATTCTCATCAAATGATATGCAAATCAAAAGAAACACAGGATCAAATGGTGGAGCTGGATCAAATGGCTCAAATTACGAATTAAACGTAATGCAAAATACATGAGTAAATTTAAATGATAAATTTTCTTTAGATAATCGCTACTTTGATAATTTAACTATTAAAAAGGTTGAATCAAAGGATAATGGTGAAGCTTTAGTAGCTAATAATAATGATAAATGATATGTATCATTAAAAAATGGAAGTGATAGCAAAAAAGTTGAAGTTACTTATTCTGATAATTCTAAAAAAATGATTACACTAAAAAAAGCTGATCCAAATAATATAAAAACATTAGACTTCACTTACAAACTATCTAATTCAGATTTCAACAAACAATTATTTAAAGATAAATTAAAAGATTCATTTATATCTTATGATATCAATCTAAAAAATTACGATAATATCAAAGATAAACAAAATGATGCTTATATTTGAAACAATGATCCTAAAAAATCAAATGATATTCAAGAATTATCGGCAGCTAAAAAACAAGTGTTATTAGATCAATTAGAAGCAATTACAGCTAAAAATCCTGATGTACAAAATGCTGCTAAAACTGAACTATATAGTGCTTATTTATACACTGATGGAATTTATTACAAATCTCTATTTGATGAGATTTCAAAATATATAGAAAGTGAAAAACCTACATTAGACTAATTATGGATTGTTTATTTTGTAAAATAATTAATCAAGAAATTCCATCTTATAAAATTTATGAAAATGAATATGTATATAGTTTTTTAGATGTAAGACCTGTAAGTAATGGTCATTTACTAGTCATTACAAAAAAGCATTTTGAAAACTTTAGTGCTTGTGATGATAAATATTTACAAGAAGTAATTTTAGCTAAAAAATATTTAGTTAACTTATTAAAAGAAAAATTAAATCCAGCTGGATTTAATTATTTATCAAATGAACAAGCTATTTCAGGACAAACTGTATTACATTATCATGAACATATAATGCCAAAATATGAAAAAGACAAAGGCTTTTTATTAAAAGCTGAAATTGTTGATATTGATGAACTAGAAAACACTTTTAATAAAATAGTTAAATAATAAATTACAAAAAAATAGAAGCTTTAGCTTCTATTTTTTATGTTTATAAAACATTTTATTATCAATACTGGTTATTTTTTGAGTTCAATTATCTATTTCTATTTTTGATAATTCATCATTAATTTTATAAACTTTAGCATCTAAATCATCTAAAGCTGATAAAATCACTGCTTCAATTAGTACTGGTTCGATCGGGGAACCAAATTCTTTTTTACCATGACTAGCTAAAATCATATGTTGTAGCAAAGTAATTTCTTTATTAATTTTATTATTTTGATCTTTATATAAATTTAGTTTATCTGCTAGTTTATTGATTTCAGCATTTCCTATTGAAATATGACCTAATAGCTTTCCTTCTAAACTATAATCACTACCATTAACATCACTAATTTCAATTACTTTACCAATATCATGTAAAATTGCTCCACATATTAATAAATCTCAATCAATATTTGCATAAAAATAGTTTTCTTTTAAATTCAAAACGTTTTTTACAAGAGTATAGCTATGTCAAAACAACCCACTAGTAACATTGTGATGAATACTCATAGCTGCAGGAAAAGTTAAAAACTCTTTTTTATATTTTTCTATTAAATTAAGTGTAATAGTTTTATAAGTCTGATTATTAATACTATTTAAAAGACTAATTAATTCTAAATAACTAGTTTTAATATCTAAAGGAGCAGTTATATATAAATCAGTTTTATTTAAATTATATTTTAATAAATCTTTTTCATCAATTACTTGATAATCTTCAACCTTTAATTGTAATATGTTTCTATATTCATGAACAATAGTATCTTTTAATAAAACAATAGTATTTGGTTTTAATAACTGTTTGTCTTTTTCACTAACTACTCATTTTCTAGCTTNAATTCTACCTGTACTATCAGCTAAATGTAATATTAAATAATTATTTCCACTACTTCCTGTTGAAACTATAACTCTTTCAATTCTTAAAATAGTATCGATTAAATGATCTTCTATATTAATATCTTTAACTTTTTTCATTAGTTGTCTTCTTTCTAATCTATCTATATTATTTTATATGATTAATTAGATATAAACTAATATTGCAACTTTTTAAAGACTTCAGTTAATAGGATCTAAATCTAAGTTAATTAATAAATTATTAATTTGACTAAAAGGTTTAGTATTTTTAAAACCTTTATAACTTAGTGGTGATGGATGAGCTGATTTAATAACAAAATTAGACTTAACTAATAAAGAATCATACATTTTAATAGCAAAATTACCTCATAAACAAAAAATTACATTTTGATTATGTAATATAATTTGTTCTAAAATTTTTTTAGTAATTTTTTGTCATCCTAAATTAGTATGAGAATTTGGTTTATGAGCAATTACAGTTCAACAAGTATTTATTAAAAACACTCCTTGTTTTACTCAATTTGTTAAATCATTATTTTTAAAATGATCAATATTTAAATCAGAATAAAGTTCATTAAAAATGTTTTTTAAACTAGGTGGAGTTTTTAAAGCATTACTACTAAAAGCAATTCCATTAGCTTGATTAAAATCATGATATGGATCTTGACCTATAATTACTACTTTAATATTATTTAAATCACTTAATTTAAATAAGTTTAAAACATCTTTTTGTTTTGGAAAAACTATATCATCACTACTATAAGCTTTATTAATTAAATTATTAATTTGATCAAATAAATTTAAATCAGTAAATAGTTTATTTCAACTAGGATGTAAATTAGTCATTATTTTTAATTCAAGATATTATAATCTTAATTTTTCCTTTAACTATTAATTTGTCAATTCCATTAATAGTAATTGCTGATTCACCTTTTGTAAAATACATATCATTAATATAACCTGATCCACTAATAATTGTTAATTGTAATCAATCACATTTTTCATCTACTTCAAATTCTTTTAAATCATCACACTCTAAAACATATAATGAAAAATAATCTGAAGAAAATACTTTATTATTAGCATTATGAATAATGTGATCATTTATATCTGGAGTTATTGTAGACTCTATTGAATTAAAAATATCTAATGGTCTAGGTTTGTTTGTTGTTTTATCAATTCTATTATAATCATAAAATCTATAAGTAATATCACTAGATCTTTGTAGTTCATAAATTACTAGATTAGGTGAGATTGCATGAACTTTACCAGGAGCTACATATAAAAAATCATTTGGTTTAACTTTAACTTTTTTTAATAATTGATCTCATTTATTTTGATTAACTAAATCAATTAATTCTTTTTTATTTTTAGCTGTATGTCCATAAATTAATTCTGCATCTTTATTAGCATCAATTACATATCAACTTTCAGGTTTACCTAATTGGTTGTGATGAGATAAAGCATAATTATCATCAGGATGTACTTGAACTGATAAATAATCACTAGCTGTAATAATTTTTACTAATAATGGATAACAACCTTTATAGTTATTAAAAAGGTCTTTGTGATTTTCAAATAACTCTTTTAAACTTANATTATTATATTGATCATCACTAATAACATAACTCATTCCGTTTTCATGAGCTGAAATTACTCAAGCTTCACCTATGTTTTNATTATCTTTTATATCAAAGCCAAATTCTTTTAATCTATTTCCACCTCAAATTTTTTTTGAAAAATAAGGTTTAAGTTTTAAAATTTTCATACTTACTTTCTATAATTAAACTTTATTAAATACTAGTATCNAAAATTTGATTTAATTGTTTTATATATTCTTCTAAAGAATTTTTAGAATTATTAAAAGAATAAAATTTATCATCACTTTGATATTTATTTTCTTGTTCTAAAATACCTAAATTACATTTCATAGGTTTTAAACTATAGATTTTAGAATTAGTTATATAGTTAGTTAGTGCACCTAAAATTGTTGTGTTTGGTAAAGGTTTTAATTTTTTATTATTAATAAAAGCTAGAATGTTAATAGCAGCTCATATACCAGAACTAGCTGATTCAATATATCCTTCAACTCCAGTAATTTGTCCTGCAAAAAAGACATTTTTCTTTCTCATAACTTGTAGTTTAAAGTTTAAAATTTTTGGAGAATTTATATAATAGTTTTTATGCATTACTCCATATCTAACAATTTTTGCTTTTTGTAATCCTGGGATTGTTTGAAAGACTCTTTTTTGTTCTGGTCATTTTAAATTGGTTTGAAATCCAACCATATTATATAAACTATCTTTTGCATCATCTTGACGCAATTGCACAACTGCATAAGGTTGATGATTATTTTGATCTAATAAATTATTAGATGACATTGGTCCTTTTAAAAGAAGTTTTTTACTAGTTTTTGCAAGTTGTTCAATTGGTTGACAACCTTTAAAAAAGATTGATTTTTCAAATTCTTTTAATTGTACTTGTTCTGCATTAATTAAATTATCTGCAAATTCATTAAACTCTTGTTCATTTAATGGACAACAAATATATTTACCAAGTTTATGTCTTCCTGAATAATAAGCTTTATTAAAATCAATTGAATCTTTTGTAATAATTGGAGCTGAAGCATCCATAAAAAATAGTTTTTGTTTTCCAATTAATCTTTGAATATCTTCTTTTAACTCATTTGTAGTTAAAGGTCCAGTTGCTATTAATGTTAAATCATTTTCATCATCAATATGACTAACATTTTGTTCAATAATTGTAATGTTTGGATGATTTTTAATAACTTCAGTTAGTTTTTTTGAAAAATCTTCTCTATCAACAGCTAGTGCATCATCTCCNTCAATTTTACAACTATCAGCTATTTTTATAACTAAAGAGTTTAAACGTCTCATTTCTGCTTTTAAAATACCAGCAGCATTTAATAATGATTGACTTCTAAAAGTATTAGAACATACTAATTCAGCAAAGTTATTTGTTTTTTGCACTTCATTTTTAATTAGAGTTTTAACTTCATATAATTCAACTTGTATATTATTATTTGCTAAAAAATATGCAGCTTCACAACCAGCTAAACCAGCACCAATGATTTTTACTTTTTTATTCATTATTTTGTTCTCTATCTAAATCTTTAAATAAATTAATTTCATCAACTGAAATATCAGAGTTTCAAGATGAATTCATTCTAGCTGCACGACCTAAATGGATTTGATTATTAACTGTTAAACATTGTTTAATGTTGTTTTTATCAACTCCACCACCAATTAAAATTTGAATATCTAAGTTTTGATCAACTAGTTGTCTAATCACTTCTAAACCAGTGTTTAGATTTGTTCCTCCACTAGTTAAAACAGTATCAATTTTATGTTTAACTAAAACATTTAAGGCATTAATTGGATCATCAACTAAATCAAAAGCTCTATTAANAGTAATTTTTAAGCTTCCTTTGATTTTATTTACTCTTTGTAAAAAATCTTCATTAATTGTATAATCGTTGTTTAATGCTCCAATTACAATTCCATGAACATTTGGAAGTTTTTGAATAACTGAAATCATTTCTAATTGTTTAATTAATTCATAATCATCAAAAAAGAAGTCTTTAGAATTATTTCTAATCATTATATGTAAAGGTTTTAAAGTAATTTGATTAGCTAAAATAATTTCATCTAGACTTGGAGTTAAACCACCAACTTCTAAGTTTTTACAAAATTCAATACGATCAGCTTTAGAATTATTAATTACTCTAATATCACTAAGATCTTTTGCGATCACTTCTAAGAACATTTTTTATACTCCTTTAGTACTTCTATTTTATCTAATTTTTCTCATGGTAAATCTTTTTTACCAAAATGACCATATTTAGAAGTTTTAAAAAAGATTGGTTTTTTTAAATCTAAATTTTTGATCATACTACTTACACTAAAATCAAAATTTTCATAAACTGCTTTATAAATAGTATTTAAATCAACTTTATGTGTATTAAAAGTTTCTATAAAAATTGAAATTGGTTGACTAATTCCAATACCATAACTTACTTGAATTTCTATCTTATCAGCTAAACCAGCAGCTACTAAGTTTTTTGCAACATACCTACACATATAAGCAGCAGAACGATCTACTTTAGTTGAATCTTTACCACTAAAAGCTCCACCACCATGTCTTGAATAACCACCATAAGTATCTGCTATAATTTTTCTTCCAGTTAAACCAGTATCTCCTTGTGGTCCTCCAATTACAAATCTACCTGTTGGATTAATTAAAACTTTAAAATCAGTATTTAAATTAAATTCTTTAGCAACTAGATCCATTATATTTTCTTTAATATATTTTTTAAATTCAATTTCATTGTAATTTGGATCATGTTGAATAGACATTAAAATAGTATCGATTTTAGGATTATTAATATTTGTATAATCAATTGTAACTTGAGATTTCATATCAGGTCTTGCTCATTTAAAAAGACCTTTTTTTCTTTGAGATGTAGCATTATAAACTAATTCATGAGCAATAGTAATTGCTAGTGGTAAATATGTTTTTGATTCATTTGTAGCATAACCAAACATAATTCCTTGATCACCAGCTCCGATTTGATCATTACTTAATTCAACACCTTGAGCAATATCTGGTGATTGTGATTCAATTTTTATATCAATTTTACAAGTATTAGCATTAATACCATAAGCATCATCAACATAACCAATTTTTTTTAATACATCTCTTGCAACTTGTTCATAATCAACAATTGCAGTTGAACTAATTTGACCACCAATTAATAAATAATTAGTTGTTGCAAATACTTCACAAGCTACTTTAGCATTTTTATCTTGTTTTAGTACTTCATCTAAAATAGCATCTGAAATTTGATCACAAATTTTATCAGGATGTCCTTCACTAACACTTTCACTAGTAAATAATCTTTTTTCTATATTTTGGTTCATTTTTATTTTCCTTTATTTTTTAATTACTAAAAATTAAAAAACCATAACAATAAAATTGTCATGGTTTAAGACAATCTCATTGTTAGCTTAAAGCCCTTATTTAAGCACCTAATCTAATAGGTTGCTACCACTTCATTAAGTTTTATCTCTCCATGGTTCTTAATAAGATATTATTTGGTTTTCTAATCTTTATTATTTTAACACAACTATTAATCTTTAATAGTTAATCTTTTAATACTTGTTGCTTTATTTGTTTTATCATCAATTTCAATAATTACAGCATTTAATCAACATTTACCAGTTGCTATATTAAATTTAACAGGTAAACCAGTTTTTGCTCTTTTAATTACATCATTAACTTCTACACCAATTATTGAATCAATCACTCCAGTCATTCCAATATCTGAAATAAAAGCAGTTTTATTTGGTAATAATCTTTCATCAGCAGTCATTACGTGAGTATGAGTTCCTACAAATGCTGTTATTATCCCATCATAATTAAAAGCAAAAGCAATTTTTTCAGCTGTACTTTCAGCGTGAAAATCTACTAATAAAATATCAAAATCAGTATTAGTTTTTAAAAACTCATCTAGTGCATCATATGGATTATTGACTGCATCCATAAAGCTTTGTCCCATTAAACTAACAACAGCTATCTTTTTTTTATTTTTATTAACTATAACATTTCCATTACCTGGAGTATGTTTACTCATATTTAAAGGTTTTAATAAATCATTAGTTGTTTTAATATATTCTAAAACTTCAGCATTTTTAAAAATATGATTACCACTAGTAATAACATCAACATTTAATGATTTATAAAAATCATAATGCTTTTTACAAATAGATTTTCCATGAGTTGTGTTTTCTCCATTAACAACAATAAAATCTATTTGATTTTGATCAACAATATTTTTTAAATGTTTTTCTAGCATTTCTCTTCCCGGTTTTGCATAAACATCTCCGATCATTAATACTTTCATCAAATCACCTCTTTTAAACTTTTTATAAATTGTTTTTCATCTATTTGATTTGTTTCAATTTTATTAATTAGAGAAATTAGTAAATCCTGTTTTTGTTTTAAATGTAATTTTGTCTCTAAATTAAATAATAATTTACTAGTTTTAGAAATAGAATCATAAACTGCTGTTTTTGAAATATTAAATTCATCAGCAATTTCAGATAATGATAAATCTTCATCAATATATAATTCAAAATATTGTTTTTGTTTATCAGTTAATAATTCTTTATAAATTTTAAATAACTCAGATAATTCTAATGTTTTTTCTAATAAATTATTTTTCAACTTCATCACCTTGCATAAATCCAGAAGATAAATGAACAATATATTGATCAATATCAAAAGCTAAAAGATCATCTACTTTTTCACCAACTCCTATCATTTTAATAGGAATATTTAATAATTCTTTAATAGCTAAACCAATTCCACCTTTACTTGTTGAATCCATCTTAGTTAAAATAATTCCACTAACATCAGCAACTTTTGAAAATTCTTCAGCTTGAATTACTCCGTTTTGTCCTGTTGTTGCATCAATTACTAATAAAACTTCATGTGGAGCTGATTTTTCTACTTGTTGAATAATTTTATTCATTTTTTCTAATTCAGCCATTAAATTAGTTTTGTTTTGTAATCTACCAGCAGTATCAATTAATAATAGATCATAATTTTGTTCTTTTGCTTTTTTAATAGCATCAAAAACAACACTTGCAGGATCAGCATTTAATTTGTTTGTTTTAACTAAATCTACTTTATTATTTAATCTAGTTTTAATTCACTCTTCTAATTGTTGAGTAGCTCCAGCTCTAAAAGTATCAGCAGCAGCTATTAAGACTTTATATCCTAATTCAGCATAATAATTAGCCATTTTAGCTAAAGAAGTAGTTTTTCCTGTTCCATTAACTCCAACTAGCATAAAAATGTTTAATCTATTTTCTTTAAAATCTATACGATATTTTTTATTAGTTCAATCATTATCTGTATAAGCTTGGTATAAAGATTCAACTAAAGCATCTTTAATGTTTTCAAAAGAAGTATCTCTTTTAGTTTTTTTTCTAACTAAATTAGAAACTTTTAAAACCATTTTCATACCCATATCAGTTTGAATTAAAACATCTTCTAGTTCTTCAAAAAACTCATCATCTGCTTGTTTATATTTTTTAGAAAGTTTTTTAATATCTTTAGAAAAGTTAAAAGCTGATTTAAGCATTGCTTTTTCAACTTTTTTATCTTTTTCTTTTTGCTTTTCTCTTTTCTTTTTTTCTTTTAGAGTTTCAGTTTGTTTTTCTTGTTTTTTAGTTTCACTAGTTTTTGTTTTTTTAATTTTATTTTCTTTTATTATTTCAACTTGTATATCTTGATTAACAACAGGTTCTTGTTCAATTTCTTTTTCAATAATTTGTTCTTGTTCTTCTTGTTGTTCTTGTTGATCTAAAATAGGTTCATCTTGTTCAACTTGATTAGTTTTTTTAATTAGTTTTTCTTTTAATTTAGCTCAAAAACCCATAATATTCTCCTTTTAAAAACTAGTTAACTTAATTTTATAATCTATTATTAATTAATTCTAATTACTCTATTTATTTATTTTTTCAGTTTTTTCTATAAACTTACTTGTTTTTATGAAATTAATGATTTCTTGAACATTTAATAAATTATCTCCAGCTCTTTCTAAATTAAACATTTGTTTTAAAACAGCTGCTATTTCTTCAGCTTCTGCTTTTGTTGTTTTTTGTCTAATATCATCTATTAATTGATCATAAAATGATCTAAATTTTGTATTAATTTTTTCTTCTAAACTTAAAACTTGTTGTTCTTTATCAACTTTTAAATTTTCAAAAATATCTGAAAAAATATCTAACATTTCAACAACTAATTCATATAATTCACTAATCATTAAAAGATGTTTTTCATTTGGTTTGTAGTAAATAAAAAATTTAGAAATGCCTTTTGAATAATCAGCAATTCTTTCAATTTCTCTAGTAATTAAAATTCCACCAATTGCTAATCTTAAATCTTTTGCTACTAATTTTTGTTTTGAAATTTTTCATAAAGCAATTGAAGTAAACTCATTTTGCATATCATTAATGATTTTGTCATGTTCAATTACTTTTTGAGCATCAATTAATTTGTTTTCTTCTTTAATTACAAGATAACTATTTGCATATTGAATTTTAGTTTCTTCTATCATGTTTTCAATAAGTGATCTTAATTGGTCAAGATCGCGATCTAATATTTTATTACTTGACATACTATTTCCTATTCATATCTACCTGATATATAATTTTCAGTTCTTCTATCTTTTGGGTTTGTAAAGATTTTTTTAGTTTTATTAAATTCAACTAATTCACCTTTTAAAAAGTATCCTGTATAATCACTTATTCTTGTAGCTTGTTGTAAAGAGTGAGTTACCATAACAATTGTATAATCTTTTTTTAGATCTAAAACTAATTCTTCTACTTTTAAAGTAGCAATAGGATCNAGTGCACTTGTTGGTTCATCCATTAATAAAATTTTTGGTTTCATAGCTATTGCTCTAGCTATACATAATCTTTGTTGTTGTCCACCAGATAATCCTAAAGCTGGTGAAGTTAAAATATCTTTAACTTCATCTCATAAAGCAGCTTTAACTAGTGATTCTTCACAAATTTGATCTAAGATTTTTTTATCTTTAATTCCTAAAGAACGCAATCCATAAACAACATTATCATAAATAGAAATTGGAAATGGATTAGGTTTTTGAAATACCATTCCAACTTCAGTTCTTAATTTAGTAATATCAATATCTTTATCAAAAATATCTTTATCAAAAATTTTAATAACTCCAGACATTTTTACTCCATCAATCAAATCATTTAACCGATTAATAGATTTTAATAATGTGGTTTTACCACAACCTGAAGGTCCTATAAATGTAGTGATTGATTTTTCTTTAATTTCCATATTTATATTAAATAAAGATTGAGTTTTTCCTTTGTTATAAAAAAAGTTAAAATCTTTAATTTCAATAGCAGTTTTTAAAGGTTCTTTTTTTGGTTTTGTATTAGTTATTAATTGTTCATTATTCATAATTGTTATCTCTTTTTTTAAGTTTTTTATATTCTTTTTTATATTTAATAGTTTTTTTAATTTCTTTAAATAAATTAGTGATGTTAAGATATTTTTTTAAACTTTTAATAAACTGCTTTAAACTGTTTTTAAATAAATTAAATTGTGTTTTATAAAATTGTTTATTGATAAAGTTTTTATAAATTTGTTTAAATTCAAATTTTACTTTTTTATTAGTTTTGACTAGTAATAACGAAAGTTTAGAACTTGATAAATTTAAAGTTAAAACAAAAATAATTGTAATTAGTGACATTAATCAAGCAATATCATTACCTTGACCAGGAGCTGATTCACTAGCTATTTTATAAATTCCTGTAGTTAAAGTTGATCCTGAAGATAAAAATCCTCTATCTGGATATTTAATAGCTGTACCTAAAGTTAAATAAATAGGAGCTGATTCACCAATAATTCTAGCCATAGCTAAAATAGTTCCAGTAATAATTGCTTGTAAGGCATTTGGTAAAACTATTTTAAATAAAGTTTTAGTTTTACTTAACCCTAAAGCAATAGCAGCCTCTCTATATGAAAGTGGAACTGAAGTTAAAGCATCTTCAAAATTTTTAATCAACATTGGTAAAACAACAATTGTCATTGTAATTGATGCTGAAAAAATTGAAAAAGGTAATTTTAAATAAATAATAAATACAGATAATCCAAAAATTCCAAAAATAATTGATGGAGTTGAAGCAGCTAGATTTAATAAAAATCTAAAAAACTTAGCAAAATAAGAATTTTTATTAGCAAATTCACTAAGATAAATAGCACAAGCTAAAGCTAAAGGTATAGCAAATAATAACGTACATAATATTAATAATAATGTAGTTAGAATGGCTGCAAATATTCCATCTTCACCTTCAATAGTTAAAAATGCTTCACTATATTTTAAACTTGATAACCCATTAAATATAGTTGTAAATACTATTCAAAAAGTAAACATAATTACAAAACTAATTGATAATCACATTAAAACTAACATAATAGTTGAATAAATCTTTTTAAATAATTTATTTTCAGTTCTATTGGTAATAATTTGATCTAGTGTTTGTTTTTGATAAAGTTTAACATGCTTTATTTTGTGAGTTTTTTTATTTTTAAATAAAACTAAATGAATTTTTTTTGAAATTGAATTTTTATTTGAAACAAATAGAATCAAAAGATTAATAATAAATACTAAAATAAATAAAAACATTCCAATAGCGTATAATGCAGATTCATGTAAACTGCTACTATTTTCTAACATTTCTAATCCAATAGTTGAAGATAATGTTCTAATTGATGAAAATAAGAATCCAGAAACTCCATTATTTGTATCAAATCAAGCAGTTGAATTACCAGCAATCATCATTATAGCCATAGTTTCACCAATTACTCTAGCCATTCCTAAAATAACAGCTGAAATAATTTTTGGTGTTGCTGATTTTCTAATAATATTAAATGTTGTTTTTTCTTTTGAAATTCCTAAAGCAAGTGAAGCATCTCTATAAATAAAAGGAACAGATTTAATAGCATCATAACTTAAACTAATCATAATTGGTATTGCCATAAAAGCCATAGTTAAAGAAGCTACCATTAAATTATCATTACTTGAAGCACCCATTAGTTTAAATAAAGCCCCAATTTGTTCTCTTGCAAACAACCCAAAAACAACACTAGGAATACCAGCTAATAATTTAATAATTGTTATTGTAACTTTTTGAGATTTTAATGTTAAATATTCTGAAATAAAAAAACTTGTAAAAATTGTTAAAGGTACAGCAATTAACATTGAAATAAAAATTAAAATCAATGTCATTAATGTTATAGTTAGTATTCCAAATTGTTTAGAATCAGGACTTCAATTTTTACCAAATACAAATTCAAAAAAAGATTGTTTATTAAATAAAACATTAGTTTTAATCATTACAAAACCTAATAAAATAACTAATGCTAGTAAAACAAAAATAGTTAATGTAATAATAATAGATTTTAAACAAACAAAACTAGTTTCTTTTTTTTGTTTTATCATTCGAAACTGAACATTATTTGTTATTTTTTTAAATAACATATATTAACCTACTTTTTTCTAATAATACTATTCATATTAATTTTTTTATTACTAATTAGATACTTTTCTAATTAAACCTAAATGATCATATATTTTTTTAACTTTTTGATCATTTGAATAACTAAATCAATAAACAAAATCTAAAATATCATCATTTAATTTTTGATTATCTGTAAATTTATATAAAGCAACAAAAGGTCTACTTAATGGATAAGTTAACAGATTATCATTTCTTTTATTTAAATTTCATTCTTGATTATTTTGTTTAATAATTACTGATCTTAAATTAGGATATTTTTTTAAATCTTGAGCATATTGCATAGAAACAAACCCAAAAGAACCATCAGAAGCATCTAGTTGTGTAAAAATAGCTCCATTTGAATTATATTCATTAACTGCTTGTCCAATCTTTTTATTATTGTCTTTTAGTCCTGAGATTTGTTCAAATGAACTTCTAGTTCCAGATCCACTATTTGTTGAATATGGTCTGACTTTAATTAAACTACTAATATTATTTTCATCTTTATTAGTTAGTAGTTTATAAAATTCTTTTCAACTAATTAAATCAGATTGTTTATTATTTGTATAAATTTTATGTAATGCTTTTTGAGAATCACTACTAATTTTATTATTTAAAACATTAAATCTAATCTGATCAATTTGTTGATTTGTTAAACCTGTATTTTTAATATTATAAACAAACACAATTGAATCTTTTACAAAGTCAATGTAATGGTATTTATCTTTAAAAGTTTTTAAATGATTAAAAACTTGTTTTTTTGATAATTCATCATTAATTTTTTCAAACTCAGTTAGATCATCATATAAATTATTTCTAATTTCTTTTGGAATTGAAAGATCATTTTGAGATTTTGAAATAAATCCAATACTATAAGTTTGATTAATTACATTTCTAGCACCAGCTCCAGAACCAGTTGAAGAATAATTAAACTTCTTATTAGTTTGTTTTTGATATTCTTTAATTAATTTTTGTAGTACTAAATCAGCACTAGCACTACCACCAATATTAATTAAATTAGATTTAATTGAAACAAAAGTTCATATTCAGATTGAAACAATAAAAAGCACACAAAGATTTAAAAATAATAAAGATTTTTTATTTGTAAAAAAATGTTTAAATTGCTTTTTGGTTTTATTGTCTGATTCTTTAATTTTTCGCATTAAAAACTCCTAATAATAAAGATTAACTATTTTAGTAATTATAACAAATTGAACTATTATTAATATTTAGTTAATTTTACAAGTTTAATTATCAATCTTTAAGATTTCTTTTTGCAATTTTATATCTAAATTTTATATATTTAATTTGTCTTTTTTTATTTTTATAATTCAATTTGGCCAATTTAAAAATTTGTTTTAGTTGCTCTTTTTCTAAATTATTTTTTGATTTTAAAGCTTTTTTATACTTTTTATGATGTTTTTCAAGTTCAATTTTTGCTACGGTTTTTTTAGCATAAGCTAGTTTTAATTCAGTTCTAATTTTTTCAACTAGTTCAGATTGAGTTAGTACTTGATCAAAATTATAAGTTTTTATTAAACGATCTTTTTCATTAAAAATTTCTAGAATAGCTTTTTGTTTTTTTGCCATTCTAATAGCTAGATTGACTGCTTTACTATAATTTAAAAAAGAGCCATTTTCATCTTTTTTAACAGCAAGTTTTTTATCACTAACTTTTTTTATGCTTCAGTTCATAATAACACCAATTTATATTATTATTTTATATTAATTAATATAAAATAAAAAAACTTGGATTAATCCAAGTTTATTAATCGATTGGTGCCCTTTATCGGGGTCGAACCGATACGAATTTCTTCGTTAGATTTTGAGTCTAATGCGTCTGCCAATTCCGCCAAAAGGGCTTAATAATAAATTTATTATATAAAAAAAATATGACAAATGTCATACTATTATTATTTTACTTATTAAACGATTTTTTCTTGTTTTTTTAGAGTTCTTAATGTTCTAGCAGATACTTTGATATTAAATACACTACCATTTTCATCCATTACTCTAACCTTTTGTAGATTTAAGTTTCATTTTCTTTTAGTTGCATTTAATGCGTGTGATCTTGATTGACCTGATAAAGCACTTTTACCAGTTAATGCATCTCTTCTTGCCATAAACTTCACCTCTTAATTCTAAAAATTAACCATACTATTAAATAGTACTATATTTATTTTAAAATTCAATAAATTATCTTATTTATAAAATAATATTTGCTAATTTTGTTAACAAATAATTATATTTTTTTATGTTAAAATAATTAAGATGAAAGATAGGTGTTTTTTGTGAGTACAATTGATGAATTTGTTGTTCAAACAATAAGAGAAGCAGTTATTACAGTACCTGGTGTAGTGGGACTTGCTAATTTTTCAGCAAACAATAAAAAAGACCTGTCTACAAATGACATTCACAAAGCTATTGAATTTGTAATAGATAAAAATATACAGCACTTTAAAATTCATGTTATTTTACTTTATGGAGTTAATATTTTAGATATTTTAAAAGAAATTCAGATTCGCATTAAATATGAATTAGAAAAGAATTTTAAAAATAATATTGAACATAAAGTTGATGTAATTGTTGAAGATTTAATCTAAAAAAATAAGAAAGATCTGAGTAAAATGAAAAAATTAGAATTATTAAAAAACATGATCACAAGTGGAGTTAATAATCTATACAATCATTATCCACAAATAGATAAATTAAATGTCTTTCCAGTTCCTGATGGAGATACTGGAACTAATATGAATCTTACTGCTACAAATGGTTATAATGAAGTCATTGATGTTGAATATGAAAGCATTGGCAAATTCTTATCAGCTTTTTCTAGAGGACTAATAATGGGAGCTAGAGGTAATTCTGGAGTTATTTTTAGTCAAATTATTAAAGGTTTATCACTTGGAATGAATAATGCTAAAGAATTATCTGTAAGTGAATGAAAATCTGGATTTAGTAAAGCTAGTGAAATTGCTTATAAAGCTGTTATGAAACCAGTTGAAGGAACAATTTTAACAGTTATTAGAGAAACTAGTGAAAAAGTTAGCCAACTTGCTGATGATATTGATATTAAAGATTTTTGAAAACAAGTAGTTAAAAACGCTAATCAATCTTTAGAAAATACACCAAACTTATTACCGTTATTAAAAGAAGTTGGGGTTGTTGATTCTGGTGGTTATGGATTAGTTAAGTTTTTAGAAGGTATTGAATACTATGTTTTAAATGATCAAATTGTTAACAAACTAGATAAATTAGAAGTTAATAACGGTGGAAATGTTGATATGCAAATTGAAGAAGAATTTGGATATTGTACTGAAGCTATTGTTATGCTAAATGATGATTGAATTAATAAATTACAAAACTCAGTCATTAGAGATCAATTGCAAATTTTTGGAAATACTTCTATAGTTGTAGTTGTTGATAATGATATTTTAAAAGTACATACTCACTCACTTTCACCAGGTCAAGTTTTACAATTTTTACAACAATATGGAGATTTTCAAACTCTAAAAATTGAAAACATGAATTTACAAGCTAATAAGCAAGTAAAAAATAAAGATCAAAAATGAAAAGAAAACTCAGATATTAAAACTGAAAGAAAACTTATTAATGAAACTGCAATTATTTCAGTAGTTTCTAGTGAAAAACAAAAACGTTATTTTGAAGATGAATTAGGAATTGCTTTTGCAATTAATGCAGGAGCAAAAATGAATCCTTCAACTGAAGACTTCTTACAAGCAATAGAAACAGTTGATGCTAAAACAGTATTTTTATTACCAAATAGTAGTAATGTTTATTTAACTGCAAAACAAGCTGAAAAAATAGAAAATAAATCAAAAATTTATGTAATTCAAACTAAAACTATTCAACAAGGAATGGTTGCTGCTTTAAGTTTTGATCCTTCTTTAACAGCTTCAAAAAATTACTCATATCTATCTAAATCATTTAGAAATGTAGTTTCATTTAATATTACTAAAGCTGAAAAAAATACAACTTATAATGGAATTGAAATTCAAAAAGATAATTTATTAGCAATTGTTGATAATAATATTATTGGAGCTGAACAAACATTAGAAGCAATTTTTGATAAACAGCTATCAAAATATATTAAAAGCAAAACTGAAATTATTACAATTTTTGTTGGTGGAGAAACTAATGAACAAGATTTAGTTCAACTAAGAAAATTCTTAGATGAAGGTTATGATGTTGAATATGAAATTTTTGATGGTGGTCAAGAAACTTATAATTTATTAATAGCAATAGAATAATCCCTTATAGGGATTTTTTAAAAGGAGTAATTATGTATAAAATAGCTTTTGATGTAATGGGTTCTGATTTAGGAAGTTTAACAGCTATAAAAGCAGCTAGTGAATTTATAAAAGAACATGATGATTTATATTTAGTTTTAGTTGGAGATGAAACTGAAATTAATCAAGCTTTACAACAAACTCCAATAGATAAAACAAAATATGAAACTTTTCCAACAACTCAAGTAATTGATATGAATGGATCAATTTTAGATATTAGAAGAAAAAAAGATGCATCTATTATTAGAACTTTAGAACTTGTAAGAGATCAAAAAGTTGATGGAATGTTAACAGGTGGAAATTCAGCTGCTTTTATAGGTGCTGCACATTTTATTTTAGGTGAACTAAATAACATCGTTCGTGCTGGATTTATGCCAACAATGCCTAATGCTAAAAATAAATTAACTTTATTATTAGATGTTGGTGCAAATAGTGAAAATACACCTGAAGATCTAGTAAATTATGCAAAAATGGCAAATATTTATTATAAAGAAGTATTAAAAAAACCAAATGCTTCTATTGGGTTATTAAATATTGGAACTGAAAAATCAAAAGGTTTAGAATTACAAAAACAAACTTTTAAACAATTAGAAGAATTAAAAAATATTAATTTTATTGGAAATGTTGAATCTAGAGATGTATTAACTGGTAATGTTGATATTATTGTAACTGATGGCTATAGTGGAAATATTTGTTTAAAGGCTTGTGAAGGTGCTGCTAAAGTTTTATTAACTGAAATTAAAAAAGAAATTACTTCATCATTTATTAAAAAACTAGCTAGTTTAGTTTTAAAAAAATCATTTAAAAATGTTGCTGCTAAATTTGATTATAAAAATCATGCTGGAGCTATTTTATTAGGTGTTAAAGGAATTTGTTTTAAATCTCATGGTTCAAGTGATGTTAGATCATTTAAAGCAACATTAAGAATGACACTTGATGCGATCAAAAATGACATTGTTAAAAAAATAGAAAAAGGATTAATAGAAAATGAATATTAAAAACTTTTTTGAAAAATATAACATAAAGATTAATAATGAAAAACTCTTTAATGAAGCTTTAACTCATAATTCTTATGCTAATGAACATAAATTAAAATATTCTTATCAAAGATTGGAATTTTTAGGTGATGCAATTTTACAAATGTATGTATCAAGATTTTTATTTTTTAATTATTCTAAATTAAGTGAAGGTGAATTAACTAGACTAAGAGCAAGTACAGTTAGAGAAGAAACTTTATTTAGAGTTGCAAAAGATATTAATTTAGGTGCATTAGTAAAGTTAGGGCATGGTGAATATATTACTAAAGGTTATGAAAAACCATCAATTTTAGCTGATGTGTTTGAAGCTTTAACTGCTGCTATTTATTTAGATCAAAAAGAAGATGGATTAGTAACTTGATTAGATCAGACTTTGTTTAAATATATTAAAGATTCTAATTTTATTAATGATACAAAAGATTTTAAATCTGAATTACAAGAATTATTACAATCAGAAAAAAGAAGTGATCTAAAATACATTATTGAAAAAGAAGATTTTTTTGCTAATGAAAACAAAATCTTATATACAGTTAGTGTTAATTTAAATGGTCAAAAATTTGGAGTAGGTAAAGGTTTTTCAAAACAAGAAGCAGAACAAAATGCTGCTAGTGATTGTTTATCAAAACTAAAAAAGCCAACAAACAATTAAAAGAACATAAGTTCTTTTTTTTGTTTTTTGTAAATGTTTTCTTATTTAAAGATAAAACAGTAAGTTTTAAAATACCATAGTAAAATAATTATACAAACATAAACAAATAATCTATTGAAGGAAGTGATGATAATGTATAAAAAATATAGTTATAAAGATATCTCAGATTGATTCTTAGCAAAAGAAAGTATGACTCATAAAAAATTACAAAAATTAACTTATTATGCTGAGGCTTGATCTTGAGCATTACTTAAACATGGTATTTTAAATGACACTGCCTTTCAAGCATGAATTCATGGTCCTGTTTCACCAGAATTATGAGAAGTTTATAAAAACTATGGCTGAAATGATATTCCTAAAAAAGATCTTAGAAATGATTATTTATTTGATGAAAAAACATTAGATGTATTAGATGCGGTTTGAACTACTTATGGTCAAAAATCAGGATATGAATTAGAATGCTTATCACATTCTGAAGATCCTTGAAAAAAGGCAAGAAATGGGTTACTTGAGTTTCAACCATCTAATAATGTAATTAATTCAGAAGATATGAAAATTTATTACACTAGCATTTATAATGGTGATTAAAATTGAATAAAAATAAGAAAATATTATCTAATAATTCAAAAATAAGTACAAGCCCCAAGCTTTTTAAAAAAGATATTTTTTTCAAAATTGCAATTGTACATAAATTAGATAATGGATTTGATTTTAAATCATTAACAATTGAAGGTATAAAAGAATTTCATAATTTTATAAATGAAATTTTAAATAAAAAGATGACCATTTCTCAAGTAGAAAATTTATATATGAGAAAAACTTCAAATCCATTTAATAATAGAACTGTAGATCAGCAAATTGAAATTCGTGAAATCCATTTAGGAAAAAATAGACAACCTTTTAGATTATTTGGTTATTTTAATGATGATAATTATTTTGTATTAACTAAAATAGATCCTAACCATAATTTTCATGAATAATTTTTAAAATAAATTTTATATCAAAATTTTTACTAATAAATATTAAAAAAAACTAGTAATCAATAGAAAAAATAGTGTTATTTAGATTTAATTCTATTAACACTATTTTTATTTTGTTTAATATCTAATATAATGTGTTTTTAAGCAAGTATAAGTTGTTTAAAAATATCAAATAAAATTATCTCATTTAAAAGTTTATTTTTAGAATTTTTATCAAAAACCATAGAGTTTTTATACACTAGTTTATTTTGTTATTTTTTAAAATAATATAATATAAATGTGTTATATAAAGGAGTTATTAATTAATGTTATTTTTAAAGCAAATTAGAGCCAGTGGGTTCAAATCATTTGCCGATCTTACAGTAATGGATTTTAATTATGACATGACTGGGGTAGTTGGTCCAAATGGATCTGGAAAGTCAAATATTACTGATGCAATTAGATGAACTTTAGGAGAACAATCAACTAAAACTTTACGTGGAAGTAAAATGGATGATATTGTTTTTAGTGGAAACAATGAAAAAAAGGCAGCTGATGTTGCTGAAGTAACATTAGTTTTTAATAATACTCATGAAAACTTTTCATCAATCAAAAGTGATGTTGTTGAAATTACTCGTAAATTTGACAAAAACACTAGAGAAAGTGAATTTTATATTAATTCTACTAAATGTAAATTAAAAGATGTTCAATCTATTGCTTTAGAAGCTGGATTGACTAGATCAAGTATTGCTATTATTTCTCAAGGAACTGTTGCTAATTTTACTGAATCAAAACCTGAAACTAAAAGAGAAATTTTTGATGATGCAGCTGGGGTAAGCAAGTATAAAAAAAGAAAAAAAGAAACATTATCAAAACTAGAAAAAGCAACTGAAAACTTAACAAGACTAGAAGATATTGCAAAAGAAATTTCAAGAAGATTACCAAATTTAGAACGTCAATCTAAAAAGGCTTTAGAATATCAACAAAAAGTAAATGAACTAAAAAATATAGAATTATACATCTTAACAAAAGATTTAAAAGTTTTAGTTAACAGAATTGAAGAATTAAGAGTAGAAAAGATTGAATATGAAACTCAAATTAAAAAGTTAACAAACGAAATTAATATGAGTCAAGAAGAAGTTAATTTAATTATTGATAAAGATTCAGAAGATAATCAAAAATTAGGTGAACTTAATTCTAAATTTAATTCAATAGTTGAAAAAATTGCTAATTTAAAAGTAAGAAAACAAAAAGCAGAATTTAAAGAACAAGAAAATCTTAACACAAAAGACCAAGATGAATATAAAGCTGCTTTAATAAAAAAACAATTTGATGAAAAACAAATTAGTATAAAATCAGAAAAAGACAAGTTAACTAAAGCAGAAAATTCATTATTAGAATTAAAAGATAAATACGACTATTATTCAAATAAATATAATGAAATTTATAGAGAAATTGAAACTATAAGAACAACAATTTCAAGAATTAGTATTCAAATTGAAGCAATAGAGCATAATAAAAAAGCAGCTTTACAATCATATCAAGATGGAGTAAGTGCTATTTTAAATAATCAAAAACAAATTGGTGGAGTTGTTGGTGTTTTAAAATCACTTATTAATGTAAAAGAAGAATATCAAATTGCTATTTCAGTAACTGCTAGTGGTCATATGAATTCATTAGTTATGAAAACTGATCAAGATGTTAAAAAAGCAATTGAATTTTTAAAGAAAAACAATAATTTAGGTAGAGTAACATTTTTACCACTAAATACTTTAACTCCTAATTTAATCAATCCAGTACAAAGACAAATACTAGAAAAAAGTGAAGGATTTGTTGGATTTGCAAACGAACTAGTAGAATATCCAGAAACTATTTCAAAAGCAGTTGAATATGCTTTAGCAAGCATTATTGTTGTTCAAAGTTATGATGATGCTATTAACTTAGCAAAAAATACTAACTTTAGATTTAATATAGTTTCACTTGATGGACAAAGAATTTTACCACATGGAGCTATTGTTGGTGGTTCAACTAGAAATGCTAATATTTTTACAAAACAAAATACACAAAACCAAGATAATACTTTAGAAGAATTAAAAAACAAAATTGAATTATTAGAACAAAAAGAAATCAGTAAAACTAAAGAAATAACTGAATATAAAACAGCAAATGATAGTTTAAGAGATCAAATTAATGATTTAAATGGAACTATTAGAAACGCTAAAAATAACTTATTTAATTGAACTGAAAATTTAAAAGAGTTTTCAGATGAACATAAAAGTTTAACAGGAAGAGATTTATTTACTGGTGTATATAGCAAATCAGATGAATCTGAATCAATAATTTTAGCAAAACAAATTTCAGAACTTGAAATTCAAAGAGATGAAATCCAAATTGAAATTAATTCAATTTCTTTTAAACGTACTCAAAGTATGGAAAAACAAAAAGAAATGAATTCTAAAAACAGTAAAAAAAGAGATGAATTAGATGAATTAAAAACTCATGCTGGATCAATAAATACTGAATATAATGTTTTATTACAAAGAAGAATTACTATAATTGATCGTTTATCTAATGGATATCAAATTACTGAAGAAACCGCATTAACAATGGAAGTTGAAAACATTGAAGATGAACAAGTTGCAAGAGAAAGAATTATAGAATTAACAACTTATATTCAAAATATTGGTAATGTTAATATGGACGCTATTGAAGAATATAAAAATGAAAAAGAGCGTTTTGATTATTATGATCAACAAATAAAAGATATTTATGATGCTAAAGAAAAACTAGAAAGCATTATTTTAGATATTGATATTGCAATGGAGTCTCAATTTAAACAAATTATTGAAGATGTTAATAAAGCTTTACCAGATGTTTTTTCCAAAATGTTTGGTGGAGGTTATGCTGAATTAATTTATACAGATCCAGACAATATTTTAGAAACTGGAATTGATATTAAAATTTTTCCACCAGGTAAAAAGATTACAAACTTAAATTTATTATCAGGAGGAGAAAAGTCTTTAGTTGCCTTATCAGTGTTATTTGCAATTTTAAAAGCAAGACCTTTACCATTAGTAATTTTAGATGAAGCTGAAGCTCCTTTAGATCCAGTTAATGTTGAAAGATTTGCAAGATATGTAAGACAATTTTCACATAACACTCAATTTATTATTGTTACTCATAGAGAAGGAACAATGACTCAATGTGATTCATTATTTGGTGTAACAATGCAAACTAAAGGTATTACTAAAATCATTAACGTTAAATTAGTTGAAGCTAAAAACTTACACTAATTTATAAAATAAAATCCGGGGATCCCGGATTTTTTATTATTTAATTTTTTGGTTTGAAATTCCTCTTTCAACTCCATTAATACCAGGAATTGACCTTAAAGCTGAAATTGTTTGTGTTAACTGATTACTGTTTTTAATTTTAATAGTAATTACTCCACTTGATAATAAAGATTTTTCATCTGTAAAAATATTTGCATTAATAATTGATACTTTTAATCCAGAAATAATTTTACTTATATCATAAAGTAGTTTGTTTCTATCAATACCAAAATATTTTAATTTAGTAGTATATGTATTTTTTTCAGCAACTGCTTCATTTCACTGCACAACTACTAATCTTGATTTCATATTAGTTCAATCAATATTTATACATTCTTTTAAATGTACTTTAATTCCGTTATTTTTAGTAACAAACCCAACAACTTCTTCATAAGGAATTGGCATACAACAACTAGCTAAAGTAGTTTTAATATTTTTAATACCATCAACTAAAATATCATTTTTAATAGTAGTATCATAAATGATTTTAGATTTAATACTTGCATAAGCTTCATCATCTTTTGAATAGTTTTGTTTAATAAAAACTTTTTCAGCAGCTTCATTAATTGTAAATTCGCCTTTAGCTACATCTAATAAAAAATCATTTAATGAATTATAGTCCATTGTTTTAACTGTTTCTAATATTTCATCAGCTGTTTTTTTCTTTCATTTTCAATCTTTTTGATTAATATAAGCATTAATATTAGCCTCAGTTTTTCTAATTAATTCTTTTTGTTGGTCTTTTTTATCTAATGTTTCTTCATTAATTTTCTTTTGTAAATATTTTTTAATTCTATTTCTAGCATTTGAAGTAACAACAATTTTTAATCACTCATGAGTTGGTTCTTGTTTTGGTGAAGTTTTGACTTCAACAACTTCTCCAGATTTTAAAACAGTATTGATTGGTAAAAATACTCCATCAACTCTTGCANCAATTGTTTTTTCACCAATTTCAGTATGAATTCTATAAGCAAAATCTAAAACAGTTGATCCATAAGGTAAAGTAATTACAGCTCCATTTGGAGTTAAAACATAAATAGAAGCAGTAAATAAATCATCTTTAATTGATTGTTCAATTGATGATTGTTGGTCTTCAGATTTATCTAAATCTAAAATACGACTAAAAATATCAATTTTTTCATCAATTTCTTTTTGCTTTTTAGCAATATCAATAATTTCTCCTTCTTTATATCTTCAATGNGCAGCAGCTCCAGTTTCAGCAACTTGATTCATTTCTTCAGTTCTTATTTGAACTTCAAAAATATTTCCATTTGCATCAGATAAAGTAGTGTGAAGTGATTGATAAACATTGTTTTTAGGTGTTGCTATATAGTCTTTAAATTTTCCAGCTAAAGGAATGTATTTTTGATGAATAAAACCTAAAATTTTATAACAATCATCAATAGATTTTGCAATAATTCTAATTGCTAAAAGATCTGAAATCTCTTCAAAATTTTTACCAATTACATTCATTTTTCTATAAATAGAATAAATAGTTTTAGGCCTTCCAAAAATACTAATTATTTTAATATTTTTTTCTTTTTTTAAATATTGTTCTAAATTAATAATAATTTCATTAATAATTTGTTGACGGTTTTGCATATCACTATTAAACAAATCAGTGATTTTTTTAAATTCTTGTGGATTTAAAATTTCAAATGATCTATCTTCTAATAGTGACTTAGCACTTTTCATACCAATTCTATGAGCAATTGCTGAATAAATTTCTAATGTTTCTTGAGCAATAATTTTTTGTTTTTCAGGACGTAAATTTTTAATAGTATAAATATTGTGCAATCTATCAGCAATTTTAATAATAATTACTCTAATATCTTTTGACATTGATAAATAAAGTTTTCTTAAGTATTTAGATTTAATTTGCTGACGNTTTTCTTTTGCAAAAAAACTTACTTTAGTAACTGATTCAACTAAATTAGCAACTTCTTCATTAAAAAGTTCTACAAGTTCTTCTTTTTGAATAGGAGTATCTTCTAAAATATCATGTAATAATCCAGCAATAATAGTGTTAGGACCCATTCTTCACTGAGCTAAATAATAAGCAGCAGATAGTGGATGATAAATATAAGGATCGCCATTTTTTCTAGTTTGATTAAAATGACATTTAAACGCATATTTATAAGCTTGTTCAATACGTTCTAATTCACTTTTATTTTTAATATATTTTTTTAATTCATTTAATAAATCTTTAAAATCTTTGATTTCACGATAATCAAAAGATATATAATTATATTTATTATGCATCCTATCACATCCTTATATTAGAATAATTATAAAAAAATAAAGACAAAAAGTCTTNATTTTTAATGTTTTATCATCACTAATTTTAGTATTTAATTAATTTTTGTACTTTGTATTGATCAAATAAATTTACATCATGTAAGAATGTTAAATCAATTAAAAATGACATTCCAATAACTTCTGCTTTACTTAATTTAACTAAATCAATTATTGCTTGCATTGTTCCACCAGTAGCTAAAACATCATCAATAACAACTACTTTATCATTTGGTTTTAAATCTCCAACATGGATTTGTTGATGATTTGTACCATATTCTAAACTATATTCAACATCATAAACTTCTCTTGGTAGTTTATTTGGTTTTCTAACTAAAACAAATCTTTTATTAGCAGCATAAGCTACAGCTGATGCTAATAAAAATCCTCTAGCTTCAGGAGCAACAACTACATCAACATCTAATTTTTTTACAAAATCAGCCATTTGATCAATTGTATATTTAAATGCATCCTTATTGTTTAATAATGGGGTTATATCTTTAAAAACAATTCCTTGTTTTGGAAAATCTTTAACATCAACTACAAACTCTTTTAAATTCATATTCTGCCTTTCTAGTCATTAATTCCATTAATGATTTGTTCTTCTTGATTTATTTTAAAGTTTTGAACATAGTATCTATATCCTAAAACATATATCATACGTTTTTTTTCTAATCAAATTCAAATTGGTAAAGCTATAAATAGTGAAACTAAACTAGCTATTAAAATTCCAATAATAATAGTTAATCCCATTCCAATTATTGCATACAATCCAAATGATAAAATGATCGCATATGCTAAATAAATTACTGTTATTAAAACTGTTCTACTTATACCAAATTTAAAAACATTAATAAAAGTTTCTTTTAAAAAGGCATTATTATTAGCAATTAAATCAATTTCAATTTTTGTATGTTTTTTATGATGTTTTAAGATGTTTTTATTTTCTTTAATTTTTAATTTGAAATCTTTATACATACTATTATCTTTTTTATTAAAACGCAATTTGATATTTTGTTTTAATTTAAAAAAGATTTTAGATCATCAAGATTTAATATTATTTTGTTCTATTTGTTGTTTAATTAAATTCTTTTTATTAGTTTTATATTCAACTTTTAATTGATGATTTTTTTCATGAACTTGATGTCTAGTAGCTTTTTTGTTTGAAAAGGCAATAATTTCTTTTTCAAACATTTCAGTAAATGTTTTATTATCTTTAGATTTAATAATAGATTTACCTTTTCCTAAAAATAATACACAAGTTATAATAGTAAAGCTTAATACAGCTAAAATCGCACTTAAAATTTCAATTCCAACTGGTACTCTAAAAATAACTACTAGTGAACTTACTAAAACTATTACTAAAATTAATGTTAAAGCTAAAGCAACAAAATAAGTTCATTTAAATCTAATTAAAATATAAACTAATAAAGCTAATAATGTAATTGCAAATATAATTGCTATATTTTTAATTTCACCATAAGCAGTGTATGGAACATTTATTAAATTAATTATTCCATTAGCTGAACTATTATCATCATGATCATATTTAATAGATAAATCAGGATTTTGTAAATTATCTTTAACAAGTAATTTTTCAAAAATACTAATTATTTTATTATCTTGGGCATTAATAATATTAAATCCAACATAAGCTAATTGTTTATGATCAAGATTTAAACTATTAGTATCAATAAAATCATAGCCATAATCAACATCAACACTAGCTCTAAAATACTTATTATAAGAAACTGGGTTTTTTCATAAACTTACATAGTTTTTCTTAACAATTTCTTTATAAATATTACCAACAACATAACTAGCTCATTGGTTTTTATCACTAGGTTTAGTTAAATTAGAATAATCAACTTTAAACTTAGATTTCATGTAAGCATCTTGACTATTTTTAACTTTTTCAAGATGTTCACCCATACTAATGATATCTTTTCCTCTTTTTGTAGATGGATCAAATTGTTTATAGTTTCTGATTGCTTCATCTAAATTATCATAGATATCATTAATTTTTTGTCCATAAGCAATTACTGAATAACTTTTTCCAAAACTTGAGTTATAATTTGGACCAATTGTAATTCCAATAATAGCTCCTAAAAAAGTACAAATAATAAAAATAATTGTAAAAATTTTATTAATTTTAAAAATTCTTCTTTGTTTATTTTTATTTTCTAAAGTTTCTAGAACCTGACTTGAAGTATTTGAATTAATTCTTGCTTGTAAAAATTCTTGTTTTATTAAACTATTTTTAATTGATGATTTAGTAAATGAATTTTTATTAATTATTTTTTGTTTTTTATTTTCAAGTTTTAATAAATACTTGTTTTTTATTTCTTCAGATTTTTTCTTTTTTAAGATTTTTGCTTTTTTATTATTATTAATTTGTTCTTGTTTGTTTAAATAAATCTCATATTTATTTTCAAGTTTTAATAAACGTTTGTTTACTAATTCTAAATTGTGTTGATCTTTTTTAAGTTGTTTTAACTTTTTATTAGTAATAATTTGTTCTTGTTTGTTTAAATAAAAATCATATTTATCTTTGAATTTTTTTAGTTTAGCTAAATCTTTTGTAGTTAATTTAGTTTTAGTGTTTAAGTTTTCAATTCTTGATAAATAAAAACTTAACATTAAATCATTAAATCAAGTTGATTGACTATTTTTAATAGTATTTAAAGGTAGCAATCAAGGATATTTTGTAAATAATTTTGCTTTTAAAACTAGTCAAGTTAATAAACGTAAACCTAAAATTACAAACAAAATAATTATTAATATATTAATAACACTAATTGTTGCTAGATTTTTTAAAGCCCCAGACCCAAAGATAAATAACAACACACTAGGAATTAAAATAATAAATGAAGTATCTAAAGAAATAGGTAAAGTATCTTTATTACTAATTTTAAATGATGATTCTGGTGATAATTTTTCTTTATAAATATGAGTTTTTAAATTTTCAAAATAAATAATACTTGCATCTAATATTAAACCAATACCAACAAACATTATCATAAAGATTTCAGGACCAATTGCCATGTTAAAAATAATTGGTACAAACATTGTAAGTGATGCTGAAATTGCAGCAAGAATTATTGCAAACAATCCTAATAATCTGTATGAAAATAACATAAATACTAGAACTGCTAAGGCTAAAATCACTAAACAAGCTAAAGTAATAATTAACATTATAGTAGTAATATCAGCACTAAATTCTTTAATTGATAAAACTTTAAATGTAAATCCTAATGAAGTTTGTAAAATATCAGATTCAACTTGTTTTGCCATTGTATTACTTCATACAGGAATATAAAGTTTGGTTGTTTGAGTTTTTCTATCTGTAACAATAGCAGGATTAGTTGTAACTATTCTAATATTTTCTGGTGATATTTGATTATTATGTAATAAGATATTATTTCTAAATAAATTTTGATCTAAATTTTTATTAACAACATAATCTTTATCAGTAGTATCCTTTTTAAATAAAATTTCAGTCATTAATATTTTTATTAAAGAATTTGAAACTTTATCAATATAATCTAATTCTATATCTTGAGAAGTAGAATTATCACTACTAATTTTTAATTTATTATAGTATTTACCAACATTACCTTTATCATCTTTAATAAAGTCTTTTTCACTAGCATTAGCATCATAAATATATTTATTAGCTGAATTTGTAAATCTAAAAATATGATCTGATCTTTTATTATTTAAATTATCAGTTCCAAATAAAACATATTTTAAATCTTTTGTATTATCAATTTTACCTTTTGAATTACTATTTCATCATTTAACAATATCACTATCAACTAAACTATTTCTTTGAATATTTAGATTTTTCTGACTTCCTTCAGTAGTAGGAACACTATATTCAATAGTAAATAGATCTTTTAAAATCNTAACACCTAATGGATCTGATGAAGCTTTACTACTAATATAATCTTGAATTGGTTTAATAATTTGATTAAAGTAAGTATTTAAATATTGTTCAACTACTTGATTATTAGTTGAATTTGCTTTTTTATAATAAGTTCTTAAATTCTCAATAATATGACCAACTGATGTGATCATAGTTAAAGCATTATTATCTTTATTTTTTTTAGGATCAATTAAATTTTTTAAATAATCATTTTTTAAATTAAAACTAACAAAAGGAGAGTTTTTATTTGAAAAGTTAGCTGGTTGTAATGATTCGGCTTTAGCTTCACCTAAAAATTCTTCTAAAGTAAGTTTTTTAGCAACTCTTTTATCTGATGAACTATCATAAACTTTATCAATACCAATAATTTTCATTAAGTTTTCATTAAAGAAAATATCTTGATAATTTTTATCTAAAATAAATAATCCACCAGTTCTTTCAATGGCATTTTTAAAGTCATCTTGATTATTAGCATAAGCTTTTTTTGATGCTTTAATAAATACACGAGAAAGACCAGATTGTTGAGTTTCAATAGTATTATCTGAAAATGGTGATAGTTTTTTTTCTAATGATTGAGCACCTTTAAAAGCATCACCATTAGGAATTTCTTCTTCTTGATTTTTAGTTTTATCATAAACTCCAACTAAAGCTTGATAACCACCAACAAATTTTGCTCCATATGAAATATTATTAGAGATTTTATAACTAGAAAAACCAATTCCAGTTAGTAAGGCTAAAATTAGGATTAGCACAATAATAAAACGTAGAACTTTTTTAAAGCTAGCTAATCTATTTTTCATTATCTACTTCTCCTTTTAATATAATGAATTTAAAAAAACCTATTATTTAATAATTTATAAACAAAAATTAAGCTTAGTAAAATAATTATAACACTATAAAATTTTACACCTAAAACTAAAATGTTTTGCTNTTGCTTTTTAATTTTTTATCATTAGTGATTTTTTGCTTAGTTAATAAAATAGATTCTTTTTCAATTCTAGNCATTAATCTTCTATCAGTAATCACTTTTTTATACAATGATAATTCTCTTTTTTGAGTATCTAATGAATAACTTCNAGGTCCTTTAACTTGTTTTGTTCTAATAAATGAAATCATCATGTCTGGATCAATATTATTAGCTCCAGCTTGTAATGGTTTTCAATTCATTAATCCGATATGAATCATAATTACGCTTTGAGCAATATAACCATTTTCTTTTTTAGCTGTTTGATTTTCTAAAAAATGAATATTATTTCTATATCCAGATTCAAATAAATAATTTTTTACTTCTCTTGGTTTTGTTGTTGAAATTAAAACTGTAAATAATTTATTTTTTGGATAAATTCTATCAATAACAACACCTTGAATCACAAAACAAATAAATGAAGCAAATAAACTTGGACCAAAAACAAATTTCAATTTAATAATAGTTGTTAAATTATCATAATTTGTAAAATTAGTATTTGAAGCAATAATTTGAGCAATTTGTTGTCTTGTTCATATTTGTTGATCAGAAACAGATCAGTTTGATGGTAAATAAAAATGATGGTGAGAATTAAAATCTAAAATAAATTTACCTGAATCTTTTGCTTTATTATAAATTTCAGTAAATTGTTCATCAGTAAGTGTATTTAAAACACTTAGTTTTGCAGTTGAATCAATTTTATAAATTGGCATAATTACAGTGTTTAAAACAACAAAAATTAATAATAAAGTAAAATTAATTTTCATATTAATTGAACCAATTTGCTTATTGTATTTTTTTGAAACATATGCACTAATAAAATCAGTTCCAGCTGTTGAAGAACCCACTCTATAAGTTAATGAATAAGTTATTCCTAAAAAAAATCCACCAAAAATTGAAAAAACAAATAACCATAATTTAGATGATCATTCTGTTGGAAGTGATGATATTAACTTATAATTAATAATTAATGATCATTCATTTGGATTAATTATTGGAAGTCTTGTAATAATTTGGTTCCATCCAATACTTAATAAAATATATAATAACGATGTTAAAGTAAATTTAATACCAACCTTTATAAACCCAAAAACAAAAAACGGCAAATTAACTATAAATAAGAAAATAAAAAAAGAAGAAGAAGTAGAAATACTTGTAATATGTTTATTTAAAACAATACTTAAAAATCTAGCAATTGTAGCAGTACCACCAGGAAATAATCCAGTATCTCCAGTTGCTAAAATAAAATAATCAGTTGTAATAGTATTTGCTAAAGCAGCTAAAGCAATAATAAAAATATCTCATCAAAAACTAGTTTTAAAATAGATTCGATGCTCGACTTTCTTTTTATATTTATTAAAAGTTTTTAGATAACTTTTTTCATAAGATGAGTGTTGTTTTATTTCATTAATTTCTTCAATAGTTAATGGGGGGGCTTTTTTAGGTTTAATGATTGGTATTTGCATGATCTATTCCTTATAAAATAATATTATTACATAAATTAGTTAATCAAATAGTTCTGCTCTTCTTTTTTGATATTTTGCTTTTTTAATTTTTTCAATATTTTCTTTAATATGTTTTCTTCTTATTTTTTGTTTGATTTTATCTAGTTCTTGTTTTCTTTTTTTCTTATANTTTGGTTTTACTTTTTTATTTTTATATTTATTTATAACTTGTTTTGATTCAGCATCTAATTCTTTAAAAACTTTAACTTTTTTATAATTAGTTTTTATATCAACTAATTGGTTATCAATAAGTTTTTTAGTTTCAAATTCAATCCCTTTTTTAATTAGTTCTTCAATTTGAGTTTTATTTTTTAAATTATAAATTATATAACTATATCCAGTTGAATTATTTCTTCCAGTTCTTCCAGATCTATGTATATAATAAGTTAAATCACTTGGTAAATTAATTGAAATAATATGACTTACACCTTTAATATCAACACCTCTAGAAGCAACATCAGTTGCAACTAAATATTTAAACTCATTATTTTGAATTTTTTTTAACATTGATAATCTTAATCTTGGTTGTAGATTACCATGTAATTCAGCAACTTGTTTAATATTATTTTTATGTAAAATTTCAACTATTTTATTAATTTCATCTTTTTGATTAANAAAAATAATACATAAAAAAGGATTAATTGAATTAATAATTTGTATTAAACTTTGCTCTAGTTCTTTGTTTTTAGTATCAATTAAAACATGCTTAACATTACTTGTTGAAATTTTATTTTGACTATCATCAATAAAATGAGCATTTTTAATATATTTTTTACAAAATACACTAAGTTGTTGAGAAATAGTTGCACTAAATATTCCAATTGTAACATCTTGATTAATTTTAGAAATTAAATAATCAACATCTTCAATAAAACCTAGATCAAAAATCATATCACATTCATCAATAATAAAATAACTTGTAGTTGTTAGTCTTAGTTTATTTAAATCATAAAGTTCTTTTAATCTAGTTGGTGTTCCAATTACAATATGTGGTTGTTTTTTTTCTAGTTGCTCAATATTTTTACTAATATCTTCTCCACCAATAAATAAATTACAATTAATTAAAGGATTATTTTTTAAAAATAGTTTAGTGTTTTGATAAATTTGTAAACTCAACTCTCTAGTTGGACTAATAATTACTGCTTGAACGTAATTATCATTTTCTTCTAATTTTAAGTTATTTAAAATAGGTAATAAAAAACTGTGAGTTTTACCTGTTCCAGTATGTGCTAAAGCAATAACATTTTGGTGTTTTTTTAATAAAGNAATTACTTTTTGTTGAATTGAAGTAGGAGCTATAAATTCAATTTGATCTAAAGTATCATTAATATACTTTTTAAAACCAAAATCAGTAAATTTCATTTTCTCACCTATTTTTCTATAAATTGATTTTTAATATCATAATTAAATATTTTTATATCTTTAAATTTAATTTGTAATTTATTTTTAAGATCATCTATAAAATGATTTTCAGCATAATGTCCAATTTCTATTAAATTAACATTATTACTATTTGCATAAATTCATTGATCTCATTTAACTTCACCAGTTATAAAAGTACAATTTTTTAACATATTTTCAATCATTGTACTAGCTCCAGAACCACTAGTTAAATAAAAATCTTTAATTTTAGAATTTAAATTAATATTTGAATTTAACCTAATTTTATTTAAACTAAAAACTTCTTTAAGATCATTTATTAAATCATTTACACTGATTTTTTGATCTAGATAAAATAAATTTGATTCTTTGTCTTTACCATATTTTTTAAAAGAATTAATTTTTAATTTTTTATTTAAAATTTCTAATAGGTTTTGTTTAATACTAGAATCATAATTTGTATGAATTGAAAAAACTAATATCTTATGTTTATTTAATTTTTTAATCATTTGTTTTTTATTAGGATTTTTCTTTTCTAGTTTTAATTCATTAAAAATAAAAGGGTGTCTTGTAATAATTAATTGAATTTGATTACTAATAGCAAATTCTAAACAATCATTAGTTAGATCTAAACAAACTAAAACTTTAGAAATATTTATATTATTTAATTTTTTATAATCAAATTGAAAACCAACATGATCTCAATTACTTGCTTTTTTAGGGTTAAATAATTGATTTAAATAACTAATTATATTATCTAATAACATCTATATACTTTCTAATTTTATTAATTCTATTTTGAATTTCTAAATATTTAATATTGTTTGGATTAATTTGATTTGAAATTTTATTTAAATTACTAATTTCATTTTCTAAATAACTAATATATAAACTGTTTTTATTAAAAAACTGTTTTGAACCAAATTCTATTTCTAATTCTTCTAAATGATCAGAAAATTTATTTTTATTAATTTCAATTAATCAATAATAATGATCATCTTCATAAATAAATGATTCATATTTAATTAAATAATTATGACTAACAGCTCATAGTCTTAAATTTTTAACACTAGTATTTGAACAAATTATATAATTACTAATTTTTTGATGATCATTTTTTAAAATTTCTAAAATAGTTTGACTACCTAGCCCACAAATTGTTACATAATCTATATTTAAAATTTCTTTATTTTTAACAAATTCTAAACCATTAGATAAAATGGTAAAAATTTGGTCTGTTAAACCAAATTTTTCAACGTTTTTTAAAGCTATTTTTAAAGGTTTTTGATTAATATCACAAGCATAAGCAATTTTAGTTTTATTGTTTTGAACTAAATATATTGGTAGATAAGCATGATCAGTACCAATATCAGCTATTGTTGTTGAGTTATTAATTAGTTTTGCAACTTGGTGTAATCTAAAAGATAACATTAATATCCTTTATAAAATTCTTTTAATGTTTTTCCAGATTTATTATTTGGTGATGGTTGTTTTAATTTTCTAATAGTTTTTGCTTCAATTTGTCTGATTCTTTCTCTAGTAACATTTAATTCTTTTCCAACTTCTTCTAGTGTTCTAGCTGAATCATATTTTGCTAAATTATTATTAATGATTTGATTATTAAATTTTCTAACTTTTTCAATTGGTGTATCTAAATGAATATCTAATTCTTCAATTGCTTGTTTTAATTCTTTAGCATTTGAATCATTACATTCTTGAGCAAGTCTTAATAAAGTTCTTAGTCTTGTTGGAACAATTCCATATCTCATTCTAATCACTTTTTCTTCTCTTGGTGGCATATCTTCAAAAACTTTATCCATTACTTCTTTTAAAATTTCTTTTTCAGTATATTCATTTGGAGAAACCATGTCTTTATCTTCAACAAAATCTCCAAAATGAGTATCGTCTTCATCACCAAAAGGTTTTTCTAAACTTACTGGTNCAATTGAAAGTTTTTTAATTTCAATAACTTTATCACCAGTAATTCCTTCACCAACTCTGTTAGCAATTTCATCAGCATTAGGTTCTCTTCCTAATTCTTGAGTTAATTGACGTTCAACTCTTGCTAATTTATTAATTGTTTCAACCATGTGAACTGGAATTCTAATAGTTCTTGCTTGATCAGCAATAGCTCTTGTTATTGCTTGACGAATTCATCAAGTAGCATAAGTTGAAAATTTAAATCCTTTTTCATATTCAAATTTATCAACAGCTTTCATTAAACCAATGTTTCCTTCTTCAATTAAATCTGCAAAATCTAATCCACGGTTTAAATGTTTTCTAGCAACAGAAATAACTAGTTTTAAGNTAGATTCAATTAATTTGTTTCTACCTTCTTGTACATCTTCAGGATCATCACTAACTGCCATTTTAGCATATATTATTTCTTGTTCTTTTGTTAAAATTGGTGCTTGACCTATTTTATAAAAATAAGTTTTNATAATGTCTTGAATTTTAGTTTCATTACTAATACCACCAACGCGATATTTCATATGATTTGATGACTTAGCTGATTTTCTACCTTTTATAGCTGCACTTTTTGCTTCTTTAAATTCATCTAAATCATCATTAACATTTTCATCATAATCATCTAAATTATTTGAAGTACTATCTAAATCAAAATCTAAATCATCCAGATCTTCTAAATTTTCTAATTCTTCTAGTTCTTNTAAATTAACATCTTCAATTTCTTCTTCTACTTCTTCTAGTTCTTCTTGTTCAATATCATCATCTATTAAATCTGAAAAAACTATTCCTTTTTGTTGTAAAACATCTAATATTTTTTCTGATTCATTATCTGATGCATTTGGAAAAATGTTTGCAAAAACTTCTAATACATCTTCAGATGAAATTTCATTATTATTTTTATTAGCAAATGAAACTGTATAATCTAAAAAATCATTAAATGAAGCAATCTTTTTTAATTCTGATTTGTTATTAAATTTAGCCATAATTACCTCTTTTTCTTTTTGTTTTTCAGAGTATCAATTCCATTTCAAATTTGAAATCTCTCTGTTTTATTTTTGCTTTCAACAAGCAGTTTTTTTAAATTTGAAATTTCTGTATCATTGTGATATGAATCTAGTTTACTAAAAGCATCATCAATTTCAGATTCTCTAATTTTTATACTTGTAAGTAAAGAATTATTAATAATTTCTTCTTGTTTTTTATCAAAGCCTGTAAGATTATACTCTTTAAGTAAGTCAAATGCTTTATTAATATCATTTCCTTGATAAATTTTTTTATTATAAAGATTAATTAAGTTAATTGTTGCGTGTTTTATATCTGGATGAATCATTTTATCAACATTAGCAGCTATTTTATCTAAAAATTGATCACTAATTAAAAGTGAGATAAAAATTCTTCTTTCAGCATTAATATATTCTTTTTTTATAAAATCATTTGGTTTTGATTTAGATTGTTGTTTATTAACTTTATTAGTTTGAGTATTTGTTTTAAATACTTGTGTTGTTGAATTTTTATTAAAACTATTATTTGGTTTTGATTGTTTTTTTAATTCTATTAAGTTATTTTTAATAGTTTGTTCTGAAATTTTAGTTAGTTCAACAAGTTTATTAATAGTAGTTTCAACTAAAATTTCATTATTAAGATCAAAAATAAAATTTAAAACTTTTTTAATGAAATTTTCAATTTGGTTAGGGTTATTAATATCAACTTTATTTCATAATTTTTCTATTAAATAATTAACAGGGTGAATTGGTTGATTAATAATTTGTTTTAAATATTCTACATTATTATTTACTAATTCATCAGGATCATTATTAGTTTGATTATCAATCACTAAAACATTAATTTTTTCTTTTAATAATTGATGACTAATTTTAATATTTGCTTGAATTCCAGGATCATCACCATCTAAAAATAATAACACATCTAAATTGTGTCTTTTAAAAAGATTTAAATGATAATTAGACAAACTAGTTCCCATTAAAGCAATTGTGTTATTAATATCAATTTTACTTAAACTAATAACATCCATAAATCCTTCTAAAACAATAATTTTTTTTAAAGATTTACTGATTTTTAAAGCACTAGCTATATTATAAGCTAAATGTGATTTTTTAAAAACTTTATTTTCTTTAGTATTTAAGTATTTTGGTTCATTATCTTTAGTAAAACTTCTCCCACTAAATCCAATAACTTGATTATTTTCATCTTTTATAGGAAAAATAATTCTATTTATAAAATAATCTTTTGTATAACTATTTGTAATAATTCCTAAATTGGCTTTTTCAATATCTAAACTATTATAATTTTTATCTAAAAGTTTTTGTACTAAGTTTGTTTTATCACTAGCAAATCCAATTTCAAATTTTTTAATTTGTTCAATAGTAATATTTCTTGATTTTAAATATTCTAAAGCCTGAATTCCTAAATTTGAAAATAGTGTGGTTTTAAAAATATTATTAGCTTCTGAGTTTAGTTTAAAAATTGTTTCTGCTTCTAAATCTTTTATTGGCTGATTATAATTTTTGAACTCATCTAATGAAATATTTGCTTTATCACAAACAGTTTTTAAAGCAGTTAAAAACTCAACATGTTCAAAGTCTTTAACAAAATTAATTACATTACCAGATGCTTTACAACTAAAACATGTATAAATTCTTTTTTCTGGTGAAATTGTTAAAGAAGGATTTGAATCATTATGAAAAGGGCAAATAGCTAAATAGTTACTTCCCTTTTTAATTAAATGCAAATAAGAAGAAATTACATCAACAATACTAACTTGTGAAATAATTTCATTAATTTTCTCATTTGAGATATATACCATGCAGTCACCTCATTAATCTTTTAAATATATTTGATTAATTAAATTGTGAGTTTAAAAAGTCTTTTAATTGAGAAATCAAAATTCTTTCTTGCTTCATTGTATCTCTGTATCTAATAGTTACTTTTTGATCTTCTAAAGTTTGAAAATCATAAGTTATAACAAAAGGAGTACCAATTGCATCTTGTCTTCTATAACGTTTTCCAATATTTCCTGTTTCATCATAAACAGCATCAAAATCATTTAGTAAGTCTAAAAATAATTGATTAGCATTTTGGTTTAATTGTTTTGATAAAGGGGTTATTGCTACTTGGTATGGTGCTAAATTATAAGGTAGTTTTAAAACTGTTCTTGAATTATTTTCTTCTAATTGTTCTTCAGTGTATGCTTGTCAAAAAATTGCTAACATCAATCTTTCAACTCCAACACTTGGTTCAATAACATTAGCTAAAACTTTTTGATTAGTTTCTTCTTTTAAAACAGTTAGATCTTCTTTACTTAGATTTTGATGAACTTTTAAATCAAAATCAGAACGGTGACTAATTCCTCATAATTCTCCTCAACCAAAAGGAAAATTAAATTCAATATCACTAGTTTTTAAAGCATAGTGAGCTAATTCATCTTTTAAATTTTCTCTAATTTTGTAATTAGATTTATCAAGACAAATTTTTTTAGTTAAAAATAACTCTATTTGGTCTAATCAATATTTAAATCAATCTCTTTGATCATTCGGATCAAAAAAGAATTCTAATTCCATTTGCTCAAATTCTCTAGTTCTAAAAATAAAATTACCTGGTGTAATTTCATTTCTAAAAGATTTTCCAATTTGTCCAATTCCAAATGGAAGTTTTTTTCTCATACTTCTTTGAACGTTTTTAAAATTTATAAAAATTCCTTGAGCTGTTTCAGGTCTTAAGTATACAATTGATGAATCGTCTTCTAAAACACCTTGATTAGTTTTAAACATTAAAGCAAATTTTCTTATTTGAGTAAAATCTTTTTTTTGGCATTTTTTACATAAAATATTATTTTGTTTTATATAGTCTTCTAATTGAGCACTTGTCATAATTCCAGTATTAATTGATGAATCAAATTCTTCAATTAATTTATCAGCTCTTCATCTGCTCTTACAATTTTTACAATCAATTAATGGATCATTAAATCCGTCAATATGACCAGAAGCTTTTCAAACTTTAGAATTTAAAATAATTGAGCTATCTAATCCCACATTTAAAGGATTTTTTTTAACAAAAAAATCTCATCAAACTTTTTTTAACTTGTTTTTAACTTCACATCCTAAAGGACCATAATCTCAACTATTTGCTAAACCTCCATAAATTTCTGATCCTTGAAAAACAAACCCCTGATTTTTCAAGTGACTAATCATTTTTTCTATTGATTTAGACATATTTTTCTCCTAAAAGTAAGTAACTAATAAATTATAACATTTTTATAAATGTTATGTTTAAAACTAATTAAATCGAATTAGTGTAGATAATAAGTACATACTTGTTGTATATGTTCCTACAATATCTTGATAATAATTTAAAATAAATCTAGTTAAAATGTTTAAATTGTTAGTTGAAATTTCTTGACTTAAGTTAGTTATAAAATCATTTTTAAAAATTGAATTTATAAAATTTGATAATTGATTATCAATTAATATACAATCATCAAAATAACAAAATTTACAACTTGAACAATAATTAGTAAAACTAATTGCTATAATCGGATTTATTTTAGAATTACAAAACCCACATTTAGATAAATCGATTTGATTTCCAATTATTTTTAAAAAATAAAACATAAATAAAACACAAACCTTTAATCCTAAATCAGGTTTATTATTAATAATTGAAATACTTAATTTTAATGTTTTATACAAGTTATAATTTTTAATTTGTTCATCTAAACTTAATACTAATGAAGTAATAATATTTGCATATAAATACAAATTAAAATCAGTTGAAATATGATTAAAACTATTAATCAATTCTGATCTTTTTAATTTAGATAAATTAAATTTATTTTTTGATTTAAAAATCTCAAAATTTGAATATGATAAGTAGTTAATACCATATTTATTTTTACTTTTTATTTTATTAACACCTAAACAAACTAAACTAATTTTTCCATACAAATTAGAATAAATTGTAATAATTTTATCATAATCTTGAAAATCAAAACTATTTAAAACTATTCCCTTTAAGGTTTTTTCCATTAATATTGATCCTTGTTATAACCCATTTTTTTAATTAAACTAGGTGAGTTTCTTCAATTTTCTTGAACTTTTACAAACAGTTCTAAATTAATACGTTTTTTAAATAATGCTTGAATTTGTTTTTTAGATTTATATCTAATATCTGATATTTTTACACCATTTTTACCAATTATTATTGATTTTTGAGATTGTCTTTCAACTATAATTGCACAACTAATATTAATTTCATTTTCATTTTGTTCTAAATGCTCAACTAAAACTGCAACACTATGAGGTACTTCTTGACCAGTTTTTAATAAAATATTTTCTCTAATAATTTCTTTTATCATAAAGCGATCTGACTGATCAGTTAAAATGTCATCATCATAAAATTGATAATCATTATCTGATAAATTATTTACAATTAATTCTAATAATTTTTCAATATTTAAATTAGTAATTGAGCTTGTAATAATAATCTCATCAAATTGATCTTGATAACTACTTCATTCATTTGCTTTTAAAATTAATTGTTCTTTTGTAACGCTATCAGCTTTAGTTATTACTAAAATTTTAAAAACATCCAGGTTTTCAATTTGTTTTAATAAAAATAAATCATTTTTTCCNATAACTTCATCACTTGGAGCTAAAAACAAAATTACATCAACATCTTTTGTAGATTTTAAAGCACTTGTATTTAAAAATTTATCTAATTGTTTTTTTGAAGTATGCACTCCTGGAGTATCAATAAAAACAATTTGATATTGATCTTTTTTAGTTAAAATTCCTCTAATATTATTTCTTGTAGTTTGCGGTTTGTTTGTAACTATTGAAATTTTTTCTCCAATAAGTTTGTTTAATAAAGTTGATTTTCCAACATTTGGTCTTCCAATAATACTTACAAATCCAGATTTAAAATTACTCATTTTTTAATTACTTTCTAAATAATCATCTTCATTAAATTTAATTATATATTCTAAGTTATTAAGTTTTAAAATTTGATCTTGTAAGTCAAACATAATTTTTTCATCATTTAAATCTTCATGATCATAACCTAATAAGTGTAAAAAACCATGAACAAATAAAAAACCCATTTCTGAATTTAAATCGTGATTATATTTAATTGCTTTTCTTTTAGCTTCACTTAAATTAATAAACATATCACCTAATTCTCTAAACCCAATTGCTTTAATTTCATTTTCAGTCATTTCTACTGGAAAAGAAGTAACATCAGCAATATAAGAATGATTGCGATATTGTTGATTAATTTGTTGAGCTTTTAAATCATTTACAAATGTAATGCTTAACTCAATATCATAGTTAAAATTAAAATAATTATAAGCAGTTTTTAAAATTTTATTACAAAACTTTTTTCAAAAGTCCATATTAATATCAGTTTCATTAAAATAGTTGATTCTTATCATTTTTTTAATCCTTACTAATTAAATTATACTTGATATCATTACTTGTTATTATTAATGAACTGTTTGAATAACTTGTAAATAATTTTAAAACTAAACTTATATCAGTTTTATTAATAATTTCAAAGTTATCATTAAATAATAAGTAGTGATGATCTAAATAAAAAATTCTTAATAGTTTAATAAATTCAGTTTCTAGTTTTGTTATAGTTTCTAAATTAATAATTTTTGTCAAATTAATTTGGTACTTATTTATAAGATCTTTAATGATTTTATGAGTAAAAATATTTAAATCTGATTGATTAATAATAATGTTTTGTAAAATAGTTGAATATTTAATTTCAAGATTATCTAAATGAATAAAATGCTTATTTAAACTAAATGTTGAAATATCTTTAAGATTTATTTTATTAATTAAAATTAAAATATGATCGTTAGAATTTTTAGTTTTTATAAAAGTTTTTAAATCATATTCATTTGATAAGTAATTAATTTTTTGATCTAAATTAATATCTAAATTAGTTAAAAGATTTCTAATTTGAATATTATTAATTTGTTCTAGTTCTATATAGTTATTTGCTAATTTAAAATTATTAAATTTAATTAAAAGTTGTTTGTATTTATTAAAGTTTTGTAAAAAATAAACTAGTTTTTTTAAATCATTTGTATGAATTGCTTTAAATAAAACAATAATTAATAAAATACTAAATTCAATATAATTAAACTTTAATAAATCTCAACTTATATAATAAATCACTAATAAACTAATCTTTTCAAAAAAGTTAAATAAAATATGTAAATAATCAGTTTGAGTTTTATTTAAATCTTTCTTAATTAGTTCTAAACTAGTTTTTTTATCAATTAATTTTGTTTTATTTAATAAATGTGTAATTAAATTGAGATTTTGATTATTAGTTTTATTTTGATTTGTAAAAAAATTATAAATAAAACTAATAACTAATCAAAAAAGATCAAAAACAAATAAAACTAAAAAAATAGTTTTATTAATATAAAAAATTACAAATAAAATAACTAAACTATTAATTACTGCACTAATTGTATTTAATAAAACATAAGTTTGATAACTACTTATAAACTCAATTTCACTATAAGTATTTATAATATCTAGTTTGATATTTTTTTCAACTAAATAATAATAAAAAGTTTCTAGTTTTTTACTTTTATTTTTTTGATAATACTTATTTAATAAAAACTTAGAAATTTCATTTAAAAAAATATTAATTATAAAAATTGCTAAAAAATATAAATACAAAAAATAAGAATTATTTAAATTTGTTATAGATAATGAATAAACATATAAAAACCGCATTTCTAAAATAGTTAATAAAATACTAAAAATATTTAAAATAATATAAAACAAATAAGCTAAATAAAAACTATCAAACAAAGTAAATAAATTATTATAATTAGCTTTAAATTTTTTATAATTAGAATTAAAAATTAATATATAACCTGTAAAGATTTGATAAAAATCTTTATAAGTGAATTTTTGTTTTTTTGTTTTTAAAGGATCATAAATTATTAAATGATTATTTTGTTTTTCAACTACAACAAAATGTAATAAACCAGTTTGATTAACAACTTGAGCTAAATAAACTTTTTTATTTATTTGTTCTAAGTCATTTTCGATTTGTAAAGCTTTACAAGTTAAAAAATATTTTGAACAAATATTTGAAATATCATAAAAACTTAACATTTCTTCAACATAATTGATTTCTAGTTTTAATCTATCTAAATCATAGTTTTGATTATAATAATAATTAATTATCATAGCTATACAAGCTATAGAACAATCATTATATTGTGTTTGTTTAATCAGTTTAATAAAAATCACCTCTCATATATGTATTAGAGGTGATTTTTTAAAATTAACCAAAAATTACTAAATTTTTATAAATTTCTTCTTTTTTTTCTTTTCCTAGTAGATATTCAACAATTGCTAAACTAAATAACATACTACTTCCAGCACTAGCTCCAGTTATAAAATTATTATCAACAACAAATGGTTTATCTAAAACTACATTAGCTTTATCTAAATAAAAATTACAATTTGGATAATGAGTAATTGTTTTATTATCTAATAGTTTAGTTTGTCCAATTACTTGAGGAGCTGCACAAATTGAAGCAATTAATTTATTTTGTTTATTAAATTCTAAAATATTATCAATTAAAGTTTGATTATCAAATAAACTAGTAACTCCACTTCCACCAGGTAAAACCATACCATCATAATAATTAATATTCAACTCTTTTCATAATTTATTTGCTTTAATTACGATATTATGAGCACCTTTTACTTCTAATGAATCAATTGTTGAAACCATATCAACTAAAATACCAGCTCTTTTTAAAACATCACAAGCTGTAACTGCTTCTATTTCTTCAAAACCAGGATTTAAGTACAATGCGATTTTTTTCATATTTCTCCTTTATTTAATTATACAAAAAAGAGTCTTTTGTCAAGACTCTATTCGTTTGAAACTGTTAGTAAGCTAGCAGGTTTTTGTGTTCTAATTTTATTTGATGAAACAATTAATGAACCAATAAATGAAATACCAATAATTATAAAGCTTACTATTAAAGTTCAAAAAGCAAATCCATAAGGTATTGCAAAACCTAAACTTGTAATAATTTGAATAATTAATGTGATTAAAATTCAAGTAGCTAAAGTTGAAATTGCTCACATAATTAAACTAAACACAATTGCAGTTCCAAAAGCATATTTACTAATTTTATAATTTGAATATCCTAAAGCTTTCATTAAAATCATAAACTGTTGATACTGAGTTACATAAATATCTGAAATTAACATTACTAGTAAAGCTGAAGTAATAATTACTGTAATTATTAATAACATTCCAATAGAAATAGCTATAAAAGTAATTTGATTAATTAAAGTTTTTGATGTAGCTAATAAGTTTTGATTTTTAATATTACTAATCATATCATCATCACCAGAAGCAGATGAANCTCCATGACCATTTAAAATATAAAATCCATTATATGCAGTATCTGGAATAAAACTAATTCCACTAGTTAAATCTAAAGCTTCTTCAATATTTGAATATTTAGCGTTATGTCATAAAAACTGAGCTTTATCAAAAGCTTTATTTGAACTAAATAACAAATCATTAAATTCTTTAGTGTTTTTTGTTTTATCTATATAATTTATGATTTGATTATAATCATATCTATCAAATCTTGAAATTATATTATTATAACTTTCACCAGCTTTAATTACAGTTTGTTTATTATAAAAATTATCTTTAATTCCAATTTTTTTACCAATTGAAAGATTTAATACTAAATTAATTAACCCTTGATCAGCTAAAATTAATTTTTGATTATATGAATCTAGTGTACCAACTGGTTTTATAGTAATTTTTAAATCTTTATTTTGATAATTGGTTTTGGCATCTTTTTGAATAATTGGTGTAGTTATTCCTGATATATTTTTAGTTTTTGTTGCTNGATACATTCAATATTCAGGTTTAGCTGTTAAATTACTTAAACCAGATTTATAAACATTATCAACTAATAGACTATATCTTAAATCATATGGTCTAATCATTAAAAACTTTTCACTAGTATTTTTAATATCTCAAGCTTTAATTACTGATTTTGGAACATTATTATAATCAATATCTTTTTTATATCAGTGTTCAGAAGAATTATCTAATTCTTTTTTTGTTTTTTTAGAACTAATAAAATGAATTATATGATCAGTGTTTATTAAACTTTGAGGAATATATAATTGAATGTTTTTATATTGATAATAAGGTCTAATATATGAACTTAATAAATCATCAAATTGATTATTATAAATAAAATCATCAAACATATAACTATTATTTAATAAACTTCATTCTTTATTATCATAAGATGAATCATTATCAAATTTATCATTATCATATAATAGTTTTAAAGTGAATTTATTATTATCTAAATTGTATGGATCTAATCATCTTATATCTTGATCACTAACTGTTTTACTATTTCTACCAGTTCTATTTTTACTAATTAGATTTTTTTGTTCAGAAGTTAATGAATTATAATATTTTGATTTAATAAAGTTTAAATCATCATAAATTCAAGCATGTTTTGGAATATTTACATACCCGTTTTTAGTATTTATAAAAAACTGTTTAGATGAAGTTGAAATATTAGAAATATCTGGATTTTTATTTAATTTATAAAAAGCATTTGCTTGTTTATTTGGTAAAATGGGAACATTAATTGTATTTGTTTTACTATCATATAAAACAAATTGATCATTTAATTTAATATCAGTATTTTTCTTTTCTAAAAATACTTCTTGTAAAGCTAATAGTTTTTTATAATCAATAAATAAATTATTAGCATTTTTTTGATTAATAATAAAAGCTGATTGGTTATTTGCAATACCAGTTAAACTTAGATCAGTATTTTTTTGATTAATAGTTGTTTTAATATCAGTAATTGTAGTTAAAGTTTCATGATCTGGAATGTAGTGTTGAACATTATAACCAATTGAAAATTGTTCTTTTCTTGATGGTTTTTGAATATAAGCACTAACATAAGGTGGCACTGCTTTTAAAATAGCATCAAAGATTTTTGTTTTTCAATCATCACTACTACTTGTTGATAAATCACCTACTAAAATTGAAATTGCTGTAGTTCCAGTTTTTGTAAAGTTATTAGTTAATTCTTTAAAAATTAAATCTTTTTGTTCATCAGTTCATTTAGTAGTTGTATCTTTTGGGTTAACAACATTATTTTTTGAATTTAAAATCAAACCTAATATTTGATCAATAACTCCAATTGAAAATTGATTACCAACAACATTATATAAATTATTACCAAACATTTCAGTAAATAATAGATCTAATCCATTAGTATGATTTGCACTAGTTTGGTCTTTATTTTGTATTAGTTCTAATAAGGTTCAAGCTATTTTTTTATTAATTTGTTCATTATTATTATTGTTAAATTTTTCAACTTTGTATAAATATTTTGGAAATGGATTAACATCATAAGAACTAGATGCATAAGCAGTTGGATCTTTATAATAAAATAACTCTTCATTATTCAAATTAGCTGATAGTATATTTTTATCTAAACTATCTTGACCAGATCAATAATTAATCGTTGGTTTTGTTAAAGGAGAATTTGAAACACCTTTTGAATAATTATATTCATTTGCATATTTAATACTTTTATAATAAGTGTTTTTAATAGTAAAAGCAATTNATGGAATTGCTAAACCTGCTGAAATAAACATAGTTGAAATTCCAACAACAGTTACTAATAAAAAGATATTTTTTTTACCAGAAGAAGCTAAAGTTAAACTAAATTTAGTAGTAAACTTAGCTTTTTTAAATCAAGTTCTTTTTAATCTATTAATAAATTTAGAACTAGATCAATTTTGCTTTACAGCTAAAATATCAGCTAATTGCTTTTTAGTAATAATAATTGCACTTAATAATGAAACAATAACACCAAATAATCCAAAAATTAACAAACTAATTAATAATGAAAATGGTTCAATAGTAAATGAGTATAAAGGAATACTAAAATAATTTACAAACAATTTAACAAATACTGATTGAGTAGATAAACCAGTTATTCAACCTAGTGGAACTGAAGTTAAAATAATCACTATTACATAAGCTAAATAACTAATTGAAATTTGAATAGGTGAACTTCCTAATGCTTTTAAAATTCCAATTTGTTTAGCATTAAAATAAATTGTTTTTCTAATACAAATTACTAAAGCAATAATTGCAATTAAAGAAACAACTAATGCTGCTATTAAAGTAGCTCCTTTATAACTATTAATAGCAAGTGGAGCTATTGTTCAGTTAAATCTAAAAATAGAATGATCAAAATCTTTAATATTTAATCAAGTTGTAACTTTATTTTTTTGATCTTTTTGATATTTAATAGAATCATATAATTTAGAAATATCATTCATTTGATAAGAATTAAACAAATTAATTGAAGCATTACTTTGTCTTTTTCTTAAAAAAAATGATAAATATCCTTTTGATACTCTATTAGTATTTGATTGAGAAGTTGCTCCTAAAATATCATTAATAGTACTTCTAGTTACATATAAAATAGCACCTAATTCAGATTGANGAATTGGAAAATCTGGATCTGTTGTTGGGAAAAATGAATAAGTATCAGTAGCAAACCCAGTAATTGTTAATAATGCTCCATCAACTATTATTTGTTGACCTAATTTTAACTTGTGAGCTCTTGCAAATTGTTCTGAAATTAAAGCTTCACCTTTACTTGGTGATCTTGCACCTTGGTTTTTATTTAAAATAGTTAGATTTGTAGTATGATCATCATTTAAAATAACTAAACGATATCTAATTTGAGTAACACTATCATAATTAAAAACTTCAGTTCTAAAATTAATATCATATCCACTAGCTATAGCAGTATATTTTAAATGTGCTAATCAAATATTGTGAAATAAATTAATATTATCAAATTGATTCTCTCCAATTATTTGATCTTTTTTAATAAAGTTAATATCTGATAAAACAGTAACAACATTAGTTAAAGAAGTACCATTACCATTAAAAAATAATAATTTAAAAAATGAACTGTCATTAATTATTGGACTGATTGATTGCACTTTATTATTTGAATCAATTGTTGATAAAACTAAATCAGTATTACCTTTAAATCCTTTTTCTAAAACTAGTTTTTTAATATCATCTTTAGATTCTGTTTTTATTAAAACACTATTATCATTTTTATCAATAGTTGTTTTATTTAGTTCAAATTCAGTTAGATAAGATTTATTTTTATCATTAATAATTCATTTATCAGCTTGACTATCATTAATATTATTAAGCTTATTTCCAGTTAAAAAAGTATAAAAACTATTACCTATTTTATTATTATTTGTAATTTTAAAATCACTAAAATATGGTAAATAAATATTTCTATAAATATGTTGAAATAAAGACATTCCACTTATATAAATATAAGAAAACAACTCTTTATTTTGAATTTGTTTATTAAAAGTATTTTTAAACTCTTTAACATTAAAATTGTTTTTAATGTTTTCAAATTTTAAATTCTCTAATACTTTAGCATCATTTAAAAACTCGTTTTTATCTTTAAAACTATTAGATAAATATTTTCCAATTACAGTATTTTTTAAATAAGAATAATCTTTATTATTTTTTAAAAATTGATCATAAGAGTGATAAATAAACTTATTAAAATATAAAGAAAGTTGTCATAATCAAATATTTTCTCAAATTCAATTAGTATCTTTACCATTAATTGTTGTAAAAAGTTCAATAAATTCTTTGTTTTCAAATAATTCAGTTAATATAGTCTTATTATCAAAATTACTAGTTAGATTTTTTTTATTTAATATAAAGTTTAAATATGAAGTATTTTTATTATTAGAGCTTTGATTATAATAAGAATTTGAATTATTAACTAAATCTAATAAAGCAATAACTGATCTATCTGTTGTTGAATTATTTCTATCAATTCTATAANTTCTGATTTCATTAGTACTACTATAATCAAATTTATTAACATTATTAACTATGTTATTATAAGTTTTATTAATTCTTGAAGTTAATGTTAAAGAAGTACTTAAAATAAATGATGCTAAAAAAGATAATAAAAGAATGATAATAAATTGGATTTTAAATTTAAAAACACCTTTTAGACCTTGTTTTAATAGCAATAAAAAGCTAGTTATTCTTTTNATTATCTTTCTCCATAAAAACAAATCATTTGTCTTTTTAATACTATCATTTTTTTATCTAATCTACACTTTTAAAGGGCTTTTTAAAATAAATCAATATAGGTGTATGTTAATATTTAATTGATAAAATTTAATATTTACAAGGAGAATAGATGAAANAAATATTAATAGGTTTAAGTACATTTTCTTTATTAGTTAGTTCATCTAGTATAGTTTCTTGTACAATAACTTACCAATTTAAAAATAATTATTTAGATCAATTAAAAATGATCTTAAATACTTCATCAATAGCTGCTCAATCAATTATTTTAAGTGATAAAAATACTACAAATATTAGTACTGATTATTCACTAAAAACTTTTAGTCAAACTAAAATTAATGATTTGTATAAAAATGAAGAAAAAAAATTAGCTGATAAATATGTCATTGATAAAAAAGCTACTTATGAATATCAATTTAAATCAATGTTTTTATCACTTGAAAATCAAAAATGAACTGAAACATTAAAAAAAATAACTACTATTGATAAAAACAATCAAACTACTAATTTAGATTTAGCTTGAAATGATCAAAATACAAAAACAACTGATAATAATATTTTTAAAACTCTAAGTTTAGCTTCAGCTGGATTTAATTTTTTATTTTCTGGTGATTTTACACCAAACCAACAAGGTGATTTAATTAATAATTTTTTATCTAATCAATTTGGTTTATTAGAATCAACTGTTTTTAAAGATAATCAATTTTCTAATTTAATAGATCAACTTAATAATATTGATAATAATCAATTTTATAATCTTACTAATAGTTTACTTACTCAACCAGAGTGACTTAATAGTGATAAAGAAAATAATCTAACTAAAAAAACATTAAAAGAAATTTTAGAATCTTCATCAAAAAAACTATGAGATCAAATACTACCAAAAGATGGAAAACAAGATTTTAAAATAGATTGATCAAAAGTATTTAAACCTTTAATTGATTTATTAAAGGCTTTTAGTATTTATTATGAACAAGTAGAACNAAGATCAGATAAAAATTTAACTTATCAAACTATAGATCCTCTACATTTATTTATTAAAGAAAAAACAAATAGTGAATTTTTATATGAAGTTTTAAATACAGATTTACAAACTATTTATAAAAATAAGAGTGAAGATCAAATTAAACAAGAAATTAATTCAATTAATTTAAAAAAAATAATTAGCTTTTTAAAAAACACACTAGTATTTGATAAAGAAGATAAACACGGTTATAAATTTCAAAAATTTGTTGTTATCCTATTAGGTAGCGCTAGTCAAAAAGAATCACAAAATGATATTACTAATAATTTTTTATTAAAACCTTTTTATACTTGATATGAAAAAAACGAAGAACTTGTTAAAAAAATCATTACATCTAAATTAGAAAAAATAGAAAGCATAAAACCTTATGCAAGTTTTGTTTCTAATATAACTCCTATTTTATTTAAAGTGATTAAAGCTTTTCATCAAGATTTAACTGAACAAGGTTTAAATAAAAAACTAAGTTCAGAATTAAGTAGTTATTTAAGTTTAGCAAAAACACTTTTACCAACTTTAAGTGTAGATAAAAAAGTGATTGATTTTTTAGATTCAAAAAGTTTAAAAGACTTTTTAAATAATCCGTTTTTAGCTTTATATAAACAAAATTTTTTAAAAGAAGTTTTTCAATTAATTAATCAATTATCAAATAAAGAAGTTATTAATAATCAAATTATTGATAATGTTTCAAATGTTTATAATTTAACTACTTTAAAATTAGATAAACTACTTAACTACTTATTAGAATTAATTAAAAAACCATCACCAAGTAAAACTAGTTTAGATGAATTTCAATTTTTATATGGTTTAAAAGATCTTTCAATCAGTCAAATTATTAATAATTTATCAACTTTTTATAATAAAGAAAACCTAGATTATATTTTTAATTTAAGTAATTTTAAAAACTTATTAGAAGCAATTTTTAATAAAAATATAACTATGAGTTTTAAATATAAAAATCAAGAAAAAGAACTAAAAACTCAAAATAATTTATCAACTATTTTAGCAATATTAGGTTTAAATTCAAATTATACAAAAGATTTAAAAATTGAAATTAAAGACGATAAAAATAATATTTCACAAAAAATAAAACAACTGATTGAACAAAAACAATATGGATTAATTTCAGTTATTTTATTAGGATTTGATGCTGATAAAAAACAATTTTATAAAGATTCTATTTTAGATAATATAGCTAATTTATTTGGTCATAATGATAAAGATATAAATAAAGAAGCTTCTAAAAATGCTATAAATATTTTAATAAAATCTTATTTAGAATTAATTAATTGATTTCAAAATGTCTCTTTAAAAAAATATGCCAAAGATAATTTTTCTACTTATTTAGATCAAAACAACTGATCAACTGAACTTATAGATAAAAAGGGTAATATAGAAAATTTAAGTAAACCATTAATAATAGATTATATGTTAAAATATAAAAACCCAAAAGATGATAATCAAAATTGAAAATTTAAAGTTTCAATAACAAGAACTTCAGATTTTGAACAACCTTGAAAAATAAGTGAAATAACTAAATTGACTAATAACTAAAATTTTGTTAAGTTGTAAAGTATAAGTTTAGGAGATATTATGAAAAAGTTATTAAAATTACTATCATTAAGTTCAATTATAAGTTTAACTACAACTACTATAAGTTGTAGTGTTAATAACTCAAATACTAAAAATAATCTTGTTATACCTACTATACCTACTACAAATAAAAAACCTAATAAACCTAATAATAATTTAAGTCCTAATTCTAAAAATAACCAAAACTACAACAATAATTCAACTTTTAAAAATGAAGATTTTAAACCTTCAAATAACGATAGTAATCAAGGATCAAACCATAACAACTCAGATAATATAGATGACAATAATAACTCATCAAGTAATGATATTATAGGTCGTATTGATAATGATATAAATAATGGTCATACTTATTTTTCTTCCATTTCAAGATTAAATCACAATCTAACTGAATTAGAAAATAAATATATTAACTTTGAAAATAAAAGTTTTCAACCAATAGATACTAATGAAAATCAAATTAAAGAAATTATTTTAAATAGCCAACTTCCTACAAATTTTTACTCTCATCCTAAATATAAGCTTCAACAAACACACATAATACTAGATGAATTTCAAAACAAAGAGGTAAAATTAAAACTTATGGATGTGGATTCTAAAAGTGAAATTCAAAACAGTGATATTAAATGGTACCAAAAGATTTCTTATCCTCAAAACAAAGTTCTTGATTCAAAAGAATCACAAGAAAATGGCACATTTATTTTATCTGATGAGGGAACTGTAAAATGAAAAGATACCAAGTCAACTAATGAAGAGTTCGGGCCTGAAGAAAAGTCTGCTAGATTATGAGCAAGTTATAAAGGCTATTTATATTCAGCTATTGTTACAGTTTATTCAAGTCAAAAAAGTAAAACTTTGAATAATGAAAATGAAGCTAAAAAAATGGCTAAAGAAATTGTTGAAAAAAATGGATGAAAAAATTTACCTACTTTAGAAAAGTTAACTAAAGCTTATGAGTGAATCACTAAAGGAGTAAAGTATGACTATGATTTTACAACTGGACCAATTTTAAAAAATCAAAACGCACACTCTGCATTAGTTAAAAGATATACTGTATGTACTGGCTATGCTAAAGGATTAAAATTATTACTAGAAGAATTAGGAATTCCATGTAGATTTATTGAAGGGCATAGTGAAAGAGAATCAAGATTATCAAAGCATGCTTGAAATCTAGTTCAATTAGATAATGAGTGATATCATGTTGATGCAACTTCAGATAGAGTTNAAAATAAACAAGTGAAAACTGATTTTAAATTCTTTTTAAATACAAATAAGGATTTTGCAGAATATGATAATTTTGTTCGTGATTTTTCTAACCCTGGTTCAAGTTTGAGAAATCTTAAATTGAAAAATTTTGTAGAAACTGAAGATGATGTGATTGCCTTAATAGATAATAACTGAGATCCAAATAAAAAGCAGATCAACAAGTTAAACTTAATAACTAATGGTAAAAATTTTATTACTGTTTCTAATGCTTTTGATAAAAGAGGATTAATCGTTAAAGATAATGGATCTAAAATAAATCAAGTAATTGGTCCTAATAAAGATGTGAGTTACACATTTAATAATCAAAGTAGTGAACAAATAACTGATGTCAAAGTAACCAAAATTCAAAAGGATGATAAAAAGAATGCAATTCAAATTGATTTTGATAAAAATGTTCCTGATTTAAGAATAGGTAACTTTAATATTAAAAATGCTCTTATTAAAAAAATCGAAAAAAGTGGAAATTCATATATTCTATACTTAAATCATTTTAGTTCTTTTGGTAAAGTAAAAGTTGAATTAGAATCTATCAAAAGAAAAGACTATAAATTTGATTTAAATAAAAATGATAGCGTTGAATTTAACATTGAAAAACAAGAAAAACCTAACATTTCAATTCAAGCATTAGATAACAAAAATATTAAGATTAACAGTCAATTGCCTAACTTAGAATATAATTTTAATAATACAAGTTGACGAGAAGTTCCTAAAGATTTTATTATTAAGAACGCTACTATTGGAAGTTTATATGTTAGATATAAAGAAACTGCTACAAAACCAAGTTCAGATATACAAGTTATAGAAATAAGCAAATCTAATGAAATTGATAATCTTGTTAAATTAGTTAACAATAATATGCTTATTGGTTTAGATTACAGTATGGAATATAAAAAAGAAGAAGATTCAAATTGAACTTCTATTAAAAAAACTGCATTAAAAGATTTAAAGAGTGGAACTTATTGAATTAGAGTAAAAGCTTCTAGTTCAACTTTAGCTTCAGACATTTCAAAAGTAGAAATAAAATAGTTGCTGATGTTCGATTTATTATTTTTGATTAAATATTTAAGGAGAAAGTTATGAGAAAATTACAAAATTATCTTAAATTATTATCATTAGGTTCTGTTGTAGTTTTAGCTACGACTACTATAAGTTGTAATATTAATAACTCAAATACTAAAAATAATCTTGTTATACCAACTACAAATAAAAATCCAAATAATAATTTAAATCCAGGAAATAGTCAAACTTCTCAAAATAATAGAACTCCTGAAAACCAAAATATTGAACCATCAAGTAATGAAGATTCAAGTTCAAACAATAATAATTCAAATATAGATAGTAATAATTCTTATCCAGAAACTATAGATCACACTGATAATAACGACTTTAGCAACAACATAACTCATTTTTCTACTATATCAAATCTAAATTACTCTCTAAGTAGTTTAGATAATAATTATTTAGAATATCAAGAAAAGGATTTTCAACCAATTAATGTTGAAGAATCAAAAATTAAAGAAATTCTTTTAAATGATACATTACCTTTAAATTTTTATTCTCATCCTAAATACAAACCAGAAAAACAAAATATTTTTATAAATCCTAATCAAAGTACAAAACTTAAATTAGTTGATAGCAAAAATAATACTGAAGTTAAAGATGAGGTTAAATGATATCAGCGATTAAGGTATCCAGAAAATCAAATTTTAAAAGCTGGAGAAGATAAAAACGATAAATTAACATTATTATCAGATGGAACAGTTACTGGAAAATCACATACAAAAGAAAATGATCCAACAACTTTAATATGAGCAGAATATAAAGGTTATTTATATCCCTTCTTTGTAGAAGTTTCATCACAACACCACTATAACGGTGAATCAGATAAAGAAAAAGCAAAAAAAGTTGCTCAAGAATTAGCTCAACAATGAAAAGAACTACCTACATTAGAAAAAATAACAAAAGCTTATGAGTGAATGACTAAAGAAGTAAAGTATGATCCTGGATATCAAACAAATAGTATTTATAAAGATCAAACTGCATATTCAGCACTTGTTGAAAAATGTACTGTATGTACTGGGTATGCTAAAGGATTTAAAATGATTATGGATGAGTTATCTATTCCTTGTATAGTTATGGAAGGTCAAAGTACACGTGATTTTTGAGCTGCAAGACATGCTTGAAATTTAATTGAAGTTGATGGTGAATGATATCATGTTGATGCAACTTCAGACAGAACCAATAATGAACAAACATTTAATTTTTTCTTTAATAGTAACGATGATTTTAATAAAAGCGATAGTTTTCAGCGCAATTTAGGAGTTTATGGTTCTAGATATAGAAATTATAAAAATAATAATTTTGTTCACTCAAAAGAAGATACAATAGCATTAATTGATAATCAAATTTCAGATAAAAAAGATCAAACTTTATCAATAGAATTAACTTCTGATAATTTTGTAAATGTTAACAAAGCATTTGATGAAAGACATTTAGAAATAGAAAAACATACTAAATTAGAAACCAAATTACCTTTTAAAAGAATAAAATATACACTTAAAAATAAAAATACCACTGAAATCAAAACAATAGAAGCAAAAATTAAAAAAGAAGAAATAAAAAACAATCATTTAGGTATGTATGCTTTAAAAGTAACATTAACTTCAACTGCAAATATTGAAGATCTTAAACCAGGAAATTTTAATGTAAAAAATGCAATGGTTAAAGAAGTTAAAAAAGTTGAAGATGGTTATATATTATTTTTAGATAATTTTAGTAAATTTGGTAATGTAGAAGTAGAACTTCAATCAATTAAAAGACAAGGATTTAAATTTAATTTAGATCAGACTAAATTTCAATTTGATGTTAAAAAACATGAAAAACCAAATGTTAATTTAAAAATAGACAAAAATAATAGAATCACTCTTGTAGGTTCAAAAAAAGGAATGCAGTATAGAAGTAATATGGATAAATGAACAGATATAACAAGAGATGATTTTGTAATTAATAATCCTAAAGTAGGAAAACTATCTATTAGATGAAAAGATTATAATAATAAATTTGCTTCAGATATTCAATTATTTGATGTACAAAGAGCTAATGATGTTGTTAATAAGGTTAAACTAGTAGACAATGTGCTTATTGGTCTTGATAAGACTATAGAATATAAAAAAGAAGAAGATACTTCATGAACAAATGCTACAACTCAAAGATTAAATTTAACTAGTGGAACTTATTGAATTAGAACAAAAGCTTCTGGTTCAACTTTAGCTTCAGACATTTCAAAAGTAGAAATAAAATAAAATAGTTAGTAATTGTCACTATTACTAACTATTTTTTATTTTTCATTCTATTATATAGTTCATAAACTTTAGATTCATACTGATTATTTTTATGATTGTAAAACTTTTTGTTTTTAATTTCATCTGGTAGATATTGTTGTTCTACTCAATCATTTTCATAATCGTGTGGGTATTTATAATCAATTCCTATACCAAGTTTAACAGCAGATTTATAATGATTATCCTTTAGATGTTTTGGTACATTATAAATATTTCCATTCTTAACAAAGTCTAAAGCAGAATTTGTAGCTAAATAAGCTGAATTAGATTTTAAACTTAAACTCATTTCAACAATTGCTAAACCTAGTGGAATAATTCCTTCTGGAAAACCAATTTGTCTAAAAGCATTACATGCTTGAACTACTCTACTTGGAATTGCTGGATTAGCTAAACCAATATCTTCATAACTAATTATTATCATTCTTCTCATTAAGCTTTCATAATCACCTGTTTCAATTAACCTACTAAAATAATATAAAGCAGCATCAACATCACTACCTCTAATTGATTTTTGTAAAGCTGATTTTAGATCATGAAAATCATCACTATCTTGAGCTGTTGGATTTTTTGAAACTGTTATAATAGTTTTAATTTTTTTTATATCTATAAATTCATCACTATAAAGTCTATCGATTAGTTCTAAATAATTTAAAAAAGTTCTAACATCACCAACACTTAATTGAGCTAAAAAATCTAAAGCTTCATCTGAAATATTAATTTTTAATTGATATTGATCAATTATTTTTTTAGCATAACTAATCAATTCATTTTTATTAACTGTTTTTAATTCTATTAATAAACTTCTACTTCTTAAAGCAGGATTAATTACAAAAAATGGATTTTCAGTAGTTGTTGAAAAAACAAAAATATTTCCTTTTTCCATATATTCTAATAAAATATCTTGTTTATCTTTATTTAATCTATGTATTTCATCAATTATTAAAATAAATCTATCTTGTAATAAAGCTTTTTGAATAATACTAGTAAGTTTTTCTTTTTTATCATAACTTGCATTAAAAATTTCATAATCAATTTTTAAATCATTTGCTAAACTAATTGCAAAACTAGTTTTTCCAACTCCAGATGGACCATAAAAAATTAATGAAGTACAATAATCATTTAAAATCATTTTATTTATCAATCCATTAGGCTTTAATATTTCAGTTTGCCCGATTATATCTTTAGTAGTTTTTGGTCTTAATAAAAAAGATAGTGGTTGATTCATATTAACACCTCATTTCTATTTTATTATTTTTTAGTTAATCAAATCTTATAGTTAAAAATAAAAACTCACAATTTAATTGTGAGTTAATTATTTATAGATTATATTGTTTGTTGATTATTATTTTTAAAAATTATTTCATAAACATCTTCATATTTTGAAACAGGAGTGATTTTTAAAACATCTTGAACTTCTTGAGGAACATCTTCAATGTCTTTAACATTTTTTGAAGGAATTAAAATATGTTTTAAACCACTTCTAGCTGCTGAAATAGATTTTTCTCTTAACCCACCAATTGGTAAAACATTGCCTCTTAAAGTTATTTCTCCAGTCATTCCAAAATCTTTTGAGACAGGTTGTTTAGATAAAGCTGAGATTAAAGCTGTTGTTAAAGTAATACCAGCACTTGGTCCATCTTTTGGAACAGCTCCTTCTGGAACGTGAATATGAATGTCAATATCATCAAATTTGTCTTTTGAAATTCCAAATTTTTCGTGATTTGCTTTTACATAAGTTAAAGCAATGGTTGCAGATTCTTTCATTACTTCACCAAGTTTACCAGTTAAAGTTAAATTTCCTTTTCCATTATAAGTACTTACTTCTATTGGTAAAATATCTCCACCAAATTGAGTATAAGCTAAACCTGTAACAACACCAACTTGTGATTCTTCTTCTTTTGAAGTGTGTTCAAAAATATGTTTTCCTAAATATTGAACTACAACTTCTCTAGTAACTACTAAGTTAGTAATTTTTCCATTTAGAAGTTTAACAATAAATTTTCTAGCAATTGTTGCTAAATGTCTTTCTAATTGTCTTACTCCGGCTTCTCTTGTATAGTATTTAATAATCTCATCATAAGCTTCATCAGTAAATCTTAACTCATCTTCAGTTAATTGATCTTCTTCAAGTATTTTTTTAGTTAAATAATCTTTTGCAATATGCATTTTTTCAATTTCTGTATAACTAGATAAATTAATAATTTCCATTCTGTCATATAATGCTTCTGGAATATTTTCAATATAATTAGCAGTTGCTATAAACATAACAGTACTTAAATCATAAGGTTCTTCAATATAATGATCTGAAAACTCCTTATTTTGTTCTGGATCTAGTACTTCTAGCATTGCTGAAGCTGGATCTCCTCTATTATCACTAGCCATTTTATCAATTTCATCTAATAAGAATAATGGATTTTTAACTTTAGCTCTTTTTAATGCTTGAATAATTCTACCAGGCATTGAACCAACATAAGTTTTTCTATGTCCTCTAATTTCAGATTCATCTTTAACTCCACCTAGTGAAACTTTAACAAACTTTTTACCTAAAGCTTCAGCAATAGATCTAGCTAAACTAGTTTTTCCAACTCCTGGAGGACCTACAAATGTAATAATAGGACCTTTTAATGATTTAGTTTTTTGTTTAACAGCTAAATATTCAATAATTCTTTCTTTAACTTTTTTTAAACCAAAATGATGTTTTTCTAAAATCTCTTGAGCATATTTTAAATCATCAATATCTTCTGATTGTTCTCATCAAGGAATTGACATCATTCAATCAACATAGTTTCTTTCAACATTAACTTCAGCACTGCCTGGTTGCATTGTTTCTATTCTTTTAATTGATGATAAAATCTTTTCTTTTACACTTTCAGGAAATGGTTCTTCTTCTAAACGTTTTTTATATTTATCTAATTGAGAAGCATCAGAATTTTCATCATCTAATTCTTCTTTAATGATTCTCATTTTTTCTCTTAAATAATATTCTTTTTGTTGTTTATCCATTTTATCTTTTAATTTTTTATTGATTTCAGAATCAACAGTAGAATTATTATTTAAATTATTATTTAGTTTAACAGTTGATTTTGGTCTGTTAATAATTAGTTCTTTTAATAAGTCTAATTTTTCTAGTATAGAAGTAGATTGAATTAAAAGCAATTTAGTGTTTAAAGAAACTAGAGGCATTTTATCAATTATTTGATAAATTAATGAGTTTAATTTATTAAAGTCATTTTCATTAAATGCTAAAAGTAATTCAGAAGTATTAAATGAATGTTTTTCTTGTAATTCTTCAAGAGCTTCTTTTATTTTAGTTTTTTGAGCATCTGTTTTTGGTAATTTGTCTTCAAAAACAGAACCAATTGCATAAATAATATTATCTTCTTCAACAAATTCATCAATTTTAATCTTTTGATTATAGTTTAATTCAACTGAAATAGTGCCATCTTTTCAAACTTTTTTAACTGATAAGTCAGCAACTGTTCCTAAATAAAATAAATGCTCTAAATTTGGTTCTTCTTCTAAAGGACTTTCTTGAGAAACTACAACAATTTGGTTGTTATACAAATCAGCAGAAGCATTTAAAGCATTCTTACTTTTAACTCTTCCAAACTCAATAGTTTTAGAAGTACTTGGTAAAATAAATATTCCTCTAGTTACAACAACAGGTAGCTTTATAGTCTTCATAAAACTCACTCCTTTTATTTTCTTTAAATATTGTAACACACTTTTTTAGCACTTAACATACTAAAGTGCTAAATTAATAAAAACTATCCATGAAGGATAGTTTAAATTTAATTTATTGTTTATTAATTTCCGTTGTTTTCAAAAATAAATGTTTCTAATAATTCTGATTCAACTTGGTGTTTGATAGCTTGATTATCAATTAATGATTTAATNTTTTCAGCTTCAATTCCATAAAGATTTGCAAATTCTTCAAATTTAGCATTAATAGCTTCTTCACTTGCAACAATATTTTCTTTATTTTTAATTTCACTTGCAACTAAAAATGACTTAATTCTATGAGTAGCATCACTTTTTAGTTCTTCATCAATTTCTTCTTGAGTAATTTTTGTAATTTCTTTATATTTATCTAGTGTAATTTTTTGTTGAGCTAATTGATCTTCAAATTCTTTTTTAACATCTTTAATTTGTCTTTCAATAATTGTTTTTGGAATTTGGAATTCTGAATTTTTAATAATTTCATCAATAATGCTTTCAACAAATTCTGATTTACTAATTTTAGTTTTTTGTTCTAAAACATCTTGTTTAACTTTTTGTTCTAATTGTTCATAAGTAGTGATGTCTGGTAAGTTTAAGTCTTTAACTAATTCATCATCTTTTGCTGGTAGAATTTTTTCTTTAATGTTTTTAATATTTAAAACAAATTTAGCATCTTTTCCAGCTAATGATGGGATGTATTCTTCAGGGAATTTAACATTAATTTCTTGATTTTCACCAACTTTTAATCCGATCATTGAATCTTCAAAACCAGGAACAAATTGATTTGAACCAATTTCTAAAACAAAGTCTTTAGCTTCTCCACCTTCAAAAGCTTGATCATCAACATAACCTTTAAAATCAAAAGTTACAATATCTCCTTTTTGAATTTGATCATCAGCTTGTTTTTCTTTTTGCATAGCAAATCTTGAACGATACATATCAATAACATTATCAACATCTTCTTGATTTACTTCAACAACTGGTTTTTTAACAGTTGTTATGTTTTTATATTCTCCAACTTTTAATTCTAAAACTAAATCAAAAATAAAATCAATAACAATTTCTTTATCTGATACTTTAACAATTACAGGAGTTGGTGAATTATCATTTTGAATTTTATTTTCTTGACTTAAAGCAAAATCAAATGCTGGTTTAACAACAATTTTAAAAGCTTCATTATAAATTTTAATTGGTGTTAAATATTTAGCAGTTTCACTTTCAGGAGCTTTACCTTTTCTAAATCCTGGAACTACTAAATTAGCTTTTAATCTATTTTTAGCTTTTTTTAAAAATTCTGTTCATTGATCATCTTGTATAGTAACAGTTCATTTCCCTTGACCTTGATCAACAAATTTTTCTTGTGCAAAAATCATTTTAATATTTCCTTTTCTATCTTATATATGATATATTGATGTTTTTAGGTTTCATAGAAATTGTTTGATTAATTGTTTTATCAATAGCTTTAAAAATTTTATCTTCATTAATATTTAAATCTTGTAATTTTTCATCACCAATTTTAATAGTTGCTAAAATGTGTAATTGATTNTCATCAAGTACATAAATTGAAGATGAAACATTTTTAGGATCAGAAATTTTAGTCATTGATAAAATAACATTTTCAACTAATCTATTAATAACTTTACTTTCTATTTTTAAATTACCTTTAGAATTTTTTTCAATATCTATATACATATAAATACCTCTATTAATTAGGCTCTTCCTACATATTTTCCATCAGCACTTGAAACAATTATTTTAGTTCCTTGATTTACAAATAAAGGCACCATTATTTCTAATCCAGTTTCTAATATAGCTTTTTTTTGAGCCCCACTTGTAGTATCACCTTTAACAGCAGCTTCAGCTTCAACTACAGTTAGTTCAACTTTAACAGGAAGATCAATACCTAAAACTTCATTTTCAAATTCAGTCATATTAATCATTAAACCATCAACTAAAAAGTTTTTTTCTCATTCTAATCTAGTCATTGGTATTGAAACTTGTTCATAAGTTTCTGTATTCATTAAATAAGCATCATTTCCATCATTATATAAGTACTGCATTTCTTTTCTTTCAATCATTGCTTTATCAACTTTTTCACCACCTGTAAAAGTTAATTCAACTCTAGCACCAGTTCTCATATTTTTTGCTTTAACAGTTACTTTTCCTTGTTGTCTTCCTGTTTTTGAAAATGCTTGTTCTAATACTAAATAAATATTTCCATCATATAGAAATGTTGTACCTGGACGTAAATCGTTAACTGACATTATATTCTCCTTTATAGCTAATTAAAAAAGCAAAATTCTTTATAATTATATCATTTATTTATAATTGCTTATTTGTTATTTTATGCTTAGTCAAACTTATCGTTTATTTTTAAATCACTTAATTTATTTAAATAATAATTAGAAGCTAAAATCATTTTTTTACCTTCTTTTTGAATTTCTAAAATTAATAAAGCTTTATCTAAAGTTTTAACAACTATTCCTTGCTTATTAATATCAATAATAGTTCCAGGCATAACATTTTTATTTTGATTATCTAAATCAATTACTTTAGAACTTTTAATTTTATATCTTTGATTATTAATAGTTGTATATGAAATAGGGCTTGGTGATAATGATCTAATTAAATTAAAAATATCTAAACTAGTATTATTTCAGTTGATTTTTTCTTCTTCACTAGAAATATTTTTACAAAAAGTGACTTCATCTTCATTTTGTTTAATTAATTCAAACTTATGATTATAAATATCAACTAAATATTTTTTACACATACTATAAGCTAATTGACCCATTTTTTCAAACAAACTACCAGAATCATCACTATCTAAAATATCAATACTTTCTTGAACATAATAATCACCAGCATCCATTTGCTTAACCATTTGCATAATTGTAATACCAGTTTTTTTATCTCCATTTTTAATAGCATATTGAATAGGAGCTCCCCCTCTTAATTTTGGTAATAAACTACCGTGAAAATTAATTGAATCAATTTTTGCTAATTTTAAAATTTTAGTTGGAATAAACTGACCAAAAGCACAAGTAATTAAAAAATCAAACTCTAATTTAGCTAAATCATCATAAATTTCACCAATTTTATTTGGTTGAACAACTTTTAAATTATTTTCTAAAGCTAATTTTTTAACTGGTGTATAAACTATTTGTTTTTTTCTACCAATTGGTTTGNCTGGTTGACTAATTACTAAAACAACTTCAACTTGATTCATTTCAATTAAAGCTTTTAAAACATCAGCTCCAATTTTTGGAGTGCCACAAAAAACAATTTTAATTTTATTTTCCATGTTTAGCCTCTCATATTTTTATTATTTCATCTACTTTTTTTAATATCACTACCATAGCTAAAGTATCTCTATTACAATACTTAATCATATCTTTTCTAATTAAATTATCTCAAACTGTTCTTTCAATTCTTTGTTCTAAAAATCTTCTAAATGTTTCACTTGCTTTACTTCCATTATTAATTGTTAAATTTTTATAAGTAAAAGTTGAATCTAAAGCAGGTTGAGTTTTTTTAATAGAATAAGAACCATAAAAATTTTTATTTGCAATTAAAAATCAAGGTCTAAAATTAGCATCAATACTACTATCTTGTTTTACACCTTTAAAAAAGTCCATTAAATCAATTGTATTATTAACAATATATAAAATCGGTATTGCTAATTTTGGAAATAAAAAAGCAATTCTTTTTAAAACAGATTTTTCAAAAGCATCATTATAAGCAACATAAACACCTTTTTGATTACTAAAAATATCTTTTAAAAAATTAATAATAAATTCTTTTCTTGGATCTTGATAATCATTTGCTAAAAAATCATAATGAATCATACTATCTGGATTATTATAATCATAATTTTTATCATGAATTATATCAATTGAGTATTGAAAAGGAATTTGATAATAAGGATTGACTTTACTATATTTTGGTACAGCAAATTTAACTGTTTCAAAATCATACATATAAATTGGTAATGTTTTATATTTATTCATTACTTGTTTTAAAATATAAAAATAATTATTATCAATCATTAATGAAGGATCTGATTTAATTTGATCATCTAATTTACTAATTTTAAAAATACGATTATATTTATAATTAATAAATTTATCATATTGATCATTTAATAAATTAGTAATTTCACTATCTAATAATGAATTATAATCTTTAAAATATGGTGAGTGTAAATGTCTAATTAAAAAAGCTTTTTGTGTTTGTTTAGCTCCTCCAAAATGTCAAAAATTAGGAGCTTTTTCATCAAATCAATCTAATACATGTTGACAAGCTTTATAATCTGAAATTTCTCTAGTTCACTTAATTCAATTTTTACCTTTTTTATCATAATGTAAATAACAAGAATCATTTTTAAAAATTTCTATAATTTGATTTTCATCTAATCTTAACATATAAGCTATTTTTAAAAATAATTCATCTATATCAACAACATTAATTAAATTTTTATAATCTTCAATTAATGTATTTCTAGTTTTTGCTTGACCATAAGTAAAATAATCAATTTCAATTAATTTATTTAAATCTAAATCATCAATTTCATCTATATTTTTAAATCCTAAATCTAAATCATCAATATTATCAACAATTTTTTTAGCTTGATCAAAATTAATATCTTTATATTGTGATGCAAATTCTTCAATACTTGTTTTTAAATCAAAATCAACATTACTATCATAATCTCTTAAATAATTTTTATTTAATCTAGCAATTGCAATATTATCAACAATAAAACCATTTCTTTCTAAAACATACACTTGATAAACTAAATCTCAAAAATGTTCTTTTTTAACTTTACTAGTTGCTTTTGCTTCAATTATTTCAACATGATTATCACCATTTAATTTCAAAACATCACATTTAACTTTTAAATTAAAATTATCAAATTCAAAAGCTGGTTCATATAAATAAACATATTGATCTTGATGATTTTTTAATAATTCTTTAGTTTGATTAACAGCATCATATATATTTGCTGTGTCATTAAAATCTTTAGTTAATTTATTTGGATATTCTTTAATTTGTTTTAAATCAAAATATTCAATTACTTTTTTACCAAATTCTAATCCATCTTCAATAGCATCACCTTTAAACTCATCAAGTCTGAACCCATCATCACTATTAAAAAAACTTTCTCACTTTTTTAAAAACTCAGCTCTTTCTTGTTCAGTTTTTAAATCTGTGTTTGTGTATTCTTCAAATAAATTAATACTAGTAGAATCACTTGAAAAATCATCTTCAGATTCTAAATCGTGATCAATATTAAAAAAATATTTTTTAGTTTTATTTCATTCAACAGCCTTTTTAAAATTATTAATATTTTGTAATATTCAAGCGATTTTAATACATTTTAAATTAGCGATTTTAAAAATTTCTTTAGAAATATTAATTTTAAAAATACTATTCATAAATTATTCTTTTCTAATATGCTAAGTAAAATTATACTTTATTAAAAATAAAAAAGGCATCATTAGTGCCTAAGTTTAATTACTTTTAGCTCTTGAAGGAACAAACTTTTTATTAGAAATATTTAACTTTCTTTCTTGATAAATATCTAGTGAACCTTTTTGAGATTTTTGTTTTTCTTTTGCTTTTTTTAGTTGTTCTTTTTCTTGTTGAGCTAATTTTTTAGCTTGTATTTTTTCAACTTCTTTTAGTTTTTGTTTTTCAGCTTTAGTTAATTTAATAGTTTTTTCACCAATTGCTATTCTTCTTTTGGTTTCTTCTAAATCAATTTGACTATTAACTATTCATTCAGTATTATATTGTGATTTATTAACTTTAGTAGTTAAACCTTCAACTTCATATGCTCTAATTTCAATTACTTTTTGAGTTTTTGGCTCAATTAGTTGAACAATAACATCAAAAACATCTCGATACTTATATTCAGCACCTTTTCTAGCATACACTTTTTCAAATTCGATTCTTAAATTTTTTTTATGTTCATTTTTTAAAATGTACTCTTTAATTTTTTCTCTTACTTGATTGTATCTTTTTTCTTTTTCTTTTTTGTTTGCTTTTTTACCTGTAATAGTGCTTCAAATTACAAAACCAACTACAAAAACTAAAAGCACAATCATCAATATTGTAGATGTTTGCATAAAATCATTTCTTTCTATAACAATATAATTATAAAGTATTTTATTTTTATTTAACTACTTTATCAATAACAGCTCCACCTAGACAAATATCATCTAAATAAAATACAGCTTGTTGACCTATTGTAATTGCTTTTAAAGGTTTTTCAAAAATTACTTGATAATTATTATCATCTATTTTTTTAACTACTACGTTATTATCATTTTGTCTATATCTAAATTTTGCTTGACATTTAAACTGATTAACATCACTTACATATTTAGATAAATCTAAAATTCAATTAATATCATTTACAAAACAACTTGTTGAATATAAATAACTTTGATCAGATGTACTACATACATATAAAATCTTTTTTTCAACATCTTTATCAGCTACATAATAAGGTTCACTCATTCCAGATAAATGAATCCCTTTTCTTTGACCAATTGTATAATACATTATACCTATATGTTGTCCTAAAACTTTATTAGTTTTAATATCAACAATATTTCCAGTTTGACTTGGAATATAGTTTTGTAAAAAATCAGTAAAATGACGTTCACCAATAAAACAAATTCCAGTTGAATCTTTTTTATTAGCTGTAATTAAATTTTGTTCTAAAGCTATTTTTCTAACTTNTTCTTTTGTTAAATTTGCTAAAGGAAACAAAGTTTTACTTAATTGATTTTGATTTAATTGACTTAAAAAATAAGTTTGATCTTTATTAGTATCACTTGCTTTAAATAGTTCGTATTGTTTTGTTGTTTTATTAAATTCAACTTTTGCATAATGACCCATTGCAATATAATCAGCATTTAATTGATTAATTGCATAATTTAAAAACTTATCAAATTTAATGTATTTATTACATAAAATATCTGGATTTGGTGTTCTTGCTTTTTTGTATTCTTCTATAAAATATAAAAAAACATAATCTCAATATTCTTTAATAAAATCAACTCTATGTAATTTAATGTTTAGTTTATCAGCAACTGCTTTTGCATCTAAATAATCTTGTTCTTGAGGACATATATCATTATTAATATTTATATTACCTAAAATATCATTATTAGTTGCAGAATCTCAGTTTCTCATAAATAATCCTTCAACTTCATAACCTTGTTGTAATAATAAATAACAAGCAACTGAAGAATCTACTCCACCAGATAATCCAACTACAACTTTTTGTTTCATATATACCCTTTCAAAATTAATATCCATATAAAATTATAAATTAGTAAAAATGTTATATGTTATACTTACAAAAAAGCTCCTAAATATTTAGGAGTTTAAATAAGTATTTAATTTGATATGTCTTTTAATTCTATTTCTAATTTTTTGTTTTCTTTTATTAAGTCAATCAATTTCTTTTCAAGTTCTTTAACGTTTTTATTATTAATTAATTTTTCTATTTCTTCATTAAATTTATTAATCACTTCATCAGCTTCTTTTTTTTGATTTATAGAAAATTTAGTCTCAAAGAGAAATCTTAGCTCAACTAATATACTATCTTTTAAAGATTCGTTGATAGTTATATCTTTATAAGTTTTTTGTTTTTCTTCAAAAGGTCTTTTATTTTGAACAATATCTAAAAGCTCTTTTAAAAGTTTTAACAATTCTTCTTTAACATCATTAAATTTCTTTTCTTCAAATAATTTTAAAATTCTTTGTTTATATTTTCTTCATTCCTCATTTTTTATTTTTTGACTATAAAGATCTTGTTTTGTAAAAATTAGTTCTTCTCCTAAATATTTGATTTCACTAGTTTTACTTAAATCTTTTAATAAACTTGTGACACGTTCTTTTTCTTTTTCTAAACCATCAGAATTAGGTTCTTTTTCAGTAGGTTGATCGTTTTGTTGATTTCTAGAATTATCTATTTGATCATTTTCTTCTTTTTTAGTCTCAGGATTTTTATTTGAATTTTCATCTATATGTTTTGGTTGATCTTCTTTATTAATTGGATTTTTTATAGTGATATCATTTTTAGAATCTGTATTATTTTGATTATTATGCTTATTTTTAGATTCAGAATTATCTTTTATATGTTCAGAATTACTGTAAACCTTATTATTTCTACATGAAACAACTAATACTGAAGAACTAAGTATTGTTAAAAAACTTAGGGCAAATAAACTTTTTTTCATTTTAATACCTTTGTAAAATTTGTATATTTTAGTTATATTTAATTAGTTTTTTTATTAGCTAAAGAAAGTATTTTTTCTTTTAGCTTTTCATATTGTTTGTTTGTAATTAGTTGCTCTATTTCATTAATTAATTTGCTTTGATATTCTTGAAATTCACTTCTAGTAACTTTAGCAAATAATTCATTAATTTTTAGTAAGATTTTTTCTTTATTTTCTAGTGAAACTTGATCTAGTAATTCTGTTATTTCTTTTCTTTGTTGATCTGTGACTTTGCTATTATTAAAACTATTACTTATTAAAGTAGTTATTTCAGCTTTTATTTGATCAAAATTAGATTCACTAAATAATTTTAAAATCTTTTCATTAATTTCGCGTATTTTCTTTTCAGCTTGTCTTTCTAATGGACTTAAATAATTTTTAAAAATAAGCTCAAAAGCAAGACTTTTAACTTGGCCAAATTCTTTATTTTTTATTAACTGATCAATTTTATTTTCAAATTCACTTAATGTTTTACCTATTTTATTTTTATCTTTAGGCTCTATATTTATTTTAGGGTTATGTTGCTCTTTTGAACTAGAAGAATTACTATTTGAAACATTTTTATCAGTTTTATCTGTATTATCAGTTTTTGTATTAGATAAAGATTTATTACATGAAACACTTGTAATTCCAATAGTTAAAACTAATAAAGAACTTATTATTGTTAAGAACTTATTCATATTTTTTACCTANTGTTTAATATTTTTCTCTAATTCAGCAGTTTTATCAACTATATCAAATAGTTTAGTTTTTATAGTTTCATATTGCATTTTAAATAATAAATTATTTATTTCATCTGTTTCAGATTTTAATTTTTCTTCAAGTTCTTTAGATATTTTTTGACCAAATAAATTTTTAACTTCTTCTAGAATACCTTCCTTATTATCTTTTGTTACTTTGTCTAACAAATCCTTTAGTTTTCTTGATTCTTGATTATTAGAATTATTATCAAGACTTTCACTAAATAAAATTGTTATTTCTTTTTTTATGTCATCTAATTCAGACTCATCAAATCATTTTTTAATTTTCTCTTCTAAATCAAATCAATCTTTAAGTAATTGCTTTTCACTAGATTTTTGAAAATATTTAGAAATAAGCTTTGTAGAATATTCTCTAATCTTTAAGTCTTCTTTTTTATCTAAAATTTTTTTTAGATCTTTTTTTAATTCATCTGCAAAACTGTCTGTTTTTTCATCTTTTTCTTTTTTAGTAGAAGGCTGATCTTTTGGTAAATCCTGCTCACTAGGATTTAAACTACCATTAGGTTTTTCTAATTCTTTTGGTTTTTGATTAGAATCGTTTTTATTATCTTTTTTATTATCTTTTTCTTTTATTTTTTGATTAGTATTATCTACTTTACATGAAACAACAATAATTGAGGAACTTAAAGCTGTTATAAAACTTAATAATGTTAGAATTTTTTTCATATATTTTCCTTAGATTTTTATTTTTATTATTTTTTAAATATAAAAAAGATACTCTTAATTTTTAAGGCTAAAATGACTAGATTTTGCTTTTTTCTAATTTAGCAGATTTATCAACTATATCAAATAATTTGGTTTTTATACTATCATAATCTTTTTTAGTTAATAAACTATTTATTTCATTTATTCTAGTTTTTAATTCTTGTTCAAATTCATTAGATATCTTTTTGCCAAGTAATTCTATAGTAGTTTCTAAAATTACTTTTTTATTTTCTTTTGATACCTTATCTAATAGTTCTTTAAGTTTTTTAACCTCAATATCATTAGCATTACTATTTTCTAAACTATTGCTAAATAAAAGTGTTATTTCTGTTTTAACATCATCAAATTTAGACTCATCAAATAATTTTGAAATTTTATTTTCTAAATTGGTTAATTGTTCAAGTGACTGTTTTTGACTAGATCTTTGTAAAAACTTAGAAATAAGACCTGATGCAGACTCTAAAATTTTTGAACTTTCCTTTGTATCTAAAACTTCTTTCAGTTCTTTTTTGATTTTTTCAGCAAAGTCATCTATTTTTTCATTTTTATCTTCTTTAGTATTAGGTTGATCTTTTGGTAATTCTTTTTCACTTGGGTTTAAGTTATTATTAGGTGTTTCTGTTTCTTTTTTATTTGAATCAGTTTTATTTTCTTTTTCTTTTATTTTTTGATTAGTATTATCTGTTTTACAAGAAACAACAATTAGTGAAGAACTTAAAACTGTTATAAAACTTAATAATGTTAGAATTTTTTTCATATATTTTCCTTATTTTTTATTATTTATTAAATAAATATGAACCAATAAAACTATTAAAGATTAAAAAATAAGATCTACTAAAATAAACTAAAAAAAGTTTTTTAATTTATTTTAATCTATCTTATTTATTATCAATGTTTTTTATCATATTAGCAATACTAGTTGCAATATAGTTAGGATCATCAACATTAGCATCAATTACTCAAAAAGGAACAACTTCTTTATAAATGTTGTATCAAAACTCATAAGCATTAGTTAAATTTAATCAAAATAAATCATTTGTATCTAGTTCAACATCTCTTGAACGTTTATTAATTCTTTGAATAGCTTTATATGGATCAACTTTTAAATATATCACAACATCAAAAGTTTTTCAATTATTTTTTATATCAAATATATTTGGAAGAATGCAAGTTAAAAAATAGTCTTTAAAAACATTATAATCAGTATCACTTAACCGATTATACATATGATCAGTTTGACTAAATACCATTGAATCTAAAATACTTCTATCATAAATAACATTTTGATGATCTTTATATTTAATAAAAGTTTTCATACGATCAGTTAGCATTCATAAATCTAATTTATAATTATAATCTTGAACATTTTTATTAGTATCATCATATGCTTTATTAAAATAAGGACAATCTAAACTAGTTTCATTTATAAAAACATAACTTGAATCTAAAAGTTTTTTTAAATTTTCTAATAAAGTAGTTTTACCAGCACCTGTTGTTCCAAAAATTGCTATTCTCATTTTTTCTTTCTAATCTATTTTAAAATATAGATCATTTAATATTTGATAAATTTTTTTTGAAGCTTTATTTATAAATTGATCAAATTGTAACATATTTGAATCACTTACAAACATAACATCACTTATAACTTTAATACTACTAATTGGTCTTTTATATAAATAAGCAACATGAAATAAACTACAAGCTTCCATATCTACTATATCTATTTTGTCATTGATTTTATTAATAAATTGAGTTAAATGCTCAGACTTATTAATAAAAACATCTCCACTTGCAATATTACATATTTTATAATCTAAACTTAGATTTAAAAAATTATTAGCTAAAAAATATTTAGGTAATTTTGGAATTTGACCATAAGAATAACTAAACCCAGTCACATCAACACTAAAATAATAAGCCTTATTAACTATAACAATATCATTTTGTTTATATTCTTGATTTAAACTACAACAAGTTCCTATGTTTAAAATTTGATCAATTTGATAATGATTTAATATATAACTTAAACAACAACTAGCATTTACTAATCCAATCTTACTAATAGCTAATAAAATATTTTGATATTGATATAGTTTTAAAATATCATTATCAATAATTAATTGAGCATTAGTTTTTTTTAAAGTGTATGCTAGTTCTTCATACATTGCACTAATTATTAATTTCATAATTTTAATCTTTTAAATAATAATTTATAGTTTTTATTAACATTGATCCAATATTATCTTTTCCATGTTTTTTTATAGCTAAATCATATTGGTTTTTTAATAAAGTTTTAAAACCTAACATTAAATCAGAAAAACATAATTCTCTTAATTTATCAACACCTAAATAATCTCTTTCAATACTAATCTTATCTGCACAAAAAACAATAATATCTAATAAAGACATATTTTCAGATCCAACTGTGTGATTAAATACAGCACTTAAAATTTCTTTATCATCAATTAATCAATCATATAATAAATGTAAATAAGCTGTATATGAATGTCATACTGGATATGGTTCATTTATAAGTTGTGGTAAATAAGTTTTTAAATAATTTAAAGATTGTTCTTTTGATCATCTTTTTGTAATATCGTGAAGTGTTCCAGCTATTAAGGCTTTTTTAGGATCAACATTTCATTTAATAGCTAAATCATGAGCCATTTTTCCAACATTTAAACAATGTATATAACGTTTTTGATCCATTTGAGTTTCTAAACGTTCATATAAATACATTAAATTATAATTTACATAATCATTAATTTCTTTGATTTGTTTGTCTAAATGTTTTAAATTTCTAATATCTGTTGAACTTAAATAATTATTTTCAAATTCAAATAATTCTNAATTATATTTATTTAAAACTTGTTTGTTATAATCTTCATTTCTTTTAAAAACTTTAAAATCAATCATTTTTATAAGTTCTTCAAAATTATTTCACTCTTCAAAACGATCTAATTGATCTGAACCCATAATAAAAGAAAAGTGATCATTTTGATTAGTTTTTAGTATATGTTTTACTGTTTGATATGTTGGTGTTGATTTATTATTTTTAATTTCATAATCATAAATTTTAATATAACTAAATTTATTTTTAATAATTTCTAACATATTTAAACGATCAACTATACTACTATTTTGTTTAGTTTTAAAAGGATTTAAATAAGCTGGAATTAATCAAACTTCATCAAATTTTAATTTCTCATAACAAGTTTTTATGATATTAACATGATCAGTATGAATCGGATCAAAACTACCACCAAATAAAGCGATTTTTTTACTCATTATTGCACCTAAATTATTTAAATATTCTGATTTTGTTTTTCTTTTTTAAGAACTTCATCAATTTCTTCATCAATTATACTGATTTCAACTTCAATTGGCTGTTTATCAATATTATTTGAATTTTTTTGATTTTTTTTAGAGTTTTTCTTTTTTCTTGTTTTAAATTTATAACGTAAAAAAGAAATTATAAAAATTATTAAAGCTAAACCAGCAATTGTTCCAAAAACTGTAGCTATGATTCAAAAAGGAATAGCTATTCCAAAAACTTCAATTGGTTTAAAATTTTTTATATACATTTAATAAAAATTGTTTCTATCTGATAATTTTTTTTGGTTTTATTGCTAATGATCTTTTATGTTTACTAATTTTATGTAAATAATCAATACGTTTTTTTAGTTCAGGATCATTATTTTGCTTTAATAAATAGCTATCAATTAAATCATAACTAAATCCAATTTCACCTTCATCAGTTTGTCCTTCTCACAATCCTGCTGTTGGTTTTCTATTAATTATAATTTCTGGAACATTTAAAATTTGTGCAGCTTTTTTAACTTCAGATTTTAATAAATGAATAATAGGAACAACATCAACTCCACCATCACCATACTTAGTAAAATAACCTATATGTCATTCATCTAAATTATCAGTTCCTAAAACTAAATATTTTTTAGTTTGAGCAATTGTATATAAAGTTGTCATTCTCAATCTGGCTTTAGCATTTGAAATAGCTAATAAATTTGGTTTTTCATCTAAATTAGAAAAGCTATTTTTAAATGCATCAAAACTAGCTTCTAAGTTAACTTCAATATTTTTTAACTGATTAGTTTTAATAAGTTCATTAGCACAATCATAATCTAGTTGTGAAGAATAAATTGGCATTCATACAGTTAAATAGTTATTTGGAAAAGCTAGTTTTGCTAGATTTGCAACAACTGCTGAATCAATTCCTCCACTAATTCCAACAACAACACCATCACATTTAGCTTTTTTTACAGTTTGTTGAATAAATTCAACCAAATAATCTAAATATTGTTTTAAATTAGTTTGCATATTAATCTGTTCACTCCAATTCATAATCAAAAACTTTTACAAAATCACCTTTTTTAATACCTTTTTTAACTAGTGTTTCATAAACACCAGTTTCTTTTAATTTTTCATTAAACATTAATAAGTTATCTTCAGTTCATATTGGGAATTTTTGATAAATTTTAAAAATGGTTTCTCCAGCAATTTCTCAACGATTATTACCTTTGTTATAAACTTGAATATCTTCTTTTTGTTCTTCAAATTTATAAATTGCTATTTCATCTTGATCATTATTTTTATCTAATTCTCATAAAGGTTGTTTTTTTGCAACTTTTAATTCTTCATAAATCATAAATAATAATTGATCTATATTTTCTTTTTTTAGCCCTGAAATTCGTACAACTTTTTTATCTTTAAAATAATTAATTATTTTTTCATCTAATAAATTTAGTTGAGCTTCATCTAAATCCATTTTATTTAAAACAATAATTTCAGGTCTTTTTTCTAAATTAAGATTATAAGCTTTTAGTTCATCTCTAATTAATTCATAATTTTTTATAATATCTTCTGAACCAAAATTTCCAGAAGCATCAATTATATGACAAATTACTAAACATCTTTCAATATGTTTTAAAAATTGATGACCAAGACCTTTTCCTAAACTAGCTCCTTGAATTAATCCAGGTAAGTCAGCTACTATAAAAGTATCATTATTTTTAGTTCTAGCAACTCCAAGTTGTGGAGTAATTGTTGTAAATGGATAATCAGCAACAACAGGTTTAGAATTCGAAATTGCTCTTAATAAAGTTGATTTACCAGCATTTGGTAAACCAACAAAACCAACATCAGCTAATACTTTTAATTCAGCTCTAATTTCAAATTCTTGACCTAATTCTCCAGCTTCAAAAATAGTTGGGGCTTTGTTTCTTGAATTTGCAAATCTTGCATTTCCTTTCCCACCCTTACCACCTTTAGCAATTAAAACTAATTTATTATTTTCATTAATATCAGCTAATATAGTATTAGTTTTTTTATCATATAAAATAGTTCCTACAGGCACTTTAATGATTTTATCTTCACCTTTAGCACCGTGCATATTTTTAATATCACCTTTAAAACCATCTTGAGCACTATATTTTTTTTGCAATTTTAGATCTAATAGTGAGTGTTTACCTTCATCTCCTAAAAAATAAACAGACCCACCATCACCACCATCTCCACCATTAGGCCCACCATTAGGAACAAATAAAGCATGTAAAAAACTAACAGCTCCATCTCCACCTTTACCTGCTTTAATAATTAAATCAGCAAAATCAACAAATTTCATATAGCACCTACTTTATATTTATTGTTTATAATATTTTAATATTATAAAATTCATTTTTAAAAATATCTCTTTAATTGCATTGATTAGTTAAAGTATTTCAACACTCATCACATAAAAAAGTTGGAATATTTTTTTTATAATTATTTTCTTCTAGTTTATCTCAAATAACAATTTGCTCGTTTACAAGTTGTTCAACTTCTTTTTCACTTAGTTTTTTAGTTTGTTTTTTTATTAAAGATCCAATTGGAATTGGAGATTGATTAGTTACAAAACTAATCTCATAACTATCACATAAAGAACAAGTGATATTAAAAAACTTAACCATAAAAAAATTATAGTCTTTAAAATACTTATAGTTTTTAGGATCAAAATTAATATTATTCATTTTAAAATACACCTGTTTTTTTAATTTCATCAATGATTTTATCTACTTTTTTATCATCAAATTCTATTAACTTGTTTAATTTTTTTAAATCAAATTCTAAATCATTTAACTGATAAGATAACTTAATAACAGCTATTATAGTCTCACTTGATTTTAGTATTTCAACATATGGAAAACTATAAATAAAATATGAAAATAATATTTGTTTACAAGTTTGATTTAAAAAAATGTTTTTTTGATCAATACAATCTAAAATATTTTGTTCAATTTGATAATAAGTATTAAAAATTTCATTTGTATTTAATAAGATGGGATTAATTTTAAAACTAGTATTTTTATTTTTAACAACATCAAAATTTCAATCTATTTGTTGATCAGCTAAACTAATTAATAATAAAGCTTTATTTTCATAAACATTTTCTAAATTTAATAAATAATTTATAATGTCATCTATTATTAATCTAATATTTATATTTATTAAATTTTTAATTGCAATAATTTGATCTAATTGGTTTTTAGAATTTAATAAATTTTTAATTTCTAAAACACTATAAGTTTTATTTAAATTAGTAGCTTGTTTTTCTTTAATTTCTTTTAAAAACTTATATAAAGAATTTTCAAAATCAGTTGGAATATAACTTATTTCTAGTTCTTGATTAATTAGTTTTAACGCTTTGTCAAATTTATTATTATCAATTAGATCTCTAATTTGATCTAGTGTTTGTTCATAGTAGTTTTTCATGATAGTTCTCTTAAAATAAAAAATCGTGCTTTGCACGATTTTAGTTTTCTAGATGGTGCCCACGAGAAGGCTCGAACTTCCGACCTCACGCTTAGAAGGCGCGTGCTCTATCCTACTGAGCTACATGGGCAATAACAATCATATATAAATTTATCATATTTATATATGAAAAGAAACAATCTTAATTAATTTTTAAAATTTTCTAATTTATGAATAATTAATAAAGTTCGACTGTAGTCATCTTTATTTTTTACATGTTTAAAATTTGATAAAAGTTTAGATATTTTATAAGTAATTTCATTAATAGTTTTTTTATCATATAAAGCTTTTTTTCTTTTATATGGACCAAATGTAATAATAAAATATTTAACAATTAATTCTCAAGAATAGTTATATCTTCTAGCAGTTGAAGGTACTAAAGCTAAAATTAAAGAAATAATTTTTAACATATTAACAAATTGATTATTAGTTTTTAAAACTTCTATTCTAAAATCTTTTTTAATAATTTCTTTTAAAACATCTTGATTAAATTTTAAATCTTCTAAATTAATTGAATTATATTGTTTTTTATAAATATTATGATCATTTAATTTGTATAAATTTAAAGTATCAACTAAAGCTAATTTTTTTCTTTGAATTAAAAAGTCAGCTAAATAATTACTATCAACTTTTAAAATATCAATTAAATTAATATAGTTTGTAGATAATAAAACTGCATCTAAAAAATCAATAATACGATCTTTATCACATACAAATTTAGAATAATCTTTTAATGATGAAATATGATGTCCTATTTGAATTGGATTATAGTCTTTAATTAAAAATGGTAGTAAAAATCTATCACTATCATCATAATTTTTATTTAATGGATCAATTTTATTAGTTAAATAAATAGTTGAAGTTTGATTTGAGGTTTTGTTAATTAAAAACAAGTTTATATAATTATAAAAACTATCAAAGATTTCTTCACCATCACTTAAAGCTCACACTGATTTAATACGATCTTTTAAAAATAAAGCAGTATATTTTGCTAATTGAAAAACTAATTTATATTTTTTTTCAACAGAAAAACTAGTTCAATTTTCTTGTTTAAAGTTTAATAAAAAAGTGTTTCACTCTTCATCATATTCTAAAATATCAATATGTGATTTAAAGTAATTTAATTCATTTGATGATAGTGGTCGTCCTGATTTTAAAGCATTTAAGATATTTTGTTTAGTATAGATTTTTTTAATGTTATTAAACATTTGTGCTTCATTTGTAATATCTATAACTAACATAGTTAAAAATAAAGGATAAACTAGAGAATGATAAACTATCTTATCATTATTTCTTGCTAAAAAGTTTGTATCAAAACGATGCATTTTAGATAATTCAATTAATAATAAAGTTAAAAAATCACTATTGTAGTTATTATTATTAGTTAGGATTAAATTATCTGCAATATATCTAATTGAAATATTTTCAATAATAAAAGAAATTTCTTCAAGTTCATTTTTAGTTAATTTTGAACTATAAACTGAGGTTTTTGAATTATTATAATTTAAATATTCAAAAAATCTTAAATAATTATTTGTAATATATTTACAAATTTCACTAATAGATGAATCATCAATATTTATTAAAGGTTTATCTTTTAAAATTTGATATTGAAATAATCCATAATGAGTGATTTCAAAGATTTCATTAATCTTTTTCTTTAATAATTCATCAACTTTTTTAAATCTATCTGTTTTTATTTTCTTAACCATATCATGAAAATAAACTCAATATATAGATTCTTGTACTGGCATAATTACACCTACTTTATAAATAAGAATTTAATCTTATTGCATCAATCCTGCTTCATATAAGTTTCTAAAATGACCAGGTTGTTTTTTTAATTCATCAAATGTTCCAGATTGAACTATTCCAGTTCCATTAGCTCCTAAAACATAAATATGATCAACATTTTTAATTGTTGTTAGTCTATGAGCAATTGTAATACACATTCTACCTTTAATCAATTCATCTAATTTATCTTGGATTTCTTTTTCAACAACATTATCTAATGCACTTGTTGCTTCATCCAAAATAACAACATCAGGATCTTTTAAAAAGACTCTAGCAATAACTAATCTTTGTTTTTGACCACCAGATAAAATAAATCCTCTTTGTCCTAAAACAGTATTATATTGATCTGGTAAAGACATAATAAAATCATGTAGTTCAGCTTTTTTACAAGCTTTGATCACTTCTTCATCTGTTGCATCAAATTTAGAATATTTAATATTATCTAAAAAAGTACCATATAAAATTTGGGGTTCTTGTTCAACATAACCAATGTGATCTAAATAAGCTGGTAAATTAATTCTATTTAAATTATATTCATTATTAATTAAAATTTTTCCATCAGTTGGAGCATAAAATCTTAATAAAAGTTTTGCTATAGTAGTTTTACCACTACCAGTTTGACCAACAAAAGCATAACTTTTGCCCTTTNCAAAAGTTAAATAAGTTGGTGGAATAACAATTCTTTCAGGTTTTTTTGGATATGAAAAGCTAATATTATCAAAAACAATACTATCAATTTTATCAATCTTATAACCTTTTAAATTAGAATGGATCATTGGTTTTGGATCTGTTAATTCACTAATTCTATTAGCAGCATTAGAAGCAGCAGTTGCTGATCTTAAACTTGGTAATAATATAGCAATTCCTCCAATTAAAGTTGATAATAAAGGAAAAATTAAAGCGATTTCAGCACCTAAATTATTACTTGATTGACTATTAGTTAAGTATTGAACTGCAATAATTATAAAAATAATTGGAATTAATAATTGAATAACAAAAGTTAAAGAAGTATTTAATAAAGCTGATGAATAAGTAAATTTAGTTAAACCATCTTCATAATTTTGATTTTTTTCTTCTAATCTTTTGATTTCAAATTCTTCAGTACCACTTGCTTTAATTAATGAAATGTTATTAATTCTATCAGTCATATCAGCATCAGTTTCTCTTTTAACATCAAATGCTAATATTAACTTTCTTCTCATATCTATAAAAAATCCAATACAAAATAAATTTGCAACTAATAAATAAATTAATGCTAAAGTTGCTATCATAATTAAATTTTGAGAATACATAATTATGATTGCAGTAATTGAACCAGATAATGCATAAATTAAATTAGTTAAAAATTGTTGTACTCCTAAAGCTAAAAATTGAGTATCTCCAACTAATCTAGTTAAAATATTTCCAGAAACATGATCAAAATAAAAGTCAACATCTTGATCAGTTAAAGCTTTTAAAATTTTAAGTCTTTGCATTACTTCAATTTGAGCTGAATATAAAGCAACAGTAAAGTTTGTAAAATATTCACAAATAATAATGATTAATAAATTAATACCAATTACATATAATCAACCAGTTGAATTTAATTCCATTCAATTAAATAACCATTGTGTATTATTTTCTACTAATGTATTTATTACTTTTGATGAAAATAAAGGAAGCATTGCAGAAAAAATAGCATCTAGAGATGTAAAAAATACAACACCAAAAAACAGTAAAGGATTTTGTTTAGCTATTTCAACATTCATTCTAATAAAAAGACTAAATTTTTTAAAAGTAAATTTTCCTTTATTATCAAAGCTTCACTTTTTTTTGATTTTTGTATAAACTTTTTTTACTTTTGACATATTTTCACCTCCCTTTTAAGCATCATATTTAGAAAATCCAGCTTCATATAAATCTTTAAATTCACCTGGTTTTTTAACTAATTCTTTAAAAGTACCAATTTGAATAATTCCTTTTTTTGGAGCTAAAACAATAATTTGATCAACATTTCTAATTGTTGAAAGTCTGTGGGCAATTGTAATACTTGTTCTTCCTTGCATTAATTCTTCTAATTTTGCCTGAATTTCTTTTTCAACAACATTATCTAGTGCACTTGTTGCTTCATCTAAAATTAAAATATCAGGGTTTTTTAAAAACATTCTTGCAATTACTAGTCTTTGTTTTTGACCACCAGATAAAATAAATCCACGTTCTCCTAAAATTGTATTGTATTGTTCTGGTCAAGTCGTAACTAAATCATGTAATTCAGCTTTTTTACAGGCTAAAATAATTTCTTCATCAGTAGCACTTGGTTTTACATATCTTAAATTATCAAAAACTGTTCCTAATAAAACTGATGGGTCTTGTTCAACATAACCAATATGATTTAAATAACTTGGTAAAAACACATCTTTAATGTTTATATTGTCATTAATTAGTACTTCTCCAGAAGTAGGATCATAAAATCTTAATAATAATTTTGAAATAGTTGATTTTCCAGCTCCAGTTTGACCAACAAAAGCATAACTTTTACCTTTTTCTAAAACTAAATTAAAGTTAGGTAAAATAACATTTTCAGGTTTGTCTGGATAAGAAAAGTTAACGTTTTTAAATACTAGGTTTCCTTCAATCTTATGTATTCTAATACCTTTTTTATCTAATGAGTGATTATTAATAAGTTGGGTTGCATCAGTAATTTCATCAATTCTTTGAGCTGAAGTGCTTGCTTGTACCATACCAATAATTGCTCTTAATAATTGCATAATTGGACCTATTAACATTCCAGCACAAATTAACATAGGTCCTAAAATAGTTTTTAATGTAGTAATATCATTTTTATATAATCACAAAGCGATTAGTGTCATTAAAATTTGAACTGTATTAATAGCAAAAAATAAAATACTTATCATTACAGATTGAAAATAACTAATTTGTTTATATTTTTTATAATAAACATCATGAATTTGAACAAATCTAGTTTTTTCATACTCTTCTGTACCATTAGCTTTAATTAATTTAATTGTATTAATTCTATCAGTAACATCACCATTAATATCAGTAATTATTTTTCTTAAATTAAACACAAGTTTTCTCATTGGTAAAAAAGATAATCCAAATAAAATACCAAACATTAAAAATAATGAAATAAAAAATAAACCAATATATAAACTAGTTGTAATAAATAAAGTAATTAAAGTAAACACCATTGTAAAAAAAGCAGTAAAAATAATATTTGGTATAACAGAAGCTNGCATACCAATAATTTGTGTATCAGAAACTACTTTAGTTAAAATTTCACCTGTTTTTTTATTTGAATAATAATGAATATCAGTTGTGATTAGCTTTCTTGTTAATTCATTTCTTAAACTAATTTCAATTTTTTTACCTAATTCGTTTCCAAATAAGTTAGCAATATAAGTCAAAATTGCAGTAATTACTAAAATAACAATTCATATTGCTAAAATTACTTTTCAACTAAGTCCTCAAGAATTTGAAAAATTTTGGTGAGTTTTTTCAAATTCAACAGCAAATTGTAATTGCTGCATTAATAAAGGATTTAATGCAGCAAAAAGAGCAGAAAAAATCGCAGTAATCAATAATCCGATAGCTCATTTTTTATTAATTTTCATATGTTTTCAAATAACATTAATAAAACTTTTTCTACCGCGATTAAAAGATTTTCTATCTGCTTTTATCTCTTCATCAGTCATTGGTTTATAAAAATGATCGAAATTATTTTTAACTTTCATTCTTATTCTCCTTATAGTAAAATCACTATTAATTATAACATTTAGGTATTTAAAAAGAAAAAGAGACCAAGTTATAGTCTCTAGTGTTATTTAAAAATCTTTAATCTATTTTTACTAGTCACTTTTATTAATTTTTTAGATAAATGAGAAAACTTTTTTTAATTGCAAATATAAAATATCTAAAATTTTTTAAATAAAAANTAGGTTATTTTAAGAAATTAGTTTAAATATAAAATTCTGCTTGCAAAAATCTCATTTCTAATATTTGCTAAATCATTATTTGAAGTAAATGATTGAATTCTTCCTTCAATTCCAACAACAGCTTGATCGTGTAATAAAAACTCATCATCAACTGCATTTGACCAAGCTTTAATATTAATATAGTCAAGTGAATCTACTTCTTTTGATTTATATGGTTTTGGAACTTTAACAATAAACTTATAAAGCTTTTTTTCACCATCTTTTGAAGTATAAGCAACAGTGGCATCTCCTTCTAGTTGTCCTATAATGTTTACTAAATTCATTTGTTTTCTCCTTTTGTTTTCTCATTATGGTATTAGATAAAAATTTTAAAAAGTAANTCATTTTTATAAAATTTTTAATAAAAAATAAAATTTTAGATAAATAGTCAATCAAAAATTAACTTATTTTTAAAAATATAAAATATAAATAGTGATAAAAATTATGAAAACTAAATGAATTCAACCCCTTATTGCTTTATTTTTTATAGTTTTATTAAGTATTTTAACTATATTTTTAAAATCAACTAATTTAAGATTGTCTTTAATTATTGGTTTTATATTAGGTTATGTAATTAGTAGATCTAGTTTTGATTTTTCAACAGGAATTAAACAAGCTTATTTATATAAAAACACTAATTTAACAAAAGCTTTTATACTTTTACTAGCTTTAAGTATGATAATAGTTTTTATATTAAAAATAATTTTTGATTTTTATAATATTAATTTAATTTCAAATATTAGTAATACAAACAATATTAGTATATTCACTTTAGTTGGTAGTTTTATTATTGGATTTTCTATAATAATTACAAGTAATTGTGCTTCAGGTATTTTATTTGATCTAGCAAAAGGAAAATTAAAAGGTTTAATTGGTGTTATCTTTTTTATAATAGGATCAGTAATTGGATATATTAGTTTAAAGTTATTTTCTAAAACTAATTTATTTATAAAAACTAGTAGTAAAGTTTTTTTAGCAAATAATATTTATTATTTAGCAATACTTATTTGTAGTTTATTAATACTTTTTGTTTTATATTTAATAGTTAAAAAATATGAAAATAAATATTTAAAACAAGATTTTAATTTAAAAATAAATAATAATTTAAATGATCAATTAATTAATAATTCATCAAAAAAATTGTTTAGTTATAAGAATTATTATAGATTATTTATAAAAAATTGATCTTTTATGATTAGTAGTGTTTTAATAAGTATTTGTGCAACACTAATTTTAGTTATAAACAACAAAACTTGAGGAGTTTCAAAACCCTTTTTAACATTTTTTGTTTATTTATGTAATGTTTTAAAAATTAATTTATCAAATGATATGTTTGATGAGTTTATAAAAATTACTAATAATGGGTTATTAAATGATAGTTCTACACTTATAAATATTGGCTTATTTATAGGTTGTTTAGTTTGTTTTTTATTAGCAAATAAATTTAAATTTGAATTAAAAATTAATAAAAAAGAATTTTTTTATTTTACAATTGGTGGATTTTTATTAGGATTTGGAGCAAGTTTAGCAAATGGGTGTAGTGTTGGAGCAATGTATTCAAAAATTAGTACATTTGATTTATCTGGATGAGTGTTTTTAATTGGTATGATTATTGGAATATTTATTGGAATTAAAATTTTTATTAAAAAACAAAATAATATAATTCAAGTTAATAGGAGGTAGTTATGAGCAAAAAATATGTAATAATTGGAGCTGGATTAACTGGTACACTTTTAGCTTTAGAAATTAGAAGACGTGATAAAAAAGCTCAAATTTATGTTTATGATAAAGAAGAAACAGATTTTATGGATCCTTCAAATTATAATAATTGAGATTATTTTGGATATTTATATCAAGAAACTAAGAAAAATGATAATTTAATATCTTATAATCCAAAATATTTTAAAGAAAAATACGATATTAACGTTCAACTTGGAACAAGTACTTATCAGATTGATGATCAAAATCAAGAAGTTTTGTTTAGAAAAATATGAGGATCTCAAATTATAAAACAAGATTATAATTATTTAATCATATGTAAAGAGTTGAAAGCTGATTTTAGTTTATTACCATACGGATTTCATTCAGTACCACCAATAAAAAATTTCTATTTAATAAGAACACAAGATGAAATAAAGTGATTGATTGAATATTTTAATAAAAACAATATAAAAGATGTTTTAGTTGTTCCAGGTAACTTATTAGGTTTAAAAGTTGCAAAAAACTTGAGTTTAGCAAATAAAAATGTTAGTTTAATTCAAATAGGTTATCCAACTTTAACTCAAATAAATTATCAAATTCTAGATGCATTAGATTATGATATGGTTCAAATGTTAAATAAAGATTTGATCGATCATAATGTTGAACTAATTTTAAAAGATTATATATCTGAATTTTATGATGACAAAGTAAAATTACTAATTAGTGATAAAGAAATTAAACCACAAGCTATAGTTTATACTAATATTTCTTTAGATCCTTTTGTTGTTTCTCCATTTCAAAAAAACCCTAATTTTTTATATCCTCAAATTTATAATAAAAATAATAAAACAAAAAAACTTGCAATATATAATGAGAAACAAATCATAGTTAATAAAAACTATAAAACTAATTTAAAAAATGTTTATGCTATTGGAAATTGTATTAAACTACCTAATTGTATGATTAATACAGAAAAAACCGAATTACAAGTTGATACTATTAAAAAACAAATAAATAACTTATTAAATCATATTTTTAAAAAACAAATAAAACCAAATAAAATTATTACTCAAACTTCATATTTTAAACTTTTTGATTTTAATGTTTGTTATACAGGATTAAATAAAAAGGAATGCAATTCTTTAAAAATTAATTACAAAACAGCTCATGTAATTTCAACAAATAATAGTGATGATGTTTTAAAACAACAACCAATTCATTTTCAATTAATTTTTGAAAATAAGACTAAAAAGATTCTTGGTGCTCAAGTTATTAGTAAAGTTGATGTTAAATCTAAAGTAGATGTAATTACAAAAATGATTAATAATAATGCTACTTTAGATGATTTAAAAAAATATTGTAAAGAAAATAAATTAGAAAATGATGTTATTGGAATTGTTACTGAAGTTGCTTTAAATGTTTCAGAAAATAAATTTAATCAAATCGAACATACTTGAGTTAGAGATTTAGTAGAAAGTAATGAATTTATTTTAGATGTTAGATCTAAAGAGGCTTATAATAAGGCTCATATTATAAATGCTATAAATATTCCTTTAGATGAATTAAAACAAAGATATAATGAAATACCAAATAATAGACCAGTTTATATTCATTGCAGAACTAGTAGAAGTAGTTATAAAGCAATAAAACTATTAGAAAAACTAGGTTTTAATAATCTTATAAATATTCAAGGTTCATTTTTACAACTAAGCTATTATGAGTATTTTAATGATAAAACAACAAATAGAAAAAAGATTTTAACAGATTATAATTTTGAATAAAAAAGCAAAGATTCTAGTTTTTTAACTAGTTTCTTTGCTTATTTTTTTAATTGGTTTATAAGATTTTCTATGAATATCTAAAATACCATATTTTTGTATAGCTAATAAATGTTGTTTTGTACAATAACCTTTATGAGATTTAAAACCATAATTTGGATAAATTTGATCATATTGATCTAGTATTTTATCTCTTGTAACTTTTGCTAAAATACTACTACAAGCAATAGAAAAACTCTTATCATCACCTTTAATGATTGATAAAGTTTTAATATTTTCTAAGTTTATATTTTGATTACCATCAATCAAACCAAGATCTGGAGTAATTTTTAAATTACTAATTGTTGTTTTAAAACCTAATAAACTAGCTTGTAAAGGATTAAGTTCATCAACTTGTTTACTTGAAATTACTATAATTTGATAGTCTAAACAATTTTTTATAATTTCATCAAATAATAGCTGTCTAGTTTTTGGATTTAATTTTTTAGAATCTTTTATTAAAGGGTTAAAATAATCAGCTTTTAAAATCACACTAGCAACAACTAAAGGGCCAGCTAAACAACCTCTACCAGCTTCATCGCTTCCTGATAAATAAGTAATATTATGATCTAATTTAATTTGATCATCAAATAATTTTCTATCTATCATAATGAACTAATATCATTACCTTGTTTATTATCTTCTGGATTAATTGCTTTTTGAATCTCTTCAGGAACTACTTCTAAAACTTTTTCAAATGAAATTTTTCCTAGTTTACCTTTTTCTAAATCTCTTAAAAATGAAGATAAAATTCTTTCCATATCTAAAATATCTTCAGTAACATATCATTTTTTTTCAATTCCTATTGTTTCAAAAATCTTATAAGAATCAATAACTGAAATGGGTTTTTGTAATTTTAAATTTATTTTNTAATATTTTTCAATCACATCATCATAATTGTTATAAACATAACTCATTAATTTAGCTGCAACTCTTTCTTTTGGAAAGACATTATCTTTTATTGAATTAATAGCACAAATATTTACAGCAACTGTTTCAGATTCTAATTTTGAAGGTAAAACTCCTGGTGTATCTAATAAATTAATAAATGGGTTTAAATGAATTAATTGAATTCCTCTAGTAACACCTGGTTTATTTCCAACTTTAACATTCTTACCTTTAATTACTCTATTTATAAAAGTAGATTTTCCAACATTTGGAATTCCAATAACTAAAGCATTAATCAAAGTATTTTTAATTCCTTTAGCTTTATCTTTTTCACGTTTTTTAGCTGTTAATTCATTAATTACATTAATTAAATCATTAACAATATCAGTATGTCTATTATATAAAACTATTACTTTTGAGTTTTCATTTTTAACATAATAATCAACTCATTGTTGAGTAATTTTAGAATCAGCAATATCAGCTTTTGAAAAAATATAAACAATTGGTTTATCTTTTAAAAGCTTTTTAAAAGTAGTGTTTTTTGATGAATAAGGAGCTCTTGAATCAATTACTTCAACAACAACATCAACCATTTCAATTCTTGCTTCAATATCTTTTAAAGTTTTATTCATATGACCTGGAAATCAGTTGAACTCAGCACTCATAAAATCACTTCTTTCTTTTTTTCTAATATAATCTTATCAATAAATAAAAAACATCATAATAAAGTATGAAAATACTTTACATGATGATTAAATTATTATTATTTAGCTTGCTTTGTTGGCATAATTTCTTTAATTCTTGCAGCTTTACCAGAAAGATTTCTAATGTAATAAATTCGAGATCTTCTAACTTTACCACGTTTAATTAAAGTAACTGAGTCAATAATTGGTGAGTGTAATGGGAATGTTCTTTCAACAAACACACCATTTGACATTTTTCTAACAACTACAGAATAAGTAATTCCTGATCCTTGAGTTTTAATAACTAATCCTTCAAAAGATTGGATACGGAATTTGTCTCCTTCTTTAATTTTTACATCAACTCTAATAGTGTCTCCTGATCTAAAATCTATTAAATCATTTCGTAATTGATTATTTATGATATCAAATTTTGACTTAACAGTTTTTGTAGCTTTTGAACTCATATTATTGTTCTCCTTTCATTTTTTTATAAATTTCTAGTTGGTGTTTATTTAATTTATTTACATCAATTAAATCTGGTCTTTTTTTAAGTGTTTTTATTACTTGTTGTTCTTCTCTTCACTTTTTAATATTTTGATGATGACCACTTAATAAAACATCTGGAACTTTATTATTTCTAAATTCATATGGTTTAGTATAAACTGGATGATCTAATAAGTTATTTTCAAAGCTCTCATTTTCATGTGATTCTTGTTTTATTACGTTTGGTATAATTCTTGAAATTGAATCAACTAAAATTAAACTAGCTAATTCTCCTCCAGTTATTACATAATCACCAATTGATATTTCATCATCAATATAATCTAAAATTCTTTCATCATATCCTTCATAATGACCACAAATAATAATAATATGTTCATCATTATTAGCATATTTTTTTACAATGGATTGATTTAAAGTTTTTCCTTGTGGTGTTGTTAGTAAAACAATTGAGTTTGTTGTTTTTACTGATTCAATTGCTCTAATTAGTGGTTCAATCATTAAAACCATTCCACTACCACCACCATACTGATAATCATCAACTTGATTATGACTAAGTGTTGAAAAGTCTCTTAAATCAATAACTTCTATTTGTATAGCTTGTTTATTAANTGCTCTTTTAATAATTGATTCTTCTATATATGAATTAATGATTTTTGGAAATAAAGTAATAATAGAAAATTTCATACTATTTTAATCCTTCAACATCTTTTGCTATTATTACTTTGTTTTGATAATCAATCTCTTTTATAAAAACATCAACTAAAGGCACTCAAAATTCTTTTTGATTTTCAGATTTAACTTTAACTAATTGTTGATAAGTATTATTCATATAATCACTAATAATTCCATTTGTTTTTAAACTTACAAACTTAAAACCAATTAATGAAATAATTTGACTAATATTTTTATNTTTTAAACAATAAATTTCTTGATTTTTATATTTAATAACATCATTAATATTATCTAAATTTAAAAATTTAACAATTAATTGATTTTTAGTTTTATTTAAAGTAATGTTTTGTACTCTTAAAACTTGAAAATTATTATTAGTTTTTATAAAAAAGGTATCGATTTTATTTAAATCATCAATCATAATATCATCATTTAGAATAACTTTAACTTGCCCTTTAATAGAAAAAGTATTGACTATAACACCTATTTTAATAAGATTAGCATTCATTGATTTTCAATCTAGTTAATAGATACAGGTTTTATTTTTTTTCAGTATTTTTAGAAAATTTAGCTTCATGTAAGGCTTTTAAAATACCTTGTTTTGAAAGTAAAGTTCTTACTGTATCAGTTGGTTGAGCACCATTATTTAGTCATTTTAAAGTTAATTCTTTGTCAATTTTAACTTCATCTTTTAATGGGTTGAATGTTCCAACTAATTCAATATATTGACCATTACGATTAATACGTGAGTCAGCTGCTACTATTCTATAAAATGGCGCTTGTTTTTTACCGATTCTTTTTAATCTTAATTTAACCATTGTTTCCTCCTATAATATATTTTTAAAACCTTAATAATATTATCAATTTTAAAAAAAGGTGTCAAGTAATTATACTTAACACCTTAAAAATTATTTATGATATTTTTCATTTTTTATAATTTTAAAAACTCGATAAATTTGTTCAATTAAAACTATTCTACATAATTGGTGTGGTAAAGTAATTTTTGCTAAAGAAATTTTATTATTAAAGAAGTTTAAAAATTTTTTTGAATACCCATCACTAGGACCAATTACAAATAAAATTTTAGCGTTTTTATAATTTAAATTAGTTTGAATTAGATCAACTAAGTTTTCAGTTGAAATTAATTTTGAATTAACATCTAAAATAACTTTTTCAAAATCTTTATAACTTTCTAATTTGTTTAATAAAAGATCTGAATTTAGTTCTTTTATTTTATTTAATTCACCATTTATTTCTTCTTTTAATTCAATTATTTCTATATCAGCATATTTTTCTAATCTTTTAAAATAATCATTAAAAGCTTCAATATAAAATTTTTTATCTAATTTACCAAAACAAATGATTTTAATTTTCATAAATTAAAATTTAAATCCACCTTTTGATAGATTTGGCATTCTTCCACTTTTAATCATTTTAGTGATTTCTAAAACTTGTTTTTTACCTTTTTCAAATGAATTAATCAATTCATTAAATTCTTTTTCACTTCGACCTGATCCTTTAATAATTCGATTTTTTCTACTTATTGCTTTTAAAACTCTTGGATCACGTCTTTCTTTTAAAGTCATTGAATCCATTAAAATTGAAAAGACAGCTAATTTTCTTTGAGCATCTTGAATTTGTGATTCACTTACTTTATTAATAGGTAACATTTTCATTAATTTATTCAAACTACCCATTTTTGCAATTTGAGCTAATTGGTTTCTTAAATCTTCTAAATCAAATTGACCTANAAACATTCTGTTCATAGTTTTCTGAATAGAACGTTCATCAATATTTTCTACAGCTCTTTCAAATAAAGTTTCAATATCACCCATTCCCATTAATCTATCAGCCATTCTTTTTGGATAAAAAGCAGCTAAAGCATTATAACCTTCACCTTCACCAATAAACTTAATAGGTAATTTAGTTAAATAACTAATAGATAAAGTAGCTCCCCCTCTAGCATCTCCATCTAATTTAGTAACAACAACTCCAGATAGTTTTAACTTACTATTAAACTCATTTGTAACATTAATAATTTCTTGACCACTCATTCCATCAACAACTAATAAAATTTCATTTGGTGATGTTTTTTTCTTTAAGTTGTCTAATTCTTTCATTAAAAATTGATCAACTTGTAGTCTTCCTGCTGTATCTAAAATTACAACATCAAAATTATTTTCTTTTGCATACTGTAAAGCTTGTTCAGCTGTTTTAACTGGATCTTGTTTTCCTTTTTCAAATACTTGTGTATTTGTTTTTTGTCCAAGTTGAACTAATTGTTCAATAGCTCCTGGTCTATAAATATCTAATCCAACTAATAAAACTTTTTTCTTATTTTTTTTATTTAGTAAATAAGCAAGTTTGTTAGCTGTTGTAGTTTTACCACTTCCTTGTAGTCCAACCATCATAACAACACTTGGTTTTTTATTTATATCTAAAGGTGCATTTTCTTTTCCTAAAATATTTACTAATTCTTCATGAACAATTTTAATCATTTGTTGATGAGCACTAGCACCTTCTGAAATATATCCACCTAAAGCTTTTTGTTTTACATTATTAATAATTTCTTTAGCAGCTTCAATATTAACATCAGCTTCTAGTAATGATAATCTAATTTCTTTTAAAGTCTCTTTAATGTTTTCTTCATTTAAAGTAGAATTTTTCATATTTTTTTCAATGCTTTTTTGCATTCTTTTTGATAAAAAATCACCAAATCCCATATTAACTCCTTTAATAATTTCTAATTAAATTATTTATTTTAAAATATCTGTTTCTTTTTTTTCTCTTATTACAGTTATAGTTATTTCACCAGGAATAATTACTTTATCTTTAATTTGTTCTTTCATTTTTTCTAAAATTAAAGCTAAATCTAAATCAGAAGCAACTAATGGATCAACAATTAATCTAATTTGACGACCTGATTGTAATGCATAAGTTTTAGCAACTCCAGGAATTGAATTTCCAATCTTTTCAATTTCATGCATTCTTAAAATAAATTCATCAATAGCATTATATCTAGCTCCTGGTCTTGAAGCTGAAATAGAATCAGCAATAGCTACAATAGCAGCTATTTCACTAGATTTTTCTTTATCTTCATGATGTGATTCAATAGAATTGATAATTATTGGATCTTCATTATATTTTCTAGCAATTTCAGCGCCTAATACTACATGACTTCCTTGCTTTTCAAAATCTATAGCCTTACCGATATCATGTAATAAACCAGCTCTAATTGCTTTTTCAACATCTAAACCTAACTCAGAAGCAATAGCACCAGATAATTTAGCAACTTCAATTGAATGAGCTAAAACATTTTGTCCATAACTAGTTCTAAACTTTAATTTACCAATTAGTTTAACTAATTCAATATCAATATCATTAATATTTAATTCTTTAATAGTATTTAATCCTGTCTCTTGAATAATATATTCTAGTTCTTGTTCTTGTTTTTTTAACTCGTTTTCAATTTTAACTGGTTGAATTCTACCATCAATAATTAATTGTTCTAATGTTCTTGTTGCGATTTCTCTTCTAATTGGATTAAATGAAGAAACTACAACAACATTTGGCGTTTCATCAACAACAATATCAACTCCACCAATTTGTTCAAAAGTTTTCATGTTTCTACCATCTTTTCCAATAATACGACCTTTAAGATCATCTGATGGTAATTTAACAATGTTTGTTGTTCTTTGACTTGTAAGTTCTACTTTAATTCTTTCCATTGCTGAAATTAAAATATTATTAGAAATAATTTTAGCTTTGCTATGAGCCTGTAGTTCAGCATTTTTTAAAATAGAGATAAGTTCTTTTTCAGACTTATTTTTTATTTGTTTAATTAACAATTCTTTTGCCTGATATTTTGTTAAACCTGATACATCTTCTAAAAGCTTAATTAAATATTCTTCTTTTTGATCTACTAAAAATTNTCTTTTTTCTAAATCTAAAATTCCAGCATCTAATCGTTGGGATTTAGATTCAACAATTTCTTGACTTCTTTTTAAATCATTAGCTCTTAGATCTAATTGTTCTTTAACTCTATCTAATTCGTTTTTTTCTAATTCACTTCTTTTTAAAAAAAGCATTTTAGCTTCACTAATTTCTTTATATCCGTTAGCTAAAACTTGTTTTTTAGCTTGTTTAGCTTCTTTTGTATATTGTTCAATAAGATGTTTTCTTGATTTAGATTTTCAAAAATAAAGTAAAATAACACTAGAAATAACAAAGCAAATAAAAAATATACCAAGAAAAACTGAAAGTATTATAATTATGTTTTCTTCCATATTATCTATTTTCTTTCTGCTTAAAAAATTACATTATACTTAAACACTAATTTATTATAACATTTATAAAATAAAGAAATTTTGACAATAAATACAGAAAAGCAAAAAAGCGCTCTAGCGCTTTAATTTTATTTTTTAATCTTGTTTAATTAGTTTTTTAACTTGTTCAGTTAGTTCATTTATTTTATTTTCATCAGCATTTAGTCATTGAATAACACTAGTTCTTCCCTGACCAATTTTTTCATTTTGATAAGAATATCAAACTCCTGATTTTTCAATAATTTCATAACTAACTAATAGATCTACTAATTCACCAAGCTTATCAATTCCTTTATTATATAAAAGTGAAATTGTTGTAGTTTTAAAAGGAATTGCTGTTTTATTTTTAACAACTTTGATTTTGATTTTATTTCCAATAATTTCTGAATTATTTAAAATATTTTCTGCTTTTCTAACTTCTAATCTAATTGATGAAAAAAACTTTAAAGCTTTACCACCTGTTGTAGTTTCAGGATTTCCAAAAATAACTCCAATTTTTTCTCTTAATTGGTTAATAAAAATTACTGTAGTATTTGATTTTGCAATTAAACCATTTAACTTTCTCAAAGCTTTAGACATCATTCTTGCTTGTAACCCAATTGACTGATCACCCATTTCACCATCTAATTCAGTTTTTGGAACTAAAGCAGCAACTGAATCAACAACAATTAAATCAATACTATTTGAATTAATTAACATTTCTAAAATATCTAAAGCTTGTTCTCCATTATCTGGTTGACTAACTAGTAATTTGTTTGTATCAATTCCTAAAGTTTGACAATATTTAGGTTCTAAAGAATGTTCTGCATCAATAAAAGCAGCAATTCCACCTAGTTTTTGAACTTCACAAATAGCATGTAAAGATAAAGTGGTTTTTCCAGATGATTCTGGTCCATAAATTTCAATAATTCTTCCTTTAGGATAACCACCAATTCCTAATGCGTTATCTAATAAAAGTGATCCTGATGAAAATGTTTCAATATTTAAATTATCACTTTGGCCAAGAACCATAATAGAACCTTTACCAAACATTTTTTCAATTTCTTTAATAGCTTCTTTTAGCTCTTTTGAATTTCACATTTGAGATTCTCTTATATCATTATTTTCTATTGTGTTTTGTAATTCTGTACTCATCGATCCTTTTTATCCTTTCATATTAGTATTAGGAAAAGTTTTTTAAAAAAGGATCATTTTTTTTAAAATTTTTATAACAAATTTAATTGCTCTTTTTTTAAAGCATCGTCTAGATCTTATAAATTTAGGTTTAAATTCATAAACTTTGATTTGATCATTAAACTTAATTCCAATATATGCTAGTCTTACAGGTTTATTTTCTATACTATTAGGACCAGCATTACCAGTAAAACTTAATACAATATTTGTTTTTGTTAATTCATAAGTTTTTATCAACATTTCTTTTGCACACTCAAAAGAAATAACACCATTTTTTTTAATAACTTGTTTGTCTATATTTAAAATATTTTCTTTAAACATAGTTTGATAACAGACAAATGATCCATAAAAAGTCTTTGAACTGTTTTTAACATTTGTAATTAAATTACTAAATAATCCACCAGTAAATGACTCACAAGTTGAAATTGTTAAATTATTTTTAATTAATAATTTAACTAATTTTTTCAAACTCATAAAATCACCACAATCTATTAAAAAAAATGACGAGATTTTATCTATAACCCACGTTTTGTACTTTTCAGCGTCAATCATCTATCTAGTTAATAATAACTTCTGATTTTGATTCTTATTCTCTTAATCAGATTCCTCTACCAAAACTTGAGTTTCTTACTTATGGGGTTTACCGCGTTCCATTTCAAGATTTCTCTTTATTCGTCTCTGTGGCACTTTAATAACATCACCATAGCAAAGCCTTAGGTTAGTTAAGCCGTCAGTAATTGCTTACTGCCTAAATTTATTTTTTCATTTAGCATAAACACTACAATCATCACAGATTGTGTAAGCGTGGAGTTTCCTCTATATTCTTTTTCAAATACAGCGATTGACCAATAAAATCTCTTATTAATTTTACAACATAAATCAAATAAAAGATTAGATAAACAACCTTAGTTTACTTATTAATTTTTTTTAAAAATTGTTTTTAATTATTAAAGTTAGGAAGTTTTTTATTATCATTATCTATTTTAGATCTAGAAGCAAAATCATCAAAAACAACATTTTTATTAACTTTTCATTTACTTAAATCTTGATCAAAACTAGATGCACCAAAAAACATTTTACTCATATTAGTTACATTTAAAACATTTCAATTTGAAATATTTTGATTAAATGAAGTTGCTCTAAAAAACATATTACTCGTATCAGTTACATTAGACACATCTCATTTTGAAATATCTTGATTAAACATACTAGCACCTAAAAACATTGATCTCATATTAGTTACATTTTTAGTATTTCACACTAGTTTTTGATTATTATTATTAAAATTTTTAGCATCAACAAACATTGAATCCATATTAATAGCACTATTTGTTTTTCAATTACTTAGATTTTGATTAAATTGTTCAGCTTCGTTAAACATTGAATTAAATTTAATTACATTAGAAGTATTTCAATTTGAAATATCTTGATTAAAGTTTTTAGCCTTTTCAAACATTTCACTCATATTTTTAATATTATCTGTTTTTCAATTTTCTATACCTTTAATTTTTGAATTTATATTTTGTTGAAATGCTAATTTTAAAGAAGTGATTTCTTTAGGTAAATGATCTGGTACTTGATTTGTTTCAGGTTTAATTTTTTCTATTTGAATTTCAAAATCTTTAGTTAGAAAATATCCAATTTTTACTAACTGATTTTTGTTATAAACTGGATTAATTCCATAACCTCAAAACTTAGATAAGTTTTCTTTTGTATTTTCAATATTTTGTTTTAGTTGATAATTTATTTTTTCTTGATTTAAAATTTGATTTTCTTTAATTTGAATGTCATTTAAAAGTACTTTAACTTGTTGATTATTTTTAAATTTATTTAATTTAATTTTTATTTTAAAATATTGATTTTTAGTAGGTAAATTTATTTTACTTGCTTTATATCTATAACCATTAGCTTTATCATATAACCTAGTAAAAGGTTCAAACTTAGAGCTTATTTTTTCTATATTTTTTAATTCTTGTAGTTGAGATTCTAAACTATTATTTTCTTTTTGTAAATTAGTAATTTTTAAATCAATTTCATTTAGTTCATCTTTAATTTTTGTACTTAACATTTCTAGAGTTTGTGTATCAAGTTGATAACAAGAGATAACTAAACTAGCTAAACTAATTACTAATAGTGAATTTAAAAATATTAATATTTTTTTCATACAAATTAATTCTCAATACTATTTTAAAAGATAAATCTCATTATAGAAAATAAAAAGTTCAAATAAATTCATTTGAACTTTAATAAAAATTATATTAAATTATTTTATTTCATTTTAGGGTTAGGATATGCTGATGGGGTTGATGGAGTTGTAGATGGCATCATACCTGGTTTTATACTGTAGTAGAAGAATTTGAATCTTTAAATTTAGGTAATTTTGAAGATTGACTTTCTATTTTTGAGCCAGTTGCAAAACTATTGTGTTTTACTTTTTCATTAACTTTTCATTCACTTAGATTTTGATCAAAACTAGAGGCTTTATTAAACATAAAGTTCATATTAGTTACATTAGAAACATCTCATTTTGATATATTTGAATTAAATTTTTCAGCTTCTGAAAACATATTACTCATATCAACTACTTTTTTAGTATCTCAATTAGAAATGTCTTGATTAAAGTTTTTGGCTCTTCTAAACATTGAAGCCATTGTTTTTACATTAGTAGTATTTCAAGATGATATGTTTCCATTAAATGCTTTAGCATCAGAAAACATTTGTTTCATAGATTCAACATGAGAAGTATCTCACTTGTCTAAATTAGAATTAAATTTTTCTGCTCCATCAAACATTTGTTCCATATTATAAACATGTGAAGTTTGTCATGAACTTAGATCTTGATTAAATTCTTTTGCTCTAGCAAACATTTTTCTAGCAAATGCTAAATTATATGGTTTTCATTTTCCTAAATTTTGATTAAATTTAGCATTATCAGCAAACATTGAATTAGCATCTCTTAAAATTTTTACATCTCAATTTGAAATATCGTGATTAAAGTTTTTAGCACCATCAAATAAGAAACTCATTTGACAAACTCTAGAAACATCTCATTTTTCAATACCATCAACATTTGTAGAAGTGATTTGATAAAATACTTTACTTAAACTATTAACTTCTCTTGGTAAAAGCGCACTTATTTTAGAAATATTTTTTGGCATTTCAAACGCTTGTACATAATGAATATTTTTATTAAATGGTTTTAAATAATTTTCACCTTCATCATCATAATAACCCATTTGAATAACTTCATCAATGTCACTTATTTCTTGTTTTTGTCTTTTTTTAACTGGATCTTTTCAAACCATTTCTTCTCATTCATCTTTAGTTTTTTCAACAATCTTTCCATCTTTTGTTTTATATTTTATTGATTGTTGACCATATTTAACAGATCCAACTTCTAATTCAATAACATCTTTATTTACTAAAACTTTAACTTTTTGATTTAATTTATTATTTTCATCTTTAGTTAATTTTGAAACAGTATTTTCATACAAGCTACCATTTAAATCAATAGTATCACTAATCTTTTTTGGTAATTTTTCTTTAAGCATTTCAACAATTAAACTAGTATTTTTAGCACTATCTAATTTGTTTTTAAATTCCTTATTTCATAGATCAATAACAGCTTGTTTGTTATTGATAATAACTTCTGATTTAACTGGATTATTATTTGTATTATTACATGCTACTACTAAAAAACCAGTAGTACTAATCATTGCTAATGAGCTAAATAATGTTAATATTTTTTTCATCTTTATAGCCTTTTATAAATTATTTTTCTAATTACTAAATATTGTATTAAGTTGACCTTTAATACCACTTTTATTATAGTAAATTAATAATTTTGAGATAAAAATCTAACAAAACTAAAAAATAAATAAAAAAAGATAGAAATTTTGGTTGATCATTTCTATCTTGATTTACTTATTAATAATTTATAAATTTCATCAATTTTATTTAGTTTTTCTTCATACTCAACTAAATTTTTTTCAATTCTAGTTATTCTTTTAATAACATCAACATCATTTAAGTTATCTTTTACTAGTTTTCAGTTCTTTTTAACATATTGATCTAGTTCAGTTTCAGTTTTTTGCTTATCAGTAATTAGTTTTGAAATCTTTTGATTTGCTTGTTCTAGTTGATCATTTAAATTAGAAATTTGATTTTCTAAACAAACATAATCTTTAATAATTTCATCTAAAAAATCATTTACTTCTTCAATTTTATATCCTTTATAAACTATATTAAATTTCTTATTTTGGATCTGATTAACTGACAACTTTTTCATATAATAACTCCTTTTTGATAATTATTATAACATCTTTTTCTAATACTATAATAAGGAGGAAATATGTATCCATTAAAAAACAAAGGACAATATTTAGAAACAATTTTAAATATTACAAATGAAAAATATTTAGATGAAAATATTTGTATTGTAACTAAAATTCCAACAAATATTAATTTAATTAAAATCAATAACAAAATTATTACAAACGCTACTTTTAAAGATAATTTTAATTGTGATTATATTGGTATTTATAATGGTTTATATTTTGAATTTGATGCTAAAGAAACATCAAAAGATGAATTTAACTTTAATGCTATTAGAAAAAATCAACAACAAAAATTAGATCTAGTGAATAAACATAAAGGTTTAGCTTTTATTATTTTATATTTTTCAAAATATGATGATTTTTATTTAATTTCATATAAACAAATAAAACAATATGTTAGTAAAAATAAAAAAACAATTCCAAGAGATTGAATTGTTTTAAATTGTAAAGAATTATTTTTAACAAACAAATTAAAACTAGACTATATTAAACATTTTGATCATCTAATCAATCAAATTGTTTAAATTTATTTGTTGATTTTAAAAATATTTCAACTTCTTTTAATAACTCTTCAAAACTAAAAAGCTTTTTATTAATACTTAGTTGTAAAACTTGTTCTTTTTTAATACTAGTTTTTAATAAATCTAAAAGTTTTAATTTTTGATGTTCTGTTAAACTAAATAATAAGTTTTTTTCAAGATCATTAAAAAAAGTAATATTTTGTTCTATTAAAAAAGAATCATTAACAAGTAAACCTATTTTTTGAAACAAATTAGAAAAATCAATAAAATCTGATTTAATTTCAATTAAATCTTTTTCTGCTAATAACTCTAATTCTTTTTCAATTTCAACACTAGATAAATTTAAATAATTAGCTAATAAATTAGGAGTTGTCATTTTTCTAGTTTGATCGTTTAAATACATAATCATTAAAATAATTAAAGCTTGATTATCAGTTAAATTTAGTTTTTTATAATATTCTAATAATAGCTTTTTTTTAGAAATGATTCCTTTTTCTAACATTTTTAAAATCATAAAATTCCTTTTAAGTGCTAATAAAAAGGTTGTCAAGCAACCTTTTTTAAATTATTACATTAATGATTCTTTAAGTTGTTTTGCTGGTTTAAATCTTGCTGATCTAGAAGCTGGAATAACTATTTTTTCACCAGTTGATGGGTTAACTCCTTCTCTAGATGCTCTTTCAGAAATAACAAATTTTCCAAATCCGGCAACTGATACTTCTTTTCCATCAATTAAATGTTTTGAAATTGTTTGAAAGATTCTATTAACAACTTTTTCTGCATCAACTTTAGAAATATTTTCATTAATAATGATTTCTTCGATTAATTCTTTTTTAGTCATATTAAATTATTTCTCTTTTCTACTTTTCAACTTAAACCAGTCAAACACCTTTAAATGAATGGTTTAAAAGCGCTATTGGTCTAATGTTATTATATAAAATTTTATATAGTGTGTTAATAAATTCATTGCTAATTTCATATTTAATACATAGTAAATAAGCAATTTTTACTACTTTAATTTTATTAATTGTTAGATTATTTTTAACTAGCGCTTTATTAACATCATTAAGTTTTACAATATCAACACCTAAGTTAAAATAAACTGAATCATTAGATAAAATATTTTCTATTAAATTAGCTAAAGTAGCAAAATTTAAAAACGATTCTAATTTAGCATTATAATTTTTAGCAATTTGATAAATGAAGTTAATTATGATTGTAATTAAACTAGCTTTAGCATTATTTCCAGCATTAAGCTCATTTAAAATTCCTAATGAAATATTAATTAAATCTTTAAAATAAACTACTAATTCAGATGTAATTAAATCACTTGATACATAACTAAAAAAATATTCATTTGAAAAAATGTCAACTAAATTATTTGCTAAGTTTAAATTAGGTGAGACTATCATAGCTGTTGATGGTTTTTTTAAAATAATTTCACTGGCATTACTAGGTCCATACAAGCTGACATATTCATTTAATAAATCAGTATTTATAAATTGCTTAATAATAAAATTTGATAATAAGTCTAAATTATTTTCATCAAATCCATTAACAGTATTTATTAAAATCACAGGTTTTTTTAAATACTTTTTAATTTGATTAATAATTGATTCAACTTGATCATTTAAACAAGCTAAAATTAAAATTTCAGCATTTTCTAAACTAGCAATTAAATCAGTTGTAGCAATAATTTTATTATTAATTTTTAATTGATTAAAAGTATGATTTAAATTAATATTATTAACTATTAACTCATTTTCTGAATAAATAATTATATTATGATGATTATCAGCTAAAACATTACTTAATGAAACACCATAAAAACTAGACCCAATAACAGTGATATTTTTTTTCATATTATTTTTTCTCTCTAAAAATTAAATTAATTGGAATACTATCAAGACCAAAACTAAATCTAATTTGATTTTCTAAAAATCTTTTATATGAAAAGTGTAAATAATTTGGATTATTACAAAATAAAACAAATGTTGGAATATAAGCTTGAACTTGACTAGCATAATAAATTTTTAATCTGTTTCCGTTAAATTCAGGAGCTGGATTAATTAATTGAGCTTTATTTAATACTTCATTTAAAACATAAGTTTTAATTTTAATATCTAGATTTTGTTTAATTTCATCAACTAGATCTAAAATTTTAGTAATTCTAGTTTTATCAAGTGTTGAAATAAAAATAATTTTTGCATAAGAAATATATTTAAAATATGCTCTAATTTCTTCTTCTTTTTTTAAAATTTCAGTTTCTTTATTTTTAATTAAATCTCATTTATTTACAACAATAATTACAGGTTTTTTTTCATCATAAATTAATCCACCAATATTAGTATCTTGATCTGTTATTGGTTTTGTTGCATCAATCATTAATAAAACAATATCAGCATTACTAATAGCTGATAATGATCTTAAATAACTATATTTTTCAATAGTTTGACCTAGTTTTGATTTTTTTCTAATTCCTGCAGTATCAATTACTGTATACTTTTTTTTATTATAAGAAAAAGAAATATCAACAGCATCTAAAGTAGTTCCTTCAATTTCACTAACTATCATTCTATTTTCATTAACTAAAGAATTTACTAAACTAGATTTTCCAACATTTGGTCTTCCAATAATTGCTATTTTTGTTGAATCATCTTTTATAATTTCTTCGTTTTTTGAAATATAAGAAATTACTTTATCTAATAAATCTCCAACTCCAATTCCATGAGTTGAAGAAATAAAATACAAGTCACTAAATCCTAAACTCATAAATTGATAATTATGATCATCAATAGTTTTTTTATCATATTTATTAACTGCTAAAATTACTGGTTTTTTTGATTTGTGTAAAATTTTTGCAATCATTTTGTCATCATTATCTAAATTGTTTAAAAAATCAACAACAAAAATAATAACATCAGCTTGTTCAATAGCAATTTGAGTTTGTAATTTAATTTCATTTGAAAATAATTGATCAGATAAACTAATTCCTCCAGTATCAATTAAAATAAATTCTCTAGTTAATCATTCTGCACTACTATAAATACGATCACGAGTGACACCAGGTTTATTATCAACTATTGATTTTTTTTCTTTAATAATTCTGTTAAATAAACTAGATTTTCCAACATTTGGTTTACCAACAATTGCTACAACTTGTTTTTTCATTATTTTTTAACTTTCTAAACTTTTTATTTTATTTACAATCATTTCAACAACTTGATTGATTGTTAAATAAGAATTATCTATATATCAAGCATCATCTACTAATACTAAAGGTCCAATTAGTCTTGATTTATCTGTTTTATCTCTATTATATAAATCATTATAAATTTGTTTATATGATTTGTCTAAAATATGGTTTTTAATATTTTGTTCAAAACGTCTTTTTGCTCTAATTTCAAGATCACAATCTAAAAAAATCTTTAAATCAGCATTAGGTAAAACTACACTTGTTATATCTCTTCCAACAACAATATAACCTTTATTTTTTACTAGTTGTTGTTGAGCTTTAACCATATAATCTCTAACTTGTTTAATAACTGTTATTTGATTAATTACATTTAAAATATCACTACTAATTAATTTATTAGTAACATTAATATCATTTACAAAAATCTGATCATCTTTGATTTGATAATTAAAACTATCTAATAAACTAATAATTTGATTTTGGTTTTTTAAATCAATATTTTTAAATAAACAATATCAAGTAAAAGCGCGATACATCAGTCCAGTATCTACAAATTGATAATTTAAAATTTCAGCAACTTTTTTACAAATCACTGATTTTCCACTACTACTTGTTCCATCTACAGCAACAATTAACTTTGACATACTTTCTCCTATAAAACAATAAATAATAATAATGAAAAAATCATAATAGCTATAAAAATAGAAATTCAAATTAAAAATCAATTCTTTTTAATTTGATACATTTGTTTTTTTCTTTCTAATTCAAAAATCTTTTTTAAATTTTCACTTTTAGTTTTTTTAATTAAATCAGTTATCAAAATTTGTTTTAAATCATTATTATTTTGAACTTGTTTTAAATCATTTTGTTCAAAATTAGCTTTTGTTAGATTAGTAAAATCGTTATTAATAATTTTTGATGATTCAAAACTCTGACTAGTTGTTTTTTTATGAAATTCTATATCTTTAGTCATATTTAATAAGTTAACAAAATGAAATTTTTGTTCATCTAAAACTATAAAATCAGAATAGTTTTTTAAATCAACTAAATCATTAGTAGAAATATTTTTTAATAAATTAATTTGTTTATCAATATTGTTTAAAAGCTCTTGGTTAATAGTTTGACTAATTTTAGTTTTTGCTAAATAAAAACTTCCTTTTTCAAATTCATCATAAAGATTAATAAAGCTATTAGTAAAATATTTTTCATCTAATTTAGTTAAAACATTTAAACTGTTATTAATAAATTTAGTATAGTTACCTAAACTTTTAGCACTTTTTATTTGCTGATTTACTAAATCAATTTCTTTATTAAATAATTGATTTCTAGAAGTATATTCTTTATTCATAAAACACCTATTACTAAGTTATATTTTATAATAAACAAACATAATAAAAAATGCCAACGGCATTTTTATTTGTATCTATGATTAATTGGTCTCATTTTTCATTCAACTAAAATAAATAATAATAAAGCAATAGCATATCTTAAAACATTTCACCCAAACACAGCAATAACAATAAACATATTAATCTTATTAAAAGTTAACATATTATCATCATGAACATGACCATGATCATGCCCAGCATGGAAAAATAATTGCGAATTATTTGAAACTATGCCTGTAGTATTTGTTTTTGAATCTATATATAAAGCTAAAATAAATCCTAAAGTTGAAACAATAGCAACTAATACACTCATAATTGGCAGTGGAGTTCATCTTTTAAATCTAGCTACATTTTTATTAGTATCGTGATGAATTGGTGAATTACTAAACATTACATTAAATATTAAAAATACAATTCAAACTATAAAAACATTAATAACAGCTTCAATTGGTGGTTGTATTCAACCATGTTCCATTCCGTGAATAAAGTTATGTAAAATCGGAGCTAAAAATCCTAATAAACTAGCAAAAATTGGACCTAAAGTAGCTATTGAAATACATACAATTGAAATATCTAAAAATCTAGATTGAATTCATACTTGATCACTTACAGGAATTTTAATTGACTCTAATAATATATCAAGTGCACTAACTGAAGCAGCTAAAGCTAAAAAAATACCAGTTAATGCAATTTTAAATATTAATTTTTTTCTGTTAAATTGAAAAACCGTTTTTAGTTCGAATTTTTGATTTTGAATATCATCGTGATTTCCAAATTGATCAAAATGATGTATTCCGTGATAGTGATCTTTGTTTTTATGATTTTCATCTTCATGTTCAATATGTGTTTCTAGATCTTTATCAACATTACAAACTACATCATTTAATTGTTCTTTTAATGACTTACTTTCTTTCATAATAGCCTTTCATTTATATAATAAATATTATACCAAGAATATCTTATTTATAAAATTTATAAATAATTAAATATCAGTTTATTTGAAAATATTTATTATAAAATAAATAATAAGTAATTAAAAAAGCGAGGTTTTATAATGAAAAATAATGTAATTAGTATGGTAGTTGAAATCCCAAAAGGTTCATCTAACAAATATGAAGTTGATGAAAAAACAAAAAGAATCAAACTAGATCGTGTTTTATATGGAGCTAATTTTTATCCTGGAGAATATGGAATGATTGAAAACACTCTAGATTGAGATGGTGATCCATTAGATGTAATTTCATTATGTACTTATCCAACACTACCAGGAGTTGAAGTTAATGTTAGAATTTTAGGTTCAATTAAAATGGTTGATGCTGGAGAAGTTGATACTAAATTATTTGGTGTATTTAATGATGATCCAAGATTTAAAGAATACAAAACATTAAATGATGTACCAAAACACTACAGAGATGAAATTGAAAACTTTTTCTTACAATATAAAGCTTTACAAAACAAAGTTGTAAAAATTAATGGTTGAGGAACTTTAGAAGAAGCTTTAGAAGAACTTGAAGAATGCAAGACTAGATTTGAAGAATACAAAGATCGTTTAGCTAAAGGACAAAAAGATGAAATTTTAGCTGAATGAAAAGAAAAAGGTTTAGGTCAAGCTTAATAATTTAATAAACAAAATTAAAAAATGGATTATCAACTAATCCATTTTTTTCTATTTATTTTTTAATTTGATCATCAATACTATCAATTTGTTTATCAATCATAATATTGATATTATCTAATTCATTAATCTTTTTATTTAAATTAATTATTTGGTTGTTTTTATCAATTAATGCATCTTTTATATGATTAATTTTTTCTTCAAGTGACTGAGAATTTCAGTCAACTAATTTTAAATCATTTCTTGCTAAAAGATTAACAAATTCTTCATTATTAATTTTTAAAAGTTCTTGTTCATAGTAATTAAGTGCTAAAGTTTTTTCTAAATTATCTTTTAAATAAGATTCAACTCCATTATAAATAGCATTTAAAATTTCACTAATTTTTTCAATTACAAATTTAGCTTTTAACCCAGATTGTAAGTTAATCACGTTTTTATATTCATCTAAATATTCAATATTTGGAGTATCAATTGGTTGAATTTCTCCGTTTTGATCTTCACTAAGTTCACTTGTATTTAAATTAGCTTCTTTAAATCTTTTAGATTTTTTATCATAATAAGCTAAATAATAAGTAGTTGATTTAGCTTCTTGAAAAGAATTAGTTGAACTTTGTACATGATATTTAGTTAATTTTTTTAATTGATTATTAAAAATATTTTGTAGTTCATTAACATTATCTTGAGCATCAGAAATAACTGTTTTTACTTTTTTTAAAGTTTCATTAACTTTTCTTTCTAATAAAGGATTCATAATTAACCTCCTTTAGATCATTTTTAATTGTAAAATTAATTTATTTTTTTATTCTAGTTATTTGACTAAAATTAGTAATTAAGTTGTATTAATTTTATTGTTTAGTACTTATTTAATTACTAGTAGTTGGTTGAGTTTATTCGTTTGTATTTGAATCATTTTCTGAATTGTTTGATGAATTGTCATTTTGTTGATCAGTATTATCATCTACTCGACCTATTAATGTAACAGTTTGTAAACTATTATAAGTAAAGTCTTTAGCTTTAAATCTAAAGTTTAATAAATCTGTTAAAAGACCAAAATCTAAATCGGCATTACGTGTTGAAACGATTGAAATACCTTTAGAAAAATCAACTACCTTATCAAATCCTTCATTATATGTAGTTTGAAAATCTTTGTCTTTATAGAATAATGATTGATATGGGTTGCCACCAAAATCTTGATAAATAGTAAAGTTTCGAACTCCTAACATATTAGAAGTTAAATACTCGTTTTTTAACTTTTTAGCATCAACACTAAAATCTAAACTATATAAACTAGTTGGATCTGTTATTTTGTTACTGTTATTTAGGTATTTTTCTCATTCAGTTCAAATGTTAAAATCTTTATCTTCAAAATCTTCTACATTACTTGGTTTTCCTGTCATATTGAATAGGTTTTTTCTTTGTGAATAATGAATTTCAGTTTTAACATCTTTATCTGTTGTGTATGGGAAATTAGGATTTGCTTTTCTAATTCCATAAAATTTATGAAATTCTTCTAACATAATTTCAATACCTTTATAATATGCATCAAACATATTAGATTTTTTATAACCTTCATATTTTAGTTTTTCTTTGTTGTCAAAATCTATATTTCTATCATTTTGATCAATTTGTACTACATAATTAAAATTAATGTTTCCTAGGTCATGAATATATCCACTTTTTAGTTTTAACTGTAAACCTTTTAATTCAAAACTTTCAATTGCAGTTGCTGATTTAAATAGATTTTTTAAAAGATCGTCTCTATCAAATTTTTTACTAAATTCAACTATATCTTTTTCATCTAAAAATTCAAATTTTGAATAAATATCAGTTAGTTTTTGTTTAATTACTTCTTTAAAACTAGTTAATTTATTTACTCAAGGTTCAATTAGATCTTGAACTAAATTCATATCTCCCTGTTTTGTAGTAATTAAATCTAGTTTTTGATTTTTATTAACTTCACCAAAATATAGATGCAATAATTTGTATGCCTCTTCTTTTAAAGAACCACCATCTTGATTATTATAATTTCTTTCTAAAGGACCAATTTTTAGCTCTGTTTTAATTCTATCCTCATCAGTTTTTTGCTCTGGATCTTTATATGAAATTTCTAAATTCTTAACTACTTGATTTTTATTGTTTTTTATTAATTTTTCTGAAATTTCATCTTTGATTTTATCGGCTAATTTTTGACTATAAAGATATGTTGCATTTTTATAATTATAGCTAGTTGCTGTTAGTAAATCTTGAGCAGTTAAAGATTCGTGTTCATTTAATAATTTTTTTAATTCTTTAAAATCAACTGTTAAAAGATCTTTATTATTAAATAGTGAATTAGATCAGAATTTCTGAATATTATGAACTAATTCAACAACAGCTTTTTCACTAGAAATATTAATTATAAAATCATTTGAAATAATTTCTCTTTTAGTTTGTTTATTACCATCTTTATATTGATAATTAAAGTCCAATCCAATTTTAATAGTTGAATTAAATGAACCATTATCTTCTTCTAAAAATTTCATTTTAGAATTATCTAATTTAAACTTAAATCCTACAACTAAATTGTTATTAAAATTATCTAATAGAATTCTATATTTATCAATTCCTGCTTTTTTTACTTGTTCTAAAAACAACCTTTTAGCACCATGAATATCTAAAACAGTTTCTAAAGTTTTTTGAAATTCTTCTTTTCTTTTATTTGTAAGATTAGAATAAAAGCTATGATATCCATCTTTATCTTCATTTGGATCTCTTTCGCTTACAAGTTGCCTAATACTTTCTTTTGAAAAAAAGCTTCGATTCTCATCTAAATCTTTTGATAAAATAGCTGTTCTTGAAACAATATAAGGTCTTACAGCCTCATTATAAGCATCTCTCATTTGACTATTAAAACTCTTAATTAAGTCAAGTATTGATTTATTTCTATCACTACTATCAGGTTTAGGAGTTGGATCAGGTCTAGTATTTGAATCGGGTTTTTTCTCTTCTGATTTNTCTCTAATACATGCAACAACTGGACTTGCAGCTATTGTTATAAAACTAGAAAGTGTTAATAATTTTAGTAGTTTATTCATTTTTTATCCTTTCTTTTTTAGATTTTTTTATTGTTAAAAATCTAATTATTCTAAGGTTTTAATTCTTTTTTTAAAATGTGATTGACTGCTATTTTTAAATGTACTAAAAGTTTTTATTATAGTTATTATCATTGATTAGTTGAATTATTGATTATTAGTAATTTTGTTTGCTTTTGGTCTTCTATGTTTTTAAGAATTTGATGAATATTTTTTATATCTTGTTCAAATTTATTTAATGAATTATTAAATTTATCTAATTCAACTTTAAAAATACTTCCATTATTTATTGCATCATTAAAATCATCAAACGCTTCTTGCACTGATTCAAAGCTTTTTTTAATATCAATTGCTTGTTTTTTTAATAATGATATTTTTTGATATGAATTATTAAAAAAGGTTTTTAATGCATTTATTTTTACTGTATTAATTTTTTTAATATCAAATTGATCNAGATCTAATTTGAGATTTTCAAACTCTTTTTTTAGTTCTTCTATTTTTTGTTTTAAATTATCTAGTTCACTAATTTTATTATCAATAACTATATTTACATCTTTAATATCTTTAAGTATTACTTTAATTTCTTTTAATTGATTTTGACTATCTAATAAGCTGTTATTTATTGTTAATAACTTTTGTTTAGCACTACTAGAAAAACTTTTTATAACATTTAATTGATCTATATTAAAATTTGTAGAATCAAGGTTTTGGATTCTATCATAAAGTTGTTTTAAGTCTAATTCAAACTTAACTAAGTTATCATTAGCTGGTGTTATTTTTGTTTGAGCGTTTTTAATAATTTGTTTTAAATTATCTAGTTCTTTTTTAATAACGTTTGTATATTCTATTTTTTGAATTATGTTTTTAAGTTCATTTAGTTGTTTTTCTAAATTAGTTAATCCTACTTTAGCTCTTTGGATTTGTTCTTTTGTAAAAATTGTTTCTTTTATATTATTAATAGTTTTTAAAAGATGTTTTAATTCATTTAAAACATTTTCTATATTTAAAGTTATAAGTAACACATTATTTTTTATTATTTTAATTTCTTTTTTTAATTCTTCTAATTCTTTTTTATTAAGTTGTTTATCATTTGATTGATCTAGTGTTTGTTTAACTAGTTGATAGTCTTTTGTACTTTTATTTATACTTTGTAAAAAAGAGTTTGTTTTTGTTTTTATTGTTTGTAAGTTTTCATTTAATTTAGCTAATTGATCTTTTTTAATATCACTATTAGTTAATCTATTAAGTTCATTTTCAATGTTATAAATATCAATTTGAATTTCTTTTAAGTTCTTAGTTGAAGTTTTTATATTATTATCTATTGTTATTAATTCATTTTTTAATTTTAAAAGTATTTCTTTATTTTCATTAAAAACATTATTAGGATGTGATTGTTCATTGTTTGATGAACTGTTATTAGAGTTAGTGTTATTATTAGGACTTTGATTTGTGTTATTACAAGATAAAACTAAAAAAGAAATAACTGGTGTAAAACTAATAATAGATAATAATTTTAATAAACTTTTCATTGTATTCCTTTCTTTAGTTAAATAGGTTTTAAAAATCTCTTTTTTTGAATTTTAAAAAAGCTATTAAAAAACTAAAAATATTTATTATAAGTAAAATAATTAAATACAATTCAGGTTTAGTATAGTTATTAATTGTGTTGGGATTAATAATATTATTGTTTAAAAGTTCGAGATCATATTCTAAATAACCTAAAAATAAGTTTTTTTGATTATCTAAGTTTATATATGAATCTGAAGCTGGACTAAATCAAATCTCATTATAATAAAACCCTAAATTACTAGTATAAAAAGTTCATAACCCATTATATAAGTTCAAATATGAAAAATATCTCATTTTTTTTCTAGTATTAAAATAAGCTGATCAATCTGATTGATCTTTTAAAACAGAACTAGTAGATAACATAATATAACTACTAGAATATCTAATAAAATAATTTTCAAGTATTCTTGCTATATACATTAGATTAAAGTTTAGTTTATTTATTAGATTTTTAGAATTAAAGAACTTAAAACCATCATTATTAAAACCTAGTAATTCATATTCATAAATACTTTTTATATCATCTTTATTAAGGTTATATTTTACTGAATTTAAATCATTAGTTTTGATTAAATAATTACTATTTTTTAAATTATCTAAAAACAAGAAATCATAAAGTAAATCATATTTACTAGTTTGTAGATCAGTTTTAAAAAAACTATTTATTTCATTAGAAAAATTTTTAAAATCAATTAGAATTCTTTTTTTATTAATATCAGTTGTTTTATCAATTAATAAGTTTAATTGTTGATTAGAAATAAAAGTATTATTTAATACTAGTTGTAAGTTAAATAAATCATTTTTATTTCAACTATTTAAAATCTTGTTATTTTCTTGTGGTTTTGAAAATAACTTTAAATTGTTTTCTTTAATAATTACTTTTTGATCATTAACAAGACCAAGATCTTTTCATATTTTAATTCTTAAGTCAATATTATTTGGATTAGAAAATTGATCTTTTAAAAATTTATTTTTTATAAAATATGAATAAATATATTTAGATAAGTAAGGATATTTAATTTGAGAATTTAAAATGTTTTCATTTAGTGTAAATGTATCATAAATATCAGTTAGTTTAAAAATTTCAACTTTGTTATTTTTATCTAAAAACTGAATGTTATAACTTTTTTCATTAGCTTTAACAAATGACAATGGTATATTTGCTACAAAACATAAACTAACTAGTAGAGTACAAATTATAGTTGTAGTTTGTAAAGAAAAAAGAAACATTAACATACTTATAAAATTAATTAGACAAAATGAGGCAAACAAATTGTATAAAAAATATACTAATGTCATTTTTAAAATAAAACTATCGTATTTAAAACTATTAAAAATACTATAAGTTAAATTGATAAAACAAAAACTTAAAAATATATTTATTAAAATAATTAAATTAATTAAAAAGTATTGTGAGAAAAAAAACTTAGTTCTACTGACTTGGTTTGTTAAAACAATATAAGTAGTTTTATCTTCTAAATTTTTATTATAAAAAAATTGAATCATTTTTAAAATAAGGACAAATAATAAACAGCAAGTAAAAAATAAGATGTAAAAATTAAAGATAATCACTTGTTTTTCTCCACTTTTTAAAAAACCAAGTAAGATTCCAATTAGAATTGAAACTAAAATATTTAAAATGTTTAAAATAGAAAATAAACGTTCTTTAATAAGATTTTTTAAACAAAATTTAATCAGTTTTCTAAAAGGAATTTTTTTATATTTAATTAAGTTTAAAGAATCATCAAGTTTTTTAGAATTTTTGACTTTTTTAGGCATTTTTAAAAGATTAGATTATTTAACTAGTTTTTCTAAGAACAATAATTCACGTAGTTTATTTTGTTCTTCTTTAATTTCTTGTTTAAGTCTGTTTAATTCTAAAACACTTTCTTTTTCTTTTAATTTGTTATCAAAACTTTCTAGTTTTTGATCAAGTATTTTTTCAAAGTACAATTCTTTTTTAAATTGTTCTAAATCTTGATGATAAGCTGAAATTTCAGATTTTAATTGATTTAATTCATAGTTATTTACTAAATCAGATTGATTAGAATAATTATGATTAATTTGAGTTTTTAAAATGTTAATTTGATTTTTTAAATCTAAATATTGATCAGTTAAATCAGAATCACTTAAATGAGTTTTTGATTTATTATTACAAGGATCATTCATATTTTTTGATTGTATAAAAAGTGTTTGTTCGATTTTATTAACTTGATTTTTAATAAAATCCTTTAATTCTAAAATTTCTTTTAAGTTTGTTTCAGAGTTATTAAATGTGTTATTTTGTTGATTTAATTGATCAACTTTTTTTAAAAAATCTGTTTTGATTTGTAAAATATCATTAATTTGAGCTTTTAAATCATCTAAAAGTATTTGATAAGTATCTAAATCATTTTGATTAACTTGTTGTTTTAAGTTTTTGATTTCATCAAATATATGTAAAAATGTTTTTTCTAAATTATTATTAAGTAGATTATTATTATTATTATTATTATTTAATATCTCAACTTCATAATTAGTTGAAGTTGAATCACGCAAGTTAGTTATATTAGAAATATTAGTTATAGTTTTATTTAAACTTAATGTATTGTTATAATCTAAATTCTCATTTAAAGAATCTAGTGAGTTTTTTTGATATTTAACATTTATAGTGTTTTTATCTTCTAAAGCTTTTTTTATCATATCAATATCAATTGATAGACTTTCAATACTTTTTATAAAAAAGTCATGTTTTTTTAAAAGATCTAAAACATCACTAAAAGTTTGAAATTCTTTTAAACCAACTACTAAAGAATTCTGATCATAATTGATATTAAAAGTTAAAATATCGTTTTTGTTTAAAATTTGTTCTACATGTTGTAGTGAAATATTATTTTTAAATGTAATCTTTGTTTTTTTATACAAATTTAATTCTTGTTTAGTACCACAAAATAGTAATTTACCTTTTTCTAAAATTATAAAATTATCAATAATGTCATAAACTTCATCAATATTATGAACTGTTAGAATAATAGTATTAAAGTTTTTCTTAAACTCGTTTAAAATAGTATAAATTTCTTTTCTTCAATAAGAATCTAAATTCGCTCCAGGTTCATCACATACTAAAATTTTAGGTTCTTTTATAAAACATAAAATTAAATTAATGCGATTTTTCATTCCTCAAGAAAAACTTTTTAAAGGTTTATCTTTTGATTCTCATAAATCAAATCTTTTTAGTCAATATTCTAGTTTGTCTTTAACTAGCTTATCTTCTAAACCCATAACATAGCACATATTGTATAAAAAATCATAAGCTGAGATTGAGTACAAAGAAAAGTCCATTTGTGAATAAAACCCAATATCAGAATTGTTTTCAATTGAGTTATTCTTTTTTCTTTCATTTTTATTAATAAAAATGTTTCCTTGATAATTAATACTAGTTCCTAATAAAGAATTGATAAACACACTTTTTCCTGAACCACTAGTTCCTAGTAAAGCAGTGATTTTTCCTTTTTCAACATTAAAAGAAAAAGGACCAATTTCTATATCTTTAAACTTTTTATAAAAATTATCAACTACAATTGAGTATTTCTCATCTAATACATCAGAATGTAGATTCTTAGAAACATTTTTCATCATAAATTCCTTTGTACTATATATGCAGATTTGAAACTCAACTAAACTATTTTTTTTAATTTTTTTGATATAGTTTTGGTTGATCCAAATCTTACTTTTATTTTTACAAAAAAAAAAAAAAACAAGCCTAAAAAATACACTTTGAAAGCGTTGTAATGTTGATAAGTATAATAAAAAGCCTAGAACATAGGCTTTTTTACAAATGGCTTTAAATGAAAAATTTTTATTTTTTTTTATAAAAAAAATTAAAATAATCACATTTTTAATAAATTCTTTTAAATAAGTTAAAAAAGTTAGTTGATAAAAGATAATAATTTTTTAACTTTATTTTAAGTTAGTTCAGGATAAAATAAGTAGTTTTTTTATTAAAAAAGGCATACTTAAGTATGCCTAAAATTATATTACATTTGTTTCTTTTTCTTTTTTACACTTCTATAAATTATAAATCCAGAAGAAGCTAATAGAGCAACTGAAAGCAGAGAAAGACCAACATAAACTCCCACTTTAGATTCAATTTGAAGTTCAGCTTCATCTTTATAAGTTTGACCATCTGAAGATTTTACAAGAACTTTGCCATCTGTTCTTTCAATTTTTAATTTTTGGGTATCTAAATTTGATTTAGGATTAGCTTTAGCAACAGCTGCTAAAATTGTCTCATCTTTATTATCTGGTAAACTCTTTAATTTAGTTACTTTAACTAGTGTTTTTAGGCTATTATTTACATCAAATATTACAGTAACTGTTTTAGTTACATTTCCATTTCCATTAGTTTTATTTTTTACTTCAATAACAGCACTATCACTAGAATTACCATTAGTTGAAGCAGTAGTTCCTGCACCCGAAGTGCCACTTCCATTAGTTTTAACTTCTACTTCTATTTTATCTTTTAATTTAGGATCATTTAGTCCATTCTGTTTAACAAAAGCACTCTTAATTATTTCTTTCTCATTTTTGCTAACAAAACCTAAATCTCTTACTTTAATTAATTTGTTTAAGTCAATCTTTTCTTCTTGAATACTTTTAGCATCATTCATTTTAGGTTTATCACCACAAGCAATAACAAAAGCCCCACTTGTAGCTACTAAACCAACTGAACCTAATATTGTTAATAACTTCTTCATTTATATCCTTTCATAGGCTAATAGAATATTAATATCATCAAAATTTATTATATACCATCTACTAAAAACAACTATAAAATATAATTAAATTCAATAGGTTTTCATAAAATAAAACCAGCATTTTTAAATAAGATAATTTTAGTTAAATACTAATTTTTATAATATGAATTCTAGTTTAAAAATTCTATGATTTTTTGCTTTGCTTCATTTTGATCTAAAAGATTTTCTAAAACAATTTTTTGCTTAAAATCAATACTATTTTGTAAATCTATTCCACAAACTACAGCTAAAATTGTTTCATCATTTGGATCAAAAGAATTTAAATTAGTATGTGTTATTTGAATTGGTAGATCTAATTCTTTAACTACATTTTTTAAATTCATTTCAATTAATAATGATGATCCTAAACCCTGACCACAAACAGCAACTATTTTATATTGCTTTTTAAGATCATATTTATTAGTTAATATCTTATTATTATTTATAATTTCAATTTGTTCTTTATTAGTTTTAATATTTTTAAATATAGTTTTTTTAGTTAAAAAACTATATATTGGTAGAATAGTTCAACTAATTATACTAATTAGTAGTAAAACTCAAATACCAGCTTTACTTCCAATTAATTTTAATAAAATTCCAATTGGTAATCCTAATAAAAAGTCACCATCACCTCAAGCTATGTGTTGTTTAGAACTAGCTATGTTTGGTATCATTTCTAAACCAATAAATAAAAATGGTACAAATGAAATAATTAACCCATTAATAAACGAACCAATAATAGCTCCTTTAATCCCACCTGTTGAATTTCCAAACACTCCACAAGTAGCACCAACAAAAAAGTGTGGAACAATACTTGGAATAATAATTATTCAAAGATTAACATTAATATTTTTTAAACTAACAATTAAAATAGTAATACTCATAGCTATTATTCCACCAATAAATGATGAAATAAACCCGATTAAAACAGCATTTGGTGCATAAGGAAATACAATTGGACAATCTAGAGCTGGTTTTGCATTAGGAACTATTTTTTGTGATATTCCTTGAAATGATGGAACAATTTCAGCAATAAACATTCTTACTCCAATTAAAACAATTTCAACTCCTGCTGCAAATGTTAAAGCTTGTAATAAACCTTGTACAAAAACATCTTTCTGATTTTCAATAATTTTATGTACTACCATTTGCTCATATCCATGAACTATAAAAGTAGTAAAATAAATTATTAAATAAAGTAATAACATAGTTAACCCAATAGCTACATTAGTATTTCTTAAAAATGCTAATCCTTTAGGAAAATTAACATCTTCAGTATAACGTATTTTCTTTTTACTAATTTTTGCTATTAATGATCCAATAAGTGCTGATAAAAAATAACCTAATGATCCAGTATGACCTAGTGCTAAATTATTGTTATTTGTAATTTTAACAACATGTTTGTTTAATAGTGCTGGAGTTAAAACCATATAAATTGAAACTAATAACGCTCCAGAAATTACTACTGTTGTTAAGTTTTTAACTTCATCTAAATTTAAACCAGCAACATGCATAACACTTGCAAACATTGTTGAAAAGTAAAATAAAACATGACCAGTTAAATAAATATATTTAAATTTACTAATTCTAGCTAAAACTATATTTAAAAACATAGCACAAATCATAATTAATGATCCAGCTAAAACTATTTTTGAAATACTTAAAAATAAACCTGGTAGAACATCATTATTAGCAATAGCTCCAGATCTTTGAAATAACAAGTTAAAAGCAAAACCAAGTTTTTGAATAGAACCAGCAATAATACCAGCTCCAGCTCCAATAATTAAAAACCCAATAGCTGTTTTAATTGTTGAAGTTAAACATTCACTAAACTTCTTTTTTTGTAATAAACTACCTATAAAAGCAAATAAAGCTACTAATATAGCCGGTGTTGAAATAAATTCTGTAAAGAAATTTAAAACATATTTTCCAAACTCCATATTAAGCCTTTCTATTTATCATATTTTTGTAAAACTAGTAGTATATCTTGTGTGTTTTTAACTTTTTCTAATTCATTTAAAAAATCTTTATTACTAAATAAATTTGCGAATTTTTCTAATAAATCAATATGCGAATAATTATCTTTTGCAAATAATGACAAGCAGTATTTAACATGATATTTCATATCATCTTTAAAAACTACAGGTTCTTTAAAAACAGTTAAACTAATAGCATTATTTTTATTTTTTCATTCCTCTTTTGGTGTTAAATGAAGTAAAGCTATTTGTGGAGCAATAATATAGTATGGTCCTAGTTTATTTGTTAATTCTATTAATTCTTTTGAAAAATTATCATCAATATAATGATTGTTTATTAATAATTGATTAGCTATTTGTATAGCTTGTTGTCAAGAAGTAATCTTTGTATCTATATAAGTTACAAGTTTTTCTTTAAATAGCATAATACCTTTCTATTTTAATAACACACTTAAATTTTATAATTTGTATTAGTGAATAAAAAACTAAAAAATGAATAAACTATTCTACTATTTATTCTTATAAGATAATCACTTAAATGAGATAAATAAAAAAGAAGAACTTTTTAAATTCTTCTTTCTACACATATTCTAATTAATTGTGTTGTGTTCTTCCATATCTAGATTATCTATATCTACTGTTCATGATGAATAACCAGACGATTGACCACTTTCTGAATTTGAACTATTATTTGTTGAACTTTCTGATTCTTCAGATTTTTCTGACTCATTTTTAGATGCAGTTGATTCTTCTGATGTTTCACCATCAGCTTGTTTAGGTTGTTCAATCTCACTACCAGATGCTTTTTCTTTTTCTAATTGTTCTTTTTTAAGTGTTTCTGATTCTTCAGATTTATTCTCAGTTGAGTTTGTTTCTTTTGAGTCCCCTTCATTTGATTTTAGTTCTTCTGATAATCCATCTTCAGATTTTTTTGAATCTGAATTGTTATTTGAAGTAGTTGAAAAAATTTTACCATCACAAGCAATAGCAACTGCTGCTGTTGGAGCTACTAAAGAAATTGATCCTAATAAAGTTAATAACTTTTTCATATTTATACCCCCCCTAAATAACTAATTTAACTAACTAGATATTGATCTAAATAGCAATGAATATTATATATATGAAATATATATAATATCAATAGTATTTATAAAAATAGAAAGTGATATAATTTTTAGTTAAATAAATTTATTTATTTTAGATTAATTTGTTGTCTTAAAAAGATAACAATATTTCAATCATTTGTAAATTATAAGAATCGGATATTTAATAAATAGGTATAAAAAAATAGACCTATATTTAGGTCTACAACTATATAGTTTATTATTTTTTTAATAATCCTTAAGATTGAATCTCTATAACAATTTGATCAATCGTATATTATAAGATTAATCAACCATCTCTAAAATAGTAATTTTCACCATTAATATAATTGTGTTCTAGGCTTCAATTGTAAAACCAAATAGATCACCCGCATTAGCTGGTCTTGAATCTCTTAATTTTTGAAGCTGCTGTTTAGCATCCTTTAATTTTTGCTCAGCATCTTGAGATTTTTTGCTTGCATTTGAAACTTCAGATTCAGCTTTATCTATTTCATTTGCAATTTCTCTTGATAGAGGAGTTTTTCCACTTTCTTTACCTTTTTTTAGAGCATCATTGTATTTTTGATTAGCGTCTCTTAGATCTTTTTTAGCCTTTGTTGATTCTTTTTCTGCTTCTTTAACAGCTTTTTCTGCTTCAGCTAATTGTTTTTTGAATTCAGCATTTTCACCATTATTTGGTTGGGCTGCTGATTTGTTTTCATCAGAAGATTCTTCGCTTAATNCTTGTTTTTGAGCTTTAGTTTCACCTTTACTTACAACCACACTCAACGGCTTTCCTTCACAAGCAATAGCAACTGCTGCAGTTGATCCAATCACAGCTACTGATCCTAATAATGTTAATAATTTTTTTATTAATATGACTAGATAATAATTAAATTTGCTAGACATCTGATTTAAAAAGACAGTACATAGCAATATAGTATTATATATATTAGATATATATTATGTCAATATCTTATTTTAAAAATAAAATGTGGTATAATAGGGAATTTTAAGAAATAGAGTTTGTTTTTAGTTTTTTTTTTTTTTTTTTTTAATTTTATGTAAACTTAAAAAATGGGCCTAAAGGCCTACATTTTGATATTTGCTAATATATTAAATTTCTAATAATATAAAATCGTTTTTTACTAAATTTTTAAAATCAACATCATAAGCAAATAATTAAAATACCTATTTTAGTTGATATTTTGAAACTAAACTTTAATTATAGTAATAATCTCATATGTTATAACTAATAATTAATCGGCTTAAAATTTTTATTTTTCTAATTTTTCTTTTGATTTATCTTTTTTTAATTCATTTAATTTTTCTTTTGCTTTTTTTAGCTCTTCTTGAGTCTTTTTAACTTCTTCTTCAGTTCTATCGATTTCATCTAAGATATCTGTAGGTGCTTTTTCAGACCCGTTTACATATGGTCTTCCTTTTTCATGAGCTTTTCTATATTTTTCATTGGCTTCTCTTGCTTTTTTATCAGCTTCTTCAAAAGATTTTTGAGCTTCTTCTAATTCTTTTTCAGATTCAGAACTAGTTCTATCACCTTCACCAGGTTGATCTGCCTGCATTTCTTTTTCGCTTTCTGATTCTTGAGCCTTTGTTTCTTCTTTATCTGATTTTATAGTCAAAGTCAACGGCTTTCCTTCACAAGCAATAGCAACTGCTGCAGTTGATCCAATCACAGCTACTGATCCTAATAATGTTAATAATTTTTTTATTAATATGACTAGATAATAATTAAATTTGCTAGACATCTGATTTAAAAAGACAGTACATAGCAATATAGTATTATATATATTAGATATATATTATGTCAATATCTTATTTTAAAAATAAAATGTGGTATAATAGGGAATTTTAAGAAATAGAGTTTGTTTTTAGTTTTTTTTTTTTTTTTTTAATTTTTAAGGGGATTGTTTTTTTTTATTTGTGAAGNTAAACAAATAAAAAAATAGATCACGAGGATCTACATTATAAGAATTATTAAGTTTATGGTATTTTAATTAACCTTAACTCTATTATTTACACTAACTTCACTACTTTTACTTTAATCTATAAATTTATCTAATAAATTACTTTAAAGTTATTAATTCTAATGATATTAATACATTTTTATAAAATAAAAAATCTTATTATTTAATAAAGCATAAATAATAAGATTTAAAACTATTAAACTATTGTAAAAGGACCAGTTCATTTATAATGATTAGTTCAAAAGTTATTTATTTTAAAAACTGGTATATAAGTTCATTTAATATTTAATGCATAAATTCTAGCTGCTTTAAAATCATATTCATACATTTCTAAAGCTGAAGATACTAACTTACTAACTTCATCATTATAATATAGTTCAATTTTATTTTTAATAATAATAGAAATATAGTAATTAATAAATAAACAAATAATTAATGAAAAACTTAAATAATTAAATATCATATATTTTCATAACTTGTATAAAAAATTAATATTCATATTATTTTGATTATTAGTTAAATTACTAATTTGAAAATTATCTGTAATCACATTATAAACAAATAAAAACAAATTAATTAACATAGATAAACTTAATAAAGTAATTAGTAAAGTTGGAATAGTTAAAAGAGTTAGTCTATAAGCTTTTAATAAACTGTCTTTTTTTATTTGCTTTGCTGAAATTCATAACCTAGAAATTAAATAATCTAATTCATAACCAACTGATTCAAAAATACGTTTACTAATAATAATTTGTTTTTTATTTTTATTAATATTTTTAAAAACTTTAATCATATTATCAGTATCAGTATAAATAATTTGATAATCAGTTAAATTAAACATAATTTGAAATTGTCTAATCGCTTTATTAATATCTGTTGAATTAATTACTAAATTACTAGAATTAATAAACGGTACCTGGTGATTTAAATAACTTCTAGTAGTTATTAAATAAATTAATAATATTAAAAATATCATTAATAAATTAATTATTAATAAAACAAAATTAACTAAACTAAAGTTCATATAATCACCTAACTTAATTTAAATATTTTTAAACTTATTAATATTTTATTAGTATTATTAAATAATTAGCTAATATTTGTAAATAAAAAAGTTATATTTCTACAACTCAGCATTGTGATAAACGTTTTGTACGTCTTCTAGTTCATCTAATTTATCTAATAAAGTTTGTAATTGTAATTTAGCTTGCTCATCTTTAATTTCTATTCTTTTATCAATTGGAATAGCTCTAATTTCTGAAATTAAATATTCATCAATATTTAATTTATCTAATGAGTGTTTTACACTATTATAAGCTTTAAAAGGAGCATAAATAATAATAGTGTCATCTTCACAAATTAAATCATTAATTTCAACTTCATCACTCATTAAAGCTTCTAAAACTTCATCTTCTTTTTTATTTTTAAAAGCAAACATTGCTACATCTTCAAATAAAAAACTTACTTTTCCATCAGGATTACCTTTATTTTTATTAAAAACTTCTCTGATCATAGCAGCTGCTCTATTAACATTACTTGTTAAAGTATCAACTAAAATTGCTACATTACTAGGTCCTATACCTTCATATCTATTAGATACATAATTTTCAGCATCTCCACCAGCAGCTCTTTTAATTGCTCTTTCAATTACATCTCTTGGGATTTGATTAGCTTTAGCTTTATCAATTACAGATCTTAAAGCTAAATTTGAATTTGGATCAGTTCCACCTTGTTTTGCAGCCATATAAATTTCTTTTGCTGCTCTTCCATTTGCTGCAGATTTTTTAGCAGCAGTCTTAGCCATTGAAGCGGCTCTTACTTCATGTGCTCTTCCCATATTAATTACCTCTAATTTGGATTTTTCATTGAGTTTAACTTATTCATAATTAATTCTATTTGAGTTTTGACATCTAATTCAGCATCAACTACAAAAAAAGGAAAATCATAAACATTTTGTTTGTAAAACTCTTCATAGTTTTTATTTAAAGTCTCTCAGTATTCTTCACCAATTAGTAATTCTTCACTTCTTCCTCTTTTTTTAATTCTACTAATTGCAGTTTTAGTTGAAACTCTTAAATAAATAACAATATCAAAACTTAGTTTGTTTTCAGGAATTTTTAAGTTTTCTAAAACAACATTATTATAAAAATCAATATATGTATTATAGTCAGTTTGATCAACATTATTTAAATCATAATTAACTTTCATAAATATAGGATCTTCTAATAAAGTTCTATCAAAAATAATGTTTTCTAAGTTTTTTGCTTGTTTTAATTGTTTAGATCTAGCTGTTAACATGTAAATTTGCATTTTAAAAACAGTCTTTTTTAAATCTTTATAGTATTGTTCAAAGTAAGGATTTTCTTCAACTGGTTCTTTAAAAATCTCATATCCTAATTTTTTACTAATTTCAGCTGAAATTGTTGATTTACCAGCTCCAACAGTACCAAAAATTGCAATTTTCATTTTTCTCCTTTATTTATTATTGTCTTGTTTTAAAGAATGATAAATTCCATAAAGTCTTTTAACTTCATGAGTTTTTAATTCACGATATTGACCTGGCTTTAAATCAGCAATTTCTAAAAATTCAATTTTAGTTCTTTTTAGTTTTAAAAGTTGAGCTTGAATAGATTCAAACATTTTTTTAACATGATGTTTTTTTCCTTCATTAATAGTTAGTTCTACAATTGAAGTATTTTTTAATTTGTCATATTTAACTAATTTAGCACTATAAGCTTTTGTTAAATAATCATTATCAATATATACACCTTTAATTAATTGGTTTATTTGTTGTTTATTAACTTGGCCTTGACAAAGACCTTGATATGTTTTTAAAAACTCATATTTTGGATGCATTATAAAATTAGATAACACTCCATCATTTGTCATTAATAATAAACCACTAACATCATAATCTAATCTTCCAACTGGATAAACTCTATGATTAAGATCTTTAAAATAATCATTAACAGTTTTTCTTTTTTTAGGATCATACATAGTAGTTAAAACTAGTCTTGGTTTATAAAATAAATAATAATATTTNTGATTATTTGAATCAGATAAAACTAATTTATTATCTATTTTAATTTCAGCTTTAGGATCAATTTTTACTCCTAAAGTATTAATGATTTGATCATTAACTTTAACTCTATTTTCTAAAATTAATTTTTCAGCAGCTCTTCTTGAACAATACCCACGAGAACTAATTACTTTTTGTAGCCTTTCTAAACTCATTTTTTCTCCTTAACTAATAATAAGGTTATTAGATGCTTTGTTTATAATATCAAATAAATAAACAAAGCTATTGATTTTGACTATCTAAATTAAAATCATCAATATTACCATACAAATCAAGATTTTGTTGTTCTTGTTTTATTTCATTATTATTTTCTATAGCTTGTTTAATATCATCATCACTAATTGTTGGTAGTTCTTCAATACCACCTTTTATATTAAACACTTTAAAAAAGTTATCTGTTATTCCATACAAATTACTTCTATTATTTTCAAGATCTTTTCCAACTACTTTAATTAGTTTTTTTTCTCTTAGTTTATATAGTTGATAAGTTGAATCAACATTTCTAATTTCATCAATTTGTTGTTTTGTAATTGGTTGTTTGTATGCAATAATTGATAAAACTTCTATAGTTGAATGAGATAATTTTTTATTTTCATTATATTGTTCTAATTTAGCAAAATATTCGTGTAGTTCAGGTTTTGTTTGTAATCTGTAATTATTTTTTTTATAAGTTTGAATACAAAAAGCAGAAGATGGATCTGCTAAATATTTTTTATTTAGTTCAATAATAATTTCTTTAATTTCAGTTGGTTTTAAATTATCTAAAACAGTTTGAATATCTAATAAAGAAACACCATCATCACCATAAATAAACAATAACCCTTCAATAATAGCACTATATTGTTGATTCATTTGCAATCACCTCTAGTTGTTGAGCAATTAAGTTTTCATTTTCAATTACTTCTTTTCTTAAAGATATATAGATTTGATCATCTATACTATCAATTACTAAAATTTGATATCTAACTAAATCTAAAACTGCTAAAAATATCACAACAAAGTTTTTTAAATTCAGTTCTAAGATTTCTAGTAATTCTTCTAGTTTTCATTCTTTAAGTTTTTGAGAAGTTATTTTATTAACTACATCTAAAATCACTTCATGAACTGTAAGACTTGGAGTAGTTAAAGTTTGATAAATTTCAGTTTCTAAATCAAAATCAGCTTGGTATTTAAAAGCATTTGAATTAGTAATTACACTATAAAAAATTTCAGTTAATTTGTCTAAATCTAAATCATTTAAATCAATTAAAGGATCTGGATTTTCAAAAACTAAATCTTTTTTAAAGTTTTGTTTTGATCTTTTTTTTGAAAAAGTTTGTAAGTAAGCTTCTTGAGCATTAAAAAGTCTGTCAGAAATTTCTTTAATTTGGTTATATTGACTAATTTGATAAACTAAATCATCATAATCAACTACTTGTTCTTGATCTACTTGTTGATCTTTAAATAATAAATGTCGAGATTTTAATTCAATTAGTTGTGATGCAATAATTAAATATTCACTAGCAATTTCAATATCTAGTTGTTGATTTTGTTTAATATATGCTAGATATTGATCAACAATTTCTATTAAGCTTAGTTCAATAATATCTAGTTTTTTTTCTTTAATCATTAATCACAATAGTTCAATTGGACCTGAAAATTGGTCAATTGTTAATTCTTGTCAGTGTTTCATATTAGCTTTCTATAAGTTAGTTGAATTAATTTCAAGTAATTTATTAATCTCATAATTTGTTTTAAAATCTAAAGTAATTTGAATAAAAATCCTACAAATAATTATAAATAAACACTCTAATTCAAATACTAAATTTACTAAATAATCTGAATTATCTAAATTAGTTTTTATTTCTAATAAGTGGTTAAAAATTCAAGAGTGTTTTACAAGTTTAAAAAACTGTTCACTTCTATATTGAGTTCCTCTTGTTTTAAAAAAAGCATAACTTAAATTAGTAAAATCATTTATAAAACTAGAGCGTTTATACTCATTTAAATTTGGTTTTAAGTTATATTTTAAATTTAAGTAATTAATTTTTTTAATTAGTTTATTAAATATAGAAAATACATATAAATACATACTAGTTAAACTATGTAACTCACTATTTTCTAATAAATAATTCTTTTTAGGATCATCATAAAATTGATGATCTAAACTTTGTTTTATATAAAATAATAAAACTGGATTTAATTTATTAAAAATATCAAAATTAAAAAAAGCATTTCTTGTAAATAAAATTGCTAGTAAAGTTTTTAATAAATATAACAAATAATAAAACTGATCATTTTGATTGATTAAATCATCTTTTAAATTCTTTTTTAACAACACATCATCAATCACGTTTGTTAAATAAATACAAATATCAAATAACTGGTCTTGAGAAAGTTCTTTTTTTCTACTCATTTTAATTAGTTCATTTAATTTAGTAGTAATTAATTCATATTCAGTCATATTAAACTCTTTTCTTTTTATTCTCTAATTAATCTAGTAATCATTTTTGATTGAATATCTGATTTAGCTAAACTTGTCATTTTTAATTTAATTTGTTTTAAATCCATATATTCAGCAATAATATAGTTTGCTGTTCATATAAATGTTGTTAGATAAATTCCTAATAAACAAAAAATTAATATACAACAAATATAATAAACTTCAGTAATTTTTTTAATAAATAAATAGTTTTTATTTAAATCAGTATTATTAATTACTTCAAATACTGATTTAAATATACTAAATAAACCAATATTATTAACTTTGCAAATACTAATTACTAAATATCAAATTGATAAAGTTAAAAATGTAACTGTTAAAAAAGTAGATAAAACAGAAACTTTAGTACTTCTATAATCTCACATTAAAGCAATACCAAATCATAAATAAAACATTACAAAGAAAAATAAACCAAACACTCACATCATTATTGTTAGTAAATAAATATTATGAATAAAAGTAATTAAAATTACTCCAAACATCGTTAGACTAGTTAGAATAGAAATTGATTTAACAATTCCAATCACTTTAATAACTAGTTTATAAAATAAATAACCTAATAATAATTGACCTAAAACAAAACTTAATCTAAATGATTGTAAGTAATTTCAAACATTTAAACTAGTATATGATTGTTGTTTTAATTTACTTACTAAAAATAGTTCAAAAATATCTGATTTAATAATTACATTAACACTTGTAATTAAAAAACTCATAACAATTAAACCAATTAAAACTTTATAACCATATCTTTGTAATTGCTCAACTATATCTTCTTTATATTTAATAACTTTAATTTTTCTTTCTTTTACAAATATAGAAACTACTAAACAAATAATTAAACAAACTAAACTTAAACTANAAATTATTCAATTTGTATAATTATTATGATTAGAAATTAGATTTAAGTTTAATAAACTATAAACTTCATAACTTATAAAAGTTGCAAAACTTATAACAAATCCGGCTTTTATACTACTGAAAACTGGAAATAACCTTTCATTAAACTGTTCATTAAAAAATAAAAAGTAAATAATTTGAGCTGAAATCCCTACTGCTAAAAATAAGCTAATAAAAATAATACTTGTTATATTTACATTACTTAAAAAAGCAATCATTACACTTAAAAAACAGCTAAATAAACTAATTCAAATTCAAATTCTTCTACTTTGTAATTTTAAAGTTAGTCATAATGCAAATGGATTTAGGATCGTTGCATATAAAAAATAACTACTTAAAAAAAGTAAAATAGTTAAAGTAGAACTTGAAAACGATTTTAAAATTGGTGAATCAATATAATTTGTAATTATTTGAATTAAAAAATTAATTACAATTCAAAAACTACTAATTTCTAAATAAAATAATCCTTTTTGTTTAGAAATACTATTTTTATAAAATAAATAACTAGCAACAATTAATCAAATCACTATTAATAAAGGATTTATTATATATAAATCTCAACTAAACAACTTATTCACCACTTCTCTAATTAACTATTTATATTATAAATAAAAGCATATAAATAAAAGTTAAAATTAGTTATAAAACTCAGTTTATAGTCATAAAATTTAGCTATTTGCTTTTAATTAATAATTATAGTTTAAAGTTAAGAAATTAAAATTTTAATTTAAATTTAATAACTATACAAAATGTAAAAAATTTTATTTAGAAGATTATTAAAAATGAGAATTAATAAATAATAAATAGCCAGTCTTAGTCAGATTACTTGAAATATTAAAATTAGAATGATAAATTAATAATGTAAATATTTTATATTTATAATTTGATTGCGAAGAAAGTTCACTGGACGGCGGCTTCCGGGAGCGAAGCCAGAAATAAATAGAACTAAAAATAGAACTCCTTTAGGGTGTTCTTTTTTTGTACTTAATATATAAAAAGTAACTATAAAATATATTAGAAAATCTAAATTTTATCTATATTAAACATTTTGTTTGTTATTAATTTAACATTAAAAACTAATATTAATACTTTAAATATAAAATATGTTATAAACTAAAATTCTAATTTAAATTTAATGACTAGATTAAAGAATAAAAAGACTTGTTTTAAATAATATTAAAAATAAAAATGAATCAAACCAAATCCTAGTCTAATTATTTGAAATATTAAAATCAGTGTGATATATTTAAAGTATAAATATTTTATATTTATAAGCTGAGCGGTAGTGAGTTCATCTAAACCGTGACTTCTGGCGGTGAAGTCTAAATAATTTGAACTAAAAATAGAACTCCTTTAGGGTGTTCTTTTTTTTATACTTAATATGTACTAAGTAAATATAAAGTATATTATAAAATAATTTTTTCTCTCTATTATTTACAACACCAGAATCAATATGATATATTAAAAATATAAATATTTTATATTTATACGTTGAGTCCGAAGAAAGTTCACTGAACGATGGCGTCCGGAAGTGAAGCCAGAAATAAATAGAACCAAAAATAGAACTCCTTTTAGGGAGTTCTTTTTTTGTATAATTAATGTGTAGTTGGTAAATATAAAATATGTTACAAAATATAAAGTTTATGTGTTTTTGATATTAATTACAATATAAAAATTAATATGATATATTTAAACTATAAATATTTTATATTTATGATATCGGTGGTTGTAGTTCTTACCGGCCATGTCTACCATTTGAGATGACGAAATGATAAATAGAACTAAGTTAGAACTCTATTAGAAGAGTTCTTTTTTTGTATTTAATACGTACTAACTAACTTTAAAATATATTAGAAAAATTAAATTTTATCTATATTAAATAGTTTGCTTGTTATTTATTTAAAATAATATTAAAAATAAATTAAAGACTATGATGAATAAAATTATAAAACAACCAGTTTATAATGCTGATCAAACTGAATGCTTAAAAATTGGATATGAATGATATGATAATCAAATATCAATTATTCCTCTTCCTCACACTATTAAAAAAGTTCCAAGAGTTTTACCAACTCAAATTACTAGTTTAGAAAATGCCTTTATTTATAATCAAAATGAATTTATTGATGGAATAGAGTATTGAGATACATCAAATATAACTAATATGTATTCTATGTTTTATGAAGCTAATAATTTTAATCAGAATATTAGCATGTGAGATGTAAGTAATGTTGTTGATATGAGTTATATGTTTTGTTGAGCTTATAAATTTAATCAAGACATTTCAAATTGAAATGTAAGTAATGTTAAATATATGAATGATATGTTTTATTGTGCTAATAATTTTAATCAAAACATTTCTAAATGAAATGTAAGTAATGTAAAAAAAGATTATCAAAATATTGGTAGTGGTGGGTTTAATTGAAAAGATGAGTTTAAACCTAAGTTTAATAAATAGAATTAATAACAAGATATAAAAGCAGTCTTAGACTGCTTTTTTTGTTAAATGTTTTTTTTAAAAAATAATCACTTTTAAATAATAAAATAAGTGTTTATGAATAAAAACAAACTTATTAAAAAAGTAAAATTATAGTAATAAAAGGTATTTAAAATATAGAAAGACATTATGAAAAAACTATTATTTATACTTCCAATAACTTCAATACCACTATTAACTATTACTAGTTGTTCAACTAATTTTCAATTACCAGAATCTAATAAAAAATATAATGAAAATAATATTAAAAAAGAAATAAAAAATTTTACTTATAATGATATTACATATAACTTAATTAAAGAAGATAATATTGATCCAGAAAATGTTTATTATGCTAATGAAGTATTAGAAAATGATGCAAAACAATTTAAATCATATATTCCTGATTATAAAAAATACTTTTATAATCAAGTAGATAATAAACTAAAACTTACTACTCCTGATTTAGGCGCATCTTGATTTGATTTTCCAACTATTGCTAAACTTAGTCAATTTGTCAGAAGTTTAGAACATTATAATGTAGTTAATTCTTCTAATTCATCTTTTATGTTAAAAGATAATACTACTAAACAACAATTAACAAGTGAAGAATATAATAACTTAGTTAATAAAATTCTAGAAATTTTAAAAAATCAAAATAACTTAATTAAAACTATTAACGATGAAGAAGTTGATTTTAGTAGTATAAATAATTCTAAAAATGAAAAAGTTTCTGACCAATTACCATCAACACTAGAACATAGAAAACAAGAAATGGGATTTAATGATAAATCATCTAACAAAGATTATTGAGGAACATACACTGAAACTAAATTAAAATCAGGTGCTATTAAAAAAGAATATAGTGAAACTCCATTAAAAGATAGTAAAGCAACAGCATTTCTTGATGGTTCACTAAAACAAATTCCTGTTTATTTATGAAAGCTTCAAAAGATTTTTGATTTTAATNGTAATTTTAAAAACGAATATTTCTTACAAAGAGAGTTTTTTGAAAAATCATCTGAGTTTAATAGAGAAAAACAAGATTTAAATAATGAAATTAGTGATTATTTTTATAGAAATAAAATCAAGATTTATGCAATGCAAAAAGACTTGTGAAATATGTTAATCGCATATTTAGAGTTTCAAAAAGCAATGACAACTTTAGGCAATGTTAGTGATGAAAATTTAAGCTTAGAAGATAATTTCAAAAATAATGGAATTATAAGTGCGTTAGCCAATTTTGAAAACAAGCTATTAGAGTATATGAAATTATCTCAATTATTTGGTTGATTAATTGATCCAAGTAAAGAAGATTTAAATTTACAACTATTTCCTGGTGGAACTCATTATTCATTTGAAACTGATTATAGACAAGCTTATATTTGAGCTTATAGAGAATATCACGAAATTATACAACCATTAATTTCAAAATTCGATAATGCATTTTATGTTGACAGATTTAATAAAGCTTTAAAAAATCTCGAACTAGAAAAATATTATGATTTTATTTGAGCTAACATTAAAGCAATTGATAATGTTGATAAACCTTATGTATTAGGTGAAAGTGAAGCTAAAACTAAATTTAATAAAATAATTGATTATTATGCTAGAACCTTTAATTGAAAATATAAAGAAGATTAATAAAAAAATAAAGAAATCTAAGTTAATAGATATTCTTTATCTTTAAAGCTACCAATAGTAATTAATTTATTCTTTTTAACTAGTTGATTTAATATTTCTCTACTTCTAGTTGGTGATACATTTAATAGTTTATCAATATCAATTCTTTTAAATTTAGTGTGCTTTTTAGCAAATTCTAAAACAATTTCTATTTGTTCAGTTGTAGTAGAACGAGACTTGTTTTTATCTGTATTGGTGTCTTGTATAATGTCTTGTCTTATATCAGAGTGGATCTTAGTATTAACTTTATTTAAATACTCACTAGTATTAGTATTTAATGACTCAGCTTGTTCATAATTTAGATTTTTTAAAATGACTATAAATGATTTATCATCAGATATAAATTGTGGAATATGTTTTAAACTGTAATTTTCTTGTATTGCATAAATATTTAAAATTTCTTTAATTCCACTTCCTCTTCTTTCCATTAGTTTTAACATAGAAAAAATGTTTGCTAAAATTGGGTTTCTTCTTTTAGATTCGATTCTATAAGGGTCTAATTCTTGTATTTTACTTTTATCAACCATTCCACCAGGTGAAATGATTTCTAATCTATCAGTATACATATTAATATTAATCTGATCATAAAACTTAGTATAATCTCTATGAACTAAAGCATTGACTAAAGCTTCTCTAATAGCTAATTTTGGATAATCTGGATAATCGATACGTTTAGTATCTGTTTTTTTAAAGTCTACATTAGATTTGTTTTCTATAAATTGTTGACTATTTTTTAGTATTTCTAATAAATTTCCATCAAAATTTTCAATACTTTTACCACTTTTTTTATTTGATTTTTCAAAATCATTTCAGTATGTTGCAAAAACTAAAGAATGTTTAATAAATCTTTGATCTGCTAGTAAAGCTCCTGCATTTGTTAGTACATTATTTTTAGCTAGTTCTAGTGAAACTAAATCATTATAATCTTCTATAATTCTTATACCAAGTTCATTAAAATAGCTATTAAGTAAATTAAAAGTTGCACTATTTCATGGTATATCTGTTTGTAATGCATCATATGAAAGGTTTTTTCCACTTAACCCTAAACTAAATATCTCTTCTCTTGAAGCAATATGAGTTTGATCACCATATCTTACATATGCAGTTAAACTTCCTTGATCAAATAAATAATAAGGCGTATTATCACCCTTTTCCACTTCTATAATAATTATTGTTTTTTTATTAATAACTTCTGATCTTATACTAAATTTTGGAATAGGATTTATTTTATCTTTTATAAAGCTTGATAATTTATTTATTTTATTTTTAACATTATCAATACCAATAATTTGACCATTATCATTAACACCTACATAAATAGAACCATTATTTGTATTTGCAAAAGCACAGATTGTTTTTAAAATGTTTTTAGGTTTGTTTTCATCAAATAATTCTTTGTTTTCATGTGTTGATGATTCAATAGGTATTTTAAACATTATATATTCTCCTATATTTTTATAGAGCAATTTGATATATTAATTATACCAACACTTATAAGAAATACAAACACTTTTACCAACACTTATTGTGAAATACAAAAACTTATTAAGAAAATGAATGAAAATACAAAAACTTATTAAGAAATACCAACACTTATACTAACACTTATTGTGAAATACCAACACTTATAGACAAATAGACTAAAATACAAACACTTTTATGTGACTTTTGCATATTAACAAATTAAGATTTATTTTATTATTAGAGTTTTCATCCCTACTAAATAAAAAAACTTGCAGTATTGCAAGTCTAAATTTTAGTTATCCATTTATACCTTTTAATCAACTGCTAACTAAAGAAGAGTCATTTTCATTATTAACGCTTCTTGGTGCACGACTTACTGAAACTGATCTTGAGGCATTTTCTTCTTGTCTTTTTAATATATCTTCAGGGCTACTAGTTGGTTTATTCTCTTTAGATTTTGATTTTGAATCATCCATTAATAAAAACAATTCTCTAGTTAATTCAGAAGCAATTTCAGCATCACTTTTAGCTTTTACTTCTTTTTTAGCTGCTGTAGTGGTTGTTACTACTGGTTCGACTTTCTTTTCTTCTTTAGTTTCACCCTTTTTAGCTTTGTCAGATTCATCTGCTTTTATTTCTTGACTAGGAGTTTTACAAGCAACAGTTATAGCTGCACTTGATGCTATTAGAGCAAATGAACCTAATAAAGTTAATAATTTTTTCATAAATAATTCCTTCTAATAAGGTTAGTTTATTCACACGATTTTTTTTGTATATTCACACATTAAAAATTGTACTAATTGTAAAATTGATTTTTTTAATTTCTAATAAAAAATAAAAAACTTGAATTAAGACATTCAAGTTTTTGTTATTTATTCTAATTATTAGTTATAAAATCATCAATTATTTGATTTAGTTTTTCAGATTGATCTTTATAAACCATATGAGAAGCATTATTAATAACAACTGTTTTAACATTTTTAATAGTTTTATTAAAAAAGTTTAATGAATCATCACAATCAATAATTTTATCATTTTTTGCTAAAACTACTAAAGTTGGAATATTAATAGATTGATATGCTTTTGTGATTTTATTATGTAAGTTTATATCAGTTAAACTTTTTGCTAATTGAAGTATATATTTATTAGTATAATAGTTTAAATTAAACTTTGACTTAGCATTATTAACTCAATTTGAATTATTTAATAAATGATCATAATTATAGTAAATATATGGAACAAATTTAGTCAAATAATCGTTAAATGAATTAATAAATACATAGTTTTTTTTTCAAAATTCTAAACTTAATTGAGTTTTATTAATTGGAGTAATTAAAATTAGTTTTTTAAACAATAAAGGTTGTTTTAAATAAGCTAAACTAATAACACCAGCTCCAAGCGATTTACCAATTAAAATTACATTTTTTAAATTATTTTGTTTAACAAATTCAATTAATAAGTCTGAAAATTGTTCAACACTAATTTTATGATTTTTAATTGGTTTTATTAGATTTGAACCTGGAAATTGTAAAGCATAATAATTTGATTTTGTTCAATAATTACTAAATCCATTGAAACTAGTTAGTTTAGAATTAAACCCATGACAAAAAACTATATTTTCTTTATCATTACAATTATTTTTAAAAACAAACTCATAATCATAAATAATTGACATAATTTTATTAATTTATATTAACTTCTATAATTTCTGAAGCTAAAGCATTTTTTAATGGTTTAACTCTGATTTGATAAGTTCCTGAAGCTAAACCTGATACTTTATTTTTAGTTATATCAGTTCAACTACCATTGTTTTTTAATTTATATTGCATTTTATCATTTACACCAGTTAGTGTTTTATTAATTGATTTAATGTTGTTATTAGTTGGTATTTCTGATCTAATTAAATCAATTTTTTGACTATCTGAACTTAGCTTGTCATCTGATCCTTTATATCTTAAATAAAGACTTCCAATAGTTGCATTAGTAATTATAAAGTTAGTTGGAACATCTTTTCAACTAGTGTTATTAAAGTTATATTCTAGATTATTTAAATTATTAGTAATTTTAATAGAATCATTATCTAATACTAAAATTTCAGCATTAGGTTTTTCTTGTTTTTGAATGTTAAATTTAACTGAAGTATTACCATTTAAATTAAATTTATAATCTTTTTTCTTAATTGATTCTAGTTTTATATCAACACTATTGTAAGAACTAAAATGATCTAAAGTTAAAATATAAGAATTACCTTCTTGCTTTACATCTTTTATAAGAGCATTTTTAATATTAAAGTTTCCTGCTTTTAAATCTTTAACTTCTTGATCAAGTTCAACCTTAATTGCGTGTTTATTGTTATATTGTTGAACACTTTTAACATTTACATTAGTTAAACTAGTTTTTGTTTGAGTTTCAAAATTATAACTAACAGCTTTATTAGGCCCAATTACTAGAGTTGTTTTAGCACCTTTATCTTTAACATCTAATCCCCTTTTATTAAATGCACTATTAACAACTTTGAAGTTTCTAGAATTAGTTATTAAATCTAAATTAGTTATTTGCTGAGTTTCTGTATTTCAATTATTATCAATTAAAGCTAAAACATCATCTTCTGTAGTCACAAAGTTTTTAAACTTTAAGTTTCTATAACGTTTACCTTGATTATCAAATTCTTTATTAAATTTATCAGAAGTTGTAAAATCGTCATTTGTATTTAAAAAGAAATTAAAGCTAGTGTAAGTATCTGTTCTATCTGAAGTAGCATCAATATGATATCATTCATTATCTAGTTGAACTAAGTTTCAAGCGTGTTTAGTACTTCTAGTTTCTCTACTACTTTCACCTTCCATAAATCTACATGGAATGTCCAGTTCATCTAAGATTAATTTTAATCCTTTAGCATAACCAGTACATACTGTATATTTTTTAACTAAAGCTGAATGAGCATTTTGATTTTTTAGCATTGGTCCATCTGTTAAATTATAGTCATATTTAACTTCTTTAGTGATTCATTCATAAGCTTTTATAAGTCTTTCTAAAGGTGGTAATTCATTTCATTTCTTTTCAGAAACCAAATCTTTAGCTGCTTTTTTAGCTAACTCTTCATTATTTGCTAATTCACTTGTGTACTCTGAAAATACTTTAACAACAGCTGAAAATAAGTAGCCTTTATAACTTGCTCATATTCTAGCTGATTTTTCATCTGGATGATTTCCATATGTATCTTTAGTATCTTTTCATTTTAAAGTTCCATCNCTTGTTAATGTAAAAGTTGCATCTTTTTGATCATCATTTGAAGTTATAATTTCATCTTTTGGATAAGAAGTTCTTTGATATCATTTAATTTCATTTCTTGAAATTGGTTTTGAAGTACTTTTATCAATAAGTTCTAATTTTACTTCATTATTTCTGAACTTATCTAGTACAATTACATCCTTATCAAGTTCAAATCTAGGATGCGAATAAAAATTTGGAGCAACATCATTATTTAACATCATTTCTTTTGCTTTATTTTGATCTAAACCAATTTTATTAAATGCTTTAAGTGTTTGATCAATATATTTAGTGTTAATAGTATCTAAACTAGAAGAAGAATCAATAGTAATATTTTCAAATGTTTCTGGTTCATATTTAATTGGTTGTGATGCAGAAATTGATGGTTCTGATACGTTTGAAGTGATTACTGGAGTAGCTGGAGTTAAACTTATTAAAGAACTAACTTTTTTTGCTTCAGTTAATGGTGTTAAAGGAACACTTTTTTTAATTACTTCTTCTTTTTTAACAACAGGTTGTTCTTCTTTTACTTCACGTTTTTTTCTTGGTTGAGGTTTAGTTGAACTAGTTGGGTTTGTTATATTAATTGTAGATTCAACTTNAGGTTTTATGTTTCGTTTTTTATTAGCAATTGGTTTAATTAAAAGTCCAGGTATAATATCTGACTTATTTTTAGGTTCTTTAATTTCAAATTTAAGTTCTATTGTTCCAAAATATTTCTTTGAATCTTTGACTTTAATAATTAAAGTAGAACCTTCTTTTTTTATAATTTCAAAATTATCAATACTTAAATCTTTTAAAACAGTTTTATTAACTTTTAAAAACTGATCTAAAATAGTTGTATTATTAGAATTATTTAAGTTTGTTAAATTAGTAATTAAGTTTAATGAGTTAATGTTAATTAAAGCAGGAGTTAAACTAGTTCAATTAATAGTATTAGTTATTGTGTTTAAATCAGTTGGATTAATTTTATTTTCTTTAGCTTCAAATTTAATATTAGTATTCCCTATAAATTGGTTTGAATTTTTAATATTAATAATAGCATTAGAATCATTAATCATTTTTACTTCTAATTGGTTTTCATTTAAATTAGATAGTTTGTGATTGTTTATATCTAAAAAAGTTTTAATAATAGTTTTGGGAGTGTTATCTTTTATATCATACAAATTAGTATTTAAATCTAATTTACTAATATTTATTTGTTTGTTATGTAAAGTAGTTGTTTTATCATTACTACAAGAAACTACAACAATACTACTAGTTAAAGCAGTTAAACAAGTTAAAATGGATATTAATTTAGTTCTTTTCATTATTTATATTTATTTTCTATTGATCTAATTATTTAATTTTATTTACTAATAAATAAAATGTCGCAAATATATAATATATCATAAAATCATTAAAAATTAAAAGTTAAGTTCTTATATTTAGATTTTAATTTATTAAACTCTTTAGTACTTTTAATAAAGATTTCTGTATTATAAATTTGACGTTTTTGTATTGAGTCTCACATTGATTTATCTAAATAGTTATCTTGTAAAAACAAATAATAAGTAATTGTGTTTTTTGTTCCAATTCTATGATTTCTTTTTAAAGCTTGAATATGATAACCATAAGTTGCTAAAGAAAATAAAATAGTTTTGTCATATTCTTGTCAATTATTTCCTGTACTTGCTGAAAAATAATTTGCAATAATCACACGTTTTTTGCTATTAGGTTTATCTTTTATATTTAAATTTAAATATTCTAAATAATTAGTAATATCTTTTTTATTACCATTTCAAATATCAATTTTATAATCTAGCTTTTTACAAATTTTATAAATTTCATCAAATTCTGGATCATAGTTATAAAAAATAATATAGTTATCAATTTTATCAGTTAGTAGTTGTTCTAATTTATTTAATCTTGAATAATCAAATCAATAATAATCTTTACTATTTCCTTGAAATCCAATTGAAATTTGTCTAGTTCTTAATCAAAAAGTAGCATCATCACCAGCTATTCATTTATCATCAGGATAACTTAAATTTTTATAATATGGATTTTTAATAAGATTTAATTGATTTGGTTTGTAATTTGATTTAATGTTATTTTTATTACAAAAATTTAATAAATCATATTCTGTTATTTTTTTATTTGTAAATAGTTCAAATTCACTACTAATTGGTAGTTTAATACCAATGAATTGTTGTTTTGGTAAATAAATTGGTGGAATATTTTTACTAGTTAAAGCAAATTGATTAATTAATTGTTCTAATTGTTTTATATTTTTATATCCATTAATTTTATAAACTCTTCTATAAGCATTATTAAATTGAGTTTTAATACAAAACTGATCTTCAAACTGATATCTAGTCATTTTTAAACCTAAAAATCTTAATTGATTAAACATATCAATAGCTCCAGTTGTTTGAGGAGTACCACTTAATAAGTATAAATAAGTTTTAAAAGCTAGTTTTTTAACTAAATCAACAAAGTTTTTAATACTAATTGAAATTAAAGCTTTTGAGTTTTTAATATTTTGACTTTCATCAATAATAATTGCGATTTTTTGATTTTTATGTATGCTAATAAATTTAGCTAAATAATTAAAAAAGTTTTCTTTATTAATATTTAATAAAAAAGAATGATAATTAATAATAATTGCTTCTTTTTGATTGTTTTTAAAATCAGCATTTTTTAAATCAGTTTTTAAATAAACTTTGAAATTTAAATCATTTTGTAGATAACTTGTAAAACTAGCATTTTGTTCAACAGTTTCTAAAGTTTTACTTCTACTAGCAATTACAATAATTGCATCAACTTGATTAATTTCACAAAAACCTAAACTTAAAATTGTTTTTCCACTACCCATATCTAAAAACAATCCTAATTGATTTTTATGCTTATTTTTAATAATTAATTCTTTTTGTCAGTCAAATAATTGATCAATAATTGCCATATTTTTTTCCTATTTTTATACTATATTTTAAATAATAAAAAAACAAGTACTAGAAAAAGTACTTGAATTATTTTGCTCTTTTAATAGCGTTCATAGTTTTTTTAATATCAGCTTCTGATGGTTTTCTTCCCATACTCATATACATAGCTCTAATTTGTTTTTCAGTAATTGGTGGATTATCTTTTAGTTGTTTTTTAACCATATATCTAGTAATTACAAATCCTAAAATTAATCCAATAATAATTGCTGCAATAATCACACCAATTAGCATTCCAGCTAAAGCACCTGCTGAAAAAGTTGTTGTTAATAACATTAAAATTTCTCTTTTCTATTTATTTAAATATTCTAATATTTTATTTGTTAGATTTTCTTTTGTAAATCCAAATTCTTTAATGACACTATTAGCAGGAGCTGATTCACCAAAACGATCAATTCCAAACACTAAACCATCATCACCAACATATTTATATCAAATTGCACTTGATCCCATTTCAATAGCAATTCTTTTAGTATTTTTATTAATAATTAGATTTTGATATTCTTTATCTTGTTTATCAAATAAACTAGTTGAAACCATTGAAATCACTTTTGCTTTAATATTGTGATTTAATAATTCTTTTTGCACATCAATTGCTAATCCAACTTCACTACCACTAGCAATTAAACTAACAGTTGCATCAGTTTGATCACTAATTATATAAGCTCCACGTTCAACTTGATTTAAAACATCATTGTGTTGTAGTTGTCTTACATTTTGTCTAGTTAAAATAATTGAAGTAGGAGTTTTAGTTAGTTTTGTTAAAGCAACTTTATAACAAGCAATAGTTTCACTATAATCAGCTGGTCTTAAAACAACATGATTTGGAATAGTTCTTAACATTGATAATTGTTCAATTGGTTGATGAGTTGGTCCATCTTCACCAACTGCAATAGAATCATGAGTAAAGACATATAATTGTTGTAATTGCATAATTGAAGCTAATCTCATTGCTGGTTTTAAATAATCTGCAAATACAAAAAATCCACTAGCTACTGGAATTAATCCTTTATGAGCTGCAATTCCATTATTAATTGCACCCATTCCAAATTCTCTAACTCCATACATTATATTTCTACCAGTTTTATTTAAACTAGTAAATTGGTTATCAGCACCTTTAATTCTAGTTGAACTAGATAAATCAGCACTTCCTCCAATTAGCATTTTTTCATGATTTGCAATTTTTTCAAAAATTTTTCCTGAACTTAATCTTGTTGCTTCATCATTATTTGGTATATCTTTTAATAAACTAGAAAAATCAAAAGTGATATTTTTATTAATAGCATTATCTAAATAAGAACTTAATTCAGGATATTTTAAGCTATATTTAGCTTTTAATTGATTTCAATATTCTTCTTCAATTTCACCTTTTTTAGCATTAATTGATCAGTGTTTATAAACTGAATCTGGAATAATAAAATCATCATAATCTCAATCAAAATATTTTTTTACTTTAGTTATATCATCGTTTAAAGGAGCACCGTGAACATCTTTAGTTCCTTGTTTTGTTGAACCTAATCCAATAATAGTTTTAACTTCAATATATGTTGGTTTATCTGAAAGTTGAGCTTTTCTAATAGCTTTATAAATTGAATTTAAATCTTCTCCATCACTAACTTTAATTGTATTTCAATTACATGCTTTAAAACGTTTGTGCATATCTTCAATTTGTACATCAACTACATTTGAATCTAATTGCACATCATTTGAATCATGAATTAAAATTAATTTATTTAACTTATGTTTACCAGCAAAAGAAATAGCTTCTTGACTAATTCCTTCTTGTAAATCACCATCACCACATAAAACATAAGTATAATGATGAATCAAATTAAAATCATGTTTATTATAAACACTTGCTAGATGAGCTTCAGCAACAGCCATTCCAACTCCCATTCCAACACCTTGACCAAGTGGACCTGTTGTCACTTCAACTCCACACGTTAAAGTTTTTTCAGGATGTCCTGGAGTTTTACTATCTCATTGTCTAAATTGTTTTAAATCATCAATAGATAAATCATATCCTGATAAATGTAAAGCTGAATATAATAACGCACTACCATGACCAGCAGATAAAATAAATCTATCTCTATTAAATCATTCTGGATTTTTAGGATTAAAATTCATAATTTTATTAAATAAAACATAAACTATTCCAGCTGCTCCTAAAACAATTCCAGGATGACCAGATTTTGCTTTATTAATTGCACTTACACCTAATATACGTAATGCATTTAAATTATCATTTTTACTAGTTTTCATTTTTCTCCTTATATTTAATAGATATATCAATTGAATTTATGAATTAAGTTTGAGATTACTATTTTAAAACTATTTCTAAATATCAACTTTTTAATAATTCATATTCTTGATTTTGTTCTTCAGTAATTAAATTTTTAGCTTTTAAATCAGCATAGAATTTAATTCTTTTTATGATTTCATCAAAAGGTAAATCTTTAATATTATCTGACATTTTTTCTCCTATATATTATTTTATACCATTATAAAGATCAGTTTTATAGATTACTAATTAGTAGTTTTTAATATCTTAGTAAATATAAAAAAACACTTTATTTTATTAAAGTGTTTTAAAACTAATTTGAAGCCTGACTAGTTATTATCGGTTCATTTTGAGTAATTTTTAAATCTTTTTTAGATTTCTTTTCTTGTTTATTTAAAAATTCTAAACTATCAAATCTTGTGCATCATAATTGATTTCAAGTATTTGGCACTCTTTTTAAAACTAAAATAGAAACTTCAAAAGTTGAAATAATTAAAATTGGTTCTATAACAGCATCAATTGGAAAGACAATAAATTTCTTTACTAAAGTTACATAAACATATGCATTTTTACCAATAGCTAACATAGCAATTGGGTGAGAAATGAATGTTAGTGTAAAACTTGCAATAAATAGTAAAACAAAAACTGAAATCATAAATGATAATCTTGATTTTTGTTTTTTAATAAAAACTAATGATCCTAACATTGCATAAATCATATATGCAGCCATAAATGAAAAATGAATAAAAATACCTGGATTAACCATTCCAGCTGTATAACTTAAAGCCCCAACTAAAGCTCCACCCATAGGACCAAACAACATACCAGATAAAAATAAAATAAAGTTACCAAGCATCAATCGCGCACCAAAAACACCACTATAACCAAGAAAATTTGTTAATAAAACAATTAATGCTACTTGCATTGCCATCATTGTTATTTTAGTAGTTGTAATAGTTTTTAAAAATTTTGGATCCATCATATAAGCTATTGCAAATAATAAAATGATTACACAAATAGCAGCTCCATTTGTTAAGAAAAACAACATTTTAGCAGCCTCTCATTAAAATTTAATATTTTACATTAATTATTGTATCAAGTATCTAAACTATTAAAACATATATAAATTATTTTTATTTTTTAAAAATTATTTTACTTACAATTAATCTTTTTTAAATATTGTTTTATTAGTTGAATCGCTCTTTTTGAATAAAATTTTTTACTAGTATCAGATAATTCAAAACCATCAATCATATCAACTAAAGCTCAATTAATTCTCATTGGACTAAAATTAGTATCAGTTTTTAATAAATAATGATAAAGCGAACCTATTGTTGAATTTTTATTAGGTAAAATCATTTTTTTATTGTTTAAATATCTATCTAAATTAATTGCACTAACTAATCCAGAACAAACTGATTCAACATATCCATCAACTCCAATAATTTGACCTGCAAAAAAAATATTTTTATTTGTTTTTAATTGCACACCTAAATTTAATAATTTTTTAGTGTTAATATAATTATTTTTATGCATAACACCATATCTCATAATTTTTAAATTTTCTAATCCAGGAATTAAGCTAAAAACTTTTAATTGTTCATTTCACATTAAACTAGTTTGAAAATTAACTATTGTATATAAATTATTAATAACACTATCTTTTTTTAATCTAATAGTTATATAAGCATTATTATTAATTGGTTTAAAATAATTAATAAATTCTTGTTTATTTTTAGCTAAACTTTCAATACTAAAATAATTGTTTTTTTCTAGTAATTTAATTTCATTTTTTAATGGAGAAATAAAAATTTTTGCACTAATTAAAGCATTGTAAAATTTTTCAAATTGTTCTTTATTTAAATCACAATATAAATAATCTAAATTATTATCTAAGCTATAACAAATATCCATATTTATTGATTGTTTTAAAATAGTTGGTTCTACACTATCAAATAATTTTAAATTCTCTTTATTAATTAAATTTTCTAATTTATTTAAAAAACTTGGTGTTGAAATAGGACCAATTGCTATAATTGTTGGAATATTTAAATCAATATTTAAATATTCTTGTTCTATAATTTTTAAATTATTAAAAGTTTTTAAATAATTAGTAATGTATTTACTAAACTCAATTCTATTTACAACTAATTCATTATTTTGATTTATACTAGCATATTTTGCTGCTTTTATAATTAGTGAATCTAAAAGTTCTAATTCTTTTTTTAAAGTACCAACACTAGTGTTTAAATCAGTTGATCTAAATGAATCTGAATATGCTAGTTCACAAAAATAGTCATAATGTTGAATTGGATTTTTTTTAATAGTTTTAATTTCATACAATTCAACAAAATAGCCTTTTTTTAATAAATAATAAGCAGCTTCACACCCAGATAGACCTGCTCCAATAATTCTTATTGTTTTCATACTTACCAACTTATATATAAATAATCATAAAAAATAAAATAGATAAAATATTAACAAAATCACTTTATTTTATAACAATTTATTTATAAACAACTTTATTGTTATTATTTGCAATAATAAAACTCATTATATTGTAAATATTTTATATTTATAAGTTGAATTGTAGTGAGTTCATCTAAACTGTGACTTTTTGTGATAAGTCTAAATAATTTGAAAAAAAATACTTATGATTTTTAATACAAAAAATACTAATTAATAACTTTTAGCAATATGACTACATATTTTATAACATTGATAAACTATACAAAATATTAGCTAAATTAATTATTAAAAAAGAGCTTTTAAAGCTCTAATTTTTAATTTTTAGTTTTTTTATTTCTTTTTATTATTCATATTAATAAACCAGTAAATGTAACACTACTCAAACTTATTAAAATCAAAATAACTATTCAAAATGTATTAGTTTTTTTATATTGCTGTTTTTGAGTTATATTTGAAAGCTTTTCTAAAATTTGATCTTTATCTTCTTTATTAGTAGATATATCATTTGAATTATTGTTTAAAACAGAAACATTTTGACTAGAAGTATTGTTATTTAATTGATCATTAGAAATAATATCAGATGATAAATCATCAACAACATATCATTCTAATGACATAGTATCTTTTTGATTTTCAAATACATAATTTGGATCTAGAATTTTTAATACTACAGCATACTTACCAATTTGATTTTTTCAATTTTCTCTAATTTCAACTAGATTAGTATCAATAAGTTGATTAAACTCAGGAGAAACACCATTGATTGGATCGTGTTTTAATTTATTACTTATTAACTGTAAACCTTGATAAATAAGTTTTTTATTAACATTTATATCAACTTTTTGATCATAAACTTTGTTATTGTAGTGATATTGTAAAATTACTGAATTATGATCACCTTTAAGACTGCTTTCATTATTTTGATAAACAATTCTATCTGGAATTAAAGTTATTTTTTTATCTTTATCAGTGATATTTATTTCAAAATCAATAGGTTGTACTATATCATTTGCTTGGAAAGTTTGTTTTAATTTATTAACTTCAACTTTAAAATCAGGAGTATTATTTTGAAATATAGGTTTAATTATAACTGGATAACGATATGAATTAGTTTGATTTATTGTTGAACCAATATAATTTAAATTACCATTACCAGTTTGTAATTTTTTTACTAACTCTTGATCTATATAATATCCTTTGTGATCTTTTAATAAAGTTTGATAATTACCATTACTATCAACATACTGATATTCTTTTATTTTTAAATTAGTATCAATATTACTATCTAAATATCATTTAAATGAATTATTATTATTTTCAAAAACAACTTCATTTACTAAGTTATTTAATTGTCTATTATTTGTATCAAAATATAATTTAGCTATAATATATTGCTTATTTGTATCTAATCTAAAAACTTGATATTTTTTAGTATCAGTTTTTATATTATTAACATATTTATCAATATCTATTTTAAAATGATTATCTTTATATTTATCATTTAAAAAATTAAGGTTTAAATTAAAAGCATATGTAGATTTTTCTAAAGACCCAATTTTGTTATCATCAATACGATATTCAATATCATTATCAGCATTTAAATAAGTTGGTGCATAACCATAATTTAAATCATAATTAGTTTCATGTTGTTTTTTAGAAGTTAAAAAAACTGGTATTTTATTATTTGCTGAATATGAATTTGCACTATGAACAACTAAACTATAATCATTATTTGAACTTGTATAAACAGTAGAACCTGAATATAAATGTTCACTACCATCAAATATATAAATTTGTCTTGTTTCTTGTTGAGTTTTTAATTTGTTGGGTTCAGATTTTAATTTGTATTTATAATTTAATTTAACTGTATAAGAACCTGGTTTTAGCTTATTAGATTTATCTTCATATGATACGTTAGTAACACTATTATTATTAGTTATTTTAAATTTATTAGTAATGTTTAAATTATCTAAATAAATTTGCACATCCATTTTAATTAGATCAGCTATATTTGTATTAAAATGATATTCTATTTTAATATCATCAGTTCAATTAAAAACATTTTGATTTAAAGGCTTAGAATCTGAATTTGGTTTTTGCTTATTTTGTGAATTATAATAACCACTATATTTATTAATAATTGAATTTGTACTTTTTGATGTTATTAATTTATCACCAATATATTTATAACCATACAAGTTCATATATAAAACATTAGTATTATATGGTAGATAATTCACTCCATCACTATTTTCATACTTATTATCACTATTTAAAACAATAAAAGCACCCACTGATCCATCACTACATTTATAATTATCATCTCAGCCAATAATTGAAACTGCATGTCCATTTGCTCCATAACCACTAATAATTTCATTAGTTTTTTTATTATTAGAATTATTTGAGTTTATAGTTCAATATTCAATTCCTACCATTAAAGCTGAATTATTAGCAATATGTTGTTTTATATCATTTAAATCATTTTTAATGTTGTATCTATCAAATATAACCATTTGTAGTTTATCAGCTAGATTATGAATGAATTTAGGCTTATAAAGATCAAGAATCTTTTTATAATAAGTTCCAGAATTTGGTAAATAATAAAGATCACTAAATATAAAATCTGATTCAAAAGCTATTCCGTTTTTTAAAGCATTATGAAAATCAAAAAAATTAGCTCCATTTGCAACTCTATTTTCTAATTGAGCAGCTATACTTGCTTCTGATAAATCATACATCTCATTATTACTAATCATTAAAGCAGTTTCTAAAGCTTTAATTGAAGAAAAATCTCAGCATAATCCACTTTGATCTTGAAGTTGATGAAATAAAAGATAATCATCTCTTAATGAATAATATTTTCTATTTTCTTTTTTATCTTTTTCATTGTTTATTTTTTGATTATTAAATGTAACTAGATTAGTTGAATAGTTACTAGTTAGTGTTTTATTTAAAAATAATAAAACTGGAGTAGTTAGTATAATATTAGAACAAACTAATAAACTTATTTTTTTATATCAATGCTTTTTCATATTTTATTAATTTCTACAATTTGTTATTCAATCATTTTCTAATTACTTATAAAATTTCTCATTTTTACAATAATATTATTATAACTTAAAGACTAATTTTATCTAATAATAAAATTAAAAATCAATACAATAGATCAATAAATCTTCAATAAATTAAAACTAAACTAAAAGTTGTTTTTTATATAATTAATTAATAAATAATAAGAAAGGATTATATGAATTTAACTATCATTTTAATAATTTTAATAAGTATATTAACTATTATTTGTATTAGTATTTTATTTTATTTGATTAAAACTAAAAATAATGATTCTAAAATAGATCTAATTAGTTTAAATGATAAATTTGATACTAATAAAGAATTGATTACTAAAGAAATAGAAAAAGATACTGAAATTACTAAAACTAATCTAATTAATTTAAAAGAAACAGTTAACAAACAAAAAGAAGATCTAACAAAATCATTAGATAAACTAGAAAAAAATATTCAAGAATTTAATAAAATTACTAATAATATAAATACAATTGATAAAAAAGTAGATACATCAGTTAAAAACATTAATGAATTATCTTTAATTTTTAAAAATAGTAAGACTAGAGGAAATTTAGGTGAGTTTACTTTAGAATGGATTTTGACTAATGTTTTAGGTGAAAAAACAGATAATGGAATTTGACAAACTCAATATAAATATAAAAACTCTAATGTAATAGTTGATGCTATTATTAAAACACAAATTAATGATAAAAAAATTGCAATTGATTCTAAGTTTCCTTTAACAAAAGCAAATATTTTAATTTCAGAAAATACTGATAGTTATTTATATAAACAAGCTGAAGGTGAATTTAAACAAACAATTAAAAATATGATTAAAGAATTAAATAATAAATATATTTCTAATTCTGAAAATGTTTCTAGTGTAATTATGTTTATACCTTCTGAAGCTATATTTGAACTAATTTGATCTAAATTTACTGATATTTTTAGTGAAGCTATTAAAAATAAAATTTGAATTTGTTCACCAACTACTTTACCAGCTGTTTTGTATTCTCAACAAATTAGTATTAAAGAATATAAGATTAGTAAAAATATTAATGAAATTCAAAAACTAATTAAAACAATAACTGATGATGTTAAAAGACTATTAGATAGAAATGAAAAAATGTTTAAGATTTATGAAAAATATAAAACAGAAACAGAAGAAGTTTTTAAAGAATTTCAAACTTCAGCAAATAAAATTGATAAAAACTATTCTAAATTAGAATCAATAAACATTGATGATAACCAAGAATAATTAAATATTTAATAAAAATAGACCTATTGGTCTATTTTTAATTCAATGCATTATTTATTTTATTTTTTCAACTTTAATTAATTGGTTTAAAATAAAGTATTTAAGTGTTGGTGGTCCTGCATTAATCACATCTGTTGCTTGTTTTATAAATTCTTTGTTTCCAAATATTAGTGAAAGAGCTAGTTCAAGATCTTCATATAAATTAATACGAATTTTAGAATTATTAAAAAAGGCAAAACAAATATTTATAAAATCTTCTTTTTTATTCATAATAGTTGAGTCTTTAAACTCTTTTTTATCTAAATAACTATAAAAATAATTAAAACCATCTCAATTTTTATTTAAATATCATTCAAATGTTTTAATGTCGTTTTTATCATTAATTCATTCTTCTAATTTAGTTATAAAAAGATCAACAAATAAAACATCTTGATACTTTTCACATTCAGTTTTAAATTCTTTTAACTTGTTTATAAAAAGTTGTTCATAAACTTTTTTAAGATAGCCAAACATTCATTGTTCAGTTAAGTTTTTATTATCAATAATAGTTTTTTTACTCTTAAAATCTTTTAAAAAAATATCTATTAATTCAGATCCAATTCAATATTTAATAACAGCTATTTGAGTTTCTCATTTTACATCATCATTTTCTATTTTATTTGATTCTATTTGTTTTAACATATCATCTATTGAAACTTTAAGTGGATAAGTTAATGTGTATTGTTTTGCAATATCTAAAAATTCTTTTTCTTTATTTGTTAAAGTTTTTTGATTTTTAAATTCATATCTTAAAAGTTCTAATAAACTAAAACGATTAACAAACTCTAATAAATTAAATGATCTAATTTCTTTCATACTAATCCTTATATAAAAATAGTTTCTTAATATTATTTTAAATAATAGAAAATAAGAATTTTTAATAAGATTTAAAATACTAGATTTTAAAAAAGTTTTATATAATCTAAATATGGAAAATAAGAAAAACAATTATTTTAGTGATATTGAGATTTTATTAACATATGATTATGATTCATGTGTGTTATTTTTATTAAATAAATATGGTCAAGTTCAAGGGGATTATATTAAATATTCTTATAATTGATTTGTTAAAAATATAGAAGAAAATTTAGATATTAAAAAGTCTTGATATGGTTTAGAAATTCATCATATAGATGAAGATAAAATCCCTAATTTATCATCAAAAGAAAATAGACAAAAATATATAGAATATCAAAGAGCTGATCGTTTAGTTTATTGTAATTTAATTGAACATTTACTTTTACATATTAAAATTTATGAAAAAAATAAAAATAATTTAAGTAAAAATGGAATTAGATTAATTATTAGAAAAATTAATGATTATTATTCTTGTCATCAATTTGATGATGATAGAAATAAATTGTTTTATCAATCAATTAAAGATAAAAAGTTAGATTATTTTAATTGTTTAGCTTATATTAATGATCATAAAATCTTAACAGGAAATAAATGATATGCACGTTCTTTATTAGAAAATGAGCATAATAACTTATACCAATTAAGTGTTTTATATGATGAAATTGATCTTTATTTAAAAGCTAGAGTTCTACCAAGCAAAGTTGATGATAGTATTAATCGTCCAAAAACTTTTAAACTTGAAAAACTTGATGATTTAGATTATTATGTTGAACAAAGAAAAAGAGAAATGCAACAACAAAAACAATCTAGAATTAGAATTTCTAATAATACAAATAAACCAAGTAATTCAAATAAATCAAGTTATAAATGATCAGTTATTATTTTGACATTTTTAGCTTTACTTATATTCATATTTATCTTTTTTGTATTTCTCCGCTAAAAAGGGCTTAATTTTTTTAAGCCCTTTTTTATTTTCTATTATAATTTAATCCCATTAAATTTTGTACTTTATTAAGTTTTTTATTAGCTATATATCTAGCTTTATTAGCACCAAGTTCTAATCATTGTTCAACTTGTTTTGAATTATATAGTTCTTTAAATTTTGTTTGAATTGGAATAATTTCATCAATTAAAACTTGAGTTACATCATCTTTTAAATCTTTATAGTTTTTGTTTTCTCAATGTTTTTCAGCTTGTTTAATTGAAATATTTTTTAACTGACAATAAATAGTAATTAAATTAGAAACACCAGGTTTATTGATTGGATCATATTTAATTAAATTTTCTGAATCAGTAACTGCAGCTTTAATTTTTGACTTAATTTCATCAATTGAATCTAACATTGTAATTATAGCTTTTGGATTAGTACTAGATTTAGACATTTTTTTAGTTGGATCTTGAAGATCCATAATTTTAATTTCACTATTAATTAAAGGTTCTGGAATTTTAAACATTTCTCCATATTTATTATTCATTCTAATAGCAATATCTCTAGTGATTTCAATGTGTTGTTTTTGATCAATTCCAACTGGTACATATTTTGGATCATATAATAAAATGTCTGCTGCCATTAAAGCTGGATAAGTAAATAAACCTGTTGGAATATATCCTTTTCCATTAATTGATTCAGCTTTTAAAGATTTATCTTTAAATTGAGTCATTCTAGATAATTCACCCATACTAGTATTAGTTGTTAAAATTCAACCTAATTGAGCATGTTCTAAAACATCTGATTGTAAAAAAATAGTAGTTTTATTGATATCTAATCCACAAGCAAAATACAAAGCTGCAATCTCTTTAGTATTTTTTTTCAATTTTTCTTTTTCTTGAGGTAGTGTAATTGCATGTAAATTAGCAATAAAAATAAATAAGTCATATTCATTTTGATATTGTATAAATCTTTTAACTACTCCTAAATAATTACCCAAAGTCATAGTTCCACTTGGAGTAATTCCTGAAACCATTATTTGTTTTTGCATAATTTTCTCCTAAGATATAAATTAATATAATTCTATAAAAAATTTTTACTAAATAAAAATACTTATCTCCCCCCGCTACCATAAACACGGACTAAAATTTTTCAATATTATAACAGGATTGTTTTCTGAATTGTACAGGAGACAATCCTTTTAATTTTTCTTTTATTCTTATGTTGTTATATCAATAAATATACTTATGAATTCTTTTAGTTAACTCTTCTACTGAATTATATTTTTCACCATAATAAATTTCTTGTTTTAATAAACCAAAGAAGTTTTCTATAATAGCATTATCTAGGCAATTACCTTTTCTAGACATACTTTGTGTTATGTTATTTTCTTCTAGTTTTTTAGCTCAACTAATGTGCTGATAATGAAATCCCTGATCAGAGTGAATTAACAAACCATTTGTATTTTTAACCTTTTTAAGTGCTTTGTCTAGCATTGAATTTGTTAGGTTTAAGTTAGGATTAGTTTGAATTGAATATGAAATAATTTCATCATTGTAAAGATCAATAATTGGTGATAAATATAACTTTTGACCATTGACTTTAAACTCTGTTACATCAGTGCATCAAAGTTTGTTTGCTTGTAAAGAATGAAAATTTCTTTTTAAAATATTATCTGCAATTTTTCCAACAGTTCCTTTATAAGAACTATATCTCCTATTTTTTGTTCTAAATTTAATACACTGAACTCCAAGCTCTTTAGTTAACCTTAAAATTTTTTTGTGATTAACAATATGTCCTTTTGATTTTAAAGCTATTTTTAGCCTTCTATACCCATATGTTTCAAATGATTTGTTAAAAATATCAACAATCATTTCCTTTAATTCTTTGTCTTTATCTATTGCATTTTCTAACTTATGTTTTCATTCATAAAAAGAAGATTTAGGCAGCTTGGCTATTTTTAATAGAATAGAAATTTTAACTTTTTTGTGTGTTTTTAGTAATTCTAAAACTACTTTTGTTTTTTCCTTGTTGATTTTTCTTTTGTCAACAAGGTGTGGAACTTTTTTCAGAATTCAGCCTCTAACTTATAGTATTCTACTTGTTCTTTTAATTCTTTAATTTGTTGTTCATTATTGATTTTTACTTGTGATTTCTTTATTTTAGCTGGTTTTTTATTAGGGTTTTTCATAATTTTCTTAGGTCTTCCTATATTATTATTTAACCCTAAAAATCCATATTCTCTATATTTTTTAACTCAACCAGCTATAGTTGATGAATAAATAATATTAAACTTTTTTGCAACTTCATCATATGATTGATTAGTTTCAAGTTTATATAAGACAACTTTTAGTTTTAGCTTTGCACTATAATAAGGCTTTTTATCTTTATTAATTAGCCCTTCTATTCCAAACGCTTCAAATCTATTAACTAAACTTTTTACAGTCTCAACTGAAATATCATATTTATTTGCTAAATGAGCACTCTTTTTTATATTAAGTTTCTTAGCTTCTTTAACAATTTTTAACTTTTTTTCTAAATTTAATTTAGACATATAAAAACCCCATTTCCTGGATTTTAGTCCGGAATATGGGGTTCGGGAGATCTTTATTTGTTTTTATTAAAAACTAAAAATGATAACTTTAAATTAATATAATATAATATTAAAAATATGAAATGAGGGCTATTATGACTAAACATGAAATAATTAATGAATTATTAGAAAAAAATAATGCTGATGCAATTTTGTTATATTCACCTGAAAATAGATACTGATTTTCTAAATTTCACTCTTCACTTGGATATTTAATTATTACAAAAACTCAAAGTCACTTGTTTTTAGATGGAAGATATATAACAGCTGCTAGAAACAATAAAAATATTAATAAAGATATTGAGTTACACCATTTTTCAAAAAATTTAAAACAAGATCTAATAGATATATTAAACCAAAATAATGTAAAAACTTTAGCATTCGAATCTGATTGAACTTATTTTGAACAATACCAAGCTTATAAAAACCACTGATTTAAAGATTTTGATTTAATTGGAATTAATTGCTCAAAAATAAGAATGATAAAAGATGATTGAGAAATTGCAAACATAAAAAAAGCTTGTGATATTACAGATCAAGTATTTCAAGCAGCTCTTGATTTTATAAAACCAGGAATTACTGAAAAACAATTACAAAGATTTATTGATGATAAATTTTTAGAATTTGGTGCTGATAAAATCAGTTTTGATACAATAATTGCTTCTGGAGTTAATGGAAGTATGCCTCACGCAGTTCCAAGTGATAAAGTAATTAATAATAATGAATTAATCACTATTGATATGGGTTGTTTTTATAATGGATATTGTTCAGATCAAACAAGAACAATTGCTTTAGGTGATGTTGATCCAAAACTAGTTGAAATTTATAATATTGTTTATGAAGCTCAAAGTCTAGGAATTAGTTTAGTTAAAGAAGGCGTAATTGCTGGAGATATCCATAAACAAGTTTATGATTTTATAGATAAAAAAGGGTATGGAAAATATTTTGATCATGGCTTAGGTCATGGAATTGGTGTTGAAATTCATGAAGAACCAAGTGTTGGGTCAACTGGTAGTGAAGTTTTAAAAGAAAATATGACTATTACTATTGAACCAGGAATTTATATTCCAGATTTAGGTGGTGTAAGAATTGAAGATGATGTTTTAGTAACTAAAACTGGATGTAAATTATTAACTTCTTCACCAAGAATTTTATTAAAATTACAAAAATAATAAATAATTACAAAATGACCTAAAATGGTCATTTTTTAATGTTTTTTAATAAATTATTAATTAGTTAAAATCTAAAAAAATTAATAAAATAGATAAATTATTTAACAAAAACTCATTTTTTATTTTTTGATTTTAAGCTAAACTAAAAACTATTAGTAAGATGATAAAATATAATCTAGTTAGAAAGATAGAACTAATATGAATACAATTATTACTAAAGATGAAAATAAAATCAAACAAATTAAAAAAAATCTAAAAACAAGACTAATTTCAGCAACAATTTTAGTATTGTTATTGGGTGTTTATTTAGCATTTCCAATATTGTATTACTTTACTAATGATAGTTCTTCTAAACTTATAATTGCTTATAATGTGATTTCATTAGTTTTAAGTAGTTGTGTATTATTTTTATCAATTAGAGAGTTATTAATTTCATTTGAAATTAAAAATTTAGATCAAAAGCTATTTATTGAAATTTTAACAGTCATTTTATTTTGAATTCCATTTAGTAATATTGAAACAAAAATCCCAGTTTATAATGATTTAAACTTAAAAGAATATTGATATTTAACAGTAATTGCAATTGGTTTATACTTATTTTTAATTACCTTTTTTTTAATGAAATTTTGTAATAAAAACATTTATCAAGTAACTAAAATTATCTTTGTTTTATTAATTATGGTTCTTGCTTTTAAAGCGATTAATTTTTTAGGTTTTTTAAAAGCATATAACAAAATTTTGTATGGATTTAGTTCTATTATTTGAATATGAGCAACTATTATTCTAACTGATAGTTTTGCTTATTTATTTGGAATTAGATTTGGTAGACACAAATTAGCTCCAACTATTAGTCCTAAAAAAAGTTGAGAAGGTGCTATTGGTGGATTCTTTTCTAGTGTAATTATTAATTTAATTTGAGTTTTAACTATCTTTTTTATTCCATGAACAAAAAGTTTTGCACCATTTATAGGAATGTATGATTTATTGTTAAATAAAGATGATAATTTAATGTTAATAACTTATATATTTTTAACTGTTTTAGTTTCTTTATTTACTCAATTTGGAGATTTAATTTTTAGTTATATTAAAAGAAGTATCGATATTAAGGATTTTTCTAATTTAATCCCAGGTCATGGTGGAATTTTAGATAGATTAGATTCATTTTATTTTGTCTTTTTTATCATTTATATAATTTTACATATTAGTCTAACATTTAATAGAATATAGGAGGTTTTATGCAAACAAAAATACTTAGTATTTTTAAAAAAATCGGTATTGAATTAGATCAAACTGATTATATTTATTTTAAAGATGCTATTTTAGTTGAAACTCCTAGAATTTCTCAAATTAAAAATAAAGGTTATTTACATATTGAAATTAAAGATTTTTTACCAATTGATGTTTTAAAAAAAATTGAAGACAAATTAAAAAATAATCAATATTTTAATTTCAAGTTAATTATTGATGTTAAAAACCAAGAATTTAATAAAGACTTATTAATTCAGTATTTAGAATTTATTAAAATGCATAAGTCTTTATTTAATAACCGCTCTTCTTGAAAATTATTAGATATTTATAATTTTGAATTAATTAATAATCAATTAGTATTTTTAGTAAATAGTCAAACTATTAAAAATGAAATTAGTTTAGAGCTTGATTATTGTTTAGCTAAATTAAATCAGTTTGGGTTTAAAGATTTAAGTTATTTAATTAATGTTAATGAAATTAGTTTAGATACTTTAGATACAAAACAACAAATTAATAAAACTTATGATAAACCTGAATATGAACAACAAATAATTAAACCAATTGAAAAAAAACCTAGTACAAATAATAGTTATAAAAACAAAAGACCTAGTTTAGATAAACCTAGTTATAATTCTTTATTAGATGTTGAAGATGATGCTCAAAATATTGTTATTCAAGGAATGGTTATTAATAAAGAATTTAAATTATCAAAAACTGGAAGAAAAATTTTTTATATAGATATAACTGATTTTCAATCTTCAATTAGATGTATGTATTTTGCAAAAAGTGATGCGTTATGTGAATTTGATGATTTAACTGAAGATGAATTAAAATCAAAAGAAATTCAACAAATTAAAGAAAATAAAATTCAAATTAATGATTGAATTAGTGTTAAAGGAAAAACTAGTTTATCTATTTATGATCAAGAACAAATCTTTTATATAGATGATTTTAAAAAAATCAAAAAACAAGTTGATTTGAGAATTGATGATGCAAAAATCAAACGTGTTGAATTACATGCGCATACTAAAATGAGTGTAATGGATGGAGTTAGTGATCCAATTGATTATTTAGAACTTATTAGTAGTTGAAATCATAAAGCAATTGCATTTACAGATCATACAAATGTTCAAGCTTTTCCAGACATTTATAAAGCCTTAAATTCAATTAATAAAAAACGTAGTGACCAAGATAAAATTAAAGCTATTTATGGATTAGAAATGAACATGTTAAATAATGATTTATGATATGTTAAAAATCCAAAAAACCAAAACCTAAAAGATGCTAGAATGGTCTTTTTTGACTTAGAAACTACTGGATTAAGTCCTGAATTAGATGAAATCATTGAATTTGGTGCTATTGAATATAATTTAAAAACTGGTGAAAGAAAAAAAATCGATATTTTAATTAAACCAAAAGCAAAATTAAAAGCATTTACTCAAAAACTAACTAACATTACTGAAAAAATGTTAGAAGATAAACCAAGTATCGAACAAGCTTTTAAACAAATAAATGAAATTATAAAAGATGCTATTTTAGTTGCTCATAATGCTAATTTTGACTTTACATTTTTATCTTATTGATCTGAAAAACTAGGTTATGGTAAATTAGAAAATACTATTATTGATACTTTAACAATTTCAAGAATTATTTATCCTGATTTAAAATCACACAGATTAGGATCATTAGCAAAAAGAGTAAATATTTCATATGATCCAAGTATTGCTCACCGTGGAGATTATGATGCTGATATCTTGGCTGATATTTATGAAAGAATGCTAGATGAAACTAGAAAAAAAATCAAAATTATAACAGATAGTGATTGAAACAAAATAGATCCAATTAATTATGCTGATAATTTAAATTATTATAAAAACAAAGGTTTTCATACTAACATTTTAGTTAAAAACCAGGCCGGGTTAAAAGAATTATATAAACTAGTTACAAAATCACATACTACTAATTTTTATGCATTTCCAAAAATCTTTAAAGATGATTTAATTCAAATTAAACAAAATAATAATTTATTGTTTGGAGCAAGTTGTGTTAATAGTGAAATTTTTGAACTAGCTAGAACTAGTACATTAGAAAATTTAAAACAAGCAATTAGTTTTTATGATTATATAGAAATTCAACCAATTAGTGTTTATAAAAACTTATTACAAAATGACTCACTAGATTTAGAACAATTAAAACAAATAATTACAAATATTATTAATATAGCAAAACAAGAAAATAAACTAATTGTAGCAAGTAGTGATTGTCATTATACAAATCCTGAACTAAAACAAATTAGAGAAGTTTATATTAATGCTAAAGGACTTGGTGGAATTAGACATCCATTATTTGATTTTAATAATAGAGTTAAAGATTATCCTGATCAACATTTAAGAACCACAAAAGAAATGCTAAATGAGTTTGAATGACTTAATGACGATGATTTAATTAATGAAATTGTAATTACTAATTCAAATAAAATAGCAGATATGATAGATAGTAATGTCATTCCAATTAAAGATGGTTTATTTACTCCAAAAATNGCTAATGTTAATGAAAAATTAAAAGATAAATGTTATCAAACAGCAAAGCAAATGTATGGAGAAATGCTTCCAGAAATTGTTGAAAAAAGATTAGAAAAAGAATTAGGTTCAATTACAAAACATGGATTTGCGATTGTTTATTGAATTTCTCATTTATTAGTAAAACAATCACTAGATGATGGTTATTTAGTAGGTTCACGTGGATCTGTTGGTTCATCATTTGTAGCAACAATGGCTCAAATTACAGAAGTTAATCCTTTAAAAGCTCATTATAGGTGTTTAAATTGTAAGTATTCAGATTTTAATACAGATCCAACTTATAAGTGTGGATATGATTTACCAGAAAAAAATTGTCCTGATTGTAATCAAAAATTAATTGGAGATGGTCATGACATTCCATTTGAAACTTTTTTAGGTTTTGATGGAGATAAAGTTCCAGATATTGATTTAAACTTTTCTGGAGAATATCAAAACCAAGCTCATAATTTTACTAAAAAAATGTTTGGTGAAAATAATGTTTTTAGAGCTGGAACAATATCAACAGTTGCTGAAAAAACAGCTTTTGGTTATGTAAAAACTTATTTTGAAGAAACTAAAAAAGATGTAAGTTTACCAAGAAAAACTGAAATTAATAGATTAGCAAAACTAGCTCAAGGAGTAAAAAGAACAACTGGTCAACATCCAGGTGGAATTATTATTCTACCAAATGAGTATGAAATTGAAGATTTTACTCCAGTAAATTATCCAGCTGATGATTTAAATTCAACTTGAAAAACAACGCATTTTGATTTTCATTCAATTCACGATAATTTATTAAAAATGGATATTCTAGGCCATGATGATCCAACTGCTTTAAAAATGTTAAGAGATTTAACAAATATTGATCCAATCACTATTCCAACTGATGATAAAAATGTTTATTCATTATTTTCATCTTTACAAGCTTTAAATTTAACTTCAGATAAAATTAATGATGAAATCACTGGAGCTATTGGAATACCTGAATTTGGAACTGGTTTTGTTAGAAATATGTTAAAAGAAACTCAACCAAAAACTTTTGCTGATCTAGTACAAATTTCTGGTCTTTCACATGGTACTGATGTTTGATTAGGTAATGCTAGAGATTTAATTAAAGATAAAAAAGCAGATATTTCTACAGTTATTGGATGTAGAGATGATATTATGGTTTATTTAATAAATATGGGATTAGAAAGTTCTTTAGCTTTTATGATTATGGAATCAGTTAGAAAAGGTAAAGGATTAAAAAAAGAATGAATTGATGTTATGAAACAATATAATGTTCCAGATTGATACATTGATTCATGTTTAAAAATTAAATATATGTTTCCAAAAGCACATGCTACAGCTTATGTATTAATGGCTTATAGAATTGCTTGATATAAAATCTATTATCCAACTGAATATTATGCAACCTATCTAACAACAAGAGCTGATGTGTTTGATTTAAAAACAGCGCTTGGTGGTTATGATGCAGTTTTATTAAAATTAAAATCTCAACAACAAAGAGTAAAAAATGGAGAAAAATTATCTAAAAAAGAAGAAGATTTAGAAGTTGTTTATGAAGTTTTATTAGAAATGTTTGCAAGAGGAATTAAATTTAGTAATATTGATTTTGAAAAATCTGAAGCTACTAAATTTAAAGTAGACATTTTACAAGATAACTCTAAAATAATCATTCCACCATTTAATGTAATTGATTCACTAGGTGAAGCAGTGGCGCTTTCAATAATTAATGCAAGAAATACAAAACCAATTACTTCAGTTAATGATTTAAAAAACAGAACACAAACTACACAAACTCAAATTAAAATTTTTGAAGAATTTAATATTTTAGATTCATTATCAGTTGATGAACAACTTGCTTTTGATTTCTAATAGAAAGATATTATGCAAAAAGAATATATAAAAGAATTAATGTTAAACAGAAAAAGTGCACGTGATTTTGATCTAAATAAATCAATTAGTGATCAAGATTTAGAAATAATTTTAACATCTATGAGAATGTCTCCTAGTGCTTTTAATTTGATGAATTTAAGATTATTAATCATTGATAGAAATTGTAGTTTTAAAACTGAACTTAGTCCTTTATTTTATAATCAGTTAAATTTTATTAATGCTGATAAAGTTATTTTGTTTGTTTCTGATAAAACTAATAAAATTTTAAATCACACTATTGATAAAACTGTTAATAAAATGTTTAATGAAACACAAGCTGAAATAGCAAATAAATTTAAAAAAAATGTTGTTAGTGCAACTAGTCAATTAGCACAAATTAACGAATTAGATAATTGAAGTAAAACAACTGCTCATATAACTGCTGGAATAGCTACAATTGCTGCTGCTAGTTTAAATATTGATAGTTGTATAATTGGTGGGTTTAATGCTAAAGTTTTAGAAACTTTCTTTATTCAAAAAAATTACTTATCAGAAGATGAACAAATTGTTTTAACAATGAGTTTTGGGTATATGAGTAAATCAATTAAACCTAAGCCAAAAATTAGAATTGATGAAAATGAATATATTACTTTTGTCAAATAATTTGAAAACAATATCATAAGCATATATAATTTATATGTATTAAAAATAATATATAAAGCTAGAAGCAAGGTTTTTAATACCTTGCTTTATTTTTTCTAAACTAAGGAGTGTTATGAAAGATTTTGAATCACTAAAGTTTCAAATTAATGAATTAGTTAACAAAGAATTAGAAGTTTTAAATCTAAAAGTTTATCAAATTAATAATCTTAAAGAATTTGAAAACGATATGATTCAAATACTAGTAGAAGATGCTTTACAAGCCAATAAACCATTAGATTTTGATATTTTAATAAAAGCAAATGNTCTAGTTTCAAACAAAATTGATCAAATAATTAAAACAAATCAAAAATACTTATTAGAAATTTCAAGCAGTGGAATAGAAAAACAAATTAGAAATCAAGAAGAACTACTCAAAGCTTTAGAACAATGAGTTTATGTGCAACTAAATAATGAAACAAAAAAAGTTAAAGAATTTGAAGGTTATGTAACTAAATATAATGATCAAACAAATACATTTACTTTTTCATTTTTTATAAAAGGTCAAAAAAAGAATTTAGATGTTAAGTTTGATGATATTAAATTTATAAGATATGCAGTTAGATTTTAAGGAGATATATGCTAAACGGAACAGAATTATTAGAATCAATTAAATTAATAGAAAAAGAAAAAGGAATTAGCAAAGAAAGTATTATAAATGGTCTTAAAGAAGGTTTACAAAAAGCTTATGAAAGATTTTATGATACTGATGCAATTATTAAAATTGATATTAATGAAAATACAGGATTAATTACTATGCATCAAGAGTTAAAAGTAGTTGATGATGAACAACTTGATGATGATTGATTAGAAATTACACTATCAAAAGCAAAATTAAAAAATCCTGATATTCAAATTGGTGATACTATTTATAAACCAATTGAATTTAGTGAAGAATTTTCAAGAATGGTAGTTAACCAAGTAAGACAAATTTTTCAACAAAAAATCAGAGAAGCTGAAAGAGCAAGAATTTATGAACAATTTGTTAGTTTAGAAGGTGAAGTTGTTCAAGCTAAAGTAGTTGGAATGAATAGAGAAAATAATTATGTTTTAGATATTAATGGTACAACTGCTTATTTATGAAAATCAAAAACTATTAATAATGAAATTTTTCAAATTAATGAAATTATTGATGTTTATATTGAAGTTGTTGAAAAAGAAAGCAAATTATCTCAAATCTCAATTTCAAGAACTGCTCCTAATTTTTTAACTAAATTAATTGAAAGAGAAGTTCCAGAAGTAAGAATGGGAATTGTTGAAATCAAAGCTGTTAGTCGTGAACCTGGAAAACGTTCAAAAGTTGCTGTAATTACTCATAATAATAATGTTGAACCAATTGGAGCTATTATTGGAGTTGGTGGTAATAGAATTAATAGAATTAGTGATATTTTAAAAGGTGAAAAAATCGATATTATTAGATGAGATGAAGATCAAATCACTTATTTAATTAATGCAATGACACCAGTGAAAGTAATTTCTATTAATAAAATTGGTGATGAATATGATATAGTAGTTCCAGATACTCAATTATCATTAGCAATTGGAAAACAAGGAGTTGCAGCTAAACTAATTGCTAGTTTATTAAAAACTAAGATTAATATTTTTTCATATTCAACTGCTTTAAAAGAAAATATGGACATTTTATGAAATGGTGATACAACTATACAAGAAGTTGAAACTAATACATATACTCCAAAAACTAAAGCAACTAAAAAAGAAGAAAAACCAGTAATAACAACTACTAAAAAACCTATAAAACAAACAACTAAAAAAGAAGAAAATCAAATTGATGTTGATGCTTTAATTGCTTTTCAAGCTGAAGTTGAACATGAACAAGAATTAAAAGATCAAGAAGAGTTATTAAAACAAGAATCTATGTATAAAGAATATGAAAATAACTTTAATGATTTTGAAAATGAAAAAGAAATTCTTTTAGCTGAAAAACAATTAGAAACTCAAAATCAAATAATAAAAGAACCAGTAGTTGAAGTTCAAGAATTTGAAATTGAAAAACAATCAAAAATTGAAGATCAAATCACTGAAAATAAACAACCAGAAATTAAAACTGAAGTTGAAACTAAACCTAATATAGTTGAACAAGTTAATAAATTAAATACTAATAAACCAAATAATAAATTTGAACAAAATAGATTTAATTATAAAAAACAAAAACAAAAAGAAGAAGAACTAGAACTTGATTTTGATATTAAAAACGAACCAGATATTGATGAAATTGATGCAAATTTAAAAGCATTTAATGATGCAATTTTAAAACAAGAAGATGATGAAGATCTTGATATAGATTTAGATGATTATGACAAATACTATGATTAATAAAAATAAAAATCTAAGAAAAGATATTGCTTCAAATCAAATGTTAGAAAAACATCAATTAATTAGAATTGTTAAAAACAAAAATAATGAGATTTTTATAGATACTACTTATAAAGCTAATGGTAGAGGTGTTTATCTAAAACCAGATTTAAATAGTTTAAATATAGCAAGACAAAAAAATTTGATTGCAAAAAGTTTAAAATCAAAAATAGATGTATCTATTTATGATCAAATAGAAGAATTTATTAATGCAAAAAGATAAATTACTAAAAGCTATTGGAATGGCATACACTTCTAATAACCTAATAACTGGATTTAGATTACTTGAAGAAATTAAATTAAAAAAAGTTAAATTTGTAATTTTAAGTTCAGATATGGGATTAGCACAACAAAAAAAATATATCAATAAATGTCTTTCAAGAAATATCGAATGTGTTTTTAATGTTTTAACAAAACAAGAATTAGCAAAAGCATGTGGAAAAGATATTTTAGTAGCTATTGGATTAAAAGATGATAACTTTATCAAATTAATCAAATCTAATTTATAGATAGAGAAGAGGTTTTAAGATATGAAAAAACAAGTAAAAAATATTAAGAAACAAAAAGCTCAAAATCAAACAAAAAATATTAAAAAGCAATTAAAAGAAGAAGTTAATACAGGTTTAATTGATGGGATTTTTGTTTATACAGAACCACTATCAGTAATAGAATTTGCTACTAAAATTAATAAACCATTAACTGCTATTTTAAAACACTACTTTAATCAAGGTNTATTATTAAATCAAAATACACTTTTAACTGAAGAACAAATGGGTGAGTTGTGTTTAGAATTTGGTTTTGACTTTAAAAAAGAAACAACAGTTACAAAAGAAAATATTTTACAAACTTTATTAGAAACTGTTGATGATGAAAAACATTTAAAAGAAAGACCACCAATTGTTACAATCATGGGTCATGTTGATCATGGAAAAACTACTTTATTAGATTCAATTAAAAATTCTAATGTTGTAGCTAGTGAAGCTGGAGGAATTACTCAAGCGATTGGTGCTTATCAAATTACTACAAAACATAATAAAAAAATTACATTTATTGATACTCCAGGTCATGAGGCATTTACTGAAATGAGAAGTAGGGGTGCTAATGTAACTGATATAGTTGTTTTAATAGTTGCTGCTGATGATGGAGTAATGCCACAAACTGAAGAAGCCATTGATCATGCTAAATTAGCAAATGTTCCAATAATTGTATTTATTAATAAAATTGATAAACCTGGAGCTGATCCAAATAGAGTAAAAACTGAATTGATGAAATATGGTTTGGTTGCTGAAGAGTTTGGTGGAGATATTCCATTTATTGAAGGATCAGCTATTAAAAAAATTAATTTAGACAAATTACAAGATACTATTATTTTAATTTCTGAATTAGAAAACTTAAAAGCAAACCCAGATAAATTTGCTTCTGGAGTTGTTTTAGAAGCTCACTTAGATAAAGCAAAAGGGCCAGTTGCTTCAGTTTTAGTTCAACAAGGAACTTTAGAAATTAAAGACATTATGATTGCTGGAACAACTTTTGGATCAATAAAACATATTGAAGATGAATTCAAACATAAAGTTTTAAAAGCTGAACCAAGTAAACCAGTTGTTGTTTATGGATTAAATCAAGTTCCAAAGGCTGGAGATAAATTTGTTGTTATTAATGATGAAAAAATGGCTCGTGAAATTTCTGAAGCTCAATTAAAAAAACAACAAGAAGAAGAAAGAAGAACTAAACAAGCATTTACTTTAGATGCAATTAAACAACATATTGATGAAGGTGAGTTAAAAAATATTACTTTAATTATTAAAGCTGATACTCAAGGAAGTGTTGAAGCTTTAAAAAATTCTTTATCAAAAATTAATATTTCTGGAGTAAAAATTAATATTATTAGAGCTAGTGTTGGAGCTATTTCACTTTCAGATATTTCACTAGCTTCAACAGTTAGAGATGGTTTAGTAATTGTTTATGGATTTAACGTAAGACCTGATGCAATAGTTAGAAAAAAAGCTGAAGAAGATCATATTGAAATTAGATTACACAATATTATTTATAAAGTAATTGAAGAATTAGAAGATGCCGCTAAAGGAATTTTAGATCCTGAAATTAAAGAAGTGGTTTTAGGTCAAGCACAAGTAAGAGCTTTATTTAGACACTCAGCAATTGGAACTATTGGTGGATTTTATGTACTTGATGGAGTAATTCCAAGAAATGCTAAAATCAGAGTAATCAGAAATGGTGTTGTTGTTTATGATGGAGAAATTAATTCATTACAACATCAAAAACAAGATGCTAAAGAAATTAAAGCTGGTTTTGAAGGTGGATTAACTATTAAAAACTTTAATGATATTAAAGAAGAAGATATTTTTGAAGCTTATAAAATAGAACAAATTAAATAATTAAAAAGACAGACTTTTCTAGTCTGTCTTTTTTTTATACAAATTTTCTTTAAACTTTAAAAGTTCTTCATATTCTTTTTGTTTAGAAAGTTTGTATTCTTGTTTTTTAATTTGTTTTAATTGTTTTTTTGTTGGTACTATTTGATTATTTAAATAAGCATTTAAAATAGCTAAATTTTCCTCTTCTTTTTGATATTCTTTATTTTTAAAAATTATGCTTATAAAAGTTCCAAATAATACTCCTAAAACCATGCTAATAATTACTAAAACAAATCTTAAAATAGTTTTAATTACTAAAGTTGTATTTCAATAATAAAACAAATTACCAGTTAAAATTATCAAAATCCCAACAAAAGCTAAACCAAAAGAATAAGTAAAACTATCACTTTTTATAACTTTAAATAAAACTAATAACAAATTAATTAAAAACACTATTATTAAATAAGCTAGACAAATTAAAAATAAATATAAATAAGTTAATTTACCTAGTTTATTAAAATGATTTCAAGAATAGTTTTGTAGATCTGCACCTATAAAAAATAATATTATTAAAAATAAACCAATTGTTGTAAATAATTGAACTAGTAGATTAATTCAAAATGGTGTTCTAGTATTATTAAACTTGATATTATCTAATAGTTGTTCTTTATTTTGATTTTCCATAATTTTTATTTTAGCACTTTAAATACATCAAAATAGTAATAATAAAAAATGAATATAAAAAAACAACACTTATAAAGTGTTGTTGAGTTATTTTCAATGGAGCAGGTGAAGGGAATCGAACCCTCACAATCAGCTTGGAAGGCTGAAGTTCTGCCATTAAACTACACCTGCATGATTAATACCTTTATATATTATTATATAAAAATATCAATGTCAATATTTTAGTATGATTATTTTCTANTTCCTAATTTTTCAATAACTTCTTTATATCTGTTAACATCTTTTTTAACTAGATAATCTAAAAAGTGTCTTCTTTGAGCAACTTTTTTTAATAAAGTTCTTCTTGTAGGAATATCTTTTTTATGCATTTTTAAATGTTCAGTTAAATTTGAAATTTCAGCTGTTAGAATAGCAATTTGTACTTCAGCTAATCCAGTGTTTTTTTCATCTCCACCAAACTCTTTAATTAATGCTAATTTTTGTTCTTTCGAAACCATTTTTTCTCCTTGTGTAGTATTTAAATGTCTATCAAAGGCATATTTGAGAAAGAATAATGTCTCTGGTAAACTACTAACTCTAAAATATTATCATAAATCAGTTACTTTGTCTTAGTTATTAAAATGTTTTTTAAAAAAAGATAAAAATTGTAAAAATATCAAATAATTTTTAGTTTTATATAAAATACTTTTAGAAAGTTTAGAATACCAAAATGAAAAAGGCTGCTATTTTTTTAATACCAACTTTATCATTAGTATTAGTAGGATGCACAAAAAATAAACAAAATAATAATTTAGTACAAAAGCAACCCAATATAACTAATGTTTATAAAAAAACAATAAAAGATAAAAAACAAAATATAGAAAATAAAATAAATAAACCAAGCTTTATTAGTAAACCCACAAATACTAATAAAAAACCTGGTTTTTCAAATTTATTAAATGATGAATTCGAACCAAAGAATAATGATAAACTTTTAGATCAAAATGTCTCTAAAAAAGAACCAAAAGTAAATCACAATTCAATGAATAATAATAATTCAACTTTAGAAGTTGAAAATAAACTTAAAAAAATTACTGAGCAAAATAATAAATTTCAAGTTTTTGAAGATACACAATATAGCGTTAAAAGCTTATTAAATTCAATATCTATTTCAAATAATAAAATCAATATCAATAAATATAAAGATATAAATTATATAGGTTTAGACCAATATCTAAACCTACTTAAAGATATTATAGAAATTAATTCAAAAAGTAAAGATGTTTTTTATAATAATGTAACTTATACATTAACTAAAGAACTTAAAAAAGAAACTAATAATAATATAACTACTATAACTCTTATTAATAAATATAGCTCAAAAGATAAAAATAAGAACAGTGATTTTACACTAAGTGAGTTTGTTAAATTTGATTATTTAACTCAACAAATAACTATTTCTAGTGTTAATTTTTATAATTTATTAAATCCTTATGAAAATGAAACTAATTTAGAATATAAGTATTCTAAAACACTTGATAAAAATCCTTTAATTATTGATTTAAATAAATATAACATATACATATTTAATAAAAATAATCAATTATATTTACCATTACTTGTTTTAAATCAAGTATTTTTAGCTGAATCAGAAAGACAAATTTATTTTAATAATAAAGATCTTTTTGTTTTTGAAGTTTTTGATCTTTATGATCACAATAACAACAATACTAAAAAAATACTTAGTTCAAATAAGCAAGATACTGAACTAAGCAATGATTTAAAAGAGTTTTCATATAATTACTTCTGATTTTTATTAGATAATTTTTATCCTTTAAAACAAGAAAATCAAGACTATAAAGACTATTTAGAAAAATATAAAAAAGATTTAATGTCAAATAATTTGGAGCATTTTAAAGCAACTAATTTATTAATAAGAGATTTAAATGATATTCATACAAAAGTATTATTGCAATCTCCACTTTATGATTTAAAAACTAGAGATGAAGATCTATTAGTTAAAGAAAATAATAGAACTGATAGAGTTGGTAACTTTAGAAAATATGAAAGAGAATTAATCAGAGAATCTGGTGATTTAAATGAAAGAAACATCAGATATACTAATGATAATAAAACAGCTATTATTAAGATTGACATCATTTCAAGATATACTGTAGAAGGTATTAAAAGACAACTTGAAGAAATAAAAAGCAAAAATAAAGTTGAAAACGTTGTTTTTGATCTAACTTTAAATCGTGGTGGAAGTGTTCCTGCAACTTTTATTCTACTTGGTTATTTAACAGATCAAAGTTTTAAATACCATAAATTTTATCCAAACACTAATAATAAAGAAATTCTAGATATTAAATCAAAAATAGGTAAATTTAATTTTAAATACTATATTTTAACTTCACCTATTAATTATTCAGCTGGAAATACATTTGCTTCAATTAGTAAAACTAATAAAATAGCTAAAATTATTGGATATCAATCAGGTGGAGGAGCTAGTGAAGTTAGATTAAGTGTTCTACCTAATGGTATGATAATTAGAAAAAGTTCAATGTATACTCTAACTGATAATAATTGAAATTCATATGAATTTGGTACTCAACCTGATATAGAATTTGACAAATCAAAAGGTTATGATTTTAAAAAACTATTTGATTTAGATTACATTCAAAATATTGTAAATAAAAACTAGAAAGCATTGTAGAAAGGAGTTATTATGAAATTATTTTTATCAAGTTTATTCTTATTATCAAATACAATAACTCCAAGTTTAGCAAATAGTATAAATGTAGTTAATAATCAAAGGTCAACTCTTGATTTAAAAGAATATAATCTTAATTTTTTAGCTAAAAATATTAAAGGTACAAAAAAGAAAATAAAACTACATACACATAAAGATGTTGGTTATGTTTCTGTAAAAGAATTTTTAGATAGTATTGAACCATTAATTAAACGTAATGATGTTACGCATGAATTTAAAGATAACAAAACTACAATTAGTTTAAAATCATCTAGTTTTAGTAACCTAAAAGTTGAATTTGATTATAAGACTAAAGATATTATAGTTTCAGATAACAATATTTTTACTGAAATTTTAAAAGATAAAGAACGTGGAGAAGAAAAATTAAATCTTGAATTTAAAGGGATAAAAAACGAAAATCCAATAAAACAATTTAAATATCATTTAGGTGATTATAATATTGAAATGTTAAAAGACCAAAACGATATTTATCTACCTATAGTTTTACTAAACCAAATCTTTTTAAATGAATCTAATATTCAAGTGTACTTCAACCAACAAGATGTAAACGTTTTTAGATTTGCTGAATCTTTAAGTGATTTTTCAGGCATTGTAAACCTTAAATATTCAAAGGCTAACATGCAAAACAGTATATCTAAAGAGTTAAAAGAATTTCAATATAAATATATAGGATTTTTACTTGATAATTATTATGGAATTAAATTAAAAAATCTTACATCTTATAAAACCATTCTTTCAAAATATGAATCATGAATATTGTCAAATTCAAATGATAAACACTATTTAGCAACAAAGCAATTAATAGCAGACCTTGATGACCCACATTCAGCTTTTATTATGGATGGTTATTTTAATAAGGGAATGGAATATACTAAGACAAAGATAGAAAGCAAAAGTAAAGAACATAGAGAAAAAATATGAAATGAAATGCTTCATTTACTAGCTAAATTTGATCCAAATAAAATTGAATATCAAAATAATTTTATTTCAAGTGATGCTTCAATAATTTCATTTAAAAAATTTGAAGAAAGCACAGCTTCCCACATTAAAAAAAGTTTAGAAGAAGCTCAAACTAAAGGAATTAAAAACATTATTTTTAATGTAACTCAAAATGGTGGTGGATTTATTGGAGCTGCTTATGAAATTATGGGATTTTTAACAGATAAACCATTTAAAGTTTATAATTACAATCCACTTTCAAAAGAACAAAAAGTTGAAACTATTAAATCAAAATATAACAAATTTGACTTTAAATACTATATTTTAACTTCTCCATATTCTTTTTCAGCAGGTAATATTTTTCCTCAAATAGCAAGAGACAATAAAGTAGCAAAATTAATTGGTTATAAAACTTTTGGTGGAGCTAGTTCTATTGGATATTTTATTTTACCAACTGGAGATATTATTCAATTAAGTACTAATAATGTTTTTACAAGCTCTAAATTTAAAAGCTTAGAATTTGGAGTTAATCCAGATGTTAAATTAGATGGTGATGTTTTAAATAATGCAAAAAATTTATATGATAACAATAAACTTTTAGATTTAATTAGTAAAGCAGATAAAATTCCTTTTGGAAATGATACTGAATCAACTATTAAACCAAGTGAAACACTACCTATAAAACCAGATAATAATTCTCAACCAAATTCAAAACCAAAATTCTTTTTATCTAAACATATAAAAAATAAGAATTTAAAAATTTCAAAAAATGATCCTATAACTTTATTAGTAGAACTTTTTGAAACTAATCCTGAACTTAAGTTTGATCAAGATATAAGAATTAGTTTAAAAGATAAAAATAAAGCTGAAATTTATTTAGAAAATAATCCAGAAGATAAAGTAATTATTAATTTTTCTGTTATTAATAATGATCAAAAACAAATAAAAACTAATAATAAAACTAAATTAATTATTGGTTTAGTATCTTCATCTATTATTGTATTTATTGTTTTAATATCAGCATTCTTTATTATTAAAAAAAGAAGACAAAATAAAAAATAGTACATACTTTTATAAGTGTGTACTATTTTAATTTTAGATCTATTCCTAATAATTCTTGAGCTTTATCTACTAGATTTTCATCTAGTAGTTTTTTTATTTTTGTTGAAGAAATATCATTATCTCTTTTAAAAATAATCACATTTTCTTTACTAAAAACTCTAATTAAATCATTGATATTTCCTTGAGATAAATACCCAAATGTAAAGTCTTGTCCTTCAACTATTTTAATGACATTTAGTTTGTTTAATAAAATATCTATAAATTGATCTTTAGTTGTTTTGATTAAACTATCATCAACTTTTATATCAATAAAATAATCTAAATCTGTTAATTTAGTATTAATAAATTCTAATTTTTGTTTTTTAGTTGCTAGATTAGTATGAGTTTTGTTATTTTTAATTTTTTTATCAAAAGACATCACTATACTAGTTAAATTTTCTTGTTTTGCTATATTAATTACTTGATTGATGATTTTTTGATGAAAAATNTGAAAACCATCAAAATTACCAATAGTAATAATTGCTTTTTTAGTATTTAGTTTTTCTAATTTATCAAAGGAGTCATTAATATATATCATTATTTAATCCTCCTCTTTTAATTTTAAAGATATTATTATCATATTTTTGATAAACAGCTAGAATATTAATTTGATCATCACTAATAAAAACTAAATCATCATTAATATCATTTAAAATAATTTTTTTACCTTGTATTATTTCTAAACTATTTTGATAATTAACTACTTTAAAATCATTAGTTTTAATTGCATCATTTATTGAGATTAAATGATCTCAACTAATATTATTTAAATCAGTAGCATTTTCTAGTTTAAAATTACCAGAAAGTGTTCTATTTAAATAAACTACATATCCTATTGTATTTAAATCTTTACAAATATCTACAGCTAAACTTCTAATATATGTTCCTTTACTACACTTAACATCTAAAAAAATCTCATAATTTTTTTGATCATAATCTAATAAACTAGTTTTATAAATAGTTACTTTTCTACTTTTAATTTCAACATCTTGATTAGTTAAAGCATACTCATATAATTTTTTACCATCAACTTTTATAGATGAATAAATTGGTGGGCATTGGTTATAAGTATAGTTATTATATTTACTAATTACTTTATTGATTTGATCTAAACTAATATTAAAAGGAGTTTGGGTTTGAATAATATTTCCTTCAGCATCAAAACTATCAGTTAGTGTAAATAATTTAATTTTTACTTGATAAGCTTTATTAGCATTTAATAAATAATCACTAATTTTAGTAGCATTATTTACTAAACAAATTACAACTCCAGTTGCTAGTAAATCTAAAGTACCACAATGACCAACTTTTTTAATATTTAACTTTTTTTTAACTTGATTAATTAATTGATAAGTTGAAATATTACTAGGTTTATTTAAAATAAAAATTCCTGATTTTTGCATAATTTATTTTCTATTTAAAAATCCAAGTATAAAACTTGGAAATTTAATATTATTTATTTTTGTCTTCTTTTAAAATTTTATCAATTTGATTAGCTCTATCTAAACTAGTATCATAAACAAAAGTTAATTCAGGAACAGTTCTTCAGTCTAGTTTACTTGCTAAAATCATTCTAATTTCTTTTAATTTATTTTCTAGTTCTTCTTCAATACTTTGTATTGTTAAATTTTCAGGAATTGGAATAAATTGATAAAAGATTTTAACATGACTATTATCAGCAGATAATCTAGTTTCTACAACTGAAACAGATTTTAAAATTTCACTTTTAATTTCACGTTGTAAAATTAAATTTAACTCTCTTAAAAGTAATGACTCTTTTCTTTTTTGAGTTTTTATATTTGCCATAAAATTCTCCTTTTATTATTTAAATTATAACATTTCCTAGAATTATAAATTTTATAAAAAATACAACTTATTTTATTTTATATTAATTTATCTATAATAATAATTTAGTGCTATTTATATAATATTAAAAAATAAAAAACATCCTTAGTTTATAATTAAATTAATGTAGGAAAGGACATAGTTTATGTTACAAAAACCTCGTGGAACACAAGACTTTTTTCTAGATGAAGCTAAGTTATGAAATAAAGTTGAAACTAAGTTAAAAGAAATTTTAGATCAATTTAATTATTCTGAAATTAGAACTCCAATGTTTGAATCAAAAGAACTTTTTATAAGAAGTATTGGTTCAACTACTGATATAGTTTCAAAAGAAATGTATGAATTTGTTGATAAAAAAAATCGTAGTTTAGTTTTAAAACCAGAAGGAACAGCTAGTGTAGTTAGAGCTGTTATTGAAAACAAATTATATAAAGAAGAAAATCTTCCTTTAAAAGTTTATTATATAAGTCCAATGTTTAGATATGAAAGACCACAAAATGGTAGATATCGTCAGTTCCACCAATTAGGGATCGAAGTTTTTGGTAGTGATTCAATTCAACAAGACTATGAAGTTTTAAACATTGCAACTAAAATCATTAATCAATTTAAACTAAATGAAAATATAAAAATTTATACTAATTTTTTAATAACTGGAAAAAATAGAGAAGATTATATTTTAGAACTTAAAAAATATTTATCTGATTTTAAATTATGTAATGACTGTAATACTAGATTAGAAAAAAATCCTTTAAGAGTATTAGATTGTAAAATTGATGATAAACAATTTAAAAATGTTCCTAGTATGCAAGACTTTTTAACAAAAGAACAAAAAACTAGATATGATCAAACTTTAGAATTATTTAAAAAAACAAATATTTCAGTTATTCATGATGATAAATTAGTTAGAGGTTTAGATTATTACACTGGTTTTATTTTTGAAATCAAATATTTAAATAATAATAATGAACAAACAATTATAGCTGGTGGGAGATATAACAATTTAGTTAATGAAATTGGAAATATTAATTTAGCAGCTTGTGGTTTTGGAATGGGCTTAGAAAGATTTATAAATATTATAAAAGAACAAAATTCTAGTTTAGTTAATCAAAAAACAAACATTGATTTATACACAATTTGTATAGATGATTTAGCTATTGAATTAAATCAACAAATCTTAGACTTAACTAGATCAATTGGTTTAAAAGCTGATAGTAATTATTATCATTTATCTTTAAAATCTGCATTAAAAAAAGCAGATAAGTTAAATCCAAAATATGTGATTATATTAGGATCAAATGAAGCAAAAACTAATGAATTTATAATTAAAGATCAAATTAATAAAACTCAAATTAAAACAACATTAACTAAATTTATAAAATATCTAAAATAAGGAGATATATGAAAAGAACACATACTTGTGGTGAATTAACAATAGATAATATTGATCAAGAAGTTATTTTACAAGGTTGAGTAAAAAAAATCAGAAAACTAGGAGCTATGGTTTTTATTGATTTAAAAGATAGATATGGAATTACTCAATTAGTTATTGAACAAGAAAATATTGATTTAATTAATAATGTTAAAAATGAATACGTAATTGAAATTAAAGGAAATGTTGTTAAAAGAAAATCAATTAATAAAGAATTAGTTACTGGAGATATTGAAGTTATTGTTAAAGAACTTTTTATAATAAATAAATCTGAATTAACTCCTTTTGTTTTAGAAAATGATGTTAATGTTAATGAAGATACTAGATTAACTTATAGATATTTAGATCTAAGAAGACAAGTTATGCAAAATAATCTAATTATTAGAGCAAAAATTAATCATATAATTAGAAACTTTTTAACTGATTTGAATTTTTTAGAAGTAGAAACTCCTTATTTTGCAAAATCAACTCCAGAAGGTGCTCGTGATTTTTTAGTACCCTCAAGATTAAATAAAAATAAATTTTATGCTTTACCTCAATCACCACAATTATTTAAACAATTATTAATGATTTCTGGAATTGATAGATATTATCAAATTGTTAGATGTTTTAGAGATGAAGATTTAAGAATTGATCGTCAACCTGAATTTACTCAATTAGATTTAGAAATGAGTTTTGCTACAAGTGAAGATGTAATGCAAATTAGTGAATCTTTAATTAAAAAAATCTTAAAAGAAGTTAAAAACTTTGAAATTAAAGAACCTTTATTAAGATTAAGTTATAAAGACGCTATTGATTTATATGGTAGTGATAAACCAGATTTAAGATATGATTTAAAAATTCATACTTTAAATGATATTTTCAAAAATACTAATATTAAATTTTTAAATAATCCTGATTTATTTATTAGAGCGATTTGTATAGATCAACTATTATCAAAAAAACAACTTGAAGATTTAAACCAACAAGCAAAACAATTTAGTTTTAATTCAATTGCTTTTATTAAATTTGAAGATAATAATTGGTCAGGAAGTTTAGCAAGCCAATTAACTGAAAATGAAAAAGAATTATTAATTAAAGAGTTTGATATTAAAAATAAAGCAACTATTATTTTAAATATTGGAAAGTATGCAGAAATTTCTCAATTAATGGGTGCTATTAGAATTAGTTTAGCTAAAATGTTTAATTTAGAAACTAAAGATGATTTTAAATTATTATGAGTTGTTGATTTTCCTTTATTTGAGTTTAGTGAACAAGAAAATAGATATGTAGCAGCTCATCATCCATTTACAAGTCCAAAAGAAGAATGCTTAACTGATTTTGATACTAATAAAAAAGATGCTTTAGCTTGTGCTTATGATCTAGTTATGAATGGATTTGAAATTGGGGGAGGAAGTCAACGTATTACAAATCCAGAAATTCAACAAAGAATGTTTGATGCAGTTGAATTAACTGCCAAACAAGTTGAAACTAATTTTGGTTGATTTATGAACGCTTATAAATATGGTGCACCTTATCATGCAGGAATTGCTTGGGGATTAGATAGAATTAGTATGATTTTAACTGATTCAAATTCAATTAGAGATGTTATTGCTTTTCCAAAAAATTCACTAGGAATTGATATGATGAGTAATGCTCCAGATCTAGTAAGTGAAAAACAATTAGAAGAATTAAATATTAAAATAGTTAAATAAAAAGTAAAAGTAGGGTCTAAAACCCTACTTTTTTTCCCATCATATAATCATCAAAATTTTTATCTCAATCAATTTGTTGCATTCTTTTTGCAACATATACTTTATTTGCAAAATCAAAAATACCAATATTTAATAATTGATCAAATTCTAAAAATTCAAAAATTAAAATAGCATAATAAAGATATGTCTGAAAAATAATAATAAATTTAATAAATTCATTAGCTAAATCTAATTGATTTTTAATATATCAAAAACCATCATCGTCAATTTCATCAATACATTCGCTTAAAACTTCATCAATTTCATATAAATATTCAATAAATATTTCATTAGTATCTGATTCTAAAGCAATTTTGATTAGTTCAACTAAATCATATCTCATGTATTCTAATTTTGTTGATGGATTTAGATCAATAAGTGTTTTTAAAGAATTAGTTAGATATGTTCTTGTTAAATATAAAAAGGTTTCTCTAATATTTAAATCAACACCATATTCATCACAAAAATTTGGATTTTTTTTATCAAATGTTTTATATCAAAAAGAAAAATCATCAAAAAAGCTTAATAATTTTTGAAGTCTAATTACAATAATTTCATAAAAATCGCTTTGAATTATCTTTTTTAAATCTGCAACTACAAATTTAGGAGTAGTTTTTGATTCTATTTGATTAATTCATTTTCTAAAAGTTGAGATATTTGGCTTTTTTAGTCATTGCTCAACAGCTTTTTTAGAAAATTCAGATATTTTCTTACCTGGTTGTTGTGAAATCAAATAAAGTTCATCAACAAGTATTTTTAAAAAATTACCATGATATTTAAACATTTTTCTTCCTCTAATTACTATAATTTTAATCATCTATTTTTAAAATAGCAACAAAGGCTTCTTGTGGAACTTCTACAGTTCCAATCTCTTTCATTTTTTTCTTACCTTCTTTTTGTTTTTCTAATAATTTTTTTCTTCTTGATTTATCTGCAGCATGAAGTTTTCAAGTAACATCTTTTCTATAAGCTTTTATAGTTTCTCTTGAAATTACTTTATTTCCAATTGTTGCTTGTACTGGTACTTCAAAGTTTTGTCTTGGAATTAATTCTTTTAATTTTAAAGTTAAAGCGCTTCCTCTTTGATAAGCAAATTTTTGATTAACTATCATTGAAAATGCATCAACCATTTCTCCATTTAACTTAATATCCATTCTTACTAATTTTGACTCTTTATAACCAATAAGTTCATATTCAAAAGAAGCATATCCTTTAGAAATAGATTTTAATTTATTAAAAAAGTCAAAAATAATTTCAGCTAATGGCATTTGATAAATCAAAATTCGTCTATTATTATCAATCACTTCCATATTTTTATAAATACCAAGTTTGTTTTGACACAAGTTCATTAAATCTCCAATATATTCGCTTGGAGTTGCTATTTTAATTTCAACAAATGGCTCTTCAATTTTTGCAATTTTTTGAGCTTCAGGTAATAATGCAGGATTATCTAATTCAATTATCTGTTTATTTGTTAAATGAACTTTATAAACTACACTTGGAGCAGNTGCAATTAGTTCAAGATTATATTCTCTTTCTAGTCTTTCTTGAATTACTTCCATATGTAATAATCCTAAAAAACCACACCTAAAACCAAATCCTAAAGCTTGACTAGTTTCTGGTTCATAAACTAAAGAAGAATCAGATAATTCAATTTTTTCTAAAGCTTCTTTAAAATCTTGATATTTATTAGTATCAATTGGATAAATTCCACAATATACCATTGGTTTTAATTTTTTATAACCTTCTAATGGCTCATCAGCTGGATTTAAAACACTTGTAATAGTATCTCCAACATTAACATCTTTAATAGTTTTTATTGAAGCTGCAACTCAACCAACTTCACCAGCTTCTAAAAAGTCTTTTTTAACAATTTTTGGAGTTTTTATTCCTAAATAAGTAACTTCATATTCAGCATTAGTAGACATTAATTTGATTTTATCACCAACTCTTAACATCCCTTGTTTTAGTCTTATTGACATAACAACACCTAAATATTTATCATAATAAGAATCAAAAATTAAAGCTTTTAAAGGGGCATTATCAATAGCATCACTTGGTGATGGAATTCTTTCAACTATTGCTTGTAAAACATCTTCAACATTTAATCCAGTCTTTGCTGAAATTAAAGGGGCATTACTACAATCTAAACCTATAATTTCTTCAATTTCTTGTTTAACTTTATCAACATCAGCACTAGGTAAATCAATTTTATTAATTACTGGAATTATTTCTAAATTACTATCAATTGCTAAATAAACATTAGCTAAAGTCTGAGCTTCAACTCCTTGAGAAGCATCAACAACTAAAATAGCACCTTCACAAGCAGCTAAACTTCTTGAAACTTCATAAGTGAAATCAACATGACCTGGAGTATCAATTAAATTAAAAATATAATCTTGATTATCTTTTGAATGATATTTTAATTGAACTGAGTTTAATTTAATTGTAATTCCTCTTTCTCTTTCAATATCCATTGAATCTAATAATTGATCTTGCATTTCTCTTTTTTCAACTGTGTTTGTTAGTTCTAAAATACGATCAGCTAATGTAGATTTACCATGATCAATATGAGCAATAATACTAAAATTTCTAATTTTAGATTTATCCATATAAAACCTTTCTATTAAACATATTAATGATGTTTATTAATAAAAGTAACTATTTGATTTTCTAGTTGATTTTTGTTGTTAAACATTTTATTTTTTAAATCATTTACATAATTTAATTGTATAAAATAATCTTTTTTTAAAAACTGTTTTAATAGTTTATATGATGATTTTAAATAGTATTTTTCTTCATCAAAATTATTATCATTAGCTATTAATAAAATTGGTAAGTTTTTTCTAATAAAACTAAAACGTTTAGTTTTTAAATTAAAACACATTGTTTTATATATATCTAATAAACTAATAATTTCAAATTTTTTAGAAATAAAATCATCTTCTAAAAGATCTAAATATCGATTTAAATTATTTGATAAAAACTCATTATTTTGATTAAACTCTTGTAAAAAAGTTTGTGTGTAAGTATCTTGATATAAACTATATGGTTTTTTGTTTTTAGAAAATAATTTAATAAAAATTAATCTAATCATTTCTTTAAAAATTACTGTTTTATTAAACTGAATAAAATTAGATAAAATTAAACCATTAATAGTTTCTGAATATTTAATAGCATAAGCTTTGCTAAAAACACAAGTTATTGAATGAGAAAACATAAAGATTGGTAGTTTATATTGTTTTTTTATAAAGTGATTAACTTCTTTAAAATCTTCAATAATAATTTTGGCATTATGATTTAAAATTTTCTTTTGATTTCTGATTGCTAAAGAGTTTTGAATTGAATTGCAAACAACTATAATCTGATGCTCATTTAATAACTTAAAAAAACCTGTGTAAAAATCAATAATGTTTAAGTTATTACTAATTATATGTAATACAGCTATTGGTTTTTTTACTTTATCAAAAACATAGGTTTTAATTTGATGATTATCAATTGTTTGAATATCAATTTGTTTCATTTTAAACCTCTTTTAAAACAAATTCTAAACTTGCATTTTTAGCTAATTTATCAGCTAAGTCATTATATTTATTATTTGTATGTGATTTGATTCATTTAAATTCAACTTCAACTTGATTTTTATATTTATTAAAAAATTCTTTATATTCTTTTGTAAAGTCTAAATTAGCTTTTCATTGATCTAAAGCTCATTTACTTACTCCTTGATAATCATGACAAATAAGTACTTTTTTAATTTTATTTGCAACACAAAACATAATTGTTTGCTTAACAGCTAGAACTTCACCAGCTACATTTCTTAAACTAGAAATATTTTGATTATCAAATCTCTGACTTAAATGAAATTCTCTATTTTTTCAAAAAACAACAACACCATATGAAAAAGTATTATCTAAAGTATTATAACTACCATCAGTATAAGCTATACAACTATTTTTATCACTATTTAAATTATCAGATTGCTTGTTACTATCATTTAAAAAATCTTCAGCTTCTTTTAAAGTTGAAAAAGATTTATAAACAGCATTAGAATAATTTTCAACTTGCTTTTTAGCTTCATCTCAAGTTGTATAAATACCAGGTTTTAAACCCTTTTTTATTGCATAATACTTTTTTGACATATTTTTTTCTTTCTAATAAGCTCTTGCAAATATTACTTGTAGACAAGTGTCTTTTTTACAATTAAAACATTTTGCTTTAACTTCTTTTTGATCAAAAGGAATACATCTTGAATTAGTTGCTGTTTTTGTTTTAATATCTTGTTCACATTCAACTCTTCCACAAAATGGAACTAATACAAAACCTTGGTTTTGTTTTAAAATTTCAATATATTCTTCAATTGTATCAGCTTTAAAAGTTCTGTTTTTTCTATTTTCTAAAGCATTATTATAAAGGGCTAAATCATAATCTTTAATCATTTGATCAACTACTTTTTTAACATCTTTATAATCTATTTTGATTTTATTTTCTTGTTGGTCTCTTCTTGAAATAGTAATTTGATTATTTTCTAAATCACGAGGTCCTATTTCAATTCTAATTGGTATTCCTTTAATTTCAGCTTCACTAATTTTAAATCCAAAGCTTTTATCACTATTATCTACATCGATTCTATAATCAGATAATTTATCTTTAATAATCTCAACAACTTGATCAATTTGTTCAGTATTTTTAATTTGAATAATTTGGATTTGAATTGGAGAAATTTTACTTGGTAAAACCAAACCATTATCATCACTATGAGTCATAATAAGAGCACCAATTAATCTTGTTGAAACTCCTCAACTTGTTGAATAAGCATGTTCTAATTTATTTTCTTTATTTTGGAATTTAATATCATAAACTTTTGTAAAATTATCAGCAAAAAAATGAGAAGTACCACATTGTAAAGCTTGACCATCAAACATTAAAGATTCAATAGTATAAGTATCTTTTGCTCCTGCAAATTTTTCTTTTTCAGTTTTTTTACCACAAATTACAGGTAATAATAAAATGTCTTTTGCAAACTTTTCATAAATATTTAATATCTTTAAACAAAAGTCTTCTGCTTCATTATAAGAACTATGAACAGTGTGACCTTCTTGTCATAAAAATTCACTAGTTCTTAAAAAAGGGCGAGTAGTTTTTTCTCATCTCATTACATTACATCATTGGTTATAAATTAAAGGTAAATCACGATAAGAATTAATCTCATTACTAAAATAATCCATCATTACAACTTCACTAGTTGGTCTTATAAATAAATTTTCTTCTAATTGTTTTTCTCCAACTTTAGTAACAGTTGCAATTTCTGGAGAAAATCCTTCAATATGATCTTTTTCTTTATTAAACAATGATTCAGGAATTAATAATGGAAAATAAACATTATCTACATTTATCTTTTTAAATTCTTCATCTAAATATTTTTGAATTAATTCTCAAATTCTATATCCGTATGGTCTAAAAATCATAGTTCCTTTAACAGGACCATAACTAGCTAATTTTGTATTTAAAACAATATCTGTATATCATTGTGAAAAATCAATATTTCTTGGAGTGATTTTATCTAGTTGCTTTTTCATTATCGTTATTACTTTCTATTTGTTCAAATTGATCATTATTTTTATAATAAATTCTAATCGAATCATTTAATAATGTTTTTCTTAAATATTCTTCTGCTTTTTTATATAAGTCATAATCTCTAAACAAGATTCATTCAATACATTCTATTTGAATAGCTTCATTAATAAAAACCATAGATAAAGATTTATCTCAAACTCAATCTTTTTTTGTTACTCTATATAAAGTATTTGGATTAATTGCTATTGTTAAAAATTGATCAGTTTTAATATCAGTATCTTTAAGTCATTTTCAAAATTGAGCTCTTGATGAAATATCAAAAGCTAAACCAATTGAATAATCTTTTTGTTGAAATGATCAAACAACATATTCTTCATCAGCTTTTAATTTAATTTCTTTAACAGGACAAATTCCATATTGTAAAATGTTTAATCAGTTTTTGGAATTTGTATAAAATAAAAAATATTGAATGTCTTGTTTATTTATAAAATCTAAAACGTTTTTCTTTTCGTTTTCTTTAGTAATAAAAAAAGGATATAAAATATTTTCAAAATAATTTTGTTGTGTTAAATCATTTTTAGATTTTCAAAACATTAATTTTGATCAAAAACTTTTTGTGTTTTTTGATTGATTTTTAATATTTTTATCAACTTTTTTATTCATTACTACTCCATTTATTATCTTTATATATTATATATTGTTTTAAATTGTTTAAATTAAATTAAATCTATACGATATTAAACAAATAAAAAAGACTACCTAAGTAGTCTGTTAATTTCAAATGGCGGGTTAAGAGGGACTCGAACCCTCGCGCCGGAGACCGACCTAACACCTTAGCAGGGTGTCCTCTTCACCAACTTGAGTATTAACCCATAAGTAATACTTTTTAATTATACACAAAAATATAAATAAATTGCACTAGATTTAATAAACCTAATTTTTTTACATAATAAAAAACTATTTATCAAATAAAAATAAAAAATTAGAAAGAATAGCCTTTGATAAATAGTTTTTAAAAATCAAACGAAATTAGTTTAATAAACTATTTTTATTAATTTTATGTTTTATTTAAGTTTTAATTAACATTAAATAATTTTAGTATTACTTTTAACAATTTAATTTTGAGTTTTACTAATTTGAGCTCCACCAACTATTAATAAAATACCTGGAATTAGTGCTGCTCAAAATAAAGCAAATATACCAGTTGTGATCACTAATCCTTTACTGTTTCTTAAACTTGGAACTAAGCATAAAATTGAAAGAATAAATCTCACAATAGCTCCTGGTATTGTTAATCAAGCTAAAAATCAAAGAAAAACAATTGAAATAGGAAGTACTATAATAATTCCAACAATTGATAAAATAGCTCCAACTATAACTAATGGGTTTGGTTTTTGATTCATATTTTTTCCTTTCTATTTTTTTAGATACTTAGACAACAAAATACCTAAAATTTATATTTCCATTATAAAAAAAAAAAAAAAAAAGCTATTTTTTACAAGTTCAAATTAATTTTTTAAAAATTTGCATATACAAAAAATATCTAAAAAGATAATAGTTTTAGTTTCTTACTAATTCATACAAGTGCGATAAATTAATGAAACTAAATATTATCAACTAGTAAAGTAATACAATTAAAGTAAATAGAAAGGAGATATAAAATGGATAATTATGTTTTTAATAAAGATTACATTTTTTTAAATGTTAATCTTAAAACTAAAGAAGAAGCATTTGAGTTTATTGCATCAAAAGCTAAAGAGTTAAAAATAGTTACTAGTAAAAAAGCATTAATTGATGGGTTTAAATTACGTGAAGCTGAAAATACAACAGGATTTGAAGATGGTTTTGCTATACCACATCCAAAAGATGTTCAACAAATTAAAAAACCAGCTGTATTTGTTTTAAAATTTACAAATCCTATTGAATGAAACGCACTAGATAATAAACCTATTGAAATTGCTATAGCATTATTAACTCCACAAACTACTGATGAAAATAACTCACATTTAACTTTATTAAGTCAAGTTGCTGTTAAACTAACAAATCAAGAATTTAAAACTGCTTTAAAACAAGCAAAAACTAAAAAAGAAATTTTAAATATTCTAAATTCAGATCAAAATATAGAAATTAAAAAAGAAAATAATAATCTAGAAAATACAAAACAATTAAAAATAGTAGCTGTTACTTCATGTACTGTAGGTATTGCTCATACTTATATGGCTGAAGAAAAATTACTACAACAAGCCTTAAAACAAAATTATCAAATTAGAGTTGAAACACAAGGTTCAAAAGGAATTGGAACTCCATTAACTAATAAAGAAATAAAAGAAGCAGATGTTGTTATTATTGCAACTGATACTGCTGTTGATTTGACTAGATTTACTGGTAAAAAAGTATATAAAACTAAAGTATCTAATGCTATTAAAGATCCAGAAAAAACTATTAATGATGCTTTAAAATTAGCAAATATTCATAATCAAACAAGTCAAGAATTTGAAACTAAAAATATCAAAAACCAAGAAAAAGTTGGAGTTTTACAACACATATTATCTGGTATTTCATATATGGTTCCAATTATTATACTTGGTGGTATTTGTTTAGCTGTTTCACTAGGTTTAGCAAAAGCTATTTATGGAGCTGATGCAGCACCTAAAGGATTTTTAAAATATCTTGAAGCAATTGGTGGAGCTTCATTTACTTTAATGATTGCAATACTTGGAGGATTTATAGCAAATTCAATTGCTGGAAGAGCAGCTATAGTTCCTGCTATGGTTGGATCATTTATTGGAAATAATCCAAGTAATTTTGCTAATTGAATTCCAGGATTAGGACAAATTCAAACTCCAATGGGGTTTGTTGGAGCTATTATTGCAGGACTAATTGTTGGATATTTTGTAAAATGAGTTAATAGTTGAAAAGTGCCAAAAACATTAGCTCCAGCTATGCCAATTTTCTTTATTCCATTAGTTGGAGGTATTGGTATTTCATTTATCTTTATATTTGTTCTAGGTGCTCCAATTGGATTTATAATGAACCACATTTCATCATGAATCAAAAGTGCTTATATAGGTCAAACTAGTGTATGAATAGGTTTAGCTTTAGGAATTATACTTGGTGCTATGGCTGGATTTGATATGGGTGGTCCAGTTAATAAAATTGCTTTTGTAACTTGTTCAGCATTAATTACTGAAAAAATTTATGAACCAATGGGGGCAATGGCTGCTGCTATTCCAGTTGCTCCACTTGGAATGGGATTAACTACTTTATTATTTAAAAAATTCTTTAATTCAACTGAAAAACAACTAGGAGTAGCTGCTTTAATTATGGGAAGCATAGGAATTTCAGAAGGTGCCATTCCATTTGCAATTAGAGATCCAAGACGTGCTATTTTATGTAATGTTGTAGGTTCAGCTGTTGCTGGTGGAATTGCTGGAAGTTTAAAAGTTCAAGATTTTGCTGCTCATGGTGGACCTATTGTTTGAGTTTTAGGGGCAGTTCCTTATGGAATTCAATCATTATACTTCTTTATAGCAGTTGTAATTGGAGTAATTGTTACAAGTTTAATGTATGGATTTTGAATGGTTCAAGAAAGTGGTAAACTTGGTTCTGTTAGAGAAGCTTATGTTTGAAGTTTAATTCAAACTAAAAAGGCTAAATCAGAATTTATAAATGAAAAGAAACAAGAAATCAAAGATATTAAAAACAATACTAAAAATAAAAACTTATCTGAAGAGCAAATAAATCAAATTCAAAACATTAATGATCAAATAACCAATTATATTAATGAATATAAAATTAAATTAAAACAATTAAAACAAAGTTATTTAGATTTAAATAAAGAAGAAAAAGCATTTATGAATAATAAAAAATCAGAAATTACTGATTATAAAAAACAAACTCATAGTAAATATAATCAACAAATCTCTGATTTAAAACAAAATAATAACTTAGAATCAAAACAACTTCATAAAGAAATTAAAAACTTAAAAACTAAAGAAAAACAAGATATTGTTGATCATTCAAAAAACTTGAGAAATCGATTTAGTAATAAGTTTAAAATGATTAATAATTTATAGTAATTAATACAAAAAAAGACTTTCTAAGAAAGTCTTTTTTTAAGCTTTACTAATTTCTTGTAATTGTTTTCAAATACTATCTTTTTCTTTTTCATACTTACTAATAATTTGATCAAGTTCGCTATGTAATACACCGAGTTTTGTTTGTAGTTTTTTCTTCATTATAAAGTCTTCTAGGCTTGATGAATTATTCATATCAAAGTAAAACTTAGTTATTTTTCCAGTAAATTCTAACATTTCCTTATACTCTGGTTTAGAGCGAAAATCTGCTAATTTAGTTGAATATGGAAATAAAAAATCTGCAATCTCTTTACCGTATTTTCTAATCAATTCAAAAGTTTCATCTTTACTTTTTTTAGGAATAATAAGATTTTTCTCTTTTAATTTATCGTTTTTTATATCTTCTTTTTTGTTATCTGAAATTTGATCTTTTTTAGTAATGTTAGTCATTTCTTTAGTATTAATTTGTTTTGATGATTTACAAGAAATAACTAAAAAACTGCTTATAAAAGTTAATCCTATGCTGCTTGATAAGGTTATTAGTTTTTTCATATATCTTTCTTTCTAATTGACTTTATAAATACAATATTTTAAATTATATTTTTTTGAATAAGCAAATCCATCTTTAAATAAATGTTAACTAAAAAAATAGTTGAGTGATAATTACTTATTATTTCAGTTTTTGTGTCCAATAGTATATTTTTATTTTTTATTATAATGTATTTAATGCATTTCAAATACTATCTTTTTGTTCTAAATATTTTGTAATAGTCATATCCATTTTTTCTATAAACTCTTCAAAAGATTTGTAATTTCTATTTTGATTTAATTTATTTTCAAATTCCTTTTCAAGTTCTACTACACTAGCATATTTTGAAATTTTAGAATAAAAAGTAGTGACTTGTCCAATTAAAGATGCTAATAAATTATTTTTAGAATCACTTTTTCATTTAGATCACTTATCTTGATTATTTCAAGTAAAATCAGTATGTTTTAAACCATAATCTTTAGTTAAAGAAAAATTATTTTCTTTACTTCTTTGAAGAATATATTTTTGTTTTTCTTCTATTTGTTTATCTTGAATCTTTTTTTCTTCTTTTCTAACTGTTTGATTATGATTTTTATTTTTCTTATCAATTGCTTTAGATATATTTTGATCACTTTTTTCATTATTAGTGTCATTTTTAGTCTTTATATCTTGATTGAATGTCTTGTCATTATTAAAGTTTAATGATTGATTATTTGATTTTTGTTGGGTTTTACATGAAATTACTATAAAACCACTTGAGGTGATTAATAGAATAGAACTTATTAAGGTTATTAGTTTTTTCATAAATTCTCCTTTTGATTAAAAATATTAAATACATTTATAAAAAACAATGCTTATAAAAGATGATTTTTCCAATTTTCAAAAATTAGTAATCAAAAACGAAATCTGTTATAAAAGTTATTAATTTAGCTAGTAGTATATTAAATATAAAAAATGATCATAAAGCTACTAAAAAGTTTTTTTATCACTAATAAGAGATATGAATACTATTATTTAAAAAATATTTATACAATTATTAATTTAGTAGATCTATTTTTCTTACTTATTTAAATTTTTCTAATAATTTTGAAATATTGTCTTTTTGTTCTTCATATTTTGTAACAAGTTCATCAAGCTCTTTTTCTTTAGTTGTTAAGTTATATTTTGTACTTTTTGATTTAAATTCTTCTACATTAGAATAATTGTTAAAATCAGTATAAATACTTATTATTTTACTAATTAGAGAAATTGTATCTTTTGTTTCTTCTTTAGAACGAAAACTTTCTATTAAATCTGCACGAGGAAAAATCACATCTGCAGCTTCTTTACCATATTTTTTAATTAATTTCAAATTTTCTTCTAAACTTCTTTTAAATGAATAATTGTTAGTTGGATCTGACTGATCAGATTGAATTTTTTTTACATTCTCTTCTTTTAATTGTTTTTCTTTATCTTCTTTTATAGATTTTTCAGAAGATTTAATATCAGATAATTTTTGTGGAGTTTTATCACCACAAGCAATTACAGCAGCGCTTGTTGTAGCAATTAGCCCAAGTGATCCTAATATTGTCAATAATTTTTTCATACAAATTCCTTTTTAAAATCATTATTGTATTTGTTTTGTAGATATAGGTTGGTATTTATAATACAAAAAATGCTATAAACTAAAATTGATTAAAAAAGACTTCTTATTTTATTGAAGTCTTCTTATTTTTTAATAAATCTTACTTACCTTTTTCTTCTAAAACCTTTAAAATCTTTTCTCTTTCATTTTCATAATCTTTAACTATTTTGTTTCAATATTTTTCCAAATTACTAATGAAATCCGATAATTCTGTTTCTGATTTATTAAGTTTTTGTTTTAATTCAGATTGAAAAGTATCAAAGTTAGAATATTTTTTTAAATCTTCATAGGCTTTTGATAGTTCTCTAGCCAGTGTTAAAACCTTGATATTCTCAGGGTCTTCGCTAATTTTTTCAGCTTTTTCACCTAAAGATGTTAAAAGATCAATAAATTCTTTTCCGTATTTTTTAATTAAATCAAAATTCATTTTGTTATTTTTTACTAATTCTTCGTTATTTTTTCTAGGTAAATCAGATGGTTGGGCATTATGTGGTTGATCACCCTGAGGATGTTCATTAGGTTTTGAATCATTTTCAGATTTATTAGCTCTTTCTTTTTGTTTATCATCTGTTGATTCAATAGATTCTTTTTTATCTTTTTGTTCAGTTTCTTTATTTTTAACTTCTTGTTGATTTATATTCTTACAAGCAATTACAGCTGTACTAGTTGTTGTAATTAAAATAATAGAACCTAAAATAGTTAATAGCTTTTTCATTTAATCTCCTATTTTTAATTTTTATAATCTAAAGCAACAATATTTGAAATTTTTCAATAAGAACTATTATTATCATTTGTTAATGTTATTTCAAAACGATTTCCAACTCTTTTATTAATTTCATTTTCTGATGTTAGATTTCTAATTAAATAATATTTAATTTCTTTATCATTACTATTTATTAATTTTGTTGTTCAAGAATCTTTTTTATAATAAATACCTGCTTTTTGATATTCTAAATTTTTTAAAATAGTTTCTTGATTTTGTAAAACAAAGTTTAATATAGCAAAAATTGTAATTACTGATTTTCTATTTTGATTAGCTAATTCATAATTTGGATCAGTTATATTAATTCCACCAATCAAAGTAGCTAAAGCATAACCAATAGTATTTTTAATATATTGAACTTTATTTAAATCAATTCCTAATAATAAGTGCAAAGGAGAATATGAAAAGTCATTTTTTATTTGTTCTAAATCAATAGTTCTTTTTATATCATCACCAAGATTTAAAACAATAGATGACCAGTTATAAAACGATTCTGCTTTTCTTCCTTTATCATTTTCATCATTTTTATGATTAAAAGAATCTAAATCATCATATAATGCTTTGAATAAATTCTTATTTGTAATTTTTTTATTATCTATATAAGTGATATCAACACTAGCACTTAATGCTTTTAAAATAAATCCAATTGAAGATAAATCAAATGTTAAAGACTTATCAGGATTATTTTTTAAAAATTGATTAACGTACTTACTTGTAATTTGAAGTAATTCTAATACAGTTAGATCTTTGATGTTTTCTATTTTTAAATGTTTTAAAAGATTGTCTGGTAATTGAATTTTGAAATCTCTTATATCTGTAATGTTTTTAAATAAAGAATCTTTTGAAAGAATTTTTTCAGAATAATTAGTTAAATCTTTTTTAATTTGTTCAACACTAGTGATTTTTTTATNTTTATCATTTCTTATTAATCTAATAATAGGTAATAAAAGCTCATCATCTTGATCTTTATTATTTTTTGGAAATAAAAACTCAGCTAGTCTAGTTGTAAAATCATTTATAAAATTAGTATTAGTTTTTGTTTTTGGATATAAATTAGAAATTAAATCATAATTTAATTGCATATTTACACTTTGATATTTATCTGGTATGTATTTGATTATTTTTTTAGTATATGTATCAAATTGTTGAATAAATTTCTTAGTATCACTAATAAATCCAAAGTCTTTTAAAAGATCTAATATTTTTTGTAAAGGCTCTACTGCTTTTTCAACTTTACTAATAAAAGAACTTAAACCAAACGTATTTAATAAGTTTTTTAATGTGTCTAATTCATTTGGTNAATTTAAAATTCCATATAATCCTTTAATACTTGCTATTTGTTTTAAACTACCTAATGATAAATCAATATTTAACATTTTTTGATCACTAAATAAGTTATGTCCTATATTCATAAGTTTTGAGATTTCTTCAAAATTATCTTTAAAACCTATATTAGAATCTAAATCTCTATATAAAACTAATTTTAAAAAATTAAAACTATCAGAACTAGTAGCTGAAATAGAATTTCCAATTTGTTTAAATAAATCAAAGATTTTAGTAACTAAACCATTTTTTCCAAAAATATATATATTAGCATCTACATAATAAAATTTTGTTAATCATAAATTAGTATATATTTGAACAGTTAGTTTATTATAATCTTCATTTGTATGAATATATCCAAAATGTACTGAATGAGAAAAACTATTAACTTTACTCTTTAAAACACCAAGAATTGTGTTTCTAATTTTTTCTCTTAGTTCATACATATTTTCTTTAATATAATTTTCTAAACCTTCAATTGCTTCTTTTATTAATTGATTTGTTTTTAATATAGTTTTTTGAATTAAGTTTATAACATCTAAAATAAGATTACTTGTTCCTATATTTTGTGGTATTGTTTTATGATCAAAATATATTTTTGTTTTATCTGTTCTTTTAAATAAAAAATCTAATAATCTAGTTGTATATTTTTTATCTTCTAAAACTTTACTAAACCCATTAATTAATAAAGAAAAGTCTAATTTATTATTAATTAATGGATCAAATCTTTTATCTTCTATTTTTTGATTTAATAACTGACTTGGATTTGAGTATTGTTCATTAATCACATAATACATACTAAAATATAATTCAGATTGAACATATCTAAATAAGTTATCTAGTATTTTTAAATAATCAAACTTTAAAAAATAATCTTTTACTTTACTAAAAATAATTTTAAATTTATCTAATATTTCAATATTTTTTTTATCTTTATTTCATTCTTGTAAGACTATATTTTTAACATCACTAATAACAAGATCACTAACATCATCAGCAAAATAATCATTATTATTATCACTATAAGTTTTTTTAGTAAAACTGCTTGTAATTAAATTAATGTTTTTATTAAATACTTGTTTAATAGTTAAATCTTTATAAAAACTTTTATCTACATTTTTAGTTGAAAAAATCTTTGATAAAAGCTTAATCAAAGATTGGTTATTGTTAATAAAATCAACAACACTTTTTATAATATTGTTGTTTTTGATCTTATTTAAATGATCTTCATTTTCAAGAGCTTGAGATTGAAAAAAAGATAAACCTAATGAAGCTAAAGAAGGAGAAAAACCATTTAAAAAATCTTCTGAAGATCTAGTTAAAGCAGTAATTTTATCAATATTTTTAGGAATAAATTCACCATTTTTTAAATCAGTAATATCAACTAAATTTTTATTATTATCTCTATATTGTAGTTTTAAATCTTTTTCAATTACATCAATTGATTTTCCAAAATAAGTTCTATAAATATCTGAAACTTTGTTTTTCAAATTAGCATCTGTTTTATCTGGTTTTCAAATAAAATCTTTTCCAAATTCTTGTTCTAAATATTGTTCACTTAATTTTTTATTCACATAGTCTTCATTTAAATCTTCAACACTTTTTAAAATTTTACTTTTTGCTAAATAAGAACTAGCATCAATATAACTTTGAATTTTATTTAAATAATTTTGTTTTGATGAATCAACATAAGATCTAATAAAAAATAAAAATCCACTAATAAAAGCAAACATCACTATTAAACTAATTAATCACGGTTTTGCTTTTTTAATAGATTTTTTCATATTCCCTCTAAAAGTATTTTTGTACTTATTTTATTAAAGAAGAATTGTTAATCAATACTTGATTTTTTAAATGTGTAACTATATACTTAAATGGCATTTTTGTTTTTTTGTTTTTTATTATTAAAAAAATAAATTTGGTATTTATATTTTTAATAAATGCTTATAAAATGTAATTAATAGTAAATTTATGAATTTAGATATGGAACAAATAGATGAGTAATTTATTTTTAATGTTTAAGCAAGGCTTAAAATGAATCTTAAAATTTAAATTACAACTAATTATTATTATTTTTTTAACTTTTATAGCTTCTAGTATTTTAACAATCTCTTTTACAACTAATAAACGTTTAAAAACTGCTTATGATCAAATAGTTAATAATTCTAAAAGTCAGAAATTTGATTCAACTTATCAAATAGTTGTTGGAAATAAAGCAAAACCAGAAAATGGTGATCCTTTATTTATTCCTATTTTTGATTTTGTAAATAAAGAGTATACTGGATTTAATGATGAGGGTTTTAATAATTTTAATTTGTATTTTAATAAGTTTTATGGAAAAGAAACTTTATTAACTAAAGTAATTAGTTCAGATGAGTTTAAAAAAATTTGAACTAATCAAAAAAATAAAAATTTATTTTTAAAAGATCAAAAAGATGAACAAGTAGCTAAAAATCAAGAAGATTTTGATTTTGAAATTAATGACTTATTATTTAGTACAATGATTGATCTATTAAATAAAAATGATCAATCTATAAGTAATACAGTTATTAGTAAATATACTAAAACTAATCCAAATTGATATAAACATTTTTTAAAAGATGATAAACCTTTTACTTGATTAGAATTTTTAAACAATAAAGAATTAATTAATAAATTAGAAAAAGAACATTCTGAAGAATTAAAAATCTATTATTATTCTTATTATGCTTTTGAATCTTTTTCTCAATATTTATTTAAAACAATTAGAACTTTTATAAGACATGATCAATGAAAAGATCAAACTGAAAATATAGCAAAAATTGTTTATGAATTTTTATTTGGAATTGAATTTGAAAACAACCTAAAACATGATTTTCAAAAAGAATATATAACTACAAATACAAATAAATACACTACTCATTTTAATAAAACAGTACTAAAAACTGAATTTGAAAAAATGAATTTTTTAAACACAAATAAAGAAGATACTTTTTTTTATGACATTATAAAAAAAGGCTTTAAAGGAATTTTAAGACCTTTAATTGTTTATTATTCAGAAGATGATAATTATATTGATATTCAAAAAGTTTCTCAATATAGTGAAACAAATGAATTAAGAGGATTTTTATCAGGTTCTAATGTTTATACGCAAAACGTTGATAAATTACCAGATATTTTTAAAAACAATGAATTAGTTGATTTACTAGTTTTAAATACAAATCCTTTTTTAAATATTACAAATAAAGCATCAGGTTTTTTTATTAGTAATGATGATATTAAAAGATCAACTAATAAAGATTTTATGATTAGTGCTGCATTTTTAACTCACCACAAACTAGTAGCTATTGCTAATGGATATGATCTATACATTAGACCTGAAACTATTTTTAATGATCCGATTACTAAAAAAACATTTAGAATTATTAATATTTCAGATCAAAACCATACTAATTATTTAGTTTTAAATGGTAATAAACCAATAAACGCAAGCCAAATTACAGTTAGTAGACAATTTGCAAAAGCTAATAAAATTAAAATTGGATCAAGTCTAAATTTAGGTCAAGCTGTTGGATTAGTAGTTTCAGGTTATGCAGTTGATACTTATTCATTTTTCCCAACTTCAGATCCAAATGTGCCTTTACCAAAATCTGATTCTGGTGGATTAATTTATGCTAGTGATAAAACAATTGATCAAATTATTGGTGATCAAACTGATCCAAGTAATAATGATCAGACAACTATTTATAATTTCTTTTTAATTAAAAAACAAAGTGATGCTAATTTAAATAATTTATATTTAGATCACTTTTCAAAATCTACTAAAATTAGAGAAAATATTAATGCTTATAATAGTAAAGATAAAGCAAATACTTTTTATAAGACATATGATTTTGATAAATCTTGATATTCATTAAACTGAACTTTATATCAAAAAATTACTTTTTATTACTCATTAGCAACATTTTTAACTGCTGGTTTAATTGCTCTAATTGCAGCATTAGCAGTATTTGTTGGTGTTATTAAATCAATTCAAGCAAATGCAAAACAAATTGGTATTTTAAAAGCAAATGGAGTTTATAGTAAAACTATTGCAAGTTCATATANTTGATATGCTTTAATTTTAGTACTAATATCTATACCAATAGGTTGAATGTTTGGAACAATACTACAAGTTCCATTTGTAGGAATTTTTAAAGATTATTTTAGTTTAAAAGTTGAAGTAATTGAATTTGATTGAATTTCAGTTTTAATTAGTGTAGCTATTTTTGGTTTTTTAATTGGTCTATTTTCATTTATTGTTGCTTTATTTAATATTCATAAACCAGTATTACAAGTAATTAATCATACTAAAAAATGATCAAGACCAAGATTAACTGATTGGTTAAAAAAATACTTATTTAAAAAAATTAAATTTAATAATTTATTAATGTTAAAACTAACTGAATCTGNTAAAAAACCTTTTAGTTTATTATTAATTTTAACGTTTGTAGCAACTTTGTTTATATCAATTGGAATAGCAATTCCATCAATTGCTATTCATACTAAAAACAATTATTTTAAAAATATTAATTATAATAACGAGTATCAAATTTTTAACAACATTACTAATACTCCACTTGGAAAAGATACTTTAAATCTTTGAAATGGACACGAAAATTTAGATAATAGTTATAAAACTATTAAAACAAGACAACAAGATATTAGTTATTATGATGATCCAAATAGTTATACTTTATCAGTTAATAATTCTTCTATTCTTCCAACTTTAGTTTATAAAATAGATCAAAAAGAAAATAAAGCTGAAATTTTAACTCCATATAAATCATTTATAAAAAATTATTTAGAAACTGGAATTTCAGATTTATATACTAATTTATTAGATTGATCTGTTTATCAGTTAAGTATTGCAAATAGTAGAAGTATTTCAATTGGAACTATTGAGCAATTATATGCATATATTTTAAATGATGCTGATCTTAATAAACACTTTGAAAATGATAAAGCAAAACTAGATTTTTTAAATATTACCACTCAACCTTTAACTCAGTTTGTATCAAAAATATTAGAAGTTGTGTTTGATAATAAAGTACAAAAGAACACTGATTGAAAAGATAAAATTTTAAACTTAGTTTTAGGTTATGCTCCTACTTTTATAAAATCTTATCTAACAAATGATTCAAAAAAAACTCAATTAGCTTTTGGGTTTCAATCTCAAAATGTTATTAGTCAAAAAGACCAACTAGCAACTGTGTTTAGTCCTTATTCAAATAATTTAAAAACTAATTATCAAATTTTAGGATTAGATAAAACTCAAAATAGTTTTAAAATTGATGACCAATTAAAAAACAAAGTCTTTTTATCAAATTCAGATATTCAAAAAATTTATCAAATTATTAACTCACCATATCAAAAACAAGGTGATGATTTAATTTCAAGTTCAACAAATCAAATTCTTTACAATAGAAAAACTAATACTTTAAATGTACCAACTATTTTAAATCAAACTTTAAATAATCATTTTTTAAATAATCAAAATATTTTAGATAATATTAGTTCTTATAATTCTCAATTAATGTATAAAACTAAATCAAATGATTTTAAAATTCTACCAAAACAAGCCTGATTATATGATGATACTGATTATTTAAATACTAAATATGTAACTAAACATGCTAAATGAATAGATCAACCAATTCAAAGCATTAATGAGCCAAATAACTATTCTTCTTATGGATATGAAATAGTTGAAAATGATAATAAAAAACACTATTATTTAAATCCATATAATTTAGATGTTAATAAATTTACTCAAAGACAAGTAATTGATTTATGATCTGAAAAAAATGAAAATAATAATGATTTAAGTATTGAAAAACAAGTAGATAATATTGTTGAAAATTCTCCTATTTTTGGTGATTTTGTCATTAATAAAAACGGAGAAATAATTAAGTCATTTTTAAGACCTTATTATCAATTAAGAAACTTAAAATTATTTATTCCAATTTCTGATGAAATTAGTTGAGAAGATTTTGCAAAATATGCTTTAGGTTGAGGAAATAATCAAGAACCAAATGATGACTGAAAAATCAATTTAGAAAAACAAGATGAACATACTAGAGAATATATTCAACCAGCTTTAAAAAAATTAAAAATTAATCAAGTTCCATTATCTGTAAAAAATGCTTGAGATTCAGTTTTAACAAATAAAAACATAACAGATTATATTGAAATTAGACCTTATGATTTTTCAATAGAACAAGAAAGAAGAATTGATAGACGTCATATTTATTTTCAATTTACTCCAGGATATATAAATATTAAAGGAGTTTTAAAATCAGCTCCAACAACATCTTTAGATAATTTAATTTTAAATGGTAGTGCTTTATTTTATAGAAGAGCACTTGGTAAAAGAAAAAATATAGCTCCTATTTTAAAACTTGAAAATAGTAAAGTTAATTATGTTAATAAAGATTTAAAAATTAAACTAACAAATATAGGAGTTAGTGATATATATGGAAAATCATATGCAATTATTGATTCAGATTTAGCTAATATGATTTATGGATATGATATTAGTAGATCTATAAATTATGATTATAAACCTTTTGATACTTCAAAAATTATTAAGAAAAATCAATTATTTAATACTTATAACACTACAAACTGAGAAAAACAAAATATTATAGATCCTTGAAAAAATACTTATTTAAAATCAAAAAATGTGTATGATTATTCACCACATTATTACTACAATACAATTTTTTCAAATTCTAGTGAACCTTTAACAATTACAAGTTCAATTTCAATTATTCCTGAAAAAAGACTAGGTTTAGCAATTATTGATTTATTAAATTTAAGTGATTATAAAACAGCGATTTCTAATGTTAATTTTATAAACCAAACTAAACAATTAATTGATCAATTAACTAAAACTTCAATTTATATAGCAATTATTATCATAACTGCAATTAGTTTATCGGCTTCACTTTTAATTATGCTTATTACTAATATATATATAAGTCAATATAAATCATTTATGATTATGTTAAGAAGTATGGGTTATACAAACAAACAAACATTTTGATATGTTTTAGGAATTACAAAAATCTTTAATATATTAGTGATTATTTTAACAATAAGTAGTATTTTTCTACCAATTATGTTATTAAATAAACTACTAGTAATTAATAATATTTCTATACCAATATCAGTACAATGATGATCTTTATTAGTTTGTTTAATTATAGTTTTATTTTCATTTTTCATTGCAATATGAATTTCAACTAAAAGCATTAGAAACACTCAATTAACTGAAATTTTAAATCAATCAGAATAAAAACAAGATGAAAAAATCATCTTGTTTTTTTTATATTAAATAAAACTTTTTATATATAAAGGATTTAATTTATTATCATCATCAATTTTAATAAAATGTTTTTTTAAATCTAAATAATGTTTTAAATAATCAAATTGATAATCATTTATTAATTTATAATCTTGATACTGATTAATTAAATTATTGATTTGATCTTGATCAATTAAACTAATCTCTAATAATTGTTTAGCATTATTAAAAACACTAACATAATACTTATTACTTCTTGCATCAATACATGAAATTATTTTATTTAATCCTGCTTGATATAATAATGAATTTATAATAAATACATCAAAATTATTATTTAATACTTTTAAAGTTTTAACTATTGTTAATCCAACTCTAACACCAGTATAACTACCAGGACCAATTGTTAAATAAAAAGCTTTAAGATCATTTAAAGTTAAATTATTATTTTTTAAAAATTCTTCTAATTTTAAAATAGCAATATCTGAAAGTTTTTTATTATTTAAAATAATTAAAGAATCAATAATTTGATTATCTTTTTCTAATAGATAAATCAATTTTCAATTAGTAGTATCTATAAATAAGTTCATCTTATTCTCCTATAAAAAATAAACGTTGGTTTTCATCTATAATTTTAATTTCAATAATTAACTTATTTATAGCATTTAAATCTAAATCTAAATTTTCATATCATTCAATAATATTTAATCCATCTAAAAATTCATCTAAATACATTTCTATTTCACTATCATTATTTAATCTATAAGCATCCATATGATTGATTTTTAAATCATCTATAAAATATTGATTCATTATTACAAAACTTGGTGAAGTAATATTATCTTTTATATTAAATTGTTCTAATAAAGCCTTTGTAAAAGTAGTTTTACCAGCTCCTAAATCTCCTTTTAATAAAATATAAAAAGGGATTTTTTGATTTTGAATGATCTTTTTTATTTTTTTTGCTATTTTATAAGTTTGTTCTAAATTATTGACTTTAACTTTCATATATAACCTCATTTACTTTAATTATAAAACTGTTTTTTATAACAAATAGTTGTAATTATTCATTCTAGTAGTTAATTTTAAAAACTTTTTTTCTAATACTTTAATAGGAGATGATTAAAATGTTTTTAACTTTATTATCAAGTATGAATTTAACAAATATAAAAGAACCTAATTTAATAAAAACTAATATAATACAAAATTATCGATCTGAATTTAATCTAAGTGAAAAAGTAAATATTTCAAGAAGTATTAAAGCTTCAAATACACCTAGTAAAAATAATGATAATAATTTTTATATTTTAAAAAGTTCAGCTAATTTTTATAATCAAACTGTTGAAAATATTTTAAAAGGTTTTAATTTTAAATTATCAGATGAATATATTAGTTTTATTAAAGATGGATTCAAACTAGAAATAAGTTTAACAGTAAATTTAGAATTTATAAATACTAAAGATCAGTATTTTAATAATAAATATGATTTAGTCTTTTATTTATCTAATAATAGTTTTACAAATCAAAGTAGTAAAGATATGTTATGAAAAAATGTAAGATATCAAACTTCAGATAAAATGATTACTGATTATATTGATACTAAAAATCATTGACAGTTTTCATTTAATAAAGAACTTTATTTATTTAATTTAAGACACGTTTTTAATAAAAAGTATAATTTTAGATTTACAGATTTTAATAATTTGTATAGTTTTAATTCTTTAAAATATAATATTGATACTATTAAATACCGTTTTTACACTCCGCTTTCTTTATATAGTCAAATAAAAGATTTTAATTTTAATATTAATAAAGATAATATAAGTGTTGATGATATTAAAAAACAAATTTATATTCAACAAGCTAATTTAAAAAACTCTGAATTTTATAAACAAAACAAAGTTTTATGAGATGGGTTATATGATAATTTAAAACTAGAACTAGAAGAAGAAAAGAAATTTAAGCGTTTTATTTGAGATGATAAAATCGTTGTTAAAATCACTTTACCAATAAAATCAAAATATAAAAAATATTTAAAAGATATTTATTTTATAAATACTTATTTTAAAAAAATAGATTTAAATTGATTAATTGAAATAGATGAACTAGAAATAAATAAAACTGATTTAAATAATATTAATAAATTATTTGATGATTTAAATTTGTTGTTTTTAACAGCTTTTGATACTGAAATTAAAGACAATATTTTAATTATTAAGCCAAAAAAAGAATATGAGTATAAGTTTTATAATAAAAAGCAAATTCTTCTAAAATTTAAAGATGAAAATATAAATACAATCAATTCTGATACTAATAATCAAAATGAGTTAACTAGTTCAAATATTAATCAAAATCAGCAAATAGAATCTAGAATTAATCAAACTAATACAACTAATAATTCTACTAATAATACTATTTTAAAAAGCCCTTATTTTTATATGAGTGTTGCTATAAGCTTACTTTTTATAATTTGTTTATTATTTTTATTAAATAAAATTGTCATAAAATACTTGAATAAAAAAAGAAAAAGTACTTAAATGATAAAATAAATTTCATAGGTAGATTATGAAAATAAAAGCAGTAGGTCTTTCAGAAAAAGGAAATTTCAGAAAAGAAAATCAAGATTTTTTAAATTATTATAAAAACAGCGATGGTTCATTTTTAGCAATTATTTGTGATGGTATGGGTGGACATAAGCACGGAGAAATTGCTTCAAGACTAGCAGTTGATACACTTGTTGATCTTTTTAAAAAAACTAGTTTTGATAAAAAGAAAGTAAAGAAATTTTTTCATGGCTAGAAAAAAGTGTTTCATATATTATTAATGTTATGAAAAAATATGTTGAAGATTTTATAGAAGCAAAAGATATGGGAACAACCCTATCTGCTATTTTAATAGCAAATAATAATGCTCATATTATTAATATTGGAGATTCACGAATTTATCATTTAAAAGATCAAAGTTTAAATCAAATTACAATTGATCAAAATTTAATGAACTCTAATTATGATATACAAAAAATCAGACAACAAGCTCAAAGATATTATGGAACTAAGTTTAATGAAAATACTTATTGAAAAAGTTTAACAAGTGCTTTAGGTCCTGCTAAAAAACTAAAAATTGATAGCTATTTTTTAAAAAATAGTAATGGTTTATTTTGTTTAACAACTGATGGAATACATGATTTTATTGACTCAAAAACTTTTAAAGATTACTTAGATTTAAAATCTTCATTAAAAACTAAAGCAAAAAACATCATTAAATATTCTATTAATAACTTATCAACAGATAATTTATCAATAATTTTATTAGAGGTTTTATAATGCCAAAAACTAAAAAAGATTTAGGAATAAATAAAGAAGAATTATTAAATCAAGTTGTTAATAATAGATACAAATTAATTAAATATTTAAATTCTGGAGCTTTTGCAGTTGTTTTTAAAGCACTTGATTTAGATGCTTCTGTTTTAGAAAAAAAAGATGTTTTTGTTGCTGTAAAAATTATTTTAAAAGCTAAAAATAAAAATATTGAAACAATTAAAAAACGTCTATTTTTAGAAACTAATACTTTTGCAAAATTATCTTTTTCAAAAAACATTGTAAAAATGAAAGATGTTTTTAGTTGACAAAATTATTATGTAATTGTTATGGAACTTATTGAGGGTGCTGATTTAAGTAAAAAGTTCAATGCATATAATAACGTCTTATCTAATAAAGAATTTCTTTATTATTTTTTACAAATTACTAAAGGCTTAAAAGAAATTCATGATAATAACATTATTCATAGAGATGTTAAACCAGCAAATATTTTAATTACAAATGATTCAAAAGTAAGAATTTCTGATTTTGGTATTTCTAAAATTAAAAGTATTATTTTAGATGATCATCACAATCATATTTCACCAGGAACACCACGATACACAGCTCCAGAGCAATTTATAAATTTTGAATCAAGAAAAGATGCTTTTTATTTTGAATCAGATATTTATTCAATTGGTGTGATAATGTATGAGTTTTTAACAGGTAGTATGTTGTATTTAAATTATGGATCTAATCACACTAGTTCAAAAGAAAAGGAACGCACTAACTTTCAACAACACATTTTAAAAGACATTACTAGACCAAGAGAAATTAATCCAAATATTTCTCAAGCACTAGAAAACATTATAATGAAATGTTTAGCAAAAGATTATAAAAANAGATATCACAGATTTGATCAAATCATTGAAGATTTAGAACAAGCAAAACAACAACCTGATGTTAATATTGATTTTCCAAATATGTGATGAGAAGATGAAAATTATTTAAATATTAAAAATAACAATACTTTAAAATATAAATATTTTTTTAAAAACACCAACTTTAAATACTTTTTATTTTGAATTTCAATAGTTATTAGTTTATTTATTATTTTTTTAATAGTATTAATTTTGAAATAAGGTGAGTAAATGCAAGGGATTTTAATAAAAAAAGATAGCAATGAAAGTTATGTCTTTTATAAAAACAATATATATAAAGTATATGCAAAAGGTAATTTAAAAAAAGAACTAAAACCTAAAGTTGGAGATATTGTTGAATTTAGTATTTTAGAAGATGGTAATGGTTATATTAAAGAAATAAAACCAAGAAAAAATAGTCTAGATAGACCAAAAATTGCAAATGTTGACCAAGTTTTAATAGTTACTGCATTATATGAGCCTTTATTTTCATCATTTTTATTAAATAAATATATTATGATGTTAGAAACACTAAAAATTAAACCTATTTTAATTTTTACTAAAGTTGATTTATTAAAACAAACACCATATTATCAAGAAGTTATGCATAAAATTAATTGATATGAAAAAATGCATTATGAAGTTTTGATCATTAATAATAAAGATAATTTAGAAAATAAAAAAGCAATCATTGAAAAACTAAAAAGTTTTTTAGAAAACAAAATTAGTGTTTTTACAGGACAAACTGGAGCTGGAAAATCAACTACTTTAAATAACTTTTTAGATATGAATAACCAAATTAAAACTAATGAAATTTCAAAAAAACTAAATAGAGGAAAACATACTACAACTAGTATTCAACTTTATAATTTAGAAAATAATATTTTTATAGCTGATACTCCAGGATTTTCAGCATTTGATTTAAATAATATTGATATTGAGCATATTTTATATTCTTGAGAAACATTTATTCCTTTTTTAAACAAATNTAAATTTGTTGATTGTACACACACTCATGAAAGTAAATGCGAAGTAAAAAAGGCTGTAGCTGAGCATTTACTACCAACATTCATTTATAATGATTATGTAAAAGTGTATGAAGAATTAAAACAAAATAGAAAGAATAAATATTAAGATGAAAAAGTATATTATCGCTCCTTCAGTATTATCAGCTAATTTTATGGAACTAAAAAATGAATTAGAATTATGTAAAAAAAATAATATAAATTGAATTCATTATGATGTTATGGATTTTGATTTTGTTCCAAATTTAACTTTTGGTTCTAAAATTCTACACGATATTAAAAAAAATATTGATATTAATGTTGATGTGCATTTTATGGTTAGTGTTAAAACAAAACAATTTGAAGACTTTTTTTCAGATTATATAAAAGCAAAACCAGAAATGATGACAATGCATATTGAATCATTAAAAGATGATAATACANTCAATAAATTTATTGATTTATGTAAACAAAATAATATTTTAGCTTCTTTAGCTATTTCACCAAAAACTGATGTTAGTTTAGTTTATCCTTATTTAGATAAATTAGATAATGTCTTAGTTATGAGCGTTGAACCAGGGTTTGGTGGTCAAAAATTCATTTCATCTAGTTTAGAAAAAATTCAAATTTTAGATCAATTAAGAAATACAAAAAATTATAAATACACTATTGAAGTTGATGGTGGAATTAATGAACAAACTTCAGTTTTAGTAAAACAAGCTGGAGTTGATATGATAGTAGCTGGTAGTTATTTATTTGGTAGCGATGATTTTACAAAAAGAGCAAAAGGATTATTTGATGAACTATAAAACTATTTTAATTGTTACTGCAAAAACTAATTTAAACCTTGAAATTTTTAACAACGATTCAACTTATGTTATTGGTGTTGAAAGAGGTTGTTTAGATCTAATTAGTAGAAATATGAAAATAGATTATGCAATTGGAGATTTTGACAAAGTAACTGATCAAGAATTAGAACTAATTAAATCAAAAATAAAAAACGTTGAAATTTGAAGTCCTGAAAAAGATTATTTTGATGGGGAATTAGCGATTTTAAAAGGTTTAGAAGCTAGTAAAAATGCTAAAATTATTTTTATAGCTAATGCTACAAAAAGATATGATAAAAATTACTCTATTTTTCATTTTATTTTTAAATACGATCTTACTTTTATTAATGATGATTCAATTTTATNTAGATTTGATAAAGGAACAAATATTTTAAAATTTGAAGATTATCAAGATTATACTTATGTTAGTTTTATTGCAAAAGATAATACAAAAATCACAATTAAAGATCTTAAGTATGAGTGTGAAAATTTAAGTTTATCTGCTTATAGTAATTCTTGTTTATCTAATGCTTTTTTACCTTATAAAGATGGAATTATTTGATCTAATAATCCAATAATCTGCATATTAACAAAATAATTATTTACATTGCCTCACTAGAGGCATTTTCTAACTTTATAGCTTTTTTATAATGTTAAAATATTATATAGTTATCAAGGAGATATATGAAAAAACAATTAAATCCTAAATATGATCATCTTCAAGTTGAAAAAGACAAATATCAATATTGATTAGATAAAAATTTATTTAAAGCTGATATTAATTCTAATAAACCTAAATTTTCTATTATTTTACCTCCACCAAATGTTACTGGTAAATTACATATAGGACATGCATGAGATACTAGTTTACAAGATGCTATTATTAGATTTAAAAAATTAACTGGATATGATACTTTGTTTTTACCTGGTATGGATCATTCTGGAATTAGTACTCAAGTAAAAGTTGAAGCTAAATTAAAACAACAAGGTATAGATAAAAATAAACTAGGTAGAGAAAAATTTCTATTAGAAGCTTGAAAATGAAAAGAAGAATATGCAAACATTATTAGAAAACAATGAGCTAAATTAGGTTTAAGTTTAGACTATTCAACTGAAAAATTTACTCTAGATGAAGATATTAATCAAATTGTTAAAGAAATATTTGTAAAGTTTTATAATGATCAAATAATTTATAAAGACAAGCAAATTGTTAATTGAGATCCAGAACAAAAAACTGCTATTTCTAATGTTGAAGTAATTTATAAAGAAACTCAAAGTAAAATGTATTATTTTAAATACATGCTAGAAGATTCTAATGAGTATTTAACAGTTGCTACAACTCGTCCTGAAACTATGTTTGTTGATCAATGTTTAGTTGTTAATCCAAACGATTCTAGATATCAAAAATATATTAATAAAAAAGTAATTAATCCAGTTAATAAACAAGTTATTCCAATTATAAGTGATGAATATGTTGATATTGAATTTGGAACTGGGGTTATGAAATGTACTCCTGCTCATGATTTAAATGACTATCATTTAGCGATTAAACATAATTTAAAAATGCCAATTTGTTTAAATATTGATGGTTCAGTTAATCAATTAGGTGGAAAATATCAAGGTTTAGATAGATTTGTTGCTAGAAAAGAAATCATTAAAAATGCAATTAATGAAGATTTGTTTGTAAAAGAAGAAGATATTATTAATCAAGTTGGATTTAGTGAAAGATCAAATGCTATTGTTGAACCATATTTATCTGATCAATGATTTGTTAAAATGGATAAATTTAAAAATATGGTAATTGATTTACAAAATTCAGATAATAAAATTAATTTTTATCCAAATAGATTTAGTGATGTTTTAAATAGATGAATGACTAATGCTCATGATTGATGTATTAGTAGACAATTATGATGAGGACATCAAATTCCTTGTTGATATCACAAAAAAACTAATGAAATGTATGTTGGAATTAATCCTCCAAGTGATATAGAAAATTGAACTCAAGATCAAGATGTGTTAGATACTTGATTTTCATCAGGACTATGAGCTTTTTCAACACTTTTAAATAATAAAGGTTTAGAAAGTGAATATTTTAAAAATTATTTTCCAACTAGTGTTTTAGTTACAGGCTATGATATTATTTTCTTTTGAGTAGCTAGAATGATTTTTCAAACTTTAGAATATACAAAACAAATTCCATTTAAAGATGTTTTAATTCATGGGCTTGTAAGAGATGAATTAAATAGAAAAATGTCTAAATCTTTAGGTAATGGAATAGATCCTATGGATGTTATTAATAATAATGGTTGTGATTCATTAAGATTATTTTTATTAACTAATTCAACTCCAGGTCAAGACATTAGATATTCAAATGAAAAAATTTTAGCTAGTTCAAACTTTATAAATAAATTATGAAATGCAAGTAGATATGTGTTTTTAAATTTAGATAAAGATTTTAAATTTGATCAAAACTTTTATAAAACTGATTTAGAAATAACTAATCAGTGAATTTTAACAGAACTAAGTAAAACACAAGCTTATGTTTATGAAAAAATGAACAAATATGAGTTTAGTTTAGCTGGAAATCATCTTTGAGATTTTGTATGAAATAAATATTGTTCTTGATATATTGAATTTAGTAAAGTTAATTTAAATAATGATAAGTTTAATCATCAAACAAAACAAACTTTATTTTATGTATTAAAAGAAATTTTAATTATGATTCATCCTTTAATACCATTTGTAAGTGAAGAAATTTATTTAAATATGATGCTAAAAGAATCTATTCTTTTAGAACAATGAACTAATTTAAATTCTAATTATGATACAAGTTTTATTGATGATGTTATTAAAATGATTACAAGTATTAGAGAATTTAAAAATACTAAAAATATTAAAAATGACGTTTGTTTATCAGTAAATGTTTCAAATACTAATCAAAATCATACAAAATTGTTTAAAAAACATTTTGATCAAATCTATAGTTTTTTAATTAATTTTTGTAATACTAAATTAGTTGATTATGTTATTAAAAATAAGACTAGTTTATCAATTGATGAATATTTTATTGAAATTGCAAATGATTCATTTATTAATAAAAATGAACTAATAAAAGAATTAGAACAAAAACAAAATCATTTAAATAATGAAATAACTAGAAGTCAAAAAATCTTAAATAACCAAGAATTTATAAAAAAAGCAAAACCTGAAAAAATTCAATCAGAAAAAATAAAATATCAAAATTATTTAGATCAACTACAAGCAATTAAAGACAAATTAAAAGAATTAAAAAATGATTAAAAATCTCTTTTAAAAGAGATTTTTTTATTATGTATTCTAAAGTTGATGATTTTAGCTATTTTCTATAATAACAAGTATCTAAGATATAATTAAATTAGTTAGGAAATATTATGAAATATAGTTTTATAACAAACAAATATGAAGAATCAAGTGATATTGTAGATGAATTATTAAACATATTAAAAAACACTGATTTTAAAAAAGATCAAAATAATCCTGATATTTGTTTTGTAATTGGTGGGGATGGTACTTTTTTATATGCTGTTCATAAATATCAATCTATTTTAGATAAATTGATTTTTATTCCAATCAAATTTGGTGGAATTGGATTTTATACTAATAAAAACAGAGTTGATGATTTAAAAAAAATTGATTTAAATAAAATTATTGAACAACCAAACATTACTGAATTAGGACTAATTGAAGTTAATTATGATGATCAAAAAGTTTATGCAATTAATGAAATAAAAATTACTAACCAAGTAAGACCATTAAATTTAGATATTTATATTAATAATGAATTTTTAGAACAATTTAAAGGAACTGGTTTAGTTTTTTCAACACCAAGCGGATCTACTGGATTTATGAAATCAGCAAATGGGGCTATTATTTATCCTGTAGTTTCACTTTTTGAAATGCAAGAATTAATGCCAATATCAACAAATAAATTTAGGACATTAAACGCTCCGATTATTTTTTCAGATAATGAACATATCACTTTAAAATTAGAAGATTTGAATAATGTTACTTTAAGTGCTGATACTTATGAATATCAATTTAAAAATAAAGAACTTTTAATTAAATTAAGTAGAAAAAAAATTAAGTTATTAAATTTAAATAAAGATAAATTCAATAAAATAAAAATTTTAAGAGATATTTTTGTTTTAAATGACAAAACAAAAAATTAAATAGGAGAAAAATGAAACCATTAGTTGTTATTACTGGAGCAAGTTCTGGAATTGGATTAGCTTGTGCAAAATATTTTTCAAATAAAGGTTATCCCTTATTAATACTTGCAAGAAGAAAAGAAATATTAGATAATTTAAACTTGCCAAACACAATCACAGCAAAAGTTGATGTTAGAGATTTTAATCAATTAAACGATGCAGTTAAAAAAGCAGAAAGTATTTATGGTCCAGTTGATTTGTTAATTAATAATGCTGGAATTATGCCAATGGATCAATATGTTGATCAAAGTTTAGAAGATAAATATAATACTTTAGATGTCAATATTAAAGGTGTTATTAATGGAATGGATGCTGTTTTAAAAAGCATGCTAAAACAAAATCACGGAACAATAATTAATATTTCAAGTGTTGCTGGAAGATATACTTATGCTGATCATTCTATTTATAATGGATCAAAATTTGCTGTTAATGCAATTACAGAACAAGTTAGAAGAGAATTAAGTGATACTAATATTAGATTTAGTTTAATTGAACCTGCAATTGTTGATACTAATTTATTATCAACAACTAAAAATCAAAAAATTTTAGATAGTTATATAGCAAGAAAAAATAGTTTAAATGGTGGATTAAAACCAGAACAGCTAGCTGAAGTTATTTATTATATTTACTCATTACCTCAAGATGTAGTGATTCCTGAATTAATGATTTCTCATACTAATCAAAAAGTTTAGATGTAATTTATAACTAGAAAAATATTCTAAATAAATTTAAATATATATTATTAGATTTATAATATATATTAGTTTTTTAATTGCTTTTAGATATTTAAAATAATAATAATTGAAAGGACAATATAATGCCAGATATTAAATTTACTGCTCTGGGTGGTCAAGATGAAAGAGGAAAAAATCTATATGTTTTAGAAATAGATAATGATTTTTTTATTCTTGATGCTGGAGTTAAATATCCTGAAAAAGATATTTTAGGAATTGATACAGTGATTCCTAAATTTGACTATATTAAACAAAATAAAAAAAAGATAAAAGGAATTTTTTTAACAAATCCTAGTGCTTATAATATGGGAGCAGTTCCATATTTATTAAAAGAAATTGAAGCTCCAATTTATTGTAATGAAATTACAGAATTGATTGCAAAAATTAAATTTCAAAAATTAAGACTAAAAAATAAAGATCACATTTTAAAAGTAGTTCATGATAAAGATATTTTAAAAATCGGAAACACTAAAGTTGAAATTTTTAGAACAACTTCATCTTCACCACAATCATTTGGATATGTTTTTCATACTGAATTGGGTTCAATTGTTTATGCTGGTGATTATATAATTGATGGAAAAGAACAATCTTATTTTTCAACTGATTATACTCATTTATCTCAAATTGCAAAAAATGGGGTTTTAGCTTTAATTAGTGATGCAGAATTTGCTTCAAGAAAAGACTTTACAGTTCCAAACCATAAAATAGATAAATATATTCTTGCTCCATTTAAAGAAAAAAAGACAAAAATTATTGTTGCTATTTTTGAAGAAGACATTCATAAGTTAAGTCAAATATGTATGGCTGCAAAAGAAAATAATAGAAAAATTGCAGTTTATGGAAGAACAATGGATGCTGTTTTAAGATCTAATTTAATTCATGAAAATCTAGTTATAAAACCAGAAGATTTGATGTCAATTCAAGAATATGTAAACTCAGATAATGGGGTTTTAATTATTTCAGGAACAGGTGATGATCTTTATTCAAAATTAGCAAAAATTGCTACTTCAAATGATAGTTTAGTTGAGTTTACTGAAAAAGATTTAATTATTTTAACAAATACCCCAGTTGCTGGAGTTGAAAAACGTCATGCACAAATTTTAGATGAACTTGCAAGAACTGATGCTAGATTATTAGCTTTAAGTGATAAAAATATTTGATCTATGAGAGCAAGTTATGAAGATATTAAAATGTTAACTTCTATATTAAATCCAAAATATTTTATTCCAGTTAAAGCTTTATATAAAGATTTTCTAAATGCTGAAAAAGCAGCTATTGAAGCTGGAGTTAATAATCAAAATATTGGAATTATTGATAATGGTGAAATTTTAAAACTATCAAAAAATCATTTAGCAATATCAGAACATAGTGCTGAACATGGAAATGTCTATGTTGATGGTTCTGGAATTGGAGATGTTGGTTCAATAGTTTTAAATGAAAGAAAACAATTAGCTACTGATGGAGTAATTATAGTTGGAGCAACTATTGATAGTAGAAATAAAGAATTAATTTCTCTAATTGATACACAAATGCGTGGAGTTTTATATATTCAAGAAGATAATCCTATTTTTAAAATTTTACAAAGAGAAATCACTAATTTAATACTAGAAGGACAAGCTTTATACAAAAAAGAACCAAAAAAATATGATTTAAATGAAATCAAAAAAGACATAACATCTAAAATTAAACAATTAATCAAACAAGAATCAGGAAAAACTCCTATTGTTTTAGTAATTATTAATGAATCTGATGGTAAAGCTTATGTTCCTAGAAACAATAAAAAAAGATATAACAACAATAATAAAAGCACTAAATCTAAAAAAGATAAATCATAATCTGGTTTATCTTTTTTTATAAAAATTAAATTATATTTTAAGTAAAAAAAATTATAGATATGCCAGTTATATAATTAAATTGGATTATAAAATTGGTACAAAATTATGAATGATGAAAAGAAAATGTCGTTAAAAGAATTCATTTGAATGGGTTTTAACTACACAGTTGGTGTTGGATTTATAGGTAATTTGGCAATATTTTCTAATATTGTTGATAGTAAAGGTAATATTAATGTTCAATCTACAGGATTACATATTTTTTGAATATTTGGATTATTAGGATTTATAGCTTCAATTTGTGCATTAGCATTTGCTAAACTTTCAACTATTCATAAATCTGATAATAATGGTGGGACTTATTTATATGCAAGAACTGCTTTTGGAAGATTTACTGGATTAATGGTTGCATTTATTCAATATGTAATGTTGCCATTTATTATTGCATATCAAATTTGAGGACTTTTAAAAACTTTTTTATTAACTGATTTATCAGGATTAGATTGAGGATTTGATAAAATTCCAAATCTTGGTAATTGAAGTTCATTAGTTTTATATGTTTTAGGAATTATTATATATTTTGCATTTGCATTAGTGATATTTGGTGGAATGAAATGGTTTAAAAAAATGGCAAACTATTCATCAGCTGTAAAATGAGCAACTTCTTTTGTTTTAATTTTAGCTGGTATAGTTATGGCTTTTATGAATGGTTCATCAAACTATCAAATGTGAAATCATAATTATAATGAATCAATACATGGTTTAAGTTTTAATGCTTTTTCAAAGGCATTTGTTTCTTGTTTTTTCTTTTTTTCAGGGTTTGAATCTTTTGCAACAGCAGGTAAAAATATTAAAGATCCAGAAAAAAATCTAGCTAAAGGAATTATGATCATAATGTTAGTTTCTTCAATATTTTATATTGTGATTATGGCTATTTTCTTTGCAGCAGTTAATCCAAAACAAGGATTTAGTCAAAATATGACAACTGGATTATGAAATATGCATCCTATTAGTCAAATAAAATGATTATCTGTTTTAGGTGTTGTTATTATGTTTATTTCACAAATTGCACTAAGAGCAAATACTTCAGTGCAAAATGCTTTGTATGGTGGAACAATGCTTCAACCTATGGCTGTTGAAGGATTTATCTCAGAAAAATATAACAAATTAAATAAAGATAATATTCCTGTTAAAGCATCATTATTAAATATTTATGTAATTTTATTAGTTTCATTTATTTGATTAATTATTCCAGATATTATTTATGGTTTTCAAAAACCTGGAACTAAATTGATTTTTAATGTAGCTCAATTAACAGAAGCTTCAAGTGCTATTATTATTTCTTTATATATTATTAGTGTTTTAGCTTTAATAAAAACTGCTGCTTTAAAATATATTAAATTACGTATTTGAGAATGAATTAGTTTTAGTTTTGCTTTAATATTATTAGTTGTGTTATTCTTTTATCACTATTATGCATTATTTGATGTGATTATAAAATATGCTAATAAAAATTCAAATATTGAATTAGAAGATTTAATAGGAGCAGTTGTTGAGTTATTATTTGTAATAATTTCACTAACATTTGCAATCATTTGATACTTTACTTATTATAATAAAAAATTAAAACAAAGACTTTCAACTATGCAAGGTAGAAAACTACAAGAACAACTGGATGCTGAATTTGTTTTAATTAATACACAAAAACCTTACATAAGAACAAAAAAATAGCTAATTCTTTAAATAGTAATTAGCTATTTTTTATAATTTAATTAAAATAATAAAGAGAGAAGTTTATGAAAAAAATAAAAAAAGATCCAAATTTTAAATCTAAAATGTTTTTAATTTATAAAACAGATTTTAAAAAAACTAAAATAATTGCAATTCTAATGTTAGTGTTTTTAATTATTAGTATGTTTAGACTAACTTTAGTTGGCCAATTTTTAGATGATCTTTTATTTTCATTTTTATTTGGTTGATTTAAATATTTATTATACTTTTGACTTTTTTTTATTAATTTTTGTTTATTTAAAAAACTTTTAATTTCAGTTAAATGAAAACAATTTTTAAAAACTAGCTTTTTTATAATGATTTTAGCTAGTTTTTTAACATTAAATTTTTTAATTATACAATTTGTTAATAATCAAACAAAAACAAATAATTTTAATATTTATGCTTTATGACAAAATGATATTTTATTACAAGTTATTAAATTTTATGATTATCATTGATATCAAAACTCAATCTTTTTAATAGATTTTAAAAATTGAATAAATTATTTTTTTAATACAAATACTTATTTTAATTTATATTTATTTGGTGGATTTATTTCTTATTTAGTTTGTGGAATTATTTGATATACAACTTTACCAGCAGCTTATTTAACTTTAGTTATTTTACTAATTATTAATTTAATATGACTTAAAACTAATGATCCATTTTATCTATTTAAAAATAAAAAAAATTCAGTTAAAACTACAACTAATTTAAATAATAAAATTATTACTAATAATCAAACTAATGATCAAAATTTAGTAATTTTTGAAAATAAACTAGATGATGATTTAAAACAACCAGTTTATAAAAATGAAGAAAACAATTTATTAACTAACTTAGAAAACGTATTTTTAGATACAAACTTTATTGATAAAATGCTTTTTTTAAAACTAGAGCAAACTAATTTTAATAAAGATGAGATTTTTGAAAATAAAAATAAAACAAATATAACTGATCAGTTTAAACAAAATCACAAATCAGGAATTTTAACAGATAGTGAGATTAGTCCTTTTAAAAGAAATAAACCAGTTAAAAAAATTAGTGATAACGACTTTTTTAATGAGTTGTTTGATGAAAAGTAGGTAAAGATTATGAGTTTAAAACAACAAGTTGATTTATTACCAAATAAACCTGGTTGTTATTTATTTTTTAATAAAGATAATGATGTGATTTATGTTGGAAAAGCTAAAAATTTAAAAAAAAGAGTTAGTACTTATTTTAATAAAGCTTATAATATCAAAACAACAAGACTAGTTAGAGAAATTACTGATTTAAAATATTTTATTGTTGATAATGAAAAAGAATCATTATTANTAGAAAAAAATCTAATTAAAAAATATCATCCAAAATATAATGTTTTATTAAATGATGATAAAACATATCCATACATAATAATTACTAACCAAAAAGATCCAATGTATAAGTATGTAAGAAAATATGATAAAAAGGCTTTAAAAAACTATGGACCTTTACCAATTGGAAGTAATGCTAGATCTATTTTATTAACACTACAACGTTTATTTCCTTTAAGAATGTGTCAAGGTAATTTAAATAAACCTTGTTTATATTATCATTTAAATCAATGTTCTGGAGCTTGTTTTAAACAAGTTGATCTTAGTTATTATGAATATCAAATAAAACAAGTTGATAAATTTTTTAAAGGAGAAATTAATCAAGTAAAACAAACTTTAATTAAACAAATGCAAAAAGCTAGTGATAATTTACAATTTGAACAAGCTCAAAGAATTAAAGATCAAATTACTAGTCTAGATTTTATTACTGCAAAACAAAATGTTGATATTGTTACAAATAAAAATATTGATGTAATTAATTATGAAATTAATCAGGATAAAATTTGTTTTGTAATGTTGTTTTATAGATTAGGTCAATTGACTTATAAAGATGAATATATTCAAAATTATGAAGGTCAAAATTTAAGCGAATTATTTAATAGTTATTTACAACAAATATATCAAAAAAATATTTATCCAGATGTTTTATTAATTCCAAATGAAATTGAATTATTAGATCTAGATCAAAACTTATTAGAATTTAGTTCATATAGTTTGAATAAACAAGATGATGTATTTATTAAATTAGCAAAACAAAATGCTATTGATAGTTTAAATAAATCAGTTATTTCACATAATGTTAATAGTGGAGATGAGATTGAAATCTTAGAGCAATTAAAACAAATCTCAAATGCATCAAAATATTTAAAACGTATTGAAATTTTTGATATTTCAAATATCTATAATCAGTTTATAACTGGAGCTTGTATAGTTTATATTAATGCAAAACCAATTAGAAATGAATTTAGAAAATATAATATAGATTCTAGTTACACTTCAGATTATGCAAGAATGAAGTTTATGTTAGAAAAAAGGTTTTTAAAAAGAATAAAAGAAAAAGAACAATTACCAGATCTTATTATTGTTGATGGTGGAATTATTCAAATTCATGCAGCTAAAGAAGTTTTAAATAAATTAAATTTAAAAATTGATGTTATTGGTTTAAGTAAAGATGATCATCATAAAACTAGATATTTAATCGATATTTTTGAACAAACTATTGATATTAAAAACTTTAAAAAATTGTATAACTTTTTAACAAGTCTACAAATCAGAGTTGATGAATATGCAAAATCTGGATTTAGAAAAAAATATCACAATCAGTTAAATGATCAAATTCTTTTAATAAAAGGTGTTGGTAAAAAAACTAATTTAAAATTATATAAACATTTTAAAACAATTGATAATATTAAAAACGCTAGTTTTGATGAGTTAAATAAAGTTATAAATAATAAAAAAATTACTAATTTAATCATTAGTAATCTTAATAAATAGCTTTTTAGTATATATTTTAATTTTAATTCTTAGATTTGATATATTAATAGTAAAATACTTCATTAGTAAATAGATATTAATTGGTCTTTATTATATAATTAATAAGTTATAAGGAGAAAGTCATGTCAAAAGAAATTATTTTAACTCAAGAAGGATTAGAAGAATTAAAAGCAGAACTTAAATATCTTTTAGAAGTTGTTAGACCTAAAGTAATTGAAGAATTAGTAGAAGCACGTAATCAAGGAGATTTAAGTGAAAATGCTGATTATGATGCTGCTAGAAACAGACAAGCTGAAGTTGAAGCAAGAATTAAAGAAGTTGAAACTTTAATTAATAGAGCTAAAGTTATTGATGATTCTAAAACTCATTCAACTGGTGAAGTTAAAATTGGATCAACTGTACAATTTGTTTCAAGTTTAGATAATAAATTAAAAGAAATTAAAATTGTTGGTGCTATTGAAGCTGATCCTTTTTCTAATCTAATTTCTAATGAATCACCAATAGCTAAAGCTATAATTGGTAAAAAAGTTAATACTACTGTTGAAATTAAAGATATTTCAAAACCTTACAAAATCACAATTAAAAGCATTAAATAATATAGCTATTGTCATTTCAATAGCTTTTTTTATAGGAGAGTAATATGAAAAAATTAGTTGTTATTACTGGAGCAAGTTCTGGAATCGGTTTAGCTTGTGCTAAGTATTTTTCAAATAAAGGTCATCCTTTATTAATACTTGCAAGAAGAAAAGAATTACTAGATGATNTAAACTTACCAAATACTTTAACTGCTAGAGTTGATGTTAGAGATTTTAATCAATTAGATCAAGCAATTAAACAAGCAGAAAATATATATGGTCCAGTTGATCTATTAATTAATAATGCTGGAATTATGATTCTAGAAAAATATCAAGATCAAAAATTAGAAGATAAATACAATATGATTGATATTAACATTAAAGGTGTTATTAATGGAATGGATGCTGTTTTAAAAAGTATGTTAAAACAAAATCATGGAACAATAGTTAATATTTCAAGTGTTGCAGCTAGATATACTTATACTGATCATTCAGTTTATTGTGGGTCTAAATATGCCATTAACGCAATAACTGAACAATTAAGAAGAGAACTAAGTCATACTAATATTAGATTTACTTTAATTGAACCAGCAATTGTTAATACTAATTTATTAAATAGTACAACAAATAAACAAGTAAAAGATGATTATCAAAAATCAATTGATGAGATCAATGGTGGATTAAAACCAGAACAAATTGCTCAAACTATTTATTATGTTTATTCACTACCAGATGATGTGATGATTCCTGAATTAATGATTGCTCACACTAATGAATCTGAAGTTTAATTATAATCTATTAATAAACTCTTTAATAAGTAGGTTAAATGAATGATTAAATTCATTTTCTAAAATACAATAATAAACCATTTTTAAATAATCTAGTTCTTTAATTTTTTTAGTTTTATATAATCTAGTTACATATTTATTTGTTCATCTAACAAACTCAGTAGAGTTAAATAATTGATTATTAATATTTTCATTATACAAATCTTTTAAATTAGATTTATATTGATTTGGAATTAGTTTTAAAACTTCAATAGTAAACCTTTGAAATTTATCTTTTAAAGTTTTATTTGAAATCATTAAAACTAATTCTTTTTTATTTAAAATCTGATCATCATCTAATTGGTTATAAAAATCAATCATTGCTAAAATAGCAAAATTAAATCCAACTAATCTAATATATGTTCTGATTTGATTTTGAAATTTAGCTAGTAATTTTTTATTAGTTAATATATGAGATAGTTTTGGATTAAAAAAATGTAAGTAATTATTAGTTGATCTAAAAAACTTATCTAAACTTACTTGTTCAATCGTATTAAAATCTAAATAATCATTTGGATTTAAATTAAAATGTGAAATGAATTTTTTTAATTTAAATATTAGTTTATTTATTTTTTTATTTCACCAAGGATTAATGTGACTATATGAGTTTAAGTCTTTAGATTTTAGTTCTCTTAGTCTATAAATTTCAATCATTTCTTATGCTCTTTTCTATATTATATATTAAAATAAAATATTACTAGTAATGTATAATTAAGGTAGTTTAAAGGAGTTTTTATGAATAAAAAAGAGATATTTAACACTGATTTTTTTGAATCAGGTTTAGCTTATATTCTAACTAATTTAGATTTTATTCAAGAAGAATTAGAACAAGAAAAACTACAAACTAGTCTAGTAGAAAAATTAATAACTGATTTTGAAGATGTTGAAGATTATGAAACATGAGATTTATTAACTAATAATTTAATTCAATCTGAAGATAAGATTTTAGAAGAAATTCAAAAAATAAAAGACTCAACAAAATTCAATTTATTAAATAGTTATTTTTTAGCAAAAAACCTTGCTATTTATTTAAAGTCTAATAGTTTTTTAATAGAACAAATAAACAAATTACAAACAAATTCTCCTGATGATTTATCAGAAGATAAAAAAGAAGAATTTATTAATAACTTAAAACAAGAAATTTTAAAAAATAATTCAGAATTATACAAACAAAACGAAAGATTATTTAAAGAAATATTTGATAAAAAAGTTGAATTTAAAAAAATCTATCAACTTTTAATTAAAGAAACTGAGTTTGAAGATTTTAATTATGCAAACGAATTATTATTTAATATGTTAAATAACAACTTCAAATTTAATAACAAACAAGATTTATTAAAATTAGAAGTTTTAAATAATGCTCAATCTTTAATAGATTTTCTTACTTTTTATGAATCTAGTTTATTTGATGATGAAAAAGAATAAAAATGTCTAGTAAACTAATAGCAATAATAATTTTTATAGTTATTTATTTAATTTTTTTATTAATAACTTTTATATTAACTTATTTTTATCAAATTAAAAATAAAGATTTTATTGAATTTAATAAAAAATATCTAAATGAATGAAACAAATATAAGTTTGATAATAAAAACTCATCATTAAATGAAATTGATTTTAAATATCAATTACCAGAAAATGAAATTGGATTATTTCAAAAAGAACTTTTAATATCAGGAATTAATCAAAAAATTAAAGATTATAAAGATTATTTTGATGATGATTATTTAGTACTAAAAAAGAGTTTAAGTTTATATCAAACTACAAGTTATGACTTTAAACAAGTGAAATTATATTTAACTAATCTACATTTAGTAATTGATGATAATAATCAATTTTATAAATATAAAATTATTGAAATTAAAAGTTGTAGTATTTGTGTGATTAGAGATAAAAATCTTTTACAAAAAGGTTGTGTTTTAAAAACAAATGATCAAAGTCTAACAATTTTAGGAGATGTTTTTTTACTAGTATTATCTATTAAAAAACTTAAAAAGGAGTTTTAATATGAAAGTTGATTATTCAGCAAGTATCGTTTTAAGTTTTACAGTTTTTATATTAACTTTAGTATTATTTTTAATAAATTTTTATTGATTAAGCAAAGTAAAAAAGATTTATAACCAAATAAAAGATCAAAACCTAGAATTTAATTTTAATAAAAATAGATATTCAAATATTAAGTCAATAAATATTTTTAATTGCATATTTTGACTTTGTATTCTAGTAATTTTTACAATTTTAAAATTTAAAAATTTATTAAATGAAAATTTTTTATACGAGTTAATAATAATAGGTTCAATCATGTGTGAATTTTTTATTTTTATAATTTTAACTTACTTAGTATCTAATTTAATATTTGTTAAAACTGAAAAGTATTTAGTTATAGTTAATAGGTTAATTGATTTAAGATCTGTTTTTAAAATTGAAATTTCAGAACGATTTATAAAAGTTATTTATATAAATGCATTTCATACAAAAAGTAGATTATGATTTTATAATACAAATAATTTAGATCAATGATTTGAAACACACTTTAAAGAATTAATCAGAAAGGATTCACAATGATAAAACAAGCTAGTTTTATAACTTCAGCAGCTAACAAAAGCAATTGAATTAATGATGATGTTAGTGAAATTTGTTTAATTGGTAGAAGTAATGTTGGAAAATCTAGTTTTATAAATTCACTTACAAATAATAATAAACTAGCAAAAATCTCAAATACTCCTGGAAAAACTAGATTATTAAATTTTTTTGAAATCAATAAAGGAGAGTATCGTTTAGTTGATGCTCCAGGATATGGTTATGCTAAAGTTGATGATAATTTAAAAATTCAATTTGCAAAAATGATGGAAGAATACTTTATTAATCGCAAAAATTTAAAAGGGGTTTTTTTATTATTAGATCTAAGACATAAACCTAGTAATGATGATATAATGATGTATCAATTTTTAAAACATTATAATATACCAGTTGTTATAATTGGTACTAAATTAGATAAATTAAAAAAAAGTGAATATATTAAAAATGAAAAAATGATCAAAGAAACAATAAATTTTTATCAAGAAGATGACTTTATTAAGATTTCTAATTTAGATAAGACTAATATTATTAAGTGTTATGAGTTAATAGATAAACTTTTAGGGAGTAAATAGTTTTATATATGGATAATTTAGAGCAAAAAACGATTCACGAAGTTCAACAAGAACTAAATACAAATATTAAAACTGGATTATCAAATCAAACAGCTAGTGAATTACTAATTAAAAATGGTAAAAATGAACTGGCAAAAAATAAGCAAACTCCAGCTATTTTAATTTTTTTAAAATCTTTAATTCAACCAATTCAAATTGTTTTATTTATTGCTGCAATTATTTCAGTAATTGCACCATTAATTTCATCTAAACACTTTGAGGTTAAATTTGATGATTTTATTGATTTTATAGTAATCATGGGTGTTATTTTATTAGATGCTACTTTAGAAACTGTTCAACAAATTAAAGCCAGAAAATCAGTTGATGCTTTAAAATCACTTTCTAAACCATCTGCTGTTGTTTTAAGAGATTCAATTGTTAAAGAAATTGATGCTAGTGAATTAGTAGTTGGTGATATTGTAATATTAGAAGCTGGAAAATATGTTCCAGCAGATTTACGTTTGCTAGAATCAAGTGATTGTATGGTTGAAGAATCAATTCTAACTGGTGAATCAGTTCCAGTTGAAAAAAGTAGTAGACCAATTAAACAAACAAATATTTTAGCTGAAAAGAAAAATATTTGTTTTATGTCAACTTTTGTAACTTCAGGAAGAGCGATTGGAGTTGTTATTAAAACTGGGATTGATACAGAAATTGGAAAAATTTCAAAAACAATTTCAGATAATGAAGAACAAGTAACACCACTAGAAAAGAAAATGAATAGATTTAGTTATTTAATTTCTATTCTTGCAATTATTATTAGTATTTTTGTGTTTATTAGTNTTATGATTTCATCAAATAAAAGCAATTGAGCTACTTATTTAATGATTTCTATAACTTTAGCAATTGGTGTTATTCCTGAATCACTTTCAGCAATTGTTTCTATTGCTTTATCTTTTGCTACAAAAAGAATGGCAAAAAATAATGTTATTGTTAAAAAATTAGAAAGTATTGAAACTTTAGGATCAGTTAATGTTATTTGCACTGATAAAACTGGAACATTAACTCAAAACAAAATGGCTATTAAAAAACTAATTTGAAATAATGAAATTATTTTAGCTGACGAATTTATCAATAAAACTAAAAACGAACAAGCAAAAGACTTGTTTTTAAAATCTTTAGTTTTACCAAATGATTCAATAACTGAAAATGATGAAAGAATTGGAGATCCAACTGAACTTGCATTAGTTGATTTTGCTGAACAAATACAAATTGATGAACAAGAGTTTAGAAAGAAATATCCAAGAATTTTTGAAATACCTTTTGATAGTGAACGTAAATTAATGACAACTGTTAATGTTTTAGAAAATGAACAACAATTTGTTTTTACAAAAGGTGCTTTAGATCAAATATTAAAAAAATGTACTAAGATTTTTATTAATAATAAAGTTGTTAAATTAACTAATACTCACAAAAAAGAAATTAAAAAGCTTTCAACTTCATTAAGTGATGATGCTTTAAGAGTCTTAGGATTTGGTGTAAAACAAATTATAACTCAAGATCAAAAAACTGAAGATGATTTAATTTTTATAGGAGCAGTTGGAATGATTGATCCTATAAGAAAAGAAGCTTTAATTGCTATTCAACAAGCAAAAGCAGCTGGTATTAAAACAATTATGATAACTGGTGATCATGCAATTACTGCTTTAGCAATAGCAAGAGATTTAGAATTAGCTTATACTCAATATGAAGTAATGTCTTCTGAAAAACTAGAACAATACACTGATCAAGAACTAGAAAGCGCTATTGATAATATTAAAATTTTTGCAAGAGTTAATCCTGAACATAAAGTAAGAATTGTTCAAGCTTTACAAAAAAAAGGATATATTGTTTCAATGACAGGTGATGGAGTTAATGATGCTCCAAGTTTAGCAATAGCTGATATTGGTGTTGCTATGGGTGTTAGTGGAACTGATGTTGCAAAACAAGCTGCTGATGTCATTTTAACTAATGATGATCTAAATACAATGATGGTTGGAGTTTTAGAAGGACGTAATGTTTATCAAAAAATCAGAAGAGCTATTGTTTTATTGTTAGGATTTAATTTTGCAAATGTTATAAGTATTGTAATTATTTCATTATTATTAAAAATTTCTCCACTAACTGCTACAAATATTTTATTTATTAATTTAGTTGTTGATTCTTGTTTAGCTTTTGGAATTGGAATGAGCCCAATTGATAGAACACTTTTAAAAAATAAACCTCAATTAAGAAATAAAAGTATACTTAATGAAATAATATGACCATTATTTAAAGTAGGTTTATCTTTATCAGTTGCTCAAATCATTTCATTTATAATTGGAATGTCAGCAACAAATCTTGATTATTATAATAATTTAAGTAGTTATACTAAAGCTCAAAATTGATTTTTATTTATTCAACAAAATAATCAAATATTATTATCTAATATAGAAGATATGCATGACTTTGTAGTTTTTGGAAGAACTAGCATGTTTATTACAAGTATTATTTCACCAATCTTATTTACACATTTAATCAAACTAACTAATTGAAAAGATACTAAAAAAATAGATTGAACTATTTCAAAACCTCTAATTTATTCATGTATAATCGCTTTATTGATTTCAATAATTGTTTTTTCAATACCTGTGTTTAATTCAAAAGTATTTGGTTTAGCTGGTATTAATGATACAAAAACATATATTAATTGAAGTTCTAAAAATATGTGAATTTTATTTTCAAGTTTAGCATGTGCTTTAATTCCATTTACATTTATATTAATAACTGATGCTATTGAATTTTATTCATATCACTTATCAAATAGAACATGAGAAAAAAGACAAAAAATAATAAAACAAATTATAGATCAAGAACAAAAAGAAAAACTTAGAGAAGATAAAAAAAATCAAGGGTAACCTTGATTTTTTATTTACTTTAATTATTAAGATTCTAAAGAAGTTTTAATAATAAATCTTTTTTGTGGGTAGAATTTTGAAACTTCTTTATAGAAATTAATTTTGTCTTGTAAAGCTTGCATTTTTTTGTTATGAAGTTTTGTTAGTCTATCTTTACCAACAGAACCTTTTAATGCAGCTTTTGCTAAATCGTGATTTTGTTTTTGAGTCTTTTTGAAATCAGATTTTAATTTTTGATATCTTAACTTATCATCATTAGTAAGTGACTGACTCATTTTTTTATTTTTAACAACTAATTGATTTAAAACTTCTAGTTCATTTTTAAAATGTAGTAATAAATCTTTATATTGTTGTTTTTCTTTTTGAATTTCTAATTTATAATTATTAATTCATTCATTTTTTAAATCAGTGATTATTTGTTGTTTTTCTTTTTTAAAATTAATTTTAAATTCTTGTTTTGAAGTACTTATATGTAATAATTCTTCTTTTTTAGTTTTAATTACTTTTTCTTTTTCAGTAAGAAATTGATTAAAACAATCAATAAATGTTTTTATATAAATTATTGTTTTTACTCTAATAGTTTGTTTAACCTTACTAAAGAAAATAATTGTTTTTCATTGTCAAGCAAATCTACGTTTATTAGTTTGAAATAATTCAATTTCTTCTAATAAATATTGATGTTTTAGTGGTAAAGGCAAATTGTATATTTCAAAATAAGTAGTTCTTCTACTATTTCTAAACATATATCCACCTAATAAACCAGCTCCAACATTTAATATAGCAGTTAATACTAATAAAATAGCTAGATGCATATTTAATTGCCAAGTTGCATATTGAGTTGAAGTTTTAGTTAACACCTCAGCAGTTTGACCACCACCCTGACCAAACATAGCAACTGGACCAAATGGAGTAGCTAAACCAACTCCTTGTTGAGTAAATCCACGAACAACTTCATAACTATTTGAGTTAATCATAAATACGGTTTGTTCTATATTTAAAATATTTTGACCATAAACAATTACTAATATTCCAGTAGCAGCAGCACCAATAAAGTTAGTTATATAAACAGAAACTGGATTCATTGAAATAATATCAGCTTGAGATAATGGTTCTATTGAACAAGCAATAGTTTGTTTTTTTTCTCCATATTTCATTCTTGCAAATAGTACACCATTCATAAATGATGAACCCATAGCAGAAACACTACCAACAGCCATTGCTGAACCTTGTAATCCTAAACCAACAGCTAATGCCATTGATGATAATGGTGAAGTACCAACTACTGTTAAAAATCCTCCAACAACAATTGCCATTGGAATCGGTGATAGATTAATTGCAACTTCAATAGATGAACCAATTCCTTTTAGAAGTGGTGCAACTACATTAGCTCCAAATTTAGCAGTTAAAGCAGTTAGTGGTGCAATGATTAATAAAGCAATAATTAAATCTAGTCCATCAGGAGCATATTTTTGTAATAATAACAAAGCTCAATACATTGTATAACCAGCAACTAATCCAGCTAAAATATTGAATGCTCCAACTGTAGTTCTTAAATGCATTGCAAAATTTGGCATATATTGAGTACTAAATATAGTTTTTAAAATATCTTTTTGTTCATTTATTACTAAATTAGACTTAATAGTTTCAAAAGTTTTTTGCATTTCATTTTGTAAAGTGTTACCTTTTACTCATTCAGCAATAACTCTTATTGCATTATCTTCAGCTAATAACTTTTGACCATCAGGTGTATTTGTATTTATTAAAGTTTTAGCAATTGATTTAGATATACCATCAACATCAACTGATAATCCAACTCCAAATACAGCAGTACCACATAAAATGGCAAATAACGGGTTTCCACCCATCAAAATAATTACAAGTATTGTACATGCTGGAGCAGCTAAAGTTCCTGCTACACTACCAATAACTCTAGTAAAATCACCAATAACTGGAATTCTTCCTAAAACTCAAAAGTTAAAAACTTCTATTAAAAAAGTAGCACAAACAGCTCCAGATAGACCTGACATCGCTCTTTTGCCTTTAGGAACATAGTATGAAAAGATTGTAAAAAATACAAGTACTAACATTAGTAAAGATGTTCCTTTTAAAAAGGCTACAGCTTGTTGTCCAAACGATACCGATTGAGAAAATACTATAATAAAATTCACCTTTCTTTCTATAGCTTTAATGTAATTTTGTATTAATAAAATAAGAAATAAGACAAGTAAAAAGTAAAAATTATTAGTCTTATATGCTATTAATTTTAAACTACTTTAATAAAACTTTAAGCAAATAAAATGTGAATTTGTGTATAAATTAGTGATTATAAAATAATTGGTGAAATATTTTCTCAAAAATAAGGATCTCTACCTTTTGTATTTTTTGGCCATTTTCATTTTGGAAATCATTTATGTTGAATATAATTTGGTCAAAATCATATGCATCAGTAATATTTAAAGCATTTCAAGTTTGATCTAATCAATAATCACTAATATATGTTTAAAATGATCATATTAATCTTTCAATTTCTTAAAAATTTCATGTTTAAATTAAAAGTTGAATTTAGTTTTTAAGTAGATTTTCCATTATATCAACTTATTATATTTATCAATTATTCAAAAACATGTGGTGGAGCAAGATCTTATCAATAATTAGGTTCTCTACCTCTAGTATTTTGTGGTCATCATTCTTTATAAAAACTGCTTAACCCAATATAATGTGGGAAAAAATCATAATCATCAATTATTCCAGAAACATCTCAAGTTTCTAATGATTTATTCAATCAAGATCTTGCAAATATATCTTTCATTCTTCTTACACCTGAAACATCTCACGCAGTTCAACTTATTGTATAAGAAAGTTCATTTCTTGGTGCATCATGATATTTGATTTTAGAAACATGTTTTGTTGAAATATCATGATATATATGACTAGATATTCTATAAAATGTTTCTGACATATCTGTTACATTTGATAGGTTTCATTCAGAAATATCTCCACAACAAAATGAAGAATTATAAAAAGCTTTTTTCATATTTTTTATATTCTTTGTATTTCAATTATTTAAATTAACATCATACATATAAGAATCTAAAAAAATGCCTTCTATACTAGTCACATTATCAACATTTCATTTGTCAAAATTTTTTACTCTATAGTTATTATTTGCTTTAAATGCATATGCTAAGCTACCTATAAAACTTGGTAGATAATCTGGAACTTCAGTTGTATATTTATCAAAAGTCTGAATTTGATAATCATTTATTTCATCATTAAAAAAGAATCCTATTTTAGTACACTTGTTATTATCATATTCAGCATTAACTGTTTTTTTCTTTAAGTACTCGTATCTAGAATTTAATTCATTAATACTTGATTCTAAACGTAAATTTTCTTCTTTTAACTCTTTAATTTTATTTTGTCTATCAGAATATTTACTAGTTAACTCTTCTAACTGATTTTGTTTTTCATTTATCTTTTTATTTTCTATTTGAATTTGTTTATTAAGATCAGAAATTTGTTTTATTAGATTATACTTTTTTTCTTCTAATTCTTTTTTCTTTTGATGATAAGTATTAATATCATTATCTAATTTTTCTTTTTGCTTATTTAATTCTTTGGTTTTTTGAATTAATGAACTAAGTTGATTTTTTAAATCTGTATTATTTTTTTCTCAATCACTAATTTGTTCTTCAACATTGATATTTTGAGTTTTTAAATTATCAACTTCTTTTTGTTTTTCATCTTTATTCAAAATTAGTCTTTTTATTTCTTCTTCTTGAAGTTTTATACCTTGCTCAACATTTTCAATCTGTTTTTGTAATTGTTTACTTTTTTCTAGCTCTTGATCATATTTTGGTTTAATATCATTAATACTTTCATCTGTTTTTCTAATTTTAGAATTAATTTCATTTAGACTATTTTGAGCGATTTGAGCTTTATTATTCTTAGAAATAAATTCATTTTGTCTAGTTTCNATTTGTTTTTCTAAATCATCTTTTTGTTTATTTAATTGAGTTAATTTAGATTCTGTATCTATCTTATTTTTTTCTAGCTCTTTTAATTTTTCAACATAATTTCTATTTGTTTTATCTAATTTGCTTATTTGATCCTGATTTTTATTATTTTCATTTTCTAAGTTTTTTATGTTTTCTAATACATCTTTTCACTCAGATTGTAACTTAGATAACTCTTGATCATTTTTACCATCTTGAGAAATTTCTACTTGTATTTGTTTTTCTAATTCAGTTTTTTGTATAGTTAAATCAGTTTTTTGCTTATCTAATTTATCTAACATATCTTTAGATTTTTTTGATTCTGTTTCAGTTTGTTGTTGTAATTTAATTAAATTTTCTTTTTTTGATTTATTTTCTAAAAGTTCTTTTTCTAAATTATTTGTTTTATTTTTAAGATTTTGAACTTCTGTTTCTAGATCTTGAATTTTTTCAATATTTATATTTTTTTGATTTGTAGCATTATCTAGATTTGTTTTTACTTGTTCAATTTGTTTTAGTAATGATGTTATTTTTTGTTTATCTTTTTTACTAGCTTCATCAATAGTAGCAATTTGAGAATTTAAATTATCAATTTCGTTATTTAAGTTATTTTTTCTATTATTTAAAATATTTAATTCTTCTTTTTTACTATTTTCTTGCTTTTTTAGATCTTTAATTTCTTGTTCAATCTTTTGAATTTCTTTAAGTAATTGTTCTTTTTCTAATTCAGTTTTATTAATTTGTTCATTATATTGATTAACATTTGTTTCTAAATTAGATATTTCATTTTTAAGTTGTTCTAGTTTAGATAATTGTGTAGGTTCATTATTATTCTTATTACTACAAGCAATTAAGCTTATAACTGATAAAACACTTACTGCTAGTGTTGATAAAGTGTATAAAAGTTTTTTCATACTTGTTACCTATATATTTATAAATTTATGCTCGTTTTTAATTTAATAATTACTAAATTTAGCTACATTAGGTGTCATTTTATTATTGGTAAAGAAACTGGTTTTCCACCTTTAGTATTTTTTGGTCATCTAGACTCATCTAATTTATCAGTTCCTATATATCATGCAAAATTATCATATTCATCTTCAATTCCTGAAACATCTCAAGTTCTAAGTGATGTATTTAAGTGAGTTTGTGAAACTAAATTTTTCATTCTTTTTACTTTTGAAACATCTCAAGCAGTTCACTTAATATCATATGAAAGTTCATTTCTAGGAGGATCAAGATAATGAATTCTTTTTGCTTGTTTTGTTGAAATATCATGTTTAACCCCATATCAAACATTTGAAAACATTTCACTCATATCTTCTACACTTGAAGTGTTTCAATCAGAAATATTTCCACAACAAAAATAAGTATTATAAAAAACTTTTTTCATATTTTTAATATTTGAAGTATTTCAATTATTTAAATCCATATCATATAAATAAGAATCAATAAACATACCTTCAATATTAGTTACATTTTGTAAATTTCATTTATCAAGATTTACTATCTTATAGTGATTATTAGCTTTAAAACTATAAGCTAAACTATCTATAAAAGTTGGTAAATGATCAGGTACTTCTCTTGTTGTTTTTTTAAATTCTTGAACTTGGTATTCTTCAGTATCACTATTATAAAAAAAGCCGATCTTAGTACATTTATCTCCATCATATTCAGCATCAACTGTTTTGTTTTTTAAGTATTCATATCTAGAATTTAATTCATTAATGCTTGATTCTAAACGTTGATTTTCTTCTTTTAATTCTTTGATTTTATTTTGTCTATCAGAATAGTTAGTTGTTAATTCTTNTAATTGATTTTCTTTTTGTTTTATCTTTTCTGATTCTTGATCAATTTNTTTTTTAAGATCTGAGATTTGTTTTATTAAGTGATACTTTTTTTCTTCTAATTCTTTTTTCTTTTCAAAATAAGTATTAATATCAGAATCTAGTTTTTCTTTTTGTTTATTTAGTTCTTCATTTTTCTTAATTAATGTATCTAGTTGAGTTTTTAAATTTTTATTAGATTTAATTCATTCACTAATTTTATTTTCAGCATTAATATTTTCATTTTTTAACTGGTTTACTTGTTGTTGTTTTTCAGTTTGCTTATTAAGTAATTTTTGTAATTCTTCATCTTGAACTTTTATACCATTTTTAATGTCTTGAATTTGTTTGTCAATTTTTTTACTTTTTTCTAATTGTTGTTGATACAGATCATTAATTTCTTTTGTTTTTTGATCAGTTTGATTTACTTTTTTATTAATTTCGTTTAGTTGTTCTTGAACTTTCTTAGTTTCTGTATTTTTAGAAATAAACAGATCTTGTTTTTCTTTTATTTGTTTTTCTAGTTCATCTTTTTGTTTATTTAATTGATTTAGTTGAGAATGTGTTTGATTCTTTAATTCTTCTAGTTTTTTAAATTCTTCTGAATTATTTTTATTACTATTTTTTAACTCATTAATTCTTTTATTATTTTCTTTATCATTTTTTTCTAATTTTTTAATCTCAACTGATAAATAATTTAATTTATTTTTTAAATTTAAATAATTTTCATCTTTTTTACTAGATTCAAAAATTTGATTTTCAATTTGTTTTTCTAAATTATTTTTTTGATTAATTAAATCTTGTTTTTCTTTATTTGAATTATCTAAAGCAGCCTTAAATTTATTTACTTTTGATTCTGTTTCTTTTTTATTTAATAAAAGTTGTTCTTCATTTAATTTCTTTTCTAAAAGTTCTTTTTCTAGTTGACTAGTTTTAGTTTTTAATTGGTTAACTTGATTTTCTAAATTACTAATTTGTTCAAGATTAATATTTTTTTGATTAGTTGCATTAGTTAAGTTATTTTTTATTTTTTGAATTTCTTCAGTTAGTAAATTAATTTGTTGTTTTTCTTTTTTACTAGTTTTATCAATAGAATTAATTTGAGAATTTAAATTATCAATTTGCTGATTTATAATATTTTTTTTATTAGTTAGTAAATTTAATTCTTTGACTTTATTATTTTCTTCTGTTTTTAAACTAGTAATTTCTCGTTCAATTTTTTGAATTTCTTCAAGTAGTTGTTGTTTTTCTAATTCAGTTTTATTAATTTGTTCATTATATTGATTAACATTTGTTTCTAAATTAGATATTTCATTTTTAAGTTGTTCTAGTTTAGATAATTGTTCAGGTTCATTATTGTTTTTCTTAGTACAAGAAACTAAACTTACAGTTGAGAAAACACCTAATAATAGTGTTGATAAAGCGTATAAAAGTTTTTTCATCTTAATTTTCCTATTGATATCTACTTAATGTTCTTACTCATCACTCTAAGTCATTTTTTCTTCTTTCTAGTGGATCTTTTTTATCTTCAAGTTCTTTTATTTGCTCATCAGCTTGACTAATTTGTTGTTCAGTTAAACTAATTTGAGATTCTAGATCTTTAAATCTAATATTATTTTCTTTAAGATTGTTATTTAAATGCTCAATTTCTGATTCGTGTTCTTTAATATCATTAGTTAGTTGCAAGTTTATGTTTTTTAAATTCTTAATTTGTTCATTTAAACTATTAATTTGAGATTCTAAATTTAGTTTTTCTGAATTAAAATTGGTTATTTGTTCATTTAAATTAGTTTCTTTTCTACTTAGTTCTTTTAGTTTTTCCATTAATTTTTCTTTTTGTTGTTTAGTTGAATTAATTAAATTATCTAATTCTTTATTTTGAATAGTTAAACTAGCTATTTTGTTTTGATTTTCAGAATTAGTATTAATTAGTAACTTTAATTTATTGTCATTTTCTGAATTGTTATTAATTAATGCTTGTAATAAATTAGTTTGTTTTTCTAATTGTTTTGTTTTATTATCTAATTCAAGTTGTTTTGATTTAATTAGTTCAGATAATTTAATTAATTCAGATAAGACTTTTTGATTTTTTGTATTTAATTCATTTAAATTATTTGTAAGTATAGAATTGTTATGAGTTATTTGTTTAATAGAATTTTGATTATTTAATAAAACTTTAGTTAATTTATCAATTGAATCATTATTATTTTGATTATCATTAGTTAGTTTAGCTATAGTATTAATAGTTTGAATATTTTTAGTTTTTAGATCTTCTAATTTTTTATTATTATCATTGATTTGGTTTTCTAAATTACTAATTTGTTCAAATTTTTGTTTAGATGTTTTTTTAGCTTCATTAAGTTTATTTATTAATTGTTCTAATTGTTCTAATAATTTGTTTTTTTCTGCTTGAATATCTGAGATTAGCTGATTTGTACTTCTTATTAAAGCGTTATTATTTGTGATTTGGTTTGATAAAGTAGTANTTTGAGTTTTTAATTGATTATTTTGATTAGTCTTATTAATTAAAAGTTCATAAGTTTGTTTAATTTGTTGATTTAAATTTATGATTTTAGTTTCTAAACTTTTTGTTTGTAGATTAATTTGATTGATTTGTTTTAAATTCTCATTTTTATTTTGTTCTAAAGTTGCTATTTGTTTAGTGTATTGGTTTTTCAAATTAGTTAAATAGTTAAGTTTATCTTGGTGAGTTTTTAATAATTTGTCATTATGTTCAATTTGTTTTAGTGCTTTTTTGTTTTGATCATCTAAATTACTAACTTTATCTTCTAGTTCTTTTAGACTAATCGTTTTTAAAATGTTATGATTCTTTTTAAATTCTTTTATTTGATCAATTTGATTATTATGACTAATTTTTAAAGATGAAATTTTATTATTTAACTCTGTTTTATAAGATTCTGATTGTTGCTCAAGGTTTTTGTTATCTGAGAAATTTAACTTATCAAAGTTTAATACAACTAAAAAAGTAGTTGAAAATAACACTAATCCTAAACTTGATACTATTTTTAAAATCTTTTTAAAACTTAGTTTTTTATTATTGATTGTCTTATTAATTTTTTTTAATTTATCAACTGGGTCTAATGAATAAATCGAAAATACTTTTAAAGCTTTTTTCATAATTAATTCCTTTCTTTTTTCTATTCACTATAGTATTAGGAAAAAAATTTTAAAAGTGACCTATTTTTTTAAAAAAAATAAAAAAACCTTAGTATTTCTTACTAAGGTTAATTTTTGTTATTTTAATATTTTTTTAATAATTACAAATGAGATTGCTAAACTAATAACAACACCAAGTGCTCCAAGTACAAAATATGCATCTTTTCTTTCGGTTTCTTTTATACTAGAAAATAAATTATTAAGATTTTTTATTTCAGTTTCATCAGTTTTTCTACTTAATTGTAGTGGTTGAGGTTGTTCTACAAGTTTATGTACATAATTTGGTTCAACAACACTAGAATGAGTAGCTGGAATTGAATTTAATGTATTTGTATCTTTATTAATAGCTTGTTGAATATAAGCTGAATCAAAGAATTTTTCAGTTTGTTTGAATGGATCAAATCCAAGTGTAATATCTGGATTAACACCATATTCTAAACTTTGATGAGATTTATTAGTTAAAACATTATTACTACTTAATTGAATAATATCTCCAGTTGGTAGAATTGCTTGACTAATCGCTGAAGCTCCACCTGCAGTTTTAAATCCAATTACTTTTGCAACATTATTATCTTTAACTAGTTGAGGGAAAATGTTTCCAGCTGAGAATGAAAATGGTGAAGTTAAAACATAATAGTTAAAATCATATTTTTTAAATCTTGATTTAATAGTTTCAACTTTTTGTTCTTTTGTTAAAGGATTNTATGAATAAGATTTAAATGGTTTATCTGTTAAAAATCCCATGATTTCAAAAGCAGTTCCTAAATAACCACCACTATTAAAGCTTACATCTAAAACAATATTTTTAATACCATCTCTTTGAGCTTGTTTTAAGCTTTCTTCGATTTTAAAAGCTGAATTAGCTTCAAAGTTTTTAAATGAAATAACACTTGTTTTTCTATCTGGAGTATAAACATTTTTATAGTTTAACTCTTTATCATAATATGCGCTTAATCTTCTTGCAATATCTTTAAATCTATCAGATCTAGGTGTTGTTGTTTTTAAAACAGCTTTATTAATTGTTTCTAAATCTTTATTATAATATCCTGTTAATAAATATGATGAATGTAAATCATCTAATTGTTCAATTAAATATCTACTTGTTAAGTAGTGAGTAGTATTATCTGCTTTAATGTATTTTTCATATTTTTTAAATAAATCTTTATATGAAGCATTTTTATCTAATTTAATACCATAAAAATGATCAAATAAAAATCCTAAATATTTATATTGAAAATCTTTTAAACCTGCTGGTATATGATTCTGATTATTTAAATATGAGTGTTTTAATTGCTTTAATAATTCAACTTTTCCAAGTGTTTTACTGTATGCAAATAAATTAACAGATTGTCCATTAAAATACAATTGCACATTTGATTGATTTAAAAATAGTTGATTAATTAGTACTAATGGTAAATACAAGTCATTTTGATCATTTAAAATTTCGATTCCATACTTGTTTAAATCAAATACTATATGTTTATTTTTATTTACAATTTCAGTATTTAAAAAGTCAATATTTAAATCTTCTTCACCACGTCTATAAAAAGTGAAAATATCTGTAAAAAAGTCATTATCAGATACTGTAATAGTTTTATTTTTACTATCAATTTCTAGTTGATAGTTAGTAGTTTTATTATTATTTGAATATTTACTAATTGAGTTTAAAACAACTTTATTGTTTTTGTAATTATAACTAATTTCTTTTTCTTTATAAAAATTTGCGTTTTGATATGGTCTTACTTTTATTTTAGAAAAACTAATAAGTCCGTCTAGAGACTTTAAGAATTCTTTAACTCCAATATAAGCAATCCCATTATGATCGTGTAAATTAATTTTTGTAGGTATATATTTGTTGTTAATTAAGTTTATATAATCATATGATTTTAACCCAACATTAGAGTTTGAACTACTTAAAAACCTTTTGGTTATTAAAAGATTATTATCAGTAGTTAGATTGTTAATCATAGCTAGTGGTCCTAATATGCTAATTGCACTTAAGCTTAAAAAGCCTATTTTTTTAACTAGTTTCATAATCTTTTTCTCCTTTTTGCTTTATTTAAATATTAGTCCATTTTTTTGCTTATACAAGATCTATACTGGTTTTTTAGACGTTTTTTAAATAAAAAAATCCAAAGAAAAAAACATTTGTATAAAAATGTTTTTATTCTTGTGCAAATTCTCCATTTTTATAAACAAATGTTTTAATATTATTTTTTATAGTCTCTTCTAATAGCTCTTTTCAATAAATATTTTCTTCTAATTTAGTTGCTATATCTAGTTTTGGTTTAATGATCGGATCTTTTGGTACAAACATACTACATACATCATCAAAAGGTAAAATAGAAGTCTCATAAGTATCTATAAATTTAGCTATTTTAATAATTTCTTCTTTATCATAAGTAATTACAGGTCTTAAAATTGGTAAATCACTTACATTATTAATTACATTAATGCTTTGAATTGTTTGACTAGCAACTTGTCCTAAACTTTCTCCAGTTATAATTGCTTTATTGTTATTATTTTTTGCAATAATATTTGCAATTCTTAAAAACATTCTTCTCATAATTGTAATTTTATAACTAGGATCAATTAGATGTTGTAGTTCTTGTAATAGCAAATTAAAATCACAAATATGTAATTTAAAATTAGATAAATTATATTTTGCTATTTTTTTTGCTAAATTAAAAACTTTATCTAAGGCTTGATATGAAGTATGTGGTGGAGTCATAAAATGAATAAAATCTACTTGCATACCTCTTTTTAAAGTTAAAAATGCACTAACTGGTGAGTCAATTCCTCCACTTAATAAACATAATCCTTTATCACTAATTCCAACTGGTAGACCTTTTAATCCATCAATTCTATTATCAAAAACATCAACATGATCTTTTTTAACAACTATTTCAATTACTAATTCAGGGTTATGAACATCAACTGACAAATGATTAGTATTTTTTAAAATTTCAGTTGCTAAAATTTGTTTTAATTCTATACTTGTATAATTAAATGATTTATCCTTTCTACTTACTTCTAGTTTAAAAGTTTTTGTCTTTGAGTTTTTAGCAATTTGTAAAACTGTTTTTTTAATTTGTTCTAAATCTTTATTAACATAATTAATAATTGAAATTGAATAAATTCCAAATACAGTTTTTAGTTGTTCTACAATTTGAGTTTCTAGTTCATCTTTAATTTCTAAAGTTAAAGAGTTATGATCTTTTATAAACTTAATGTCTTCTTTATCGAATTGTTTTAATTTAAATTTAATATTTGAAATTAACTTATCAATAAATTGAAATCTATTATTTCCTTTTAAAGTTAATTCACCATATCTGATTAATATATATTTCATATTTCACCTATAATTGATTTTTTCTAATTAAATGAATTGCTAAATTAATTACTTTTTTATGATTTTTTTCTTTAAATTTAGTTAGAATTTCTTCAAAAGCATTATTATTTGAAATATAAGCTAGATTTTTAGCAATATAAATTATAATTTGTTGAGCAATTTTATAAATCACTACTACTTGTTCTATATTTAAATGCAATTGTTCAACTTGTTCTATTTGATTATCTAATTGATTATTTAAAACTAATAAAGCATCATAATCATTTGTAAAAGTATTAGCTTCTAATTCTAAATTTTTATAAATAAAGTTAATAATTAAAAACTTATTATTAATCAATTCTTTATAAACACTTCAATTAATTACTTTTTCATATTTTTTAATAATAGCTTGACTTAAAAATAATAAAGTTTTAATGTTATCATACTTAGTTTCTAAATCTCTTAAAACTAATGACTTGTTTTTTAAAAGAGTTTTTATATCAATAAGTTGAGTATAGTGTTTTTTAATATCAATTAAAACATTTCTTATATAATTTACATAATCAACAATCAAACTATTAAACTGAATAAAATTAGAACTAATTTTTTGATATTCTTTATCAAACTCAGTTGTTATATTATTAAAACTAGTTTTTAGTTGGTCAAATTGAATTTTAATATCACTAATATCATTATTTAAATTATTATTAAAATTAATTAATTCTTCAGTTTTTAGTAATTCAGTATTAAATGATAATAAAATTGTTCTAATATTTTTAACATTAGTTTCAAATAAACTTAAAATTTGTTGGTCATATTTTAAAATTACATCTAAGTTTTGAATATTTTTAATTAATGTTTCAATTATTAAAAAAGCTTGGTTGTTTTTACCGTGAAATAACAACTTTTCAACAGCTTGTTTTTGGTCTATAAATTGTTGTTCTAATAAGTTGATTTGATATTTAATTAGCTGATTATTTTTTTGATTAACATCTAGTTGTACTTTATTTTTAATTTCTTGAAGTTTTGAATCTAATATTCCATTAAATTCTAAAAATTTAGTGATTTTATAATGATCATCTAAAAACTTAATATATTCAATAACATTATTACTTAATAAATTTAACTTACTAAAAGCTTCTTTAAAATTACCTATTTTAATGTAATATTCACAAACAATCATTTTTTTAAATATTGATTCTTGATAATTATTAATAATCTTTTTATCAATATTTAGTTCATTATTTTCTTGTTCTTTAAAAACTATATCAAATAAATCATTTATATGATTTTGTAAAATAATACGATAATCTCTTAATAAAAATTCAATATTAGTAACTTGTTGAGTTTCACTATACATTAAATTAACTTTTTGATAAATAGCTTTACTTGTTTTATACAATTTTCTAGTTCTATAAAAATTTTTAATACTTAAAACTCTAAATAAAATTTTTTTAGAATAAGAATTTAAATCAAAATGTTCTTTAGTTTGTTTAATTAAAATATCTAATTCAACATTATAAATTTGATTATATTTAATCTTTCAGATTTCTAAAGCTTTACTTAGATTTTGATTATTTGAATTAGTTACTATAAATTGCATTCTAACTAATCTATTAGCTAGTGGATGTTTTAAAGTTTTTTCAATATTTAAAAAAGTAAAGTGTAATTTTTTTAAAGTATTTCTATAAACATAAAGTTTAAAAATAGTAAATAAACTACAAAAAAAAGCTAATAAAAAAATAGTTAAAAAAACAATATTAATTGCTTTTGTTTCACTTAGTTTTGTAATAATTAACATTAATTCAAATCACATATTAGCTTTTCCTAAACACAAATATTATACCAAAATCAAATAATAGATTATCTTATTGATATTTATATTAATATAGGTAAAAAAATAATATATAATAAATAAGTTATTTACTATATTCTGCAGATAATTATAAATAAGCTACTGTCTATAGTTTTAAAAAAGTAAGTTTTAGCAGTAAAACTGAATAATAGACTAACTAATTTAGGAATTATTTAAGATATTTTAATAACCATATTTAAATTAAGGAGAATATTATGTCAAGATTTATCGGATCAACATTTAAAAAGTCTCGTAGATTTGGTTTTTCAATTCTTGAAACTGGAAAAGAATTTAGCAAAGGTAAAAAAAGAATAACAACACCAGGTCAACATGGTAAAGAAAGAGCTAAAGTTAAAGTTTCTGAATATGGTCAACAATTACAAGAAAAACAAAAAGTTAAATTTATGTATGGACTAAGCGAAAGACAATTTAGAAATACTTTTGCAAAAGCTAAAAAAATGCAAGGAATTTTAGGAACTAACTTTTTAGTTTTACTAGAATCAAGANTAGATAATATTGTTTATAGATTAGGATTTAGTGCTACTAGACAAGGTGCTAGACAATTAGTAAACCATGGTCATATTTTAGTAAATGGTAAAAAAGTAGATATTCCTTCATATTTATTAAGTGTTNGTGATTTAGTTGAAGTTAAAGCATCAATGAAAAAAAATGAAAAAGTTTTAGAAGCATTACAAAACAATGAAGCAACTTTAGAATTTGTTAAAGTTAATAAAAATGAAGTTAAAGGTGAATTTGTAAGACTTCCAGAAAGAACTGAATTAAGCAGTGAAATTAGTGAATCACTAATTGTTGAATGATACAACCGTTTAATTAAAAAATAAAAATTAAAAACTCATAATAAAAATCAAGCTTAAGCTTGATTTTTTTATTCTTCTATTTTATTTAATTTTAAATTAATTAGTTCTTGTTGAATTTGATCAATATTTTTATTCATAGAACTATTAATTGCAGCTAAAATTGTTCCTTCAACTAAAGCAGCATCAATTATTTTAATTTTGTTTTGTTTATCTGGTTCTAACATTTCAATTGCCATTTGAGCATTCATTAAAGCTGAACCTAAATCAAATAATAAAATAACACCATCATTTGGATCTCAAGCTTTATTAATAGCATCAATTATTAAATCAATATCAGTTCCAATTAGATTATCTTTAGTACCACCCGCTGGAATGATTTTAACTTCATTTGCCATTTGCTTTGCTAGATCAACAACACCATTTGCTATTTTATTACTATGTGAAATAACTACTATTCCTACCATACAATCCTTAAATATTTTCACTAATACATTTTAATATTAAATAACTAGAATAAGATCCGGGATCAATATGACCAACACTTCTTTGACCTAAATAACTAGCTCTACCTTTTTTAGCAATTATGTTTTTAGTTTCTTCAACTTTTAAATAAGCTAATTGCACTGCTTTATTTAAAATTTCTTTAGCACTTTCATTTTTACTAATCAATTCTTTAATTAAATCACTGACTGGTTCTAAAACATCAACCATTGTTTTATCTCCAATATTAGCTTTACCACGTAATTTGATTCCACTAACTGCATCATTTAGACAAACTGAAAAATCATCAATATTCATTTCTGTTTTATCATTTAAACTCATACTAGTTTTTAAAAATGCAGTTCCATATAAAGGTCCAGAAGCTCCACCAACATTAGAAACTAAAACCATTCCCACTTTTTTAAACATACTACTAATATCAGTATATAAGTTATTTTCAAGATCTTCTTTAACTTTTAAAAATCCTCTTGATAAATTGTGACCATGATCTCCATCACCAATTATTTGATCTAATTTAGTTAATTCTTCTTTATTATTATCAATAACTTCAGCTATTTTTAATAAAATTTGTTTAACTGCTTCAATTTTTAAACTCATTTTAATACCTCTTACTATTAAAATATCTAATAAACTTGTTATTTAAATTATACTATTAAACAAAAAATAGCTCTAAAATAGAGCTATTATTCCAATTATTAAAAACGTAACACTCAAAACAACACCCACTAAATAGCAACATATTATAGTAAAGTTTATTCAGAATTTTTTATCACTTTTTTTAGTTGTATTAATATAAAAGCTTCTTGCTTGTTCATGTTGTTGTTTTAATTTAATTTTTTTGATAATAAATATTGCCAATATTAATAAAATTGCTAAAAGAATAGAAACTAATATAAAAATAATTGCTCAACTTTTAGAAATTTCATTATTTAAAATAGTTACAAATAATTTGTTTAACATCTATTTTAAAATAGCAACAACATCGCCTTTTTTAACTTCTCCCATTTTTACAATTTCTAAAGTTTTTCCACCATTGTTTGTAAAAATGATTGGAGATTTAATTGATGGAACTTTTTTAGATACTTCTTGTAAATCAACAGTTACTAATTTGTCTCCAGCATTAACTTCTTGATCTTGAATTACATATGACTCAAAACCATTACCATCTAAACTTACTGTATCTAAACCAATATGTAATAAGATTTCAACACCATTTTTTGTTTGAATTCCAAAAGCATGCTTTGTTGGAAAAGCAGTTACTAATTTACCACTAACTGGAGCATGAAAATCGTTTGATGTTGGATAAATTGCAAATCCATCACCTAACATTCTTTCTCTAAAAACATCATCTTCAACTTCATCTAATGTAATTATTTTTCCATCACAAGGAGCTAAAACTTTTAAATTTTTATTAAAAAATCACATGTTACACCTCTTTTTTTACTTATTATCTTAATTTTAACATTTAATGCCTTATAGATGTTAATAAGATAACTAACTCAAAAATTAGTCTAAGTTCTTTAAAAACTCTTCAACAAGATCATTTACTTGTTGACTAGTTTGACATTCTAAAGCTTTATTAGCTAATTCTTTAGCTTTTATGGATTCAATTTTACTCATAAGTGATCTAGCTTTTAAAACTGAAGTCGCACTCATTGAAAAAGCATCTAAATCTAATCCTAATAAAATTGGTAAAGCCTTAGAATCTCCAGCCATTTCTCCACACATACCAACTCATTTATTATGCTTATGAGCTCCACTAATTGTTAGTTGAATCAATCTTAATAAAGAAGGGTTTAATGGTTGATATAAATATGAAACATTTTGATTCATTCTATCACTAGCAAATGAATATTGAATTAAATCATTAGTTCCTATTGAAAAGAAATCAGCATATTTTGCAAATTGATCAGCTAGTATAGCAGCTGATGGAATTTCAACCATCATTCCAATTTGCACTTGCTTATCATATTTTATATTTTCTTTATCAAGTTCTAATTTACATTCTTCAACAAATGCTTTAGCTTGCTTAAATTCATCAATTGTAGCAATCATTGGAAACATAATACCTAATTTTCCAAACGCTGAAGCTCTTAATAATGCTCTAATTTGATCTTTAAAAATATCTTTTCTATCTAGAGTAAACCTAATTGCTCTATATCCTAAAAAAGGATTCATTTCTTCATCAAATTTAAAATATGATAGCTTTTTATCTCCACCAATATCTAAAGTACGAAAAACTACTAAATGATCTATCTGACTAACAACTTTTTTATAAGCTTCAAATTGTTCTTCTTCAGTTGGGAAGTGATCATTATTCATATATAAAAATTCAGTTCTAAATAAACCAATACCTTCAGCTCCTGAATCTAGAACTGATTGAATATCATTTGTTGAACCAATATTTGCTTCAATTAGCTTTTTAATTTTATCTTTTGTCAAACTTGGTTTATCTTTAAATTTTTTTAATTGATCTTTTAATTCTAAATATTGTTTTACTTTAGTTTGATAGTTTTTAATATCATTATCGTTTAAATCTAATTCAACAATTCCACTACTTCCATCTAAAGCTATCAAATCATCAGTTTTAACTAGTTCAGTAATATTTTTTAATCCTAAAATTGCAGGAATTTCTAAACTTCTTGCCATAATAGCAGCATGACTAGTTCTTCCACCAACATTAGTTAAAAATCCTTTAACAAACTTTTTATCTAATTGAGCAGTTTGACTTGGAGTTAGATCATCACTAATAATAATTACTTCTTTATCAATAGTTGATAAATCATGAATTTCTAATCCTAAAATGTGAGAAATAATTCTTGAACTAACATCTTTAATATCTGCACTTCGTTCTTTAAAATATGGATCTTCTAACTGACTAAACATTTCAAAATAATTATTAGATACTATAAAAAGTGCATATTCAGCATTTACTTTTTCAGTTTTAATTAATTGAACAACTTCTTCTTTAATAGCAGGATCATTTGCAATATCTTGATGTGCATCAAAAATTGCAGCTTTTTCTTCTCCTAACTTTTCTAAAGTAATTTTTTGAATTTTTTTTAAATCAGTAATTGTTTGATTAATTGCTTGTTCTAATTTAGCAATTTGTTGATCAACATCATCAATTAATTGCTTTTGAACATCAAGTTTAATTTCTTTAATAACAAGAGCTTTTGCTAAAGAAATACCATCACTTGCTGCAATTCCTTTAATTTGTTTTGACATGTTTTTATCCTTACTATAAAATAAATAACTATTATTAATTTTAATCTACTAAGATAAAAAAACAACTTTATAATCAATTTGAATTATAATAATCTATTTTTTATAAAACTCAATTTCTTTTAAAATTGTTGAAGATAAGCTTCTTTTATCATAATCACTAATAAAATAAACTACTTCAATATTTGGATCTAAACTTTTAAATCCATCATAATATTTAATCTCATATTCAAAATCAGCTTGACTTCTTAAACCTCTAATTATAAAACTAGCATTTAATTCTTTTGCAATAGTAGTAGTTAGTTTATTTTCATTAATAATAATTTCAACATTATTAAAATCTTTTATAAGATTTTTAATATTTTCAACTCTACTTTGTAAATCTGGTTCAAGTGATTTATTTACGTTTTTACTAACAACAACATATACTTTATCAAATAATAAAATAGCTTTTTTTAAAATATTTAAATGTCCTTTATGAAAAGGATTAAAGCTTCCTGGATAAATTGCTGTTTTCATATTTTCTTTCTAATTAAAAATATTATCAAATAATTTAGTAGATTTTGAATTATCACTAAAACCATTTGGATATAATTTTTGAAGATTTTCTCTAAATGATGATTTTTGATATTTATATCTAGTTTTATCAGTTCCATCAATTAAGTTATAAGCATAAATAACATTATCTCCAACTTTTATATTATCTGATTGTAAAAACGGAGCTATTGTTGCACTTTGTAATAAATCTCCAAATTCAACATTTGATTTAACACCATTATAAATACCTATCATTTGTCCAAATTCATTATAAGCTAATGAANCTGAAGCTCCATAATATAATGAAGAAAAATTAACATTATATTGATACCCATAAAAATTAGCAAAAACTCTATGTCAGTAATTATCAAAAATTCCAAAGTTAGGCACTATACTTANACTAGATTCAAACTCATTTGCAAAACCAAAAATGTCTTTATTTGATTTAGAAGTTCTTCAATCAATATCTGATTTATCTGAACTTATTTCAGTTGGATTATTTTTCATTCAATAAGTAGTTTTGTTATTAGCTGGATATCCTGCAATATAAATATCTTTAGCATTATACAAATTATTTGAATTATTATCTTTTGTAAATAATGCTGAAATATAATCTTTTGATTGTAAATGGTTTGAAATATTTTTATCTTGATTTGGTAAGTTATTAGTATTTTTTAATCTTTCTAAATAGTTATCTAAACCTTTTATAGCGTCATTAATTCAAGATTTTAAAGTATCATCAGTTTTACTTAAATCAACATCAATCTCAAACACAGCAAAATCAACCATAATTGGTATATTTTTAGTCTTAAAATAATCTTCTCAAGCTATTTTTTCATCATCATTAAGATTCGCTTTTTTGTAATTATAATACCCTTCTGCTGATTGTTTTATAGCATCATCATATTTTTCAACAGCTTTTCTATTCATAAAATCAACAGCACCAAAAACTATCTTTGGTTCAGAAATAGCAGTTGTTAATTCACTATTACTATTAGAATAATCAATTAGAGAATAACTCTTAAAATCTTGATTACTTAAATAATATTTAGTGATTTTATTTTGAAAATCTGTTTTATTATTTTTACTACTAAAATCATTAACATTTTCAGCTTTACCTAAACCAATTGCAATAACTTTATTATTAGATGGATCATAATAATTAAATTCTTTATTTTGTTCTTCAGTTAATGAATTACTAAATTCAGATAAAACATGTAAGTTAGTAGCTAAAAATAATTTATATTTGTTTTCATTATTATATTTATGATAGTCTAATAATCATCCAGTTCCTGTACCATTACTTAAAGAACCACCATTATTTAGTTTTGTTAAAAATTTAATTGAAAAAGTTCTATCATATAGTTCTTTATAAATTTCTTCTGCTGATACTGTAGTAAATTTATTTACAAATTCTGGATAACTATGATTTGCAGGACTATAAACAGAGCCTTCTATAAACTTGTCTTCAACATTACTATCAGCATTTATAATCAGTTGATTATTTTGCTTATCATTAGTTATTTTATTAATATGTTGATCAATTTCATTTACTAATTCATTAATTTCTAGTTCTAATAATAATTCTTTAACTTTTTTTAAAAAACTTAAAAGATTATCACTATTAAAATCATTAGAAGAATTTTTAAGTTCAGATAAAATGTTGTTTATATTAGATAATTTATTTGAGCTTATTGATTTGCTATTAATTTCTTTTGTTTTCTTAATAATTTTATCTTTTAAATTTTTATCAATTTTAGGATTATTTTCTAAAATAGATTTAAATTCTTCTAATTGATTATTTAAATCAATTATGTCTTTTTTATTAGACGAATTAATAGTTGGAATAAAACCAGGTTTAATTTTATTAGTATGAGTACATGAAATAGTAACTAATGGAACTAAAATTAAACTAAGACTACTTAAATATTTTAATGATTTTTTCATTTATTACTTTCTTTTATTAATATTAAAAACTTAGCTTTTTAAGCTAAGTTTTTTAACTATTATATCTTTTATTTAATTAAGTTTAAAGTATCTAAACAAATCATTTTTTCTTCATTTGTTCTAATAGCATAAACTGGAATTTTTGATTCTTCACTAGAAATTAATTTATAATCTGAGTATTTAGCTTGGTTTTTATCTTGATCAATTTGTAAATCTAAAAGTTTGACTTTTTTACAAATTAAATCTCTAATAACATCAGCGTTTTCACCAATTCCTGCTGTAAATACTACTGCATCAATGCTATCTAAATAATTTGCATACTTAACTATAAAATCAGCAACAATTTGAACATATTTTTCAACAGCAATAACTGCTTTTTTGTCGTTTTTATCATATTGTTCTAAAACGTCTCTCATGTCAGCTGAAACTTGACTTAAACCTAAAAGTCCTGATTGTTTATTTAAAGTTTGAGTAATTGTAAAGATGTCAGTATTTGTTTGTTTTGCAATATATTCACAAATTGATACATCAATATCTCCACTTCTAGTTCCCATCATTAAACCAGCTAATGGAGTTAATCCCATTGAAGTATCATAAGATTTACCATCTTTAATACATGAAATACTTGCACCATTTCCTAAATGACAAACAATTAAGTTTAAATTTTCTTTTTTCTTATTTAAAATTTCAGAAGATTTATTAACTATGTATTCATAACTAATTCCATGAAATCCATATTTTCTTACACCAAATTCTTCATATCATTTATAAGGAACAGTGTATAAATAATTTACTTCTGGCATAGTTTGATGAAATGCTGTATCAAAACAAGCTACCATATTAGTATTTGGCATTAATTTTTTAACAGCTTTTATAGCAATAATTGCAGCTGGATTATGAAGTGGAGCTAATTNAACACTATCTTGAATTTTTGATAGTATTTCATCAGTAATAATTGATGAGTGTGAAATTTCACCACCATGAACTACTCTAAATCCAACTCCATTAATTTCATCAATATTTGATATAATTTTTAATTCAAGTAATTTGTTTAAAATTAATTGAATAGCATGTTCATGATCTGGAAGAGTATCTTCAAATTTGTACTTTTGATTATTGTGTTCAAATTTTAAAAACCCATCAATTCCAATACGTTCTGCTAGACCATCTAATATTGGTTCAATTGTTTTTGAAGTATCAAATAATTTAAATTTAATTGAACTACTTCCAGAATTAATAACTAAAATCATTTAATTTTCTCCTTAATAAGATAAGTGTAGTGTCATTATAGCTGTATTTAAAACATCTATAAATGTAGCACCTCTACTTAAATCATTAACTGGTTGATTTAATCCTAAAACAAAAGGTCCAATTGCTTCAAAACCACCCATTCTTTGAGCAATCTTATAACCAATATTTCCGGCATTTATATCTGGAAAAACAAAGATATCTGGAGTTTGTTTAGTTAATAAACAGTTTTTGAATTTTTTATCTCTAGTTTTTTTATCAAAGGCTGCATCAAATTGAATTTCACCTTCACAAACATAATCATTTTGACTAGATTTTAAAATTTCAACTGCTTTATGAACTCTATCAACATCTTCACCTTTACCACTACCATTTGTTGAATAGCTTAATAAAGCAGCTTCAACATTTTTTACATTTAAAGTCTTTGCAAAATCAACTGCCATTTGTGTGATTTCAACTAATTGTTCGCTTGTTGGTTTAATGTTTAAAGCACAATCAGTAAAAATGTAATTTTCATCACCTTTTGACATAATAAAGATACTACTTGCAATATTATATCCAGGTTTTGTACCAATAATTTGTAAAGCTGGTCTAATTGTATCAGCTGTTGTATTGTTTAATCCAGATAACATACAATCAGCTTGATTTAATTTAACTAGCATAGCTCCAACATAGTTTGGTAATTGCATTACTTGATGTGCAACTTCAATAGTTGCTTTACCTTTTCTAAGTTTTACAAATTCTTCACTAAATTCTTTTGTGTCAAATTCATCTAAACAAATAGTTTTAATTGATGAATTATTTTTAATTTCACTTGGAACTTCTTTTGAAGATTTAAATAATAGAATTGGTAATCCTAATTTTTCATCAACTAAAGTTTTAGCCACAGATTGAATAATTTCAGATTCACCTTCTGGAAAAACAATAGATTTTTTTTCTGATTTTAAAACTAGTTGATTTTTAATTTCTTCTAATGTATACATATTATTCTTTCTATAAATTAATTAAAAATGAATAGCTTTTCCTGTTTCTAGAGCTTCTGCTGCTTCTCCAATTGCTTCACTCATTGTTGGGTGAGGGTGAATTGTATTAGCAATTTCAGTAATTGTTCCTTCACACTCAATAACAGCAGCAATTTCAGAAATCATTTCAGTAGCTCTATTTCCAATAATATGTGCACCTAAAATAGTTTTGTATTTAGGTTCTATAATAATTTTTACAAATTCTGAAGTATCATCATCAGCTAAAGCTTTACCAATAGCTGAGAATGGGAATTTAAAGGTTTTGTATTCAATATTTTCTTGTTTTAATTGTTGTTCAGTTTTTCCTATCATTGAAACTTCTGGGTGTGTATAAATACATGATGGAATTCTGTCATAATCCATAACAATATCTTCAGCATGATCTTTATTAGCTTTTTTAGCAATTCTATTAGCAGCAACAATAGCTCCTTTAACTGCAGTATGAGCTAGCATTACTTTTCCAACAACATCACCAATTGCATAAACACCATCTAAATTAGTTTCTTGATATTCATTAACAACAATAGCTTTTCTTGGAGTTAGTTCTAAACCGATGTTTTCAAATCCAGTTATTGAAGTTTTACGTCCAACTGATTCTAAAACGTATTCTCCTTTAATCATTTGATCTTTTCCATCGATTTCATAAACTACAGATCCATTTTTAAATTCTTTAACTGAAGCATTTGTAATAACTTCAATGTTGTATCTATTTTTCAACTCTTTAGTCATAGCATCGATAATATCTTTATCTAGCATTTCTAAAATAGTTGGTAATCCTTGTAAAACAGTAACTTTTGTACCAAGACTAGCAAATAAACAACTAAACTCAATACCAATAACTCCTCCACCAATTACAACTAAAGTTTCAGGAATTTTTGGAACTGATAAAATTCTAGTTGAATCAATAATGATTCCATCTTTTCTTCCTTGATCAAATCCTGGAAGTGGTAAATGATTTGGTGTTGATCCAGAAGCAATAATTAAGTTATTAACACGATAATTTTTATTATTTACTGAAATTGTGTTTTTATCTAAAGCAACAGCTTCACCTTTGATTTGAGTTACTTTATTTTTATCTAGTAGATATTTAACTCCACCTGTTAATTTCTTAACAACACCATTTTTTCTTTGAAGTACTTGAGCTCAATCAATCACTACTTTTTCAGTATTTTGTAAAACAATTCCTAATTCTTTTGCTTTATGCATTATATCGTGATAAACATGAGAAGTTTTTAATAAAGTTTTTGTAGGAATACATCCAACATTTAAACAAACTCCACCATAATATTCTTTTTCAATAATTAAAGTTTTTAGACCTAATTGAGCAGATTTAATAGCAGTAACATAACCACCAATTCCCGCACCAACTACACAAACATCAAATGTATCTTCAATTTGAACATCCACTTTTGGAGCTTCAGCTTTTGGTTTTGGTGCTCTGCTTGGTAACACATCATTTGAAACTGGAGTAGCGCCAACTACACTAGCATTTTCTTCAACTTGTTCTGTTTTTTTAGTTTCAGCTTTTGGTTTTGGTGCTCTGCTTGGTAACACATCGTTTGAAACTGGAGTAGCACCAACTACACTAGCATTTTCTTCAACTACTTCAACTTTAGGTTCAGTTGTAGAACTTGATGTTCCATCATCAATTTCAATAACTACATCACCAACTTTAATTTCTTGACCAGTAGAGATATTGATTACTGCAATTTTTCCAGCAACTGGAGAAGGAATTTCACTATTTACTTTATCGGTTTCAACAAAATATAAAGGTTGTCCTTCTTTAACAACATCGCCAACTTTAACTAGAACTTCAGCAACTGTTCCTTCTGTTAAACCTTCACCTATGTCAGCAAATTTTACTTTAAACATATTTTATCCCTTCACTAATTACATAAACAATAGTACTGGTTTTGATAGATAATCTTGTACTTTAATTAAAAATCTTCCAGCATCTGCCCCATCAATGATTCTATGATCACAAGTCATTGATAATGGCATTATAAATCTTTTTTGTAATTCACCATTGATATATAAAGGAGTTTGAGACATTGTACCAACTCCTAAAATAGCTGATTCTGGTGAGTTAATAATAGGAGTAGCATAATCTAATCCTACTGAACCAAAGTTTGAAACAGTAAATGTTGCTTCAGTCATTTCAGCTCTTGTTAATTTACCATCTTTAGCTTTGTTTGCTAATTCACTAATTTTAATTGCAATTTCAAATACACTTAAGTGATCAGCACCTTTAATAACTGGAACCATTAATCCGTTTGGTGTATCTACTGCAATTCCGATATTAATGTTGTGCATAAATTGGATTTTGTTATTTGCAAAATCACCTCTTACATTAATGTTTGGCATATCACGTAATGATTTAGCAACAGCTTTAATAATAAATGCTAAGTAAGTTAATTTAATTCCACTAGCTGCAGCATGATCTTTTAATTCAGTTCTCATTTTGTGAGTTTCAGTAATGTCAGTGTTTTTCATACCAGTAAATGCAGCAATTTCAGTATGTGATTTTGTCATTGCTTTTACTGTAGCTTTTCTAACACCATTCATTGGAACTTCATCTCAAGATAAAGGTGCGCTTGGTTCAACAACTTTAATTGCTGGAGTTATAGCTGGAGTTGGAGCTGGAGCTGGTTGACTAGCAACTAGAGTTGGAGTTGGAGCTGGTTGACTAGCTGGTTGAGCTGATGAAGAATGATAATTCTTAATATCAGCAACTAAAATTCTTTGGTTTGGTCCTGTTGGAGTTACTAAAGATAAATCAATATTTAAATCAGCAGCAACTTTTCTTGCTAGAGGTGTAGCTTTAATAGTGCTTGATTTTGTAACTGTAGATGCTTGTTTTCTAACAATTAAATCATTTGAAACTGGAGTAGCACCAACTACACTAGCGTTTTCTTCAACTACTTCAACTTTAGCTTCTTGTTTAGCTTCAGCTTTTGGTTCACTAGCTACAGAAGCACCTGATCCTTCNTCAATTTCCATAACTACATCACCAACTTTGATTTCTTGTCCAGCTTTAATGTTAATTACTGCAATTTTTCCAGCCACTGGAGCAGGTATTTCACTGTTTACTTTATCAGTTTCAACAAAGTATAATGATTGTCCTTCTTTAACAACATCACCAACTTTAACTAAAACTTCAGCGACTGTTCCTTCTGTTAGACCTTCACCTATGTCAGCAAATTTAACTTTGAACATATCTTTTTCCTTTCTAAATATTTATTATTTAAAATTTAAAGTCTAACAATTCTTGCATTTTGACTAGAACTTTTTTAGGGTTAACTTGGAAGTAACCTTCTCCTCTATCAAATGGAGTAATAACATCATAACCTGTACATCTTGATAAAGGTGCTTTTATGTATTCAAAACATTCTTCATTAACAGTTGTAATGATTTCAGCTGAAACTGAGAATGATTTAACAGCTTCATGAACAACTAATAATCTTCCTGTTTTTTTAACTGATTCAACAACCATTTTTTTATCTCATGGTTTAATAGAACGTAAATCAATTAAATCAATAGTTGCGTTTGGATGAGTTTCTTTTAATAACGCAATAGCTTTTTGACAATCAACAGTTTGAGCACCATAAGTAACAACAGTTAAATCATTACCTTCTTGAATTTTATAAGCTTCTCCAATTGGTACTATGTAGTGTTCATCTGGAACTTCTTGTTTAAATGCTCTATATAATTTTGTTGGTTCAACAACAATAACTGGGTCTGGTGAATCAATTGCAGCTAAAATTAGTCCTTTTGTATCATATGGAGTTGATGGACAAACAATTTGAACTCCTGGAATATGAGCAAATACTGCTTCTAAAGCTTCACTGTGGTGTTCTAAAGCACGAATACCTCCACCCATTGGTGTTCTAATAACCATTGGTGCAGTGTATTTACCACGAGTACGGTTTCTCATTCTTGAAATGTTAGTGAAAATATTTTGTAAAGAAGCTAATCCTAAACCTTCAAATTGCATTTCTACAACTGGTTTCATACCATTCATAGCCATTCCTAAACCAACACCAGCAAACATTGCTTCACTAATAGGAGCATTAAAGCAACGGTCGTTTCCAAATTTTACAGCTAATCCTTGAGTAGCTCTGAAAACTCCACCTTCAGTTCCAACGTCTTCACCAAATACAATAACATTTGGGTCGCGTTGCATAGCGCAATCTAAAGCATCAGTTACAGCTTTAATATTATTAATAATAGCCATTAGTGGTGTCCTCCTTCTTTAGATTCTGGGTATTTTTCAAAGAATTCTTTAGCTTCTTTGTATTGTTCTTCTAAAAAGATGTCCATTTTGTCGTATTGGTATTTAAAAATGTCAATTAGATCATAGTTTTTGTTTTGTTCAACTCAAGCAAATTCATCAGCAACTAATTTATCGTGTTCAGCTACTAATTTTTCTTCTTGTTCATCAGATCATACTTTTTTATCAATTAGATATTGTTTTAATCTGATTAATGGATCAAATTTAGACATTTCTTCAAATTCACCTTTTGGACGGTAAACATCTGGGTTATCTGAAGATGAGTGAGCACCTAATCTATAAGTATCACATTCAACTAAAACAGGTCCATTTCCTTTTCTTACATATTCAACAACTTCTTTAAATACACCAATACATGCTAAATAATCGTTTCCATCAACAATAATTGAAGGAATACCAGTAGCAATTCCTTTAACAGCAAAGTTAATTGATTTAGTTTGTTCACTTCTAGCTGTTGAAATCGCTCATTTGTTGTTTTCAATAACAAATACACATGGAACTTCGTGAAGTTTTGCAAAGTTCATTGCTTCATAAGTTTCACCTTCACTAGATCCACCATCTCCAGTAGTAGTTACAACAACTCCTCCTGTTTTTTTGTATTTTTCAGCAAAGGCAATACCTGTAGCTTGAGAATATTGTGAACCAATAACAATGTTTGGAGGTAAACAATTTACACCTTCAGGAGCTTTACCACCTGCTTCATTACCAATTCAATATAGCATAATGTTTCTTATTAATTGACCCATTGCTAATCAACCGGCATTATTTCTATATCCACTTACAAAGTGATCTGTTTTTTTGTTTAATGCATTAATGTAAGCAACCTCACAAGCTTCTTGTCCTGTTGAAGATAAAAATGATAACAATCTTCCTTGACGTTGCATAGTGTTTTGATAAATATCTTGTCTACGAGATAAGTGCATTATTTTGTATGCTTCAAGAACTTCTTGATCAGAAATTTTTGGCATTAATTTAGGATTAATTACTTTTCCGTCTTTATCTAAAACACAAACTTTCTCATTTTTTAGAGGATCAAATTTTCCTAAATAAGTCATTTTGATTGTCCTTTCTATTATTTGTTTTATTTTTTTGTTTTAATTAATCTTTAAATAATAAGTTGGTGATATCATCACTTGTAAAATTCTTAGCAAAAATAGCTTCTAAGTCAAATTGGTTTAAGATGTTTTCTACATCTTTTTTATTAAATTTAACCCCAATTAATTTTGCTTCTAATTTTTCAGTTCCTTGAGTTCCTAAAAAATCACCATAAATTTTAATGTTAGTAATAACTCCATTATCGACATCTAAGTTTAGGGTAATAAAACCTTTAGATTCAAGGTATTGTTTTTTAACTAGAGAAAATACAGTATTTTTCCCAAATGTTCAGTCTCATTGATCAAACTTAGTTTCTTTTCTTGACTGAATGTATTGTTTTTCTTGATCAGTTAATTCAATTCATTTAATTTTCTCATTTTGTACATATGAACTAACTACATCATTAATAAAAGTATTTAAATCAATATCGATATTAATATCTTTGAAAAACTCTTTTATATTTTTAACTCTGGCAGGTTTTGATCTGATTTGTTGATGTTTTAATTTTTCAGGATCAACAACTAAATATTTAGGCATTTTAGATAAATCAACATCAAATAGTAATGTACCATGAACTAGTGTTTTTTCATTAGTTTTTAATTGAGCGTTTCCTGATACTTTATAACCATCAATTACCATATCATTACGCCCAGAAAATATTGCATTAATATTTTTTTGATTTAAATAAGTAATAATTGGTTGTAAGGCTTTTTGATAATCAACATCATCAGTTGAATTATCAACAATTAATGAATAACAAACATTACCTAAATCTTGATAAACAGTTCCCCCACCTGTATTTCTTTTAACAATCTTCACGTTATCTTTTTGAGCAGCCTCTAAGTTAATTTCAGCAAAAGCATTTTGATTTCTTCCAACAACTATAGTATTAGCATTTTGTCAGAAAAATACAATAGGTTCTTTAGCTTTATAATGATAAGTTAAATATTCTTCGATTGCTAAATTCATAGCAGGATCGTGATACTTAGAAATCAATAAGTTGATCATGACTATTTTTCCTTTTTAAAGTAGTTTAGTCCTAAAACTTCTAATCCTGCTAGTGAAATAAAGTTAAATGGTTTATTAAAGTGTGGTAAGAAGAAAATATCAACTAATGGTAATTCATCAATTGTTAAGTCTTTTTGAATACCTAAAGCTAGCATGTACATAACTTCTGTATGGTTCTTTTCACTAGCTACTTGAGCTCCAATAATTTTTCTTGTCTTTTTATCTCATACAACTTTAAATAGAACTTCATTTGCTGTTGACATAAATTCAGGTCTGTCTAGATCTTTAAAGTTGATAAAGTCAATGTCATATCCCATTCTTTTTGCAGCTTCAACACTGATTCCAACACTTGCCATATGTAATCCAAATACTGAAATACCATTAGCTCCTGTGAATCCTGGAGATTTTAATCCATTTCCTTTAATTACGTTAAATGCAGCAATAACTCCAGTTCTAACAGCTGTTGTTGCTAATTGGATTGGAACATTTTTATTCATTGCTTTGTTATAAACTTGAGCACAGTCTCCAATTGCATAAATATCTGGATTTGTAGTTTGCATAAAGTCATTTGTTACAATAGCTTTTCTGTCATCTAAATCACAAATACCTTCTAAAATAGCTGATTGTGGTCTTACACCTACTGAAAAGATTACATAATCAACATCAATGTTTCCTTTATCAGTTACAACTTGAGTTACTTTTCCATTTTCACCTTTAAATTCAATAACTTTTGCACCTAAAGATAATTTAACTCCAGCTTTAGTCATTTTTTCTTGCATTAGATCAGTGAATTCTTGATCATAATAAACTGGCATAATTCTGTTAGCAACATCAATTAAAGTAACATCTTTTCCATATTCATTAAATGCTTCAACTAATTCAACACCAATGTATCCTGCACCAACTACAGCAATTTTTTTATAACTTTTATCTAAGTTGTGTTCTAGAATTTTTTTAGCATGGTGGTAGTTTTTACAAATTTGTACACCTTCTAAATCGATTCCTGGGATTGGTGGAATTAATGGTCAAGTTCCTGTAGCTACAATTAATTTGTCATAATTATCTGTTTTTACTTCACCTGTTTTTAAATCTTTAACAGTAACAGTTTTTGCTTTGTCATCAACTGATAGTACTTCGTGATTCATAAACACGTTAACTCCTTCAGATCTTAAAATTTCAGGAGTTGCGTAAAATAACATATTTGGGTCTTTAACTTCACCTTTTACTCATAAAGCAATACCACATCCTAAAAATGAAATGGCATCATTTTTGTCATAAGTAGTTACTTCACAAGTAGGATCTAATCTTTTTAAAGTTCTAACAGCTGTAGTTCCAGCATGGTTAGTACCTAGTACTATAACTTTCATTATTAAAAGCCCTTTCTTTTAAAGTTTTTAGTCTTGGTTTTTTATCTCATTTTAAGAACTATTCAATACAAAATAGTCTATTGAATATTCTAATCTTATTTTAACTTATATAAAGTAAAATAACACACATAGCAAAAAATATTACTACATAAAATGTTTATTTTCTATATAAAAGTAATAAAAATTTCAAACTAGTAAATTTCTAATATATTAAAATATATCCAACTAATATATTAAACCACTAAAAAACAGAAATTTAAACCAAAAACCTACTTATTTAGGCTAAAATGTACAAGTTTTTTTATGTTTTTATACTAATTTTATTAGAGTTATTTTATAAGTTTTAATAATTCATTCAACGTACATTTGTTCTAGTTTTTTAAGAGTTTTTAAATACAATTACAGATTTGTTTTTAATTTAACTAATATTTATTACAAATAAAAAACTTGCAAAATTATTTGCAAGTTCTACTATTATTTATTTACTTTTTATCATTAATTTGTTGTTTTAACATATCAATAAATTCTTGGATTGGTACAGTAATTTGAGCATCACTTCCATATTGTCTATAAGTAATAGTGTTATTTTCAACTTCTTTATTACCTAAAACTAGTTGGTATGGAACTTTTTTAGTTTGAGCATCTCTTATTTTATAACTTAATCTTTCATCTCTTAAATCAATATGTGATCTAATAAATTCTTTTTTTAGTTTTTGATGAATTAGATTAGCATATTCTAAATTAGATTCACTAATTGGAATAATTTCAACTTGTTTTGGAGCTAATCACAAAGATAACACACCTTTAGTTTGTTCTAATAAAGTTGCTATAAATCTTTCATAAGTTCCAATTAATCCACGATGAATCATAATTGGACGAACTAGTTTTTGGTCTTTATCAATATAAGTTAAATCAAATTTATTTGGCATTAAAAAGTCAAGTTGAATAGTTGAAACTGTAATTTCATGATTTTGAGCTGTTTTTATTTGAATATCTAATTTAGGACCATAAAAAGCAGCATCCCCAATACGTTTTTCATATTTTAAACCTAAGTCAATTAATACTTTTTCTAAACTAGATTCAGCTTTATCTCACATTAAATCATCTTTATAAAATTTAACTTTATCATTTGGATCTCTTAAACTTAAACTTAAATAATCAATTTGAATATTAAATGTTTTTAAAACTTCACTAATTAATTTATAAGTTGATCTAAACTCATCTTCAATTTGATCACTTCTTACAAAAATATGTGAATCAGTTAGTTTCATTCCTCTAACTCTTTCTAATCCAGTTAATGAACCACTTGATTCAAAACGATGCTGAATAGCATGCTCACAAATTCTTAAAGGTAAATCACGATAACTTCTTTGTTCTTGTTTATAAACTGCAATATGATGCGGACAATTCATAGGTCTTAAAATAAATTGTTCATCACTACCTTTTCCACCATTAAAAGGTTGAAACATATCTTCACCATAATGATCTCAATGACCACTAGTTTTATATAATTCAACAGTTCCAATTGGTGGAGTTTCTACTGGAATATAATCATATTCTCATTCTTTTTGTCTTAAATATTTTTCAATTTCATTTTTAACAATAAACCCATTTGGTAATCATAAAGGTAATCCTGCTCCAACAAGTTGATCAAATCCAAAAATATTTAATGTTTTATTAATTAAACGATGATCTCTACTTCTTCTATCTTCTAAAATAACTTTTTTATTTTTTAATTCACTACTTGAAGTTGCACATAGTCCATGAACTCTTTGTAACATAATGTTATTTTTGTCATTTAATCAATAAGATCCAGTTAATTGTTCAATATCAATAATTTTAATAAAATTAGAATTTAAAATTAAAGCTTTATCTATAACCATATAAAAATCATTAATACTATAAACTTTTACATAGTTATATTTTTCATACATTTGTTTTGCTAAATGTTTTTGATAATCATTATTTAAAATTTCTAATGCCTTATTTAAATCATAAATATTTGATTTAATTTCTAAATTAGAAGTTAATAGGTTATTAATATTAGTTTGAATATTTTTTAAATCATCTAAAACTAATCTAGGTTCAGTATCAAATGTTGTTGAAAATTCCATTTCATCAGCATTATAAAAATTTTCTGCTTGACTAATTGATTTGAAACTATTAATTGCATAACTTGTAATAAAAGCTGCAGTTAAATTTAACATTAAATCATATTCTTTACTTTTATTTGTAATTAGTTCTAAGTCACAATCATTTTTAATTAAATAATTAATATCAAATAATTGATCATTAATTTTAGCTCCAATTACATTTTTTAAACCTATTTCTGAACTAATATCTTTAATTGAAATCTCTTGATTATATTCTTTAATTGAACCATCTAATAATTTAATTTTCATATATCTCCTTATAAAAAAATCGCTCCCTAATTTAGGAGCGATTTAACGCGGTACCATCCTAATTATGTAAAATATTTTACTTTACACATCTTAATTTTACTTATCGCGTAATTACGTAATACTTTTAATATGGTAGTAATTTTAGCTATCCAAATTAACTTTCACCAACCGTTAACTCTCTGTACTGTCTTTACTAAAATCGTGTCCATAGTATTAATTAAATATTAAATTTATAAATTTATTTTATAGAATATTTTTAGTTTTTTAAATAACTTCTATTTCTTTTATAGCTGTACTTCTTACAACTAAAACTTTTTCACCAAGTTTTGCTCCTCAAGATTTAGCAATTTCTGATAATTTTTCAATATTATTATCTAAATTATCTAAAGTATCAACTTTATTCATAAAAATTGAATGTCACACACCAAATGAAGTTCATAATTTCTTATCTGGACTAACTCCTAAAATTGTTACATTTGGTCTAAATTTAGAAATGGTTTTCAATAATTCACCTGTTTTTGATAAAACAATAGCATATTTATATTCGCCATCTTTTGTTTTTGTAGCTAATAAATCTGCAATTTCAGCTCTAGGTCCTGATGTTGAGTTTCTTGCATTATCTAATTGTACTTGATAGTAAATCTTGTTATAGAATTCAACTTCTGCTCTTTTATTAATTGTTGACATTGTATGAACTGTTAAGAATGGATAATCTCCAGCAGCTGATTCACCAGATAACATTGTAGCATCAGCACCAAGTTCAGTTGCAAAATAAACATCAGTTACTTCAGCTCTAGTTGGTGATGGATTTTCTGTCATTGTTTCTAACATTTGAGTAGCAACAATTACAATCTTTCCTTTTTCTCTACATTTTCTGATAATAATTTTTTCTCAATAAGGTACATCATAATATGGAATTTCTAATCCTAAATCACCACGTGCAATCATAATTCCATCAGATTCTTCAATAATTTCATCAATATTATCTAATCCAACTTGTGATTCTATTTTTGAAATAATTTGAATATGATTTGCGTTAGCTTTATTTAGAATTTCTTTAATTTGTCTTACATTTTCAGCTGTATTTACAAATGATGCAGCTATATAATCAACACCTTGTTCACATCCAAATAAAATATCTTTTTCATCTTTTTCAGATAAGAATGGTAATGAAAAATCAATTCCAGGTAAGTTAACACGTTTATTAGTTTTTACAATGTGATGATTAAATGCAGTTGCTTTAATGATTTGAGGTTCAACTGAATCAACTGTTAATTCTAATTTACCATCATCAATTAAAATCATATCTCCAGGTTTTAAATCAACTGACATATCATAAGCAACAGTCATTTCACCTTGAACACATTCTTTATTTAAATAAGAATAAGTATCAGTATAAATAGTAATTGATTGACCTTTTACTACTTCTTGTTTATTATCTTTAAATTTTCCTAATCTAATTTCAGGACCTTTAGTATCTAATATTATTGAAATTGGTTTATTTAAAGCTTTAGAGATTTTTTTTGCAGCTTTTATTCTATAACCGTGTTCTTCATAACTACCATGTGAAAAATTTAAACGAATAGTTGTCATCCCATTGTTAAATAATTCTTTAATAGCTTCTGCAGAGTGAGTTGAAGGACCAATTGTTGTAATTACTTTGGTTCGTTTCATTCTCTTTTGTAATGTTTCTTTAGTCATTATATCTCCTTACGTACTACTCATTTTAATTATATTTTATTAATTAATTTCAATATATTATTATTAGATGTTATTTACTAAAATATCCATTAATTTCTCTTAAATAATTAATAAAAGGTTTTTTATCTTCTTTTTTCATATTTAAAGTTGAATCAATATCTCTTGCAACTAGTTTATTATTTTCTAATCCAATAAATAAACCACCTTTACCTTCAGCTAGTTTTTCAACAGCAAACATACCAGCTGTAAAAGCAATATATCTATCCATAGCAGTTGGTCTACCACCACGTTGAATATGTCCTAAAACAGTTGCTTTAGTTTCATAACCACTAATTTTTTGAATTTTTTCAGCAATTTCTTCAGCAGAAATTCCATATGATTTTTCTGAAACTAAAATAATTAAACTTTTTTTACCTAATAATCTAAATTGTTTTGCTTTTTGACCCATTTGCTCAATTGTTAATAGATCTTCAGCTGGTGAAAATATCTCAGCTCCTGTGGCAACTGCTGTATAAGTTACTAAATCACCACAACCATTTCCCATAATTTCAACAACATCAGCTCTATTATGTGATTGCATTGTATCTCTAATTCTATCAACTGCTTCAACAATTGTATTTAGTGCAGTATGAAATCCAATAGTATAATCAGTTGAAGAAATATCATTATCAATAGTTCCTGGTAATCCAATACAATTAATACCCATTTCAGTTAATTTTTGAGCACCCATATAACTACCATCTCCACCAATTACAACTAAAGCTTCAATTCCAGCTTTTTTTAAATTAGCAACAGCTTTTTGTCTTACTTCTAATTCTTTAAACTCTGGTAGTCTTGCTGAACCTAAATAAGTTCCACCTCTAGAAAGAATATCTAAAGTTTTTTCAACATTTAATTTTTCAAATCAACCATTTACTAACCCTTTATATCCATCATTAATCCCATATACTTCAATTCCTTTTGAAGCTGCTGTTTTTACAACTCCAGCAATGGCATTATTCATTCCAGGAGCATCCCCTCCAGAAGTCAAAATTCCAATTTTTTTTATCATTAAATATAAACCTCTTTCTAAAAAAACACATTAACATAAATTTAATTATATAACAAAAAAGTATACCTCTAATTGTAAAGGTATACTTTGAACCTATTTTACAGATTGCCATTGATCATTTTCTAATAAGTTAAAATAAACAAGTAATTTAGACTAATAAAATATAAAATATTAGTATAGAAGAAAGGAGAAAACTAAATAACTGTTCAAATTTTATACTTACTTAGAAAAGCAAAATGACTTACTTTTTTTATAGACTTAAATAATAGTAAACAAATATAATTTTTTTTCAAGTAATTCTTATAAAATTTTGAATTTTTTAAAAAAGAATATTATGAAGCAAACAAAAGTTGATATTTGTATCATCGGTGGTGGAATTATTGGTGCTTCTGTTGCAAGAGAACTAGCTAAATTTCATAAAAAAATCGTAGTTTTAGAAGCAAACCCAAGACTCGCATTAGAAACAAGTAGTCATAACTCAGGATTAGTTCATGGTGGATTTGATCCAAGACCTGAAACTTTAAATGCAAAATTAAATGTTTTAGGTAAAAAACGTTATGAAGACTGAATCAAAACTGTAGTTCTATTAGTTGGTATTTGAGGATTAACTGCTGCTAAATCTTCAGTATTTGGAAATATTGGTCCATTAGCTGTTGGTTTATTAGTATTTGGTATTGGTCTATCATTAGGTGGAACAACTGGATATGCAATTAACCCAGCTCGTGATTTAGGACCAAGACTAGTTCATACATTCTTACCTTTAAAAGATAAAGGTTCATCAGAATGATCATATGCTTGAATCCCAGGACTAGGACCAGTGGCTGCTGCTGTTGTTATTGGATTAATAGCAATGGCTGTAAAATAAAATTTTATAACTTAATAAATTAAGCAAAAGAAAAGCTCATCAATTGATGAGCTTTTTTATTATCATTTTCAATCATCTAATTTAGTTGTATCACAAACTGCAACATATGGTAAGTTTCTAATTTTTTCTTGATAATCTAATCCATACCCAATAACAAAACATGGATCAATTGTAAAACAAACTCAATCAGCAACTAAATCAATTTTTCTACCGCTTGGTTTATCTAACATAGTTAGTATTTTAACACTTTTAGCACCTTTATTTAACAAATATTCTTTAACATATTTTAAAGTAAATCCAGTATCAATNATATCTTCAACAATTAAAATATCACGATCTTTTACATCAGTATTTAGATCTAGATTAATTTTTGGAGCTGAATTCGAACTAGTTGATCCATGATAAGATGACACAACCATAAAATCCATTTCCATTGTTAAATCACAAACCATACAAAAATCTGTATAAAAAGGAACACAACCTTTTAATAAACCAACAACTAATAAGCTATTATCTTTTAAGTGTTTATCTTTATAATAACTTTCAATTTCTTTAGCAATATCTTTAGTTCTGTTTTGAATTTGTTCTCTTGTAAATAAAACTTCTTTTACTAATGGGTGTAAATTTTGCATATCTTCTATAATTTCCTACTTTCTAAATATAGTTCTAAAATCAGTTGGGCTGCTAAACTATCTTTGTATTTTTTTTGTTTTTCTCTAGTTAAATTAGCTTGAATTAAAATATTTTTAGCTATTTTTGTAGTTCTTCTTTCATCAATTTTAATAATTTGATCTTCATTAAAATTTTTATACATATCTAAAAACATTTCAATAACATAATCAACCATTTCAGCACGTTCACCAATAGTATTATTCATATTTTTTGGATAACCAACTACTATAATACTTGGGTTATACTTTTTTAAATAAGAATCTAGTTGTTTTAAGCCTTGATTAAAGTTATATTCTTCAAATCTAATAGTGTCTAAACTTGAAGCAATAACTCCACTACTATAAGCTAATCCAATAGTTTTACTGCCAATATCAAGTGCAATAATACTTTGTGTCATACTAAATAAACAATTTGCCTTTCTTTTGATTAATTATTAAAATGGTTGTTAATATTGTAAATGATAATAACATAGAAAAAACAACATCAGTTAAAAAATGTTTATTTAATACAATTCTTGACATAGCTACAATTATTATTATTAATCAAGTAAAACTAATTCATAAATAAGTTTTTTTATTGATTTTATTAAACAATAATAAAACAAATAATAAAGTTGTTGCTGAATAAGTATGACCTGATGGAAATGAGTTATGTTTTCATGAAGTTCATTTAATATTTCATCAGTTTCTATATAGTTCTAAATTAGTAGGTCTTGGTCTATTAAATGTTAATTTTAAAATATTTACTAAAATCAATAAACCTATAATAGTAATTAGTACTATTATTGATTTATAAATACTTAAATCAGGATCACTAATAATTTCTTTATTTATATGAAAATAATAAATTAAACTACTAATAATTATTAAACATAATAAATTACTAATAATTGAATAAACTATACTTTGTTTTTCATAAAAAAAGTTAAAGACAATAAATACTAAAGGAATAATAAAATAAATTAAAGTTTCAATTATATTATTAATTTTTAATTTGTTTTTTAATTTTAGGCTTTTAATAAGATAAATTAAAGCAATAGTTAAAGGAATAGATGGAATAACAACACCAAGATTTGATATAAAAACAGCTAAACTTAAATTTTCTGCTCTTTTAAAACTTGCGATTTTAAAATCATAAACACTTCCTAAAATAAATAAACTAATTAAAATAATAAAAACAATTCCTGAATATATATAATAATGATTAATCTTATTTTTCATGTAGTTATTTTAACAAAATAAAAAAGAGTGACTAGACTCTTTTTTAAAATTATTTAATTACTATTATTATTTGTTTAAATTATAAAATGCTTCTAATCCATCATATACAGCATTTTTTTCAAGTTCAGATTCAATTTGTAATAATCTATTGTATTTTGCAATTCTATCACTTCTTGACATTGATCCAGTTTTAATTTGTCCTGTGTTAAATGCAACAGCTAAATCAGCAATAGTTGTATCTTCAGTTTCACCAGATCTATGTGATACAACTGCAGTTCATCCTGCTTTTTGAGTCATAGTAATTGCTTCAACAGTTTCACTTAAAGTACCAATTTGGTTTAGCTTAATTAAAGTTGAGTTTGCAGCTTTTTTACTGATACCTTGTTTAATAAATTTAGGGTTTGTTGTAAATAAGTCATCTCCAACAATTTGAACTTTATCACCAATTTTTTGAGTTAATTTAGTAAATCCTTCTCAGTCAGTTTCAGCTAATCCATCTTCAATTGAAATAATTGGATAATTATCAACAAGTTTTTCTAAATATGAAATCATTTCATCTGTAGTTAATGATCATTCTTGGTTAGTTACTTTTTCGATTTTTTTGAAATGATATTTTTTATCTTCTAAATATAGTTCAGATGAAGCACAATCCATTGCGATCATAATTCCATCTTTTCCTGGTTTGTATCCTGCTTTTTTAATAGCTTCAACTAATAGATCTAAAGCGATTTCAGCTGGTGTTTTTGCTTTAAATGATTTTAAATCGTGTTTTTCATATGCTCATTCAAAGTTAGGAGCAAATCCACCTTCATCACCAACAGCAGTAATATCTTTTTTAGATTTTAATAATGATTTTAAAGCTTGAAAAGTTTCAGAAGATCATCTTAAAGCTTCACTAAATGATTTTGCTCCAACTGGCATAATCATAAATTCTTGAAAATCAATAGCTGAATCAGCATGTTCTCCACCATTAATAACATTTAGCATAGGAACTGGTAGTTTTTTTGCTTGAACTCCACCTAAATATTTATATAATGGAATATCTAATTCACTAGCAGCAGCTTTTGCAACAGCTAAAGAAACAGCTAAAATTCCATTAGCTCCTAATTTAGTTTTAAATTCTGTTCCATCTAAATCTAGCATTATTCTATCTACTGTTAATTGATCTAAAGCATCAATTCCGATTAATTTAGGAGCAATTATTTCATTAACATTTTTAACTGCTTTTAATACACCTTTACCATTATAACGAGCTTTATCTCCATCTCTTAATTCTAAAGCTTCATTAACTCCAGTTGAAGCACCAGAAGGAGCTTTAGCACAACCATATCCACCAAATTCAGTTCAAACTTCAACTTCAACTGTTGGTGTTCCTCTTGAATCTAGAATTTCACGAGCGAAAATTCTTTCTATTCTTGACATAAATATCCCTTTCTGAAAAATAATTTCTAATACAAAAGTTATTATATTACATAATAAGTACTTATTGTTGTTTTTATAAAAAATGAAAAATTGCTAATAATTAATATTTTAATAAAATATTAATTTAAAATTTTAGTCTCTTTTAGATTTTAAATCAGTAACTACGATTAAGTTATAATTTAAGTTATAAGGAATTATTTTAAAGTTATGAGCAACTTTACAAAAAAACAGAAGTTAATTTTTAATATTTTATTAATAGTATTTAGTATTGTAGGTTTAATTGGTTTTATTTTTTATTTAACTAAATTTATTAATTTAGCAATTATATTTTTATCAATATCTGGAATTAGTTTTATTTTACTTATGATAATTTGATTTGTATTTGAAAAAACAAATAAAAAGGACAAATAATTGATGACTGAAAAACAAATAATAAGAACAATTAAAAAAATTAGTTTAGATACAGATCATCGTTTTTGTTTTATTGCAAATTATGTTTTAAATAATTTAGATAGTATTGAAAAAATGACTATTAATCAATTAGCAAAAGCTACATATACATCAGTTGCAACTATTAATAGATTTGTTAAATTTTTAAATTTAGATGGATATAAAGAATTAGTTCATATTATTAAATATTTTAAAAATAGTTTGCAAGGTGATCAAATTACTTACTCACTTACTAGTAATTCGCTAATACTTAATGCATATAATAATATAATTTCTAGTTTAAATGAAACTTTTAAATTAACAATAGAACAACAAGATACTATTAAAAATTTAATTAGTAAAATTAAAAATGCTCTTAAAATAGCCGTTTTTGCTGTTGGTGGTACTTTTAATGTTGCTAAAGATTTTGAACAAAAGTTGTTAAGAATTGGGTTTAACATCACTGCTGTTAATGATTTTCATAATGCTTATTTATTAGCGTGTCAGTTAAATAAAAACGATTTAGCTATATTTATTTCATATTCTGGAGAAACACTTGATTTAATTAAATTAGCTCAAGTTTGTACTAAAAATAATGTTCAAATTGCTGTAGTATGTAAAGCAACTAATAATACACTTTCAAATTTATCTAATTATTTGATAAACATTAGCAGTAATGAAAAAATTGATCGTTTAGTTTCTAGTACTAGTAGGTTTTCACTACTATTTGCTTTAGATCTTATTTATATATTTTTACTATCAACTGATTTAAAAAAATATACCAAGTTATTAGAAAAAACAATGATATCAAAATTTTAAATTCTTACATTTTTTGATATAAAGTTACAACCTATATAAATAAGAAAATTTAATATCTTCTTCTTTTTTAAAATAAAATTGTATATTAACTAAAAATATACAATTTAAGAAGTGATATTAAATGATTAAAGACCCTAAAATAACTGCAAAAGAAATTTTACAAATTATAAAAATTGATAATATTAACTCTTATACTAATTGTTTAACAAGACTACGTTTAAACATTAAAGAAAATAATATTGATTTTGAAAAATTAAAATCTATACCGAATGTATTAGGTGTTATAAATGTTTCTTCTAATGAATTACAAATAGTTTTAGGACCTGGATTTGTAAATAAAGTAGCCCAAGAATTTGCACAATTACTAGAAGTAGAATCTAAAAAAGATGATGCGTTTATGTCAGCATTTGAAGTTGGAAATATAGTAAAACAAAATCTTAGATCTAATAAAAATTGAATTCAAGATTTTTTTACTAAGTTTTCTAAAATATTTTCACCAATGATAATAGGATTTATTGGTGCTGGAATTTTATCAGGAGTTAGTGGAATAATTCAATCTGCATATAATGGAGCTGTTAATTTAAAAACAGCGCCAGCTATAGCTGTTTCTTGATTTAATGCCTTAAATTTGATATTAAATATTTGAAAAAATGCATTTATTATCATTGTTGGATGAAGAACTTGTGAAATTTGAGGTGGAAGTGGGGTTTTAGGAGCTATGACTGCTGCTTTATTTTCACCAGTATTTGCAAGTAACATTTTACCTATGATTGTAATTAATAATAAAGATAGTGTTAATTATTTAGGAATTAATATAACAAATCCAACTACTAATTGGTTAACTGTTGGTTTTAGACCAATTATTAAAAACGGTGAAATAATTTTTTCATATCCATCAGGAAATATTTTAGGTGCTTTGTTAACTGCAACAGCATCACTATGAATAGAAAAAATAATTCGTAAATTTACACCCGGAGTATTAGATACTATATTAACACCAACATTAACACTATTTTTACTACTTATTATTAATATCTTTTTAATAATTCCAATTTCTGGATATTTATACACTGCTGTTGCTTGATTTTTTTCAAATTTATATACCAACCCTTTTGGTGCATTTATTTTATCTGCTATTTTTTTACTATCTGTTTCTTTTGGTGTTCATCAAGGTTTTGTACCAATTTATGCTATTTTAATTGAAAAAACAGGAGTTAATGGATTATTTCCAATTTTAGCAATGGCAGGTATGGCTCAAGTTGGAACTGGTATTACTTTATGATTTTTAGCAAATAAAAAAAGTTTGTTACGTCGTCAAATTCAAGGAGCAATAATTCCTGCTATTTTTGGAATTGGTGAACCAATGATTTATGGAATTACTCTTCCAAGAATTCGACCATTTGTTACAGCATCAATAGCTGCAGGTTTTGATGGCTTTTTCTTAGGTTCAATTTATTTATGAGGAAATGTTCACTTTGGTTTAAACTCAATGTTTGGTCCTAGTGGAATATTAGCAACCTTTATGATGACAACTCAAGATAAAAATATAGGACTAGGAGTTTGTATTTATTTATTAGGTTGCTTGGTCTCAATTATTTTTGGAATATTAATAACATTATTTGGTTATTCAAAAATATCTAGAATTGGAACTGAAAAAATGAAAAGTATATATAAAAAAGGCCAATATAAATTAAGTTTAAAAATATTTCTAACATTAGCATTTATTACAATTATTGGTATTTTTATATATTGAATAACAAGTTATTACAAATTACCAAAACAAGAACGAATTAAGCTTGCAAATATTAAGGTTGAATAATAATGAAAATGATAATTTATTAAATATTGAAACTGAAAATATAAATAAAAATAGCTTAGATATTGATAAAAAAAGTACATCTGAAATTATAAAAATTATTAATAATGAAGATATAAAAGTTGCTTATGCAATTAAAAAAGAATTAAAGCAAATCTCAAATGTTATTGATATAATTTTTGAACGTTTTAAAAAAGGTGGAAGATTAATTTATATTGGTTCAGGAACTTCAGGAAGACTAGGAATTTTAGACGCATCAGAAATGTATCCAACATATGGTATCGATCCAAATAGAATAATTGGAATTATTGCCGGAGGAAATAAAGCGATAAAAAATCCTATTGAAAATGCTGAAGATAATGAAAAATTAGCAATAATAGATTTAAATAAAATCAAATTAAATTCGCTTGATACAGTTATTGGAATAGCTTCATCAGGAAAAACCCCTTATGTTCTTTCAGCACTAAAATATGCTAATAAAAAAGATGCTTTATCTGTTGGTTTATGCATGACTAAAAATTCAGAAATGACAAAAATAGCTAATCAAGTTATTAGTGTTAAAACTGGAGCTGAAATAATAACTGGTAGTACAAGAATGAAAGCAGGAACTGCTACTAAATTAATATGTAATATGATAACAACAACACTAATGATTAAATTAGGAAAAGTTTATAAAAATTTAATGATAGACTTAGTAGCAACTAATGACAAATTAAAAAAACGCGCTTTTAAGATAGTTAAACAAATAACAAACGCTAAAGATCATATAATTTATAAGGCATTAAATGAATCCAATTTTTCTTGTAAGCATACAATTATAATGATATTAAAAAATATTTCTTATAGTGAAAGTGTTTTATTATTAGAAAACTGTGATAATTCATTAACAAAATTATTAGAAGAAAAAATATAATAAAAAAACTGAATAACAAATCTTTATTTTTGTTAATTCAGTTTTTTATTTTATTAACTATTTGAAATTGGTTTGTTAAATTGTGGTAGTAATTGGGTTTTACCTTGAATACCAGAATATTTATCAAAAGTTTCTGAGTAAAAAGTTTTAGGAACTTTTCATTTACTTAAATCACCTTTAAATGATTCAGCATTGAAAAACATATAAGTAATATCTTCTACATTGTCAGTTTTTCATTTACTGATATCACCATTAAATTTTTTTGCACCAAAAAAAGTTCTATTCATATTTGTTATTCTAGAAGTATCTCAACTCTCTATACCGTCAATAATCTCATTAACATTATCTTTAAATGCAGCCTCTAAACTTGTTATTTTAGTAGGTAATGATTTAGGGACTTTATTAATATTTGAGGGAATTGAATTTAATTTATAAATATCTTTTGTACCTTTAGTTTCTTTTGTATAACCTAAAAGCAAAATTTCGTTAGGGTTTTTAGGATTTATAAAATGATCAGATTTACCATTTTTGCTATCTTTTAATCATTTATCATATCCATAAATAAATAGATTTTCATCTTCTATACTAGATAAAATATTATCATTATTCATACTTAAAGATTCTGAACTAGAACCACTATTATTATGTGATTGGTCACTTTGCCATTTTTCTTTCATAGTCTCAGGATCTTTGCTCTCATCTTTTTCTTTTTTAGAAGAATTTCTAGAGATATCTTTAGATTTTTCTACTTTACCTTTTAGTCCGCTAGTTTTACAAGAGACAACTAACACACTACTTGTAGCTATTAAACTAAAAGAAGTTAATAATGTTAGGACTTTTTTCATATTAATTTTACTTCCTAATTATTACAATTTTTTATCAATATTTGAGTTGTCTTAATTAAACACTATTAGATTTTCTTGATAATGATATACACTAATTAATTACTAGTTAATCTATAGAAAAATACAAATTAGTATCTATCATTATTTTTAAAACGTGGCCATAAATCCTTTTGTTTTTCAAATCCAGAATTTTTTGCAAATTGCACAGGGAATGGGCCTTTAGAAATATTTCAGTCTTTCAAATCAACCTTAAAAGCACTAGCGCCATAAAACATATAACTAAAGTCATCTACATTACTAGTTTTTCATTTCGAAATATCTTGATTAAACCTGCTTGCACCAAAAAAAGTTTGATACATATTAGTTATTTTTGAGGTATCTCAGAATTCTATTCCGCTAATTTTTTCATTTTCATTATTTTTAAAGGCACTTTCTAAGCTTGTAACTTTTTGTGGCAATCACTTTGGAACTTTATTTACATTAGTTGGAATTTGTTTTAATTTGTAAACTTCTTTTCTTCCTTTATTTTCTTTTGTAAATCCTAAAAATAAAATTTCATTAGGATTATCAGGATTTATAACATGTTCTGCATTACCTTTTTTTCCATCTTCTAGTCATTTGTTATATCCATAAATAAAATGCTTTTCATCTTCAGCACTAGAAAAAATATTATTTTTGGTACTATTAGATTCATTTTCTCTTTGGTTTTCAACTTTATCACCTTTAGGTATGCTAATCATACTTTTGTGTGATTCATCTTTTTTATCTTCTTTATTTTCCACTATTTTATCTTTATGAACAGGAATGTCTTTAGATTTTTCTACTTTACCTTTTATCCCATCATTTTTACAAGATACAACGAAAATACTAGCTGTTGTTATTAAACTAAAAGAAGTTAATAATGTTAGGACTTTTTTCATATTCAGACATCTTTCTAAAAATTAATATTTTATGTATTCAAAAAGTTATTTAGTCATAAATATTAATCTTTATTTTTAAATTTAGGTCACAAATTCTTCTTATTTTCAAAGCTAGAATATTTAGCAAAATTAACTTGAAATGGATCTTTTGAAACATTTCAATTACTTAAATCTTTTTCAAAAGCACTAGCATCATAAAACATATAATCAAAGTTCTTTACATTACTTGTATTTCATTTACTAATATCACCATTGAATTTTTTTGCACCAAAAAAGTTTGATACATGTTTACTATATGACTAGTATCTCAATTTTCAATTCCATCTATATTTTCATTTTCATTATCCTTAAATGCACTTTCAAGGCTTGTTATATTTTTAGGAAGTGTCTTAGGAACTTTTTTTACATTTTTTGGAATTTGTTTTAACTTAATTCCATCTTTTTCATTTTTAGATTTTTCAAATCCTAAAACAAGAATTTCATTAGGATCTTGTGGATTAAATACATGTGGTGCGTTTTTATCTTTTTTTCCTTCTCAGTGCTTATAATAATCTTTAATAAAAACTCTTTCATCTTCAGCACTAGAAAAAATATTATCTTTATTTGATGAATCTAGTTCTAATTTATTTTTTAAATTACCATCTTTTGAATCTTTAGTACTAGATTCTAATTTTTTTTCATCTTTTTTAGAACTATTTTCAATTGTATTTTTTGGTCTACCAAATAATTTCTTAATATCAACAGTCTTACAAGATACAACTAATACACTACTTGTAGCTACTAAACTAAAAGAAGTTAATAATGTTAGGACTTTTTTCATATAATCTATCCTTACTTTTAATAAATTTATATTTTATTTGCCAATTTATAAAATAAAACTAGTATGTTCTATTTTTCTTATATATTATGCTTGAAAATCTTTACATTGAAAAGTATTTTTTTACAATATTATTTAGTGTTTTTTAATTAAAAATAAATAAAAACTTAATATTTTAAACTAAAAAATAATTAATAAGAATCAATGTAATAAAATTAATATATTGCTTAAATTTAGAGGTGTTAGAATGAATAATCAAAAAATAATAAATATTGCTGTTATTGCTCATGTTGATGCTGGTAAATCTACACTTGTTGATGCTTTATTAAAACAAAGTGGGGTTTTTAGACAAAATCAAGAAGTAATTGAACAAGTTATGGATTCAAATGATCAAGAAAGAGAAAGAGGAATTACAATTTATTCTAAAAACTGCTCTATTACTTATAAAGATTACAAAATTAATATAGTAGATACTCCAGGTCATGCTGATTTTTCTAGTGAAGTTGAAAGAATTATGAAAACAGTTGATACTGTAATTTTATTAGTTGATTCAAGTGAAGGACCAATGCCTCAAACTAGATTTGTTTTACAAAAAGCTTTAGAAATTGGATTAAACCCAATCTTATTTATTAATAAAATAGATAAAAAAGATCAAAGAAGTTTAGAAGTAGTTGAAGAAGTAATTGAACTATTTTTAGAACTAAATGCAACAGATGAACAACTTGATTTTAAAACTTTATATGGAATTGCAAAAAACGGAATTGCTCAATATAGTTTAGAAGAACAAAGTAATGATTTAACACCTTTATTTGAAACTATTATTAATCAAGTTGGATCATATCCAATTGAACTATCAAATNATGATTTAGTAATGCAAGTTTCAAGTTTAGCTTATGATAGTTTTATTGGAAGAATTGGAATTGGAAGAATTTTTGAAGGAAGCATTAAAGAAAATCAAATCGTAAGTATTGTTAAAAACGATAGAACTGTTAAGCAAGGAAAAATTGCAAAATTAATGGTTTATCAAGGATTAAATAGAGTTCAAGTTAAACAAGCATTTGCTGGAGATATTATTACATTTGCTGGAATTGAAGATATTTCAATTGGAGATACTATTAATAATTTAAATGTTATTAAACCATTAAAACCAATTCATATTGAAGAACCAACAATGTCTATGAACTTTTTAGTAAATACTTCACCATTTGCTGGAAGAGTTGGTAAATTTGTTACTTCAAGAAATATTAAAGAACGTTTAGAAAAAGAAGTTGAAGTCAATGTTGGTTTAAGAATTGAACCTTTGATTAATTCTGAAATTGAAGGATTTAAAGTTTTAGGACGTGGAGAATTACATATTTCAGTTTTAATTGAAGCAATGAGAAGAGAGGGTTTTGAATTAGCAATTTCAAAACCAGAAGTGATTTTTCAACGCAATCCAATGACTGGAGATTTATTAGAACCAATTGAAAAAGTAATTATTAGTACACCAACTGAATATTCTGGAACTATTATTAACAAATTAAATCAAAGAAAAGGAATTATGTTAGATATGGATTCTGATGGTATTAGAGATAAAATTACTTATTCTATACCATTAAGAGGTTTAATTGGATTTAGATCAGAATTTACAAATGATACTCATGGTGAAGGTATTATGGTTAAAAGTAGTAGTGGATATGAACCATATAAAGGTGAAATTGTTTCAAGACAAAATGGAGTATTAGTATCAATGGCAAATGGTAAAAGTTTACCTTATGCTTTAAATAATCTTGAAGATCGTGGAATTTTATTTATAGGTCCTCAAGTTGATGTTTATGAAGGAATGATTATTGGTCAGCATTCAAGAGATAATGATTTATATGTAAATCCAACAACAGCAAAAAAATTAACTAATACTAGAGCTAGTGGGACTGATGATGCTGTTAAGTTAACACCAGCTAAAAAAATGAGTCTAGAAGAAGCTTTAGAATATATTTCAAATGATGAGTTAGTTGAAATTACTCCAACAGATATTAGATTAAGAAAACGTTGATTAACTCAAGCAGAACAAAAACAACACAGAAACGATAAATACTAGTTTCTAGTGTTGTTTTTTTAATTTACAAATATAAAATCCATCAGTATTTTCTTCAAAACCAAAAATTTGTTGTTCATAAAGTTTAATCATATCTTTATGCTTATTTAAAAACTTATTAATTTGATTTTGATTTTCATCTTGATTAATTGTACAAGTTGAATAAACCATTTCACCATTGTTTTTTAAATTATAATAAGCTGATTCTAGTAATTCTTCTTGTAAATTAATAATGCTATTTACTTGAATTTGATCAAATCTTAATTTAATTTCTGGCTTTCTTTTAAATACTCCAAACCCTGAACAAGGAGCATCTAATAAAATATAATCAAATTCTTGTTTTTGTTTAATTTTTCTAGCATCCATATTAATTACACTAATATTTAAACAATTTAAACGATTAATATTTTCTTTAATTAATTTAATTTTTGATTCATTTATTTCATTTCCAACAATATTTCCAGTGTTTTTTAAAATCATTGATAAATGAGTAAGTTTACCACCAGGTGCACTACACATATCTAAAACTTTTGTATTTAAACTTGGATTTAAAATTTGACTAACTAAAATTGAAGCTTTATCTTGAATAGTTATAAAACCATTTTTATACAAATCAGAATTAATAATTGTTTTATTTGCAATTAAACAATCCTTAACATTAGTTTTTTCTAATAAATAAATGTCTTTATATTTATTAAAAAGTTGATCGGATGTAATTTTTAAAGTATTTACTCTAATATATAGTTTTGGTATTTGATGATTATTAACAACTATTTGATTAACAATTTCTTTATCATATTGTTTAATTAGCATCAAATAAAGTTCATAAGAAAAAGAGTGAAGTATGCATAATTCTAAGTCTTTATTATCTAAATTAATTTCTAAATATTTATCTTTAAATCTTAAAAACTTATTTAAAATAGCATTAATAAAATTAGCTTGTTTTTGACTAGTAGTTTTTATTAAATTTATACTTTCATTAACAATAGCATAATTTGGAATACTATTTAAATAGATCATTTGATATAAACTAATTAATAAAATAATTTGCAAATCAATTGAAGTTTTTTTAACATCAATTAATTTACCTAATAAATAATCTAAATGAATTTTATTACTAATAACTCCGTGCACTAAATTAAATACAAAATCTTTATCTTGCTGATTTAAATTTTTTTTACTAATTTTATTTAATAAAACATTTGAATAAGCTTTATTAACAAAAACTTTTTTTAAAATATCAAAAGCAATAGATCTAGAATTCATCGTTATTATAATGTTTTTGTTCAACACTAAAGAAATTAATTTTAAACATTAATTTTTGAATTTTAAAATCAACAAAATCTTTATCTAGTAATTTAGAAAAATCACCATGTCCTAAAACTTTGTGATACACCTTTTTAGTTAATAATTTAATTAAATAAGTTTCAGCATCAAAGTTTTTAGCTTTATTTTTTTCTTCTTCATTTTTAGCTAATAATTTAACATTAGTTTCTCAATTATTAACAAAATACATATATTTTTCTTTAACAATTTGTTCAACAATTTGTTCTAATCTTTCATATACAGTTGGAGTTTTTATATCAGTTAAACCTTCTAAATGTAAAACATCAGTAATTTTAGCAACAGCATTAGCTACATTATCATTTTCAATTACATATTGATAATTGTGTTTTAAAGGAATTTCTAATAAAGCTTTATCTAGTCGTGCTTTTATTTTTTCTTCATCTTCAGTTTGTCTTCCTCTAATTCTATTAGCTAATTCAGTTAGATTTGGAGGCATTAAAAAAATAGATAAAACATTTGCTTCTTTATTTAAAACTTGAGTAGCCCCATCTACTTCAATTTCTAAAATAACATTATTACCTTTTTTTAATTCTTGTTCAACATATTTTCTAGGAGTACCATAAGAATTACCAACAAAATGTGCATACTCAATTAATTCATCATTAACAATGGCCTTTGCAAATTCTTCATTTGAAACAAAAAAATAGTTTACTCCATTAATTTCACCATTTCTAGGTTTTCTTGTTGTCATTGAAACTGAATATTTCAAACGTAGGTCTGGATTTTGTAAAAGTTCTCCATTAACTGAACCTTTTCCAACTCCACTTGGTCCTGAAATTATGATCATTTTACCTTTTTTCATTTTTACTTTTCCAATCTAAATATGTATAAATATTTTTTGTTATAGTCTTTAAATTTTAATAAATTTAAATCTTTAATTTTAGTTAAATCTAATTTTTGGTTTGTTTCACTAATTATAATTGCCCAATCATTTAATAAATTATTATTGATTAAAAAATCAAAAACTACATAATAATAGTCTATTTCTTTAAAAGGTGGATCTAAATATACTAGATCTACTTTTTGGTGTTGAATTTTTAATAAATTTAATAATTCTAAATAATCTTTTTGATATAAAACATAATCACTAGTTGGAATTTTTTTTAAATTAAAAGAAATAATTTTATTAGCATCTTTATTTAAATCATTAATAATAGCAAATTTAATTCCTCTACTTAATCCTTCAATAGATAAAGAACCAGAACCACCAAATAAATCTAAACTTGTTTTATTTTCAAAAATAAAATAATTACTAATTATATTAAACATATCTTCTTTAATTCTTGTTAAAGTTGGTCTTGTTATTGATGAGTCTAAAGTTTGTAGTTTCATCTTTTTATACTTACCAGAAATTATATGCATAATTACTCCAATCATTTATATTTAATTATAACAAATCTATTTTGCTATAATATGGATGTAATGGAGCATAAATATGGATAAAAGTTATTTGTTACAAGATCAAATTCCTTCAAATAGTTGATTAGTTAAAGATCATAAAAAAGAAATTATAAGAACAAAATCTACTAAAATTATTGACCCTACAAATTTAAGTAATGATGAAGAATTAGTATTAAAAAAGCTAATTGATTTTGTTACTTTTAGTCAAGATGAAAATAATAACAATATAAATAATAAAGACTATTTACGTCCAGCTGTTGGACTAGCAGCTCCACAAATTGGTGTTAATAAAGATATGTTTTATGTAAGATTTCAACTTGATAATAATAAAATAGAACAATATGCAATGATTAATACAAAACTAATTTCAACTTCAACTCAAATTGCTTGTTTAAAAAATGGAGAAGGTTGTTTAAGTGTTGATAATGATCATCTAGGTTTTGTACCAAGACATTATAAAATTGTTGTTCAAGGTTATGATTGACTAACTAAACAATATCTAACTTTAACTTTAAGAAACTATCAAGCAATAGTCTTTCAACATGAAATGNATCATAACATTGGCGTTCTTTATTATGATCATATTAATAAAGCCGACCCTTTATATAAAGACAATAGTTGAATTATTATTGAATAATTTAAAATTATTGTCTTTTACTTGCATTAGATTAGATGAATATATATAATATTAACGTTTAAGAAAGAAGCACGTGCTCACCATTAGCTATTAGTGAAATGGTAATAACTTTTTTTATTTTAGTTATATGCAAAAAATGTGCTTTCTAATTCTTTAATGGCACATTTTTTTATTTTAAGGAGAACTGGATGGAAAACAGAAACAGAAATTCAAGACCAATAAAAAATCAAGATCCTGTTAATGAGTTTATAAGAGCTCACCAAGTACTAGTTATTGATGAAGACAAGCAAAATTTAGGAGTTATGTCAAAAAGACAAGCTTTAGAAATAGCAAGATCAAAAAACTTAGACTTATATCAAGTTGGAGTACAACCTGATGGTACTGTAATTACTAGAATTGTAAATTTTGGTAAATTAAAATATGAACAACAAAAAAAATCTAAAGAAGCTAAAAAACATCAAACTAAAATTGAAAACAAAGAAATTAGAATTACAGTTAATATTGGAAAACACGATTTAGAAACAAAAGCAAGAAAAGCAAAAGAATTCTTAGAAGAAGGTAGTCGTGTTAAAGTTTCTTTGAAATTTAGAGGTAGAGAAGTTGTATATCTTGATTTAGGACAACAAACACTAAACAATTTTTTTGAACTAGTTAGTGATGTTGGTAAAATGGAAAAAGAAGCTAAGTTAAATGGTAAATTCCTAGATATGTATATTGTGCCTAAGAAAAATTAGTTAAGAACAAAGGAGATATTAGATTATGCCAAAAATGAAAACTAAAAAGTCTTTAGCTAAACGTGTTACTGTTAAATCAAATGGAACACTAAAAAGAGCTAAAGCTTATAGATCACACCGTGCAACAGGTAAAACTACTAAGCAAAAAAGACAACTAAGTAAAGCAACAATTATTAGCAAAGTAGATATGAAAAATCTAAAAGGACTTTTACAATAATAGGAAGGTAATAAGAATATGGCAAGAGTTAAATATGGAAAAGTAACTAGAGCAAGAAGAAAACGTTGAATTAAACTTGCTAAAGGTTATTTTGGAACTAAAAAATCATCATATAAAAAAGCACACGAACAAGTAATTCGTTCAATGGCTTATGCATTTATTGGTCGTAAAGAAAGAAAACGTGATTTTAGATCATTATGAATTGTTCGTATTAATGCTGCAGTTAGACCAGAAGGTTTATCATATTCAACATTTATGCACGGTTTAAAATTAGCTAACATTAATATTAATAGAAAAATGCTTTCAGAATTAGCTATTAATAATAGTGAAGAATTTAAACAAATTGTTCAACAAGCTAAAAAAGCTTTAAATAAATAATTTAATCTCTCTTTTGAGAGATTTTTTTAACTAAATAAGTATTTTATAAAGCTAAGAAAAAAGCAATTTAGCATTGATTTATACTTTAAAAATATTTATTATTTAATATTGGCAAAAACTTTTTAGACTATCTTTTAATAGTAAAATTAATGTAATGTAAAANGAAATTTAGAACAAAAAAAGGAGGACAAACATGCTAAAAATAATTGATCAACCAATTAAATTTTTGACATCTTGATTAGAAATTATGTTTGTTCTTTCTCAAATTAATGAAATTGTTTTAGAAACTGAGAGTCTCTCCCTTAAGTAGAAGTCTAATGACTTCTTTTGTTGTTAAAATTCTAATCTTTTTTACAATAAATTAAGGAGAAAAATGGAAAATAATATATTAGAATTAAGAAACGTTACTAAAGAATATGACGGTCAAGTTGTATTAAAAGGTATCAGTTTTAATGTTAAAGAAGGTGAGTTTATCACCCTTTTAGGTCCATCTGGTTGTGGTAAAACTACAATTTTAAAAATTATTGGTGGGTCACAAAAACCAAATAGTGGAGAAATTTTATTTGAAGATAAAAATTTAATTCCAATTCCAATTAATAAGCGTCAATTTAATACTATATTTCAATCATATGCTTTATTTCCACATTTAAATGTTTTTGATAATGTGGCTTTTGGTTTAACTATTAAAAAAACTAAAAAAGATATTATTGAACGTGAAGTAATGCGTCAAATTCGCCAAGTTGGTTTAGAAGGATATGAAAATAAAAAAATAGATGAACTTTCTGGTGGTCAAAAACAAAGAGTAGCAATTGCTAGAGCTTTAGTTATGAAGCCAAAAGTTTTATTATTAGATGAGCCAATGGCTGCTTTAGATGTTAAATTAAGAAAAACTATGCAAGAAGAATTAAAGCGTTTACAACAAGATATTGGAATTACTTTTATAATGGTAAGTCATGATCAAGAAGAAGCTTTAAGTATGAGTGATCGTATAGTTGTTATGAATCAAGGTACAATTCAACAAATAGGAACACCTGAAGAAATTTATAACGAACCAGAAAATGCATGAGTTGCTAACTTTATTGGTAGTTCAAATATTATTACTGATGGAATTTTTTTAGAAGATAATAAAATTAAATTTGATGGTAAAGTTTTTGAATGTATTGATACTAACTTTGGTGAAAATGAATCATCAATTGATATTATTATTAGACCTGAAGATATTATTATTAAAAACCCAAATAACGGATTTTTTAATGCAAAAGTTATTAAAACAACATTTAAAGGAATTCATTGAGAAGTAGTTGTTGAAACTAGTAAAAAAAGACAATGAATTATTCATACAATTAATGAATATGATATTGATCAACAAGTTTCAATTAAATGAAAACCAGCCAATGTTCATGTTATGTGAAAAGAGGTTGATAATTAATGGAAACTAAAAATCTAAAAGATAATAATGTAATTGAAAATAAGATTATCAATCAAGATGAATTAGAACATGTTATTGAAACTATTGAAAAACAAAAAAAACGTGAATCAGCTAGATTAAAAGTTAAAGATATTAATCATTATTTATCAAAAACAAAACTATTTCATTTTACAAAAGACAAAGTATGACCAATTTTAGCACCATTTATTTTAGTAATGGTGATTTTAGTGATTCTTCCTTTAGTTTCAATCTTGATTTATGCTTTTATTCAACCAGCAGATGGGATTACATTATTTAAAATTTCTTTTGAAAAATTTGTAAAGTTATTTACAAGCAATGGTATTTTATATTCATTATTTTTATCTATTTTATATGCAATTGTTGCTGGAATGTTATGTGTTTTAATTGGATATCCAATTGCTTTAATGATGGCACAAATGAAATCAAAAATTCTAGCAAGAAACATGTGAGTAATTGTAACAATGCCTATGTGAATTTCTATGCTTTTAAAAGTATTAGGATTACAAACTTTATTTTATTTATTAGCTGATTTTGCAATAGGAACACCAATTGCAATTATTATTGGTATGACTTATATGTTTTTACCTTTTGCAATTGCTCCAATTTATGATTCACTAGAATCAAGACAGACTGATTTAGAAGAAGCTGCTTTAGATTTAGGAGCTTCAAAATTTAGAACATTTTGATCTATTACTTTAAGATCATCTATGCCTGGAGTGTTAACTGCTTTTAGTTTAGTTTTAGTTCAAGCTGCTACTAGTTTGATTGTTGTTCATTATATGGGTGGAGGACGAATTTATTTAGTTTCTGCTGCTATTGAATCTTATTTTTTCCAAGGAAATGACTTTGGATATGGTGCTGCTGTTTCAGTAGTTTTAGCTATTTTAGTATTTGGTTTAATGCTTGTTATGAAACTAATTAGTAATAAATTTGAAATGAAAGGAAATAAAAGAAAATGAAAAAACTCTTAAAAAGAAGTTATTTTGCTTTTGTTTTGCTATTTATTTATGCACCCATTTTAGCAATGGTAGTTTTTTCATTTAACAATGGAGATACTACTATTAAATGAACTCATGCTAGTTTTTCTTGATATGAATCATTTTTTAAAAATTCCCCTTTTATAAAATCAATTATTACTTCTTTATTTGTTGCTGTAATTTCAACTATAGTTTCACTAGTAATTGGAACTTTAGCAGCAATTGGATTAAGTAGAGTTAGTAGAGTAACTAGAAATAAATGAGTTTCAGTTGCAAATATTCCTTTAATTAATGCTGATGTAATTACAGCTGTATCATTAATGATTGTATTTTTAATTATGGGGTTAAAATTTGGGTTATTAACTTTAATTATGGCTCATATTTCATTTAATGTTCCTTATGTTTTAGTTACTATTATGCCTAGATTAAAAAAAATTGATCCAAGCTTAATTGATGCTAGTTATGATTTAGGAGCTAAAAATCATCAAGTAATGTTTAAAGTAATATTACCTATTTTAAAACCAGCAATTATTACTGCAGCTGCTATTGCTTTTGCAATGAGTTTTGATGATTTTATTATTTCTTATTTTACTGGTGGTATGCAAACTAATGTTTCAACATTTATTTATACTGCTAAAAAAACTAGACCATTTATTTTTGTTTTTGGTACTTGTTTAGTTTTAGTAATTGCTTTATCTATTATTACTTGAAATGCTATTAATTTAATTAAACAATCTCGTTTAGAAACAAAACAAAAATTAATTAATAATAATTACAAACTAAAAACAATTTCTAAATTAAATAAACAACTAGATGAACTAAATCAAATTTTAAAAACTAAAACTATTATTAAAAAATCTCATAATCTTTCTTTATGAATTAAATACTTTATTTTAAAAACTAAACTTTATTTTTATAAGTTAAAAAGCTTAGATAAAAAGATTTCTAAACTTCAATGAAAACAATATAAATTAAAATCAAAAATTCAAAAAGAAGAAAGATATTATTCAAGATTAAAAAAATCAGAAAAAAAATTAAAACAATTAATTAAGCAATTTAGTAGTGAAAAAGATGTTAAAAAGGCTGCTAAATTAAGTTTACAAATTGAAACTTTACAAGAAAAAGTAGAATTTTTAAAAGATCAGATTGAAGTAATTAAAGAACGTGAGCAAACTGCTAATTTAAAAGTTAAAAAATTACAAAATAAAATTAAATTATTAAAACAAGATTTATCTGAAGAAGTTAATCCTTCTAAAAAAACTATTAATTGATACAATAAAAAAATTAAATATTTTGAAGAATGAATTATTGAACTTGAAGAAGGGAAAGATTATTACAAACTAAAATTAGTTGTTGAAAAATTAAAAGATTTAAAAAATATTAAAAATAATAAAATTAGTGATTTAACTGATCAATTAAATGAATTAATCAATAGAATTTATGTTCCAGTTCTAATTACTAAAGATATTGATTTAAAAATTCAAAATACAACTGATATTGAATCATTAAATAATTTAAATCATAAAAGAGAAGTAATTATTGACAAATTTACTAAACTTTATAATCGAAAAATTGATAAAACCACACTTTTAATTCAAAAAGTAAATCAAAAAACTGATAAGTTAAAAACTAGATTACTACCAAGTAGTAATGAAAATGCTTCTCATTTTAAATCATTTATATCAAGATCTTGAAAAGCGATTTTAATTACATTTATTGGAATTGGAGCTTTTAGTGGATTAACTGCTGCTTATGTTTTAAATAATATTTATGATCTAGTTGTTGCTAATTGAGGAGAATATATTGATCCTTCATTAATTGGTGAATTTGAACAACAAGCAAGTCAAAAACATAACAGAAGAATTAGAATTAATTATCAAATTTATAATTCAAATGAAATTTTATACAATAAACTTCATACTGTTGATTATGATATTATGATCCCAAGTGATTATATGGTTCAAAGACTAGCTTCAGAAAACTACTTACAAAAAATAGATTATAGTAAGTTAAATATTTGAGGCGAATTTAACGAAAAGAATTTTAACAAAGATATTAAATCTAAAGATTTTGAAAAACTACAAGTAAATAAAAGTTTATTAGAATTAATGGCTAAATCTCCTATTCATTTAGAAGACGAAACAAAAGAAGTAATAACTAAGAATCCTAATGGTACATATTTGAGTACTAATTCTATTCTTGATTATTCAATTCCATACTTATGAGGAGATCTTGTAATTGTTGTTAACCCAACACAAGAAAATATTAAATTTTTAGAAGATAATCAAATTAAATTTAAAAATCAAAAAGATGATGAAAATAACAATGAAAATAAAGTAGAAATTGATAACTCTTCATTATCTTGAGATATTTTATGAAAAGCTGCTGCTGCTGGTAAAAAAGTAGCTTTAAATAACGATCCTAAAAATGTATTTATGTTAGGTTCTCAAAAACTTTATCAAAAAGTTAACTTAACTAAAAAATCAGAAATTGATGAAGTCGGTAAAGAATTATCTCAACTATTATCAAATAGTGGTGTTTCATTACACAGTGATGATCTAATCAGTTTAGTAGTTAGAGAAAAATTTGACTTTGCTGTTATGTATAATGGTGATGCTGCTTATGCTAATTATGTTCATAATGAAGGTGATGATGATTATGAAAAAGCAGGTAATAGTATCAATTTCATTTATGGAAGACCAAACAAGAAAAATAAAAAAAATAATAGACACGAATCAACCAATGTCTTTTCAGATAATATAGTTCTTTATAAAGATGCTCAAAATCTTGATTTAGCATATGAATTTATTAACTTCTTATATGAAAATTCAACAAAAATATCTGATTATGTTGGTGTAACTTCACCATTAGATTCAGCAATTGAAGAAATGACTGCCGCTCCTAAAGAAGGAAACAAAGAAGATGAAGGTGGTACATATCAAGATTTTAAAAATATCTATGATCCAATAACTCATCAAAATAATGGTAGCAAGTATGAAACTAATAACGAACAATTATCATTTACATACAATGGTAAAATTGATGAATATCTAGTTAATAGTTTTAATAATTTACTAGCTAATAAATAGAAAAAACCTTGGAAAATTCCAAGGTTTTTTTATACACTTTTTTTGATAAATAAGACATAAATTAGATGAAGTGTTTATAAATTTTTAAAGTACTTATACCTAGCTGAACTTATACCTAGCTGACACGAATCTTACTTGAAATTAGCACAAAACTCTAAATAATCTAAATATATTCTTTAAGTTTATTAGCTTTATAAAAATATTCTATAAATATTTGATCAAAATAAAAGCCAGAGGTGCGTACACTTATCTGGCGATAGTTTGGCCGGGGTGACGTACACTTTACCGACATGATCCTTATTCATATAATAACATATTACTTTTATATGTAAATGTTTTTTTATTATTTTGTAAATTTATTAATTATAATTGATAAAAATTTTCTAATTTTATTCCCATTTCCTTTAATATATCACCAAATTCAATTGTTTTAAATCTATTTTGAAACTTAGTAAAAATCTCTAATATATCTTTTTTTAGTAAGGTAAAACTTTTTTCTATTAAAACTACTTTTAAAAACAAGAAAACAGATATGAGTCTAGAACCATCATAGTCGCTATATTCTAGTAATCTTGAAATCTCTTTTGTTTTTACCCTATCAAATTGAGCGTTGTACATTCTTTCTTCATGCGCACAAATATTTCTTGCTAAATTTAATATTTTTAATCCAGATAAAAAGGTTTCACTTCTAAATTTAGTTGGAATAACTTTCTTATTATTTTGACTCAAAAATCTCATTACATAAAAAAGTATAATTTGGTTTCTATCTTCATCTTTTAGAATTTTAAACATAAACGACATATTACCAAAAGACATAATATTAACTGCAACTCATAAAGGGATATGACCATAATTTTCTATGTAATGCCTAATATAGTTAGATTTTTCACTTTTTGAAACTATTATATTATTAATAGAAGATATAAAATTTAAAACTTCTACATAGTTGTCTCTATAATTTTCTGGATACAAATATGAATCTATTATATTATTTTTGTTATATTTTTTACTAAAATTATATGCAATTGTAGTCTTAAAATCTCTTTCAAAAATTAATATGTATTTTAATAAGATAGATCTTAATTCTCTATCAAATAAAAATAGTGAATATAGTTCATCAAAAGTTGTATTTTCTATAAATACATCTTCTTTATCATTTAAAGTATTTTTTAAAAATAAGTCTTTATAACCATTAACGATATTATAATAATTTTCTTGTTTTAATATTTCTATTGCTTTTTGTTCGTCTTTAATTATTAATCCACGAGATTTTAAAATTTCAATTTGTTCTTCAAAAGTTTTAAATTCTTTTGATCTTTTCATACTCATCTTCTTTCTGTTATAACTAAATTTTTATAAATATAACTTCTCTTTATTTACTATATTAAAGAAACATAAAAAAACAATTTCTTTTTTTAGAAATTGTTTTAATTAAATATTTTATTAAATTGTTTTTTTATCCTAATCAAGGTTCAAATAATATTAAACAAAATATAATATTTGCAAATATTAAACCAAAAATAGGCACTTTTTTAAGATATAAAAATAAACTTATAATAATTCCAATTGGAACATAACAATATAATGCAATTAATCTTCAACCCGTAAAAAACTTCATACTATAACTTGGTTTATTTGGATCTATAAACTTTCAATATTCACTAACTGATTCATTAAATACAAAGTATGGAAACATACAACTTATAAATATTTCAATAGCTAAAGCAATAATAATTCCAGCAACAACAGGATTCATAATATCAATTAATTTTTTAAAAAATGTTGACTGATGAAATTTTTGAGAATATTTTATAGCAATCATCATCATAAAAATAGCAGGTAAAACGAATGCTAAATAAGTAAAAATCATTGCAACAAATCCTCATCATTGGCCTTGAGCAATCATATAACCAGTAATTGCTGCAAACTTTGGACTTAAAATTCCTGGTGTTGAATTTGATACAGCAAAAACTGTATTTATAAATTCTTCAGAAATTTCAATTTTAAATCAACTATTTAATGATTTTCATAATCACACAAATATTGGCATAAATACTTGACCACCACCAAATACTGATAATGAAACAAATACTAATAAAACTAATGTAACTAAAAAGGCAATAAAACTTAACATTATTTCATTCCTTTCTTAATTTCATTTGATTCGATCTTTTTTGATTTTTTACTTCTAATTATAAAAATAGTTGAATAAATTGCTATTACTAAAATCATTACTAAAACTGGAACATTATAAGGTGTTGGAACAAATAAAGAAAATAATAAAGTAGTAAAAAATAATACTAATCATAAACTTAATTTCATTACTTTTTTTCCTTTTTTAAAATAGTTATAACCAAATCCTAATAACGCTCCTGTAATTGCTACTAATACACCAAGCTGAACAACTACTAAATATTGAGTAGGTATTTTATTAAAAGCAAAAATTAAACCTACAGCAAAAAAAGTATGTGGCATTGAAGCTAAACTAACAACTAAATAAGCTTTAAATTTAGATAAAGATTTAAAAGCAATGTATGCTGTTGTTTGAATAGCAGCTGGACCTGGTAGCATATTTGTTAAAACTACATTTTGATGAAATTCATCTTCATCTAATCATTTGTACTTATCAACAGCATATCTTTTAATCACTGGCATAATTGCATTTCCACCACCAAAACCAACAAAAGTAATTAATAATATAAATAGAAAAATATTTCAGAATGTTGGTGGTTTTGTATATTCTTTTTTATTCATAAAAATCCTATATTTTGTCTTATCTAATTAAATATTATAAAAATATAATATTAAATTGTTAAAAACATCTTACTTAGTAAGTTAATATGAACTTTAAAATTATTTTTAAAAACTCATAAGAAAAAAATGTGTAAATACACGGAAATTCCTTATGCTAATTGAGCATTATCTTGTTTTAAGATTTTTTCATAAGGAAAAAGTGTGTAAATACACAGAAATTCCTTGAGATGTTTATGATAATAAATAGAGACTTTTACTTAAATTAGTTGATAAATAAAATGAACAGTAACAAAATAAAAATAATAAAAGAACAACAAACAAGATCACTAAATAATGCAAATGATAGTTTTAAAAAAATTGTTGTTGTATATGAAGATATAATTCCATGACATGATAATGATGGTATTTATTATGTTGGTTTAAAAGAATTTTTATTAGATGAATCTATTTTAAATAATTAAAAAGCTTTTTAATATTGATTTTAACAATAATATTAAACTTTATAATACTGATTAAATTTCTTTATAATTAATCTTAAGGTCAAATCATTTTTAAAATAGATAGGAGAATATATGCTTAAATTTAATGATAAAAAAGAAGAATTAACTTTAGTTTGTTTAACTGATGTTAAAAATAAAAAGTATGTAGTAGATACTGATTTATCAACTTCATTTATTAGTGAAGAAAAAACTATTTATATGCTAATTAAAAAAGATCAAAAAGATTTATTTAGAAAGCTAAAAATTGCTTTTAAAAATTTTGTTTTAGAAAATAAATACAATATTAATATTGATGTTGATTCATTTTTTAATTTATTAAATGAATGTGATTGTAAAGAAAAATTAATTAACACAATTTATGAAACAATTGCTTTTGAAACTTTTGATAAAGTAAGTTATAAAAAAGATAATAAGCCAAATGAAGTAGTATATAACTTATTAACTAGTTTTGATGTTAAAGATTTAGAACAAAAAGAAGCTATTAAAATGGAGTTTGTAAACTTTGCAAGAATGTTACAAGACACTCCACCAAACATTGCAACAAGTGAATATTTAGCTGAAAAAGTAGTTCAAAAAGCAAAAGAAATTGAAGGAATAAAAGTTACTGTTTTAGGTAAAAAAGAAGCTACTAAATTAGGAATGAACTTATTTTTAGCAGTTAATGCAGGCTCACCATATGAACCACAAGCTGTAGTTTTAGATTATGTTGGTGATGAAAATGAACCAAAAAAAGCTCTAGTTGGAAAAGGAATTACTTTTGATAGTGGAGGCTATAATTTAAAACCAGCTAAATATTTAGAAGGTATGAAATTTGATATGTCTGGAGCTGCTATTATGCTATCAACTGTTATGGCATTAGCTAAAATGAAAGCTAAAGTTAATGTTGTTGGTATTGGTATGTTTACAGATAATAGAATTGGATCAACTGCTACTTTACCTCAATCAGTTGTTAAATCTATGAACGGATTAACTGTTGAAATTGATGATACTGATGCTGAAGGAAGATTAGTATTAGCTGATGGAATTACTTATGTAATTAGAGAAAAACAAGCAACTGAAATTTGAGAAGCTTCAACTCTAACTGGATCTGTTGTTTCAGCTTTAGGAAGTTATGCTACTGGAGTATTTACTCATTGTAATAAAAGATGACAGTTAGTTGAAAGTATCTCAGAATTTAGTGGTGAAAGAATGTGAAGATTACCACTATATGAAGAACATCTAGAAGAAGTTAGAAATGATGCAATCAATGCTGATATTACAAATGCTACAAAAAACTATGAAGCAGAAAGTTCAAAAGCAGCTAGTTTTTTAAATGAATTTAGAGAAGATAAACCTTATGTTCATTTTGATATTGCTGGAACTGATAGTATTAAAGGTAGAGGTCAAGGAGTTTTAGTTAGAACTCTATTTGAAATATTTAATAAATAAATTAAGGAAAATATTATGAAATTAAAAAACTGAACATTTTATAAAGCAAAACAATTTGTAAAACTAAATGAATCTAATGAAATTTTAAAAGATCTAGCTGTTTTAGTTTTAAGACCAGATATTAATAAAGAAAAAACACTTTTAGCTATTGGATTAGATAAAAAAGTAGTTAATTCACTAATTATTGATCTACAAAATAAAGTATTTGAAGAAAATGAATTATTTGAAATTTTTAAAGAAAATATTGGATTTGTTTCAACTGAAGAAATTAGTGAAATTGATGCTAAAGGTTTAAATTTATCAACTCCAATTCATCCAGATAACATTAAATCAATTATTAAAATTTATAACTTATTTTTAAATGTTGAACCAATTGAATTTGATACTAAAGACTATCAAGATTTAGAAACCATTCAAAACCAAGAAGATGTTTTTACTAATGTTGATTTTGAAAACATTCCATTACCTGCTTTATTACAAACTTTAAATGTTGGTATGGAAAATTATAAACAAAGAGTTGAAGAAATTTTTGAATTAGATGGAAAAGAATCTATAAACAAAAAATTAGAACTAGTTAATATTCAATCTAATTTAATTGCTTTTTTTGATCAAGCATTAAGAAAAATGGATGAAATTATTACTAAACTAAGTGAACAAAATGCTGAATTAATTAAAAAACTAGAAAGTCAGGAAAAATAATGAAAAGACCTGAAGCTTTAAAAGAATATAAATGAGATTTTGATTATTTGTATAAAAATCAAGATGAATGAAAAAAAGATTTAGATTATTTAGTTGAAATTTCTAAAGAATTTAAAAATTTCAAAAATAAATTACATGAAAAAGAAACTTTTTTAAAATGCTTAGATTTAGAAGAAAAAGTTGATTTTATTACAAACAAACTTTCAACTTATACAAGAATGGGAGACACTAATCAAGCTGATGAAGTTTATAGAACTTTAGAAGCTTTATTAATGAATGTCTTACAAGATATTGAAATTGAAACTTCTTTTATTTCACCAGAAACTAAAAAAATTGGTTTTGAAACTATTTCTAAATGACTAAAAGAAACTAAAGATTATCAAAGATATTTATATGGTTATAAAAAATTCTTTGAACAAGCAAAACACATTTTAAGTGAACATGATGAAGAATTATTATCAAAAATATCTAAAGGTTATACTGCAATTTCAGGAATGTATGATACTTTAGCTTATGCTGATAGACAAGAAGAAACAATTAATTATAAAGGTGTTGATCAAGTTCTAACTAATTCTTTATTTTTAGAAATTCTACAAGACTCAGATCCAATTAAAGATCAAGACTTAAGACTAAAAGCAAGTGAAATCTTTTCAAAAAACTTCAGTTTAAAAAAACATAGTTTTGCTTTAATTTATGAAGGAATTTTACAATCAGATCATGAAGATACTAAATTAAGAAATTATGATTCAAGTCTGCAAGCTAGTTTAAGTTCTGACTCAGTTTCTGTTGATATTTATTTAAAACTTTTAGAAGTTGGTAAAAAATATATTAAACCTTTAGAAGACTTTTTATTACTAACTAAAAAACATTTTAAATTAGACAAATTTTATCCAAGTGATAGACAATTAAAACTTGTTAAAGAATATAATCAAACATTTACAGTTGAACAAGCAAAAGAACATATTAAAAAAGCATTAAGTATATTAGGTGAAGAATATTTAAAAAATCTAGAAATTGCTTGAGGACCAAACAAAATCGATTATTATGAAGATACTAATAAAAGAGATGGTGCTTATTCAACTGGTGGACATGGTGTTGATCCAATTATTTTAATGAACTGAGATGATAAATTAAATTCAGTTAACACTTTAGCTCATGAATGTGGTCATTCTGTTCACACTTTATTTTCAGAACAAAACCAAGTTTATCCACTAAGTCAATATCCAATTATCTTAGCTGAAGTAGCTTCAACTATTAATGAACATTTATTATTTGATTACATGTATAAAAACGCTAAGTTAAAAGAAGAAAAAATTTACTTATTACAAAAAAGAATCTTTAATTTAGTTTCAACATTTTATAGACAAATTCAATTTGCTGATTTTGAATATAGAGCAAGTCAACTAGTAAGTAAACAAACTCCTTTAACTAGTGAAGTTTTAAATAATTTATTTAAAGAAGTTGAAACTGATTATGGTTATAAAGTATTTGACAAATTAGATGATAATATCAAATCAGGTTATGGATGACCTAGAATTAGTCACTTTTTCCACTCACCATTTTATGTCTATAAATATGCAATTGATGTAACTGCTAGTTATAAATTATATGATGATATTAAAAATGGAAACATTCAAACTACACTTGACTTTTTAAAAGCAGGTGGACATAAAGAACCTTTAGAAATTATGTTAGATGCTGGTATTGATTTTAATAAAGAACAAACTTATTTACCTTTAATTAATGGAATATCAGAACATATTAAAGAATTAGAAGAATTATTAAAAGAATAATAAAAAATCTCGGGATACCGAGATTTTTTTATAAATATTTAATATAAGAAGTTTCAAAGTGATCTATATTAATTGTGTGTTGAGTAATTTCAACTATATTATCATCTTTATCATATAAGATTGAATATCGACAAATTACATAATCTTGATGATTATCAACTAAAAGATTTCTAGTCATTTGATCTTTTAGTTTTGATTCTAATACACAAGTTAATTTGAAAGGTTCAATATTATTTTGTTCTAGATATTCAATTAATGAACTTCTAATTTTTTCACTATCAATTTCATTTTCAAATAAATTTTTATTTATAAATGATTTTGCATATCTTACTGGTAGATCATCTACATAAAATACTTTAATATATGAAAAATAATCATCTGGATTAATATCAAGATTTAAGTGTAATTTATGAATAATAGTGATTAAATTACTAGTATCTAATTCAGTTTCAATAATCACTTCTTGTTTGTTAGATAATAATTGATTTCTAATTGATTTAATTCTATTAAAAGAAAAATCAGGATTAATAAAATAACCAGCACCTTTAGATGATTTAATTAAACCTTTAGTTTTTAAATCAGAAAATGCACTTCTAACAGTTCCTCTACTTACTTTAAATTTAGTTACTAAAAAATATTCACTTGGTAAAGGAGTTTTTAAATCAACTTTTTTATGTTCTATTAGATCCAATAAGTAGTTAACAATTTTTTGACGTTCTGTAATTTCTTTATTTTTCTTGTCTTGCATATTAATTATTATAAATCTTTATTTATTCAACAATGATTGTTTGTCAAGGTTTTAAAGTATTTTGTTTAAAATCTACTTGAGTATTTAAAATAATTTTATTATAATCATTTATTAAATGACTTATATCTACTTGCTCATCACTTCAATTAGCAATTATTTTAATTGATTTATTTTGATCAATTCTAGTATATGCAAATAACTTATCATTATTTGGATCTAATAATTCAAATTTAGCATCAATAATTAATTGAGAATAACTACTTTCTTCTCTAAATTTAATTAATTTTTTTAAATAATGATAAACACCATCAGGGTTCTTTAAATCATTTTTAGCATTAATTTCTTTATAGTTATCATTTATATCAATCCAAGGTTGATGATTACTAAATCCAGCATATAAACTATCATCTCATTGATATGGAGTTCTAGCATGATCTCTACTATTTACTAAAATTCCATCAATAAATTCATCATAAGTTAAAACTTGTTTTTCTAAAACTTCACTTTGATAAGTATTTTTAATCTCAACATCTTTATACTTATTTAAATCTGTTCATTTAACATTAGTCATTCCAATTTCATCACCTTGATGAATAAAAGGAGTACCTTGCATTAAAAAGAAAGTTGTTAGTAAAGTTTTTGCTGAATCAATTCGATATTTATGATCATTTCCATATCTTGAAACCATTCTTGGTAAATCATGATTTGATAAAAATAATCCAGATCATCCTTTATTATGTAAACCTTGTTGTCATTTTTGATAAATTTGTTTAAATTCTAAAAAGTCAACATCCATAGTTTTATATTTATTAATTTTGTTAAAAAAACTAGTAATTGGTTCAAAGTTAAAAACCATTGAAAATTCTTCGTTTTTTTCATTTGAATATTGAATTGCATGATCAATATCTGCTGATCAACATTCACCAACTGTTAAAAACTCATTTGAATCTCAACTGTTTTTTCTTAGATCTTGAATGTATTTATGTAACATTGGACCATTAGACAAAATCTTTTGATCAATTTTTTTACCAAGTAATTCAATTACATCTAATCTAAATCCCATTATTCCAAAATCACATCATCATTTAACCATTTTTGCAATTTCTTCTCTAACTTTAGGATTTTCTCAATTTAGATCAGGCTGTTCTTTTGCAAACATATGAAAATAATATTGATTTGTAGTTTCATCATAAGTTCAAGCAGATCCACCAAAAGCTGAAGTAATATCATTAGGTTGATCTCTTCAAATATAATAATCACGATATGGATTAGTTTTTGATGATCTTGATTGTTTAAATCATTCATGTTGATCTGAAGTATGATTTAAAACTAGATCCATAATTATACCAATATTTAACTCATTAGCTTTATCAACAAATTTTTTAAACTTTTCTAATCCACCATAAATTTGATTAATAGATTGATAATTTGAAATGTCATACCCATTATCAACAAGTGGAGAATCATAAATTGGAGTTAATCAAATAGCACCAATTCCTAGTTCTTTTAAATACTCTAATTTTTCTATAGCACCATCTAAATCACCAATTCCATCATTATTTGAATCTTTAAATGATTGAAGATACATTTCATAAACTACAGTATTTTTCCATCAGTAATTTGCCATTTTAAACCTCTATTTTAATATTTGTTTCTAAAAGATATTCTTTATCAAATAAATTAATTTTTAAAGATTGTCCTTTAATTAATTGAATTTCAACTTCTGTTTTATGATGTTTTACTTTTAATACACGATCTCTAAAATTAATATTAAATTCATAACCATTTCATTGTTTTGGTAGTTTTGGAGAAAAACAAGGTATATCATTTCTTACTAGCATTCCACCAAATCCTTCAACAATTGCTAAATAACTTCCTGTCATACTTGTAATGTGTAATCCATCATCAGTATCGTTGTTATAATTGTCTAAATCTAGTCTAGCTGTTCTATTATAAAACTCATAGGCTTTATCCATTAAATCAATTCTTGCAGCAATTATTGAGTGAACACAAGGACTTAATGAAGATTCATGAACTGTAAATTGCTCATAAAATTTAAAGTTTTTAGTAATTTGTTCTTTAGTAAATTTATCTCATAAATAATAAATACCTTGTAAAACATCAGCTTGTTTAATATAAACACTTCTTAAAATACGATCTCAGCTTCAGTTTTTATTTAAAGGTCTTTCATCTTTACTTAATAAATCTTTATGCTTTAAATCTTTATCTAAAAATGTATCGTGTTGAACAAATATATCTAAATCTTTATCATATGGTAAATATATTTTGTTAATAATATCAACTCATTTATTAGTTTCATTAGTACTTAAATTTCATTTAGATTTATCTAAATTTAATTTATCTAACATTTCTAAAGTATAACTTAACACTCATTGACACATTAAATTAGTTAATCAGTTATTATTAACATTATTTTCATATTCATTAGGACCAGTAACTCCATGAATAAAGTATTTATCTTTAATTGAGTGATAATGAACTCTATCAGCTCAAAATCTTGAAACTTCAACCATTACATCCATTCCAAATTCTTTAATATAGTCAAAATCTCCAGTATAGTTTGTGTAATTATAAATTGCATAAACCATAGCAGCATTTCTATGAATTTCTTCAAATGTAATTTCTCATTCGTTATGACACTCAACACCATTAAAAGTTACCATTGGATATAAAGCACCTTTAAATCCTAATAACTTAGCATTTTCTATAGCTTTAGTTAAATGATTATGACGATATTTTAATAGATTTCTACTAATTTTTGGATCTGAAGTTTTTAAGTATAAAGGTAAGCAATAACCTTCTGTATCTCAATAAGTAGCTCCTCCATATTTTTCACCAGTAAATCCTTTAGGACCAATATTTAAACGATCATCATTTCCATAATAAGTACAAAATAATTGAAATAAATTAAATCTAATTGCTTGTTGATCTAAATCAGATCCAATAATTTTAACATCACTAGTTAATCAACGTTTTTCTCATAAACTAGTGTGTTTTTCTTTTAATTGTTCATAGTCAAACTGATTAATTTGATTATTTATTTGAATTGCATTTTCTTTTAATTGATCTTCTGAATAGTTTAATGAATGAACTAAAGTAACTAATTTATAAAATATAAGAGTTTGATTTGCTTTTAAATCAAATTTATAAGTAGTTTTTGCATATAAATTTGATTGATCAAAAACAATATCTTTAGTTTTTAAATTATAACTATTTGTTGCATAACAAGCATAACTAAAACGTTGTATATCAAAGTTATTTTCAATCATTTTTGATACTACTAATTGAGAATGATCATTAGCTAAGGAATCTAAATGTGTTCAAAACTTAGTTTTATAGTTTGAATCTCTATTAATTACATCTCCATTAATATAACTAGTTAAATCTAAACTAATATCTTTATTACTTGTGATACTATATTTAATTGCAACTAATTCTTTAGTATCAATTGAAACAAATCTTTCAGTTTCAACTTTAATCTCTTTATTATTAATATTAGTTACAAATTCTCTACTTAAAATACCTTGTTTTAGATCTAATGTTCTTTTATAACTACTTGGAGTTTGTTTAAATAAATCTAGTTCAACATTATCTATAACTACATTTAATCCTAATAAATTAACTGCATTAATTACTTTTCCAAAATAATTTGGATATCCATTTTTTCATCAACCAACTATTGTTTTATCTGGATATCACAACCCACCAACATAGCATCCTTTATGAGTATCACCAGAATAAGTTTCTTCAAAGTTTCCTCTCATTCCTAAATACTCATTTCCTAAAGAAGTAATTGATTCACTTAATCTAAAATCATAACCATTATCTGGTAGTTTGTTTTCAACTAGTTTTCAAGGATCAACTTCAAATAGTCTTTTTATATTAACATCTATATTTGTTTTCATATTACTCCTATTTTATTAATATTATTAATTTTATTATCAATAAAAATAGACACATTATTAGATTGTGTCTATTTTTTATAAAAGTAAATCTAATATATAGTAATTATTTAACCAATACGGTTTTCTGTAATTCCGTTAAATAAGTGGTATTTATGAATTTTAATACCAACTTTATCATCAATTTTTATATTATTATCTTTTGAAGTAGTAATTACAAAGTTATTTCCTGGAGTTAGTTCACAAGTTACTTGTTTGTTCATTCCTAATAACTCTGTATTAATTACACTAGCAACTATATTTGCAGTTTTATCAGTTGTTTTAACTAATTGAGCATCTTCACTTCTAATACCTAAATATAATTTAGTTACTTCTTCTTTTTTAATTAATTCTAATTCTTCATCAGATAATTCAACTTTATAATTATTAATATTTGAAATAAAGTAATTGTTTTCAAGTTTACCTTCTAAAACATTCATAGTAGGAGTTCCAATAAACTTAGCAACAAATAAATTATTAGGTTTATTATAAAATTCTTCTGGTTTTCCTACTTGTTGAATAACTTGGTTATTCATTAAAACAATTTTAGTAGCCATTGTCATAGCCTCTAATTGGTCATGAGTAACATAAATTGTTGTTGTTCCTAAAATTCTATGAATTGAAACTAATTCAGTTCTCATTGATTCTCTTAGTTTTGCATCTAGATTTGATAAAGGTTCATCCATTAAGAACAATTTAGGTTTTCTAACAATTGCTCTTCCTAAAGCTACACGTTGTTGTTGACCTCCAGATAATTCTTTTGGTTTTTTAAATAAATATTTTTCAATATTTAATAACTTGGCAGCTCCTCTAACTCTATGGTTGATGATTTCTTTTTTTTCTTTTTTCATTTCTAAACCAAAGGCTAAGTTCTTATAAACATTATAGTGAGGATATAAAGCATAACTTTGAAATACCATAGCAATATCACGATCTTTTGGTAAAAGGTTATTAACTTTAACTCCATCAAATAATAGATCACCTTTAGTGATTGAGTTTAATCCAGCTATGATTCTTAATAAAGTAGTTTTACCACATCCAGATGGACCTAGAATTACACAAAAGTCGTTATCGTTAATTGTTAAATCAATATTTTCTAATGTATAAAATGAGTTACCTTCATATTTTTTTGATATATTTCTTAATTCAACTTTCATACTAACCTTTTACTCCTCCAGATAATCCACCTGTAATATTTCCTTGTAACATGATAAATAATGTACTAATAGGAACTGCAACAAGTAACGAACCTGCTGCAAATGCTCCTTGTGCAATTTCTCCAGATCTATTTAATAAGCTGTTTAATCCAGTAGCCATTGTTCAGTCTCTTTGATTATCTAATAGTAATTGTGGTAATAAAACATCACCAAATGGTCCTATAAATGATCATAAAGCAATAACTGAAAGCATTGGTTTTGCTAGCGGGAAGATAATTTTAGTAAACACTTGTCAAATACTACATCCATCTATTTTTGCAGCATCATCAATGTCAGTTGAAATATTATCTAAATATCCTTTTAAAACAAAGACATTTCCAGGAATACCTCCACCAACATAAATTAGAATTAACATGATTTGACCAGTAATATGAACGGTTTCTTGTAATAATTGGAACATTACATAAAACACAATGAAACTTGAAACAGTAGGGATCATTTGAATTAACATAACAGTCATTAAACTAATTCTTTTTCCTTTGAATCTAAATCTTGAAAAAGCATATCCAACCATAGCTGTAATTAATACCATAAAAATCATAGTAATAGTTGCAATAACTAGTGAGTTTAATAACCAATATCCAAAGAATGTACGTTCAAATAAATAACTAAAGTTAGCAAAACTGAATGCAAATCTCTTAAAGTCAAATCTACCAAGTGTTCCTAATTTTCCAGCAGTTGAAGTTGATTCATTAGCTGAATACCAGTTAAATGCTTGTAAAACAACTTGAGTAATTGGTACTATTATGATTAAAGCTCATGCGATTAGAACTAGATAAATAAATGCTAGTCCAATTTTTCCATAAATACTTAGTGGTGGTTTATCTGATAAATAAAGTTTTCCAAATGTTTCTGTTAAAAATCTTACATATTTAACATAAGCATTGTTTTTTTCTTTTTTAAGTTCTTGTTCTATAATAAAGATTAACTCATTTTGATATTGTGATATTTCATTGTAGTTAACTAAATCTTTACTTAATAACGAGTCTGATTTTTTAACTGATTCTCAGACATATATTTCATTTTTTAAAATTTCATAAATTGTAGCTGATTGAATAATTTTAGTATTTAAATTTAATTCTTTATATACAGCTATATTAATAGCTACAACTTTTGATCAATTTTTATAACGACCTAATTGATCGATTTTTGTTTTTTTAAAAAACTCATTTTCTAAATGTTCTTCATTAAAAATGATTTTTTCAATTTTTTTAGCAAATGATTCTGAAATTTCATAAGCTGTTTTTAAAATTAATAATTCAAATAATTCTTTTGCTTTATTAAAGTTTATTTTATTATCTTTATTTTTTAAAGCATATAAATAAGCTAAACTAGATAATTTAATAATGTATAAGTGATTGTAATATTTATTAAAGTTTAAATGTTTTGATCTAAAATAAGTTTCACTTAGACTAGCTTGAAAATCAATTAAATCCTTTTCTTTAAAAATTAATTTAGCAAATTTTAAACTTTCAGCATCGATTTTGTAGCTTTTATTATTAATTTTTAATGTGTTATAGTGAACAAATTTTTCGTTTTGTTCTTCTTTTTTAGTTTCAGATTTGTCTAAAACTTTAGGATTAGTTAATAAACGTAGTTCTTTTGCAAGTCTTTCGTTTATTTCTTCGCTACAATACAATCTAAATTTTTCTTTAGATTTTCTATTTTCAACAAGTTTTTCTCATCAGCTTTTTTTATGAGTATCAACTTGATAAGTTAAAGATTTTTTTAAAGCTAAAATTATAGTTTCTTGAATAGTAATATTTTCTACATTCTTATTAACTAATTCATTGAATGCTTGTTCTAATAAATCATTAATTTTATTAAAAGCATAATCTTCTGATAGATGTTCATGTTGAATAATATTTAATGAAACAAAGTCCATAGCTTCTTTGTGAGTTTCATAAGTTAATAAAAACTCACTAGCTAAGATTTTTCCTAATTTTTCAAGATTGATTTTTTTAAAATAAGTTACAATAATGGCATTGATTTTTTTTCAACTATTTAAAAATTCATATAATTCTAAATTTTTAAAATCAAAATGATCAAAATCTTTTAAAGATTTTTGTTTTTCATAAACATTAATTTCATTAATAATTTCTTTTTGAACATACTTGCTTTCAATGATTTGATTCATTGTTTTATTAGCATTAGATATATTGAAATTATTTTTATCATTAAATGTTGAAAAACTATTTGCTACTAATAGTAATAATAAACCTTCAATTAGCTTAGAATCAGTTGTAAATTTTTTATAAATATCTACAATGTTTCCAACTATATAATTACTTTTAATAAATAATTGATAATCTTTTATTTTATTTGTGCTTTTAATTTGTTCATCTTCTAATAATTTAGTTTTAATAATATTTCAGTTATTAGATTTTTTAAAACTAGAAAAGTCATATTTTTCTACAGGTTTTAATAAACTAGAAAATACTAAAGCTTTTTGATCAACGTTTTGTTTTACTTCTGTTTTCATAGCTATTTTACTCCTTAGTTTTTAAATGCTTTCATTTTTCTAAATCCATTAGCTGAAGTACCAACAACAATAAATGATGAAACAATAATAAATGAAGCAGCAATACCATAAGTATATCTATCAGGGTGAGTAGATAATTTGAACACAAATGAAATTAAAATATCTGTAATTCCTGGTTGACCTGGGTAAGGTTCACCTTTTGCATTNAAAGCTTGTGGGTTAGCACCAAATAAATAAATAATTCCAAAGTTACCAAAGTTAAATACAAATTGTCCAACTAATAAAGGAGCTACTTGAGTAAGAATTAGTGGTAAAGTAATTCTTGTTAATTGTTTTCATTTTGAAGCTCCATCAATTGTTGATGAATCATATAAATCTTTAGATATACCTTGTAAAACTCCAGTAATTAATAAGAACATGTATGAATGTCCTAATCAGGTTTGAAGTAGAATTAAAACAATACGGGCTTGTGTTTGTTGAGAAGTTCAACCACTTACTCCAATCCATTTATAAGTGAAGGTATTAAATTCAATACTTGATAGTAAAATTGCAAACACCATTATCATAATAAATGCAGGAACAGCTCAAGGTAAAATGTAAATTAATCTAAAAATACGTTTTCCTTTTAATCTTTCATTATTTACTAATAAAGCAAATAATGAACCAACAACAATAACTGATATAGTAGTAGCAATAACTCAAGTAAATGTTCAACCTATAACATATAAAAATGATGGGAAGTATTCTCCTCCAAAAATAGATTTAAAGTTATCAAAACCAACTCATTTAATAATTTGTCCTGGTCGTCCTGGGTCATTTCCTTTTCCATAATTAGTAAAGGCAATTAAAATAGTTGAAATGATTGGAACTAGTACTATAAACATAATTCCTATAATCGCTGGAATTGATAAAATATAAGGAATTCCATGTGATTTTAAGAATTTTCTTGTTTGACTAAAAGTACTTGCACGTGAACCTATTCGCATTCTTTTTGCATTATTTTTTGAATCCATTCACGTTGAAAAGATACTAATACAAATTCAAAAAGCAATTATTAATGAAATTATTCCTTCAATTAAATAAAAACGTCCATCACCATCAGGATTATCTGCTCCAAAATCAATTAGTCCTAATAACCCATTACCCCCAACATTACCAATACCAAAAGCATATGCTCCAAATATAACAAATAGTGGTAATGTTAAAAACATCACTATTGCTTTTTTATATTGACCATTAATTAGTGGACCTACTCCTGGAATTCAACCAAATATAATACTTAATACTTGTTTTCAAACAGGATATTCAATTGGTAAATTATTTTTAATATTTTCTATTTCTGAAGTGTATTCTAATCTATTTTTATTTTTTTCAACTTTGTAATTATGTTTTAAGTTTTTTCAATTATCTTTAGCTTTTTTAACANCATTATCTGATTTAATTTCTTTAATATTTTGTTTGTGTTCTAATTTAAGGTTTTTCTTTTCACTTTTTGTTGTAGCAAATTCTAATTGGGTTTTAAAATCTTCATTAGCTTGTATAATAACTTTTTTAGTTAATTCATCGTGTTGTTTTTTATTTTTTGAAATTTCAACATAATCTTGTTTAGCTTTGTTAATTTTATCTATAAAATCAGAATCTATTTGTTGTTTTTTAATTAAGAATTTTTCTTTAGCTTTAGCATTTAAACTAGCAACTTCTCAATCATAATTATATTCAATTCCTTGTTGATAAATTTCACTAGTTCTTTTAGCTTTTGTGATTGGATCCAAGTTTTTAATTTCATTTAATTCTTGTTTAATCTTTTGACTAATAGCATTTTTTTCTTCTATAAAAGTAGTTGCGTTTTTATTGTGTGATTTGATATGAAATGTATAATCGTTAGTGCTAAATAATAAACGTAATTCTTGTACTTTTCTTTTTGCAATCTTATAAGTAATAGAAATAAATTTCTTTTTGTATTTATAAGTGAAATCATTTAAAAACTTTAGATAAGCTACATAATAACTATTAGCTTTTGTTTTTAAGTTTTTAATTTCTTGATTTCTTGCATCATAAATAATTTGACTTAATTGTAAACGTGCTTTGATTTTAAACATATCTTGAATATAGTCTTCATCTTTATTAACAAAACTTTGTTCAATAGCTTTAATATCAAAAACAAATTTATTATCAGCTGTTTTATTTAAATACATTGCAAAATTTTCTTTTAATTTAGCATACATATTGTTATGTATATTGTTTTTAGCAAATTCTAGTAAGATTTTTGCAAGTTCTTTATTTGAAAAAGTATAAGAGCTATTAGCTATGTTTTTTTGTGTTTGATCTAATTCTTCAAATTCTTTTTCAAAATCAGAGTATTTAACTTTTTTTAATTCATTAAAAACTTCTTCTTTAGTTTTTAAGCTTTTATAAAACTCTATATGATTCATATTAACCTCACTTTCTAAAATCTATATTCTCTTTTTTTCATTTTTTGATAACGCAAACTTCTTTTTAGTTCAGAAATATCTTTTATTATGAAATAAAAACTTATAATCACTAGTACAAATAAAACAATACTGATTATGCTTGGATAAGTTATTTTTTTAGTTAATATTAGTTCTCCAAAAGCAAATCCAAATCAAATAACAAGCCATAGACCAATATAAACATAACCAACTGTTATTCTATTCATAGCTAGTGTTGTATAAATTGCAAAAATAATTACAAGTACAACATTTAAAAGATATCTAATCATTCAAGTTTTTAAAAAATATGCATGTGGATTTTTTAAAGCTTCTTTAGATAAATTTTGTTGTTTTACAACAATTAATCTATAATCAATCAACATTGCAGTACTTAGCATTACTACAAATACTAAACAAATAGCTAAAATAAAATAAACGTTATATTTTTTAATGTTTGTTTTGTGTCCAAAAGCTTGTTGAAAGTCCATTTGTACCTCTTGTTTTAAAAACTACCAATTTTAAAATTGGTAGTATTATTAATTAATTAAATTATATTAAACTAATTTTTATTAGTGGAATTTGTATTTTAATTTTTCAGATTCGTAAGTTGTTCTAAATATTTCGGAAAATTGTTTTTTCATTCCTGGATTTTGCTTTTTATTAAATGTTGAACCTAAAGCAGTTCCATAAACTCCTCAATAAATACCAAACATTTCATTATCAGCTCTTGGTGCTACATCAGCATCTTTTCCAGTTTTTTCATAACCTTTAACGATGCTTTCATAAGCTTCACCAATTATTTTTCTGTTTTCTTTTTCAGCTTTGATTTCTTCAGTAGTTTTCTTAACACCTTTATCATTTAATTCTGGAATGTTAGTTCCTTCTTTTAATTCTTTAATTAAATTATCAGCAACATCTTTATATGCACTAATTTTTCCATCAACAAATGCCATTTCAGTAGCATAGTCTTTTTTAGAAATTTCTTTTATGAACTCAATAGCTGCTGCTGTTTTGTCCATTTCTTCACCTTTATTATTTTTTAATTTCAAGTTGCTAATTGATGATTTAATACCTCAACCATATCCTCCAGCAAATCCAGTTAACTTACTATCACCATTAAAAGTAATATCTCCAATTGAAGCAAATCCAAATTTTCCATCCTTATTTTTTGGAGCTTTTTTCATTGTTTCAAGTTTTGAACTAACTTCTCAAGGACCAACAAGCGACATAACTGTTGTTCCATCTCTTAAAGCATCATCTAAAATTTGACCAATTTGACCAGCTGCTCCACCATAAATCTCATTAATATGTCCACCTAAAGATTTAACATAATCTATGATGGTTTTTGTGGTATTATCAAAATCATTTTTAAATTTTTCATTTTCTCAAATTGAATCAAAATCTTCCTTATTTGTTGAATTTATTGCTTTTCCTTTTTTAACTCAAACCATTCCTAGTGATGAGCTTTCAGATTTTTCTGCAGCAATATCTTCTGCTCTTTTATTTAGGATTGAGTTTAAGAACATACCACCATGGAAAGAACCACCAGCATCAATATAAGCTAATGGAGCACCTTTATTAACTTTACTAGTGTCAATTTCTTTAGAATCTTCAAATTTATAAGCATTTGTTTGTGACTCATTTAGCTTGATTAGATTTTCAATTGACGCTTTTGGTTTATCCTTTAATCTACCATTAGCTTGACTTTTATCATCATACTTATCTAATTTATCTTTTATTTTATCAACTTCAGTCCCAACTAAGTATGAATATTCTTTATCCCCAACTTTTTCTTTTTTAATTCCCAATCTATTTTCATTAAAAATTCATACCATATTTTCAATAGACATAGGAATCATTCCGTATTGACGCTTACCTTTAATATCAGAACCTAAAGCTGTTTTTCAAGAATTTTGATTTTTAGTCAATTTAATTGCATCAACACCAGTTTTGCCTTCAACAATATCTAGTCCAAAACGTTCTTTAGCTTCACTATCTCCAGCTATTCCTGTTTTAATATACTCAGTTAAATCTTTTAAGGTATTTTGATTTAAATATTGAGGGAAACGATCTAAAGGAACAGCAAAGACATCTGAAACTCCTTTATCTCTAACTCCTCTTAAATCAATTAATCCTTTTTCTGCAAAAATATCAATTTGTTTTAATTTAACTCTTCACTTATATCCTTGTTCTTCAAATCTTTTATTGACTTTATCAGCAGCTTTTTGATAAATTGGCATTCATTTATCATTTGCCTGAACAACTATATCTGTATTATTACGTGTTTTACATGCTAACACAGTTAAAGCAGACCCACCAACAACAACTATGCTAGCAAGCATTGTTAATATTTTTTTCATAATTTATCATCTCTTTTAATAAGTTAATTTATCTCTATTGCAATATAATGCATAAAATATCTCGATTTTGCATTATTCATTTTTATTTTAATATTTATGAGAAATTCATTTTTAAACACTTGTCAAACAAAACCCATATCTTGTCTATACAATAATTGATTTCGCCAAGTAAATAAGGGACTTTTTGAAATTTTACTAAATAAAAAAACAATGAATTTTAAAAGAAAAAAGAAATAAAAAAATTCAAGTTTTTTACTTGAATTTTTGCATAAATTTTGTTTTTAATTCTTTTTATTAATGGAACTTATATTGTGATTTTTGTTTTTTATAGGTTGTTCTGAAAATATCAGCAAATTTCTCTTTCATTCCTTTATTTTGTTTTTTGTTAAATGTTGAACCAAAAGCAGTTGTATAAGCTTCTCAATAAATACCAAATAACTCATTATCAGCTCTAGGTGCTACATCAGCATCTTTTCCAGTTTTTTCATACCCATCAATAATACTTCGATAGGCTTCACCAATTATTTGTCTATTTTCTTTTTCAGCTTTAAGCTCTTCATTTGTTTTTTTCTTACCTTTTTCATTAAGTGGTGGTATGTTGTTTCCTTGTTTTAATTCTTCAATTAAAAAGTCAGCAACATCACTATATGCACTAATTTTTCCATCAACAAAAGCCATTTCAGTAGCATAGTCTTTTTTAGAAATTTCTTTTATAAACTCAATAGCTGCTGAAGTTTTATCCATTTCTTCACCTTTATTATTTTTTAGTTTTGTATTTGAAATAGATGATTTAATACCTCAACCATATCCACCAGCAAATCCAGTTAATTTATTTTTACCTTTATTAAAACTAATATCTCCAATTGAAGCAAACCCAAATTTATGTCCTTTATTTTTAGGAGCTTTTCTCATAGTTTCAAGTTTTGAACTAACTTCTCAAGGACCAACTAAAGTCATGGCTATTGTTCCATCTCTTAAAGCATCATCTAAAATTTGATTAATTTGACCAGCAGCTCCACCATAAATTTCAGTAATGTGTCCACCTAATGATTTAACATAATCAACAATAGTTTGAGTTGTTTGATTAAAATCTTCTTTAAACATATCATTTTCTCAAATTGAATCAAAATCATTAATGTTTGTTGAGTTTAAAGATTTATTTTTATTAACTCAAACCATTCCTAAAGATGAATTATCAGCTTTTAATTTACTGATGTCATCAGCTCTTTTATTTAAAATAGAATTTAAAAACATTCCACCTTGAAATGAAGCACCAGCGTCAACAAATGCTAAAGGAGCACCTTTATTAACGTTTTCTTTATCTTCAATTTCATTTAGATTTTCAAATTTATAATCATTAGTTTGAGCTTTATTTAAAATAATTAAATTTTCAATGCTTGCTTTTGGTTTTCCTATTAACTTTTTACCCACACCATCTTTTTCTTCATATTTTTCTAATTGATTTTTAACTTTTTCAAGTTCTGAACCAACTAAATATGCATATAGCTTATTATCATCACCTTTTTCTTTTTTAATTCCTAATCTATCTTCATCAAATAATCAAATCATATTTTCAATAGACATAGGAATCATTCCATATAAACGATTACCTTTTAAATCACTACCTAAAACTGTTTTTCAAGTATTAACGTTTTTTTCTAATTTAATAGCATCAACTCCAGATTTACTATTATCAATTTTTATTCCAAAACGATCTTCATCTTCTTTAGTTTTTATTAAATCTTTTTTAATATATTCAGTTAAATCTTTTAAAGTATTTTGATTTATATATTGAGGATAACGATCTAGTGGAATTGCAAAAATATCTGATATTCCTTTATCTCTAACTCCTCTTCCATCAATTAATTTCTTTTCATCAAATAAACCAATTTCTTTTAATTTAACTCTTCACTTATATCCTTGTTCTTCAAATCTTTTATTTACCTTATTAGCAGCTTGTTGATAAATTGGAACTCATTTATCATTTGCTTGAACAACTATATCAGTGTTGTTAGTTGTTTTACATGCTAACACTGTTAAAGCAGATCCGCCAACAACTACTAAACTAGTTAACATTGTTAATATTTTTTTCATAATTTATCATCTCTTTTAAATTTTTAATTTATCTCATTTTTTATATAATGCATATGATTTTTCATATAGTCACTATTCATTTTTATTTTATTATTTATGCTAATTTCTTTGTAAAAGCATATCTAACAAACTTGCTATCTTGTCTATACAATAATTAGCATTAATTGATAAATAAACCTATACAATATATAAAAAAGAATTAATATTAATTAGGTATATTAGTAATTAGGTATATTAGTTTTTAAAAAGGAGAAATGATGGTAAATATAGAGCGTGCAGCTATTTTACATATACCAAAATCTAACATGGCCTATTGTTATGATAAAGATAGAATTCATATCGTTTTAAGAGCTAAAAAAAATAACTTAAAAGAAGTGATTTTTCATTGCAGTGAGCCTTTTGAACCAAAAGTTGTAGTTGAAACAAATAACTATGATTTAAACTTAGAAAAAACAGCTATGAGAAAGGTTGGATCAACTGAAATTTATGATTATTGATTTATTTCAGTTAAACCACCATTTAAACGTTTATCTTATTATTTTGAACTAGCTAGTGAAAATGAAAGAATTTATTATAGTCAAAAAGGATTTTATCCACTTGAAAAAATAAAAAGTGTACAAACTAGTCAGTTTAGTTTTCCTTGAATGAATGAAATTGATATTTTTGATGTTCCAACTTGAGTAAAAGACACAATTTGATATCAAATTTTTCCAGAAAGATTTGCTAATGGGAATCCTGAAATTTCGCCAAAAAATGTTTTAGCTTGAAATTCAGAAGCTCCAGCTGCAAATAACTTTTTTGGTGGAGATCTACAAGGAATTATTGATCATTTAGATCATTTAGTTGAACTTGGTGTTAATGGGTTGTATTTATGTCCAATTTTTAAAGCAAGAACAAATCATAAATATGACACTATTGATTATTTTGAAATTGATCCACATTTTGGAGATAAAAAAACTTTTAAAAAACTAGTTGAAGAGTGTCATAAAAGAAATATTAAAATCATGTTAGATGCTGTTTTTAATCATTTTGGATATTGACATCCTTACTGACAAGATGTTTTAAAAAACCAAGAAAAATCAAAATATAAAGATTGATTCTATATTAACAAATTTCCTGTAGAAAAATTAGATGAAAATCTAACTGAAAATACTAGTTTAGATTTAAACTATTACACATTTGCATTTACTGGATATATGCCTAAAGTAAATACAAGTAATCCTGAAGTTAAAAAATACCTTTTAGAAGTTGCTAGATATTGAGTTGAAGAATTTGATATTGATGCTTGAAGATTAGATGTTGCTAATGAAATTGATCATCATTTTTGAAGAGAATTTAGACAAGTTGTAAACCAAAAAAAACGTACTTATATTCTTGGAGAAGTTTGAAGTGATTCTAATCCTTGATTAAAAGGTGATCAGTTTGATGGAGTTATGAACTATGTTCTAACAAGACAAATAATTGATTTTGTAGCAACTAGAGAAATTGATGTTAGAAGATTTAAAAATCGTGTTACAAACGTTATCTTTTTATATCAAAAAAATATTTGACCTGGAATGTTTAACTGTTTAGCAAGTCATGATACAGCTAGATTATTAACATTATGTGAAAATGATCCAAATAGATTAAAATTAGCTTATTCTATTTTATTTACTTTATCTGGTTCTCCAAGTATTTATTATGGTGATGAAATTGGAATTAATGGAGAACATGATCCAGATTGTAGAAAATGTATGATTTGAGATAAATCTCAATGAAATTTAGATATTTTTAATCATTTAAAAAATCTAATTAAAGTAAGAAAAGAAAATCCAACTATTGGATCTTATGGATTTTTAGAATTTAAATCATATGATGAAGAAAAACAATATTTAGAATATATTAAAACTGATACTAAAACTAATTATTTAATCTTAGTTAATAATAGTGATAATCAAATAGAAGTTGAGCATGCTGATTTAATTAATAACACTGAGTTATTAACTAATGAAAAACAAACTAATTCTAAAGTTGTTTTAAAACCATTTTCTATGAAAATATTTAAACTAAATTAAGCATCTTAGATGCTTTTTTTTAGTTGTATGCACAATATTTTTTAATTACTAAATAATAATATTTATTATTATTTAAAACTTAATTTAGAATTTTTATGTAATTAATAAAAGGAGAGTTATGAAAGTAATAGATAGAGTTGCTATTCATCACCAACAAAGATCTAATATGGCATATTGTTATGATAAAGACTATATTCATATTATTTTAAGAACAAAAAAAGATGATTTAAAAAAAGTAGTTATTCATCATGGAGATCCTTTTTTACGTGGACATTATTTATTAGGTAGTGATTATATTGACTTAAAACCAAAAGAAATGACTAAAAGTGGATCAACTAAGTTATATGATTATTGATTTGTAGAAGTAAAACCAGAATTTAAACGTCTAACTTATTTTTTTGAATTATTTGGAATAGAAGATGATCATTGTTATTTTGGTGAAAAAGGTTTTTATGAAACTGATGATTTTAAAATGATAAATACTGGGGGTTGAGGGTTTAATTATGCTTGAATGAATCCAAATGATGTTTATCAAGCTCCAGATTGAATAAATGATACTATTTGATATCAAATTTTTCCTGAAAGATTTGCTAATGGAAATAAAAATAATGATCCAAAAAACACTCTAGCTTGAAATTCTACTGATCCTAGTTATAATTCTTTTTTTGGTGGAGATCTACAAGGAATTATTGATCATTTAGATCATTTAGTTGAACTTGGGGTTAATGGGTTGTATTTATGTCCAATTTTTAAAGCAAAAAGCAATCACAAATATGACACAATAGATTATTTACAAATCGATCCTAACTTTGGAGATAAAAAAACATTTAAAAAACTAGTTGAAGAGTGTCATAAAAGAAATATTAAAGTAATGTTAGATGCTGTTTTTAATCATGCTGGATATTGAAACAAATTCTGACAAGATGTTTTAAAAAATCAAGAAAACTCAAAATATAAAGATTGATTTTATATAAATAAATTTCCTTTACAAGAAAAAATAATTGATAAAAATAACCAAGAAAAAACAGTTAATAATTATTATACTTTTGCATTTCATGAAGTAATGCCAAAAATTAATACAACTAATAAAGATGCTAAAAAATACTTATTAAAAGTTGCTAATTATTGAATTAAAGAATTTGATATTGATGCTTGAAGATTAGATGCAGCAAATGAAGTTNATCACGAGTTTTNAAGAGATTTTAGAAAAACAGTTAACAAAAATAAACCAATTTATATACTTGGTGAAATTTGAGGTTATGCTCATCCTTGATTAAAAGGTGATCAGTTTGATGGAGTAACTAATTATATGATTACAAGTCCAATTTGTGAGCTTGTAACAAAATGAATTAAACCATCTAAGTTTAATGACAAAACTACTGAAGTTTTAAATAATTATCCTAGAAATGTTTTTAAGGGAATGTTAAATTGCTTAACAAGTCATGATACTNCTAGATTATTAACTTTATGTAATAATGATGTTAGAAAATTTAAACTAGCTTATTCTTTAGTATTTATGTTAGCTGGAGCTCCAAGTATTTATTATGGTGATGAAATTGGATTAGATGGAGCTCATGATCCTTTAAATAGAAAATGTATGAACTGAAACAAAGATCAGTGAAATCATGAAATCTTTAATTATTTAAAAAAACTAATTCAAATTAGAAAGCAAAATCCTGTTTTAGGATCTTATGGAACTTTAAAATATACATTAATTGATGATGATAAGAACTATTTAGAATTTATTAAATATGATGATAATAATACTTATTTAATTTTAGTTAATAATAGTGATGAAAAATTAGAAGTTAAAAAAGAAGAATTAGTTAATAAAATTGATTTAATTTCAGATCAAATTCAAACTAATAATATAGTTAGTTTAGAACCAATTTCTATGAAAGTGTTTAAAATAAAATAATGAAATTTAAAGGTGTTATTTTTGATTTAGATGGAGTAATTACAGATACTGCTCCTTTACATTATCTAGCTTGATCTCAAGCTGTTAAAACTATTGGAATTACTAATTTAGATAAGTCTTTTTTAGATAAATTAAGAGGAATTAGTAGAAAAGAATCTCTACAAGTGATTTTAGATTTTTATAATTTAAAATTAGATCAATCTCAATTTAATAACTTATTAGAACAAAAAAACTTATTATATAAAAAAGCTTTACAAAATATAGATAAAACTTGAATATTACCTGGAATAATTGATTTTATTAAAGATTTAAAAAAACATAATATTAAAATTTGTTTAGGTAGTTCTAGTTTTAATGCAAAAGATATTTTAACTAAATTAGAATTAATTAATGAATTTGATTACTTAGTTGATCCAAGTGAAATTAAACATTCAAAACCAGCTAGTGATATTTTTATAAAAGCTAGTCAGTTATTAGGTTTAGATGTCAAAGAATGCGTTGTTATTGAAGATGCTATTGCTGGAGTTCAAGCAAGTTTGAATGCTAATATTTTTTGTATAGGAATTAATGTTGAAGCAAATATTAAATTAAAATCAACTGCTGATTTATCAATTAATTTATTAAAATAACTCATATCTATTAGAAAAACTCTAGTTTTTAACTAGAGTTTTTTATATATTGATATACTTAGGCTATTATGTTATATTATTAAGTTGCAATATAAATAAGGATAGAATTATGAGAAAGTTTAATAAATTATTTTTAACAATTTTACCAATTTCAAGTATTAGTGCATTTAGTGTAGTTTCATGTACTACAAATACTAAAAATAATAATCAAATTCCAACAATTCCAAATAATAAAAAACCAGAAAATCAAAAACAACCTAATGATAAAAAACCAGGATCAACTGAAGAACACACTAATAAAAAACCTAATGAAAATACCAATGATCAAAAGCAACCAAATAATAGTGAAAAATCCGATGCTGAATCAAACCCTGGTAAGCCAGAAAATAAACCAAATAATTCTCATAATCCAAAACAACCTGAACAACCAGAACATAACGATCCTAATTCAAACAATACTACTGACAATAATAATTCAACTAATAATGATGAACCACAAGCTGATCAACCACAACATAATCAAGAGGATGATTCATCTAATAATACTGAAGAAATATTTTCAGAAATTGATGCATTAAAAAAAGAAATAGAATTTAACTTTTATACTACCTATAAAAATAAGGACGCTCTAACATCTTGAATTGAAATAAAATCTAGAAAACAAGCAATATTTAAAGAAGTTATTTTTAGTAGAAACATTGATATTCTAGAGAAATACCAAATAGAATTTGATTCTCAAAATGATCCAGAAATTATTAAAGAAAATGGGATAATTTCAAATGTAAAAATTAAATTTACTAAAAACGGAAAATCTAAAGTTTATGAATTTACATTTACTGGATTTAAAGAAGAAGACAAAATAGACAGTAAAAATAATAAAGATATTTATATAAAACAAAAAGATAAAATTGATGTTAAATTAGCTGGTTTATACCCTTCCTTACTAGCTTATATGCTTTTATATGTTGAACAAAGTGGAACTAATATATATGATAGGGATATAAAACAGTCTGGTAATGTAATAAATTTTGATGATCTAATAAATAATAATCAAGATTTATTTGATTATAACTTTTCTGGTTTTAGTGTTGGAACTAAAGACTTACTGTTTGACTATAATAGAAAAGATGAGAAGTTATATAAAGATAAAATAGTTGAAGCAAAATATGACGATATAAATGGAACATTAGGGCTAAAAGTTGAAATATCAAATAGAGATGATAATCATTCTAATGAATCAACAATAACAAAAGAATTTAACTTTAATGGATTTAGAAAAATTGATATAGATAATTATAAAAATAATCCTTTTACGTTCTCATTATTGCCAAAAAATCTTAGCGAAATAATAAAAAATGACAAAATAAGAAAAACACTAGAAGAATCTGGTGTAGATATACATAAAAACCAAGTAGATGAATTTGGTGGTTTTTATTCTAAAGATAATATATGAGAAACACTTATATTTAAAAATTTATTAGTTGATTTAACTGATAATGATCATCATACATATAGATCTAATAAAACATTAAAAGTAGATTTTAGTGGTTCAGATAGGAATTACAAATCAATTTTAGGATTAAAATCTAATCAATCTTTATATCCATTTCACACAATAATAACTAAAGATTCTATTAAAAATATTTTAGTAACTATTAAAGATAAAAAATTTACTTTGGATTTTGAATTACATATTCCAATTTATAGTACTTCATTTAGTAATTTATTATCGCATGCTGGATCAGATAAAACTCTATTAGTAAGAGTTTCTCAAACAACTAAAATTGATTAATAATCAAAACAAGAGACCATATGATCTCTTGTTTTTTTATACTTCTTTTCCATCTAATAACAAGTTTAAATAATGCCCTAATCCACCTTCATCATTAGTATAATGAGTAATACCTTTAGCGACAAACTTTAAACTATTTACAGCATTTTTCATAGCAACTGAACAACCAACAGTTTTTAACATTTCTAAATCATTTAGCTGATCTCCAAATGCTATTACATCTCTTATATCTTTATTATAATATTGAGCTAGAAAAATACTTGCAAAGCCTTTCTCCCGAACCCCATATTCCGCATTAGAATCCAGGAAATGGGGTTTTAACTAGAGTTTTTCTATATATTGATATACTTAGGCTATTATGTTATATTATTAAGTTGCAATATAAATAAGGATAGAATTATGAGAAAGTTTAATAAATTATTTTTAACAATTTTACCAATTTCAAGTATTAGTGCATTTAGTGTAGTTTCATGTACTACAAATACTAAAAATAATAATCAAATTCCAACAATTCCAAATAATAAAAAACCAGAAAATCAAACACAACCTGAACAACCTAGTGATAAGAAACCAGAATCAACTGAAGAACACACTAATAAAAAACCTAATGAAAATACCAACGATCAAAAGCAACCAAATAATANTGAAAAATCTGATGCTGAACCAAACCCCGGTAAGCCAGAAAATAAACCAAATAATTCTCATAATCCAAAACAACCAGAACAACCTAAAAAACCAGAACATAATGATTCTAATTCAAATAATAATACTAATAATAATTCAAATGCTGATCAGCCACAGGGTGATGAACCACAAGATGAACCATGAAATAAAGTAGATTTTTCAGATATAAATAAATTGGATAAAGAAGTAAAATTTGAATTCTTTACAACATATTCTAGAATGGATGCTAAATCTGCTTGAGTGCAAATACAAGGTAGACAACCCGCTATTTTTAAAGAAATAATTTTTAAAGGAAAAAATGAAATTTTAAATAGATATGAAATAGAGTTTGATTCACAAAAAGTACCTAATATTGTTGATGAAAAAGGAACTATTGATAATGTAGGGATTAAATTCTCTAAGAATGGCAAATCTAAAACACGAGAGTTTGTATTCACTGGATTTAGGAAATTAGAAAATAAGGTTGATAAAGGTAAAAATAAAGATGAATATATAAAACCTAAAACAAATATAGATAAAAGTTTAAGTGGTATATTTCCTTCTTTAGTCGCCTATATGCTTTTATACTCAGAAGAAACTCAATCTAACAATAAGTATGATAGAAATATAAAACAATCTGGAAATGTTATTAATTTTGATGAACTGAAAAACAAAAATCTAGAATTATTTGGTGAGTATTTTGTCGGATTTAGTGTTGGTACAAAAGAACTTCTTTTTGATTATAAAAATGAATATAATAAAATTTATAAAGATAAAATTGTTGCTGCAAGATATGATGATATAAATGGAATTCTTGAATTAGAAGTGCAAGTTTCAAATACAGATGAATATGAAAATAGAAATGATCCAACAAAAAGTTATAAGTTTACTTTCAAAGGTTTTAGAAGTATAGACTTTGACAATCCAAATAAAAATGTACTATCAATATCATTACAACAAAGGTTTTTAAAAAAACTTGTTGATGACAAAATTTTAAAAACTATAATTGACCAACTTGTGCAACACAATCATTTTAATCACAAGGCACCAGTAAGCAATATTAATAATAGTAATTTAAAAGGTGAATTATTTGAAAAACTAACAGTCGATATAATTGATGACGAAAATCATCTTTATAAATCTAGTCAAACACTAAAAATTGATTTATTTAAAAAAGAAAACAATAACAAGTCAATATTAGGACTAAAAAATCAAATGTCAATATATCCATTCCATAGCAGAATAACAAAAGATTCCATTAAAAACATTTACATAACTATTAATAATAAAAATTCAACTAAAGAACTTGAATTAGAAGCTGAAATTGAAATTCCTATTTATTCATCTACATTAACTGACTTAACTGATCATACATATGCAGCAGAAAAACCACTAAAAATAACAGTTAAACAAAGTGTGAAATTAAATCAATAATCAAAACAAGAGACCATATGATCTCTTGTTTTTTTATACTTCTTTTCCAGCTAATAACAAGTTTAAATAATGTCCTAATCCACCTTCATCATTAGTATAATGGGTAATACCTTTAGCAACAAACTTTAAACTATTAACACCATTTTTCATAGCAACTGAACAACCAACAGTTTTTAACATTTCTAAATCATTTAACTGATCTCCAAATGCTATTACATCTCTGATATCTTTATTATAATATTGAGCTAGAAAAATACTTGCAAACCCTTTATCAGCATTTTTATTAGTTAAAGTAATTACTGGTTTTGTTTTACTTGTAGTTATTCCATATAAAATATCGCTTTGAATTTTAATGGCATCTTGATATTTTGTTAAAACTCTAATTACTTCGTCTTTATGTTTATCTGATTTTAATTTTAAAACTAAATTATTACTTGGTGATTTTCAATCTGTATATGGTGAAGCTTTAATAAATTGAAAGTCTTTTGAATTTTTAGCTTTGTTTAAATGAAAGAAGTCTTCTAGTTCTTTATCAGTTTTTCATAATAAAGACTTATCATAATATTCAATTAAAATATTTTCAACATTACCTTTAATAACTGGTTCATTAATAATTTGTTTAATTATTTCACAATTAATTGGTAAGACTACTCTTTTCATTAATTTATTATTTGGATCATGAATATGTGCACCATCAAAANTAGCTAATAAAGTAGTTAGCTTTAATTCTTTATAAATATGTTCAACTGCTCTATAAGGTCTTCCAGTAACTATACAAACAACATGTCCTTTTTTTTGAGCATCAAGTATAGCTTTTTTTGTTATTTTATGAATTTGATCGTTTTGATTAGTTAAAGTAGTTCCATCTAAATCTATTAAAATTAAGCGTTTTAAATTTAAGTCTTTTAACTTCATAATAAAACCTCTTATCTATAGTAGTACTTATTATTAATTTTAATTTATTATTTAGATAAATAAAAATTAGCTAATCTTTAGTAATTAAATTCAAAATAAACTGTGTAAAATAGGCTTCGAATANAAAAGGTGGAAATACACCTTAATTATTCGTAGGTATTTTTATGATAAAATTATAATGAACAAAAAAGGTGGAAATACACCTTAATTATTTTAATAGGTGTAAATGTTATGGAAAATATGATAATACCTCGAGATTTTTATTTAAATCAGCTTTTAGATAAAAAAGATAATGGCAGAGTAAAAGTTATAACAGGTATAAGAAGATGTGGAAAATCAGAACTATTATTTACTTTATATAAAGACTATTTATTATCTACAGGAGTTAAAAAAAAGCAAATTATTGCTTTACAACTCGATGGAGATGAAAACATTAAATATAGAGATCCTTTAGCATTAGGTAGTTATATAAGAAAGCAAATAAAAAGTAAAAGTAAAAGATATTATGTTTTTATTGATGAAATTCAATTTTGTTATGCAGTATTTAATCCTTATGTAAAAGAAAAAGAACCAAGCATTACTTTTGTTGATACTGTTTTAGGGTTAATGAAAATACCAAATATTGATTTATATATTACTGGAAGTAATTCAAAGATGCTATCAAGTGAAATTCTTACTCAATTTAGTGATAGAGGAGATCAAATCCATGTTCAGCCATTTTCGTTTAGCGAAATCTATCATTTATTCGAGAATTCACAAGATGCCTTGGCTCACTATTTAAATTATGGTGGAATGCCTGAAATTTACAAATTAAAAACTGAAGAACAAAAAGTTCAGCACTTAAAACAACTTTTTAAAACAACTTATATAAGAGATGTACTTTTAAAATATGATATTAAAAATGAAGAACAAATATTAGATAAACTATTAGATTTTGTATCATCAGTTGTAGGTTCTTTAGTTAGTTTTAATAATTTATCAAAACAATTGGCAGCAAATGATCAAATAAAAATATCACCTAATACTATTCAAAAATATTTAAGTTATTTTGAAGAATCTTTTGTTTTATCTAATGCTAGAAGATATGACATAAAAGGTTCAGAATATTTTAGAAGTCCATCTAAATACTATTTTGCAGATATTGGTTTGAGAAACGCTAGATTAAATTTTAGACAAATTGAAGATAATCATTTAACAGAAAATGTTATTTATAATGAGTTAATAAAAAGAGGGTATAATGTGGATGTTGGAATGGTAGAATATGAAGTTAATAAAGCAAATACTAGACAAAAAAGACAAGCTGAAGTTGATTTTGTTGCTAATTTAGGTCATAAAAGATATTACATTCAATATGCAGATAATATTAATACTAAAGAAAAAAGAGAACAAGAAACTAATTCTTTATTAAGAATTAAAGATAATTTTAAAAAGATAGTTGTTGTTAAAGACAATATTATTGCAAAACATGATGATAATGGAATACTTTATTTAGGTTTAAAACAATTCTTATTAGAGCCAAATGCAATTGATATTTAAAAGATAGGTAAATCCTATCTTTTTATTTAATATTTATATAAAGCATTACATTATTTCTTTTAAATGTTATTATTCAATTACAAGGTTTAAAATTGTGCAAATCANTAGAGATTACTATTTAAATAAATTAATCAGTAAAAAAAATAATAACAAAATAAAAGTAATAACTGGAATAAAAAATGTTGGTAAATCTTATTTACTTTTTAATATTTATAAAAATTATTTATTATCAATAGGAATTAATGAAGATCAAATTATTACATTAAAACTAGATAAATGAGAAAATGCAAATTATAGAAAACTAGATAGTCTATATAACTATATAAAACAACGTACAAGTAATCCAAATAAAACATATTATGTTTTTATTGATGAAATTCAATATTGTGAAACTATAAAACAAACAAATCAATCAGGTTATGAACAAATCTTAACTTTTGTTGATGTTATTTTAAGTTTTTATGATAATCCAAATATTGATTTATATATTACTGGAAGTAATTCAAAAATGTTATCAAGTGATATTTTAACAAACTTTAGAGGAAGATCTAGTCAAATAAAAGTATATCCTTTAGTTTTTAGCGAAGTTAATTACTTGTTTAAAAATGATGATGAAGCTTTAGATCATTATATTAATTATGGTGGATTACCTGAAGTTTATTTAAATCAAACTATAGAAGAAAAAAAAGAATATTTGACTAATCAATTTGAAGAAATTTATTTAAAAGATATTAAAGAACGATATAACATTCAAAAAGAAATTACAATTTTAGAAACACTTTTAAAATTTGTGTCATCAGCTATTGGTTCTTTTACTAATCCTACTAAATTACAAAACAGATTTAAATCAGAAATGAAAACTGATATTTCATCAAATACAATTGCTAATTATTTATCTTATTTTGAAAATAGTTTTATTCTATCTCATATTAAAAAATACGATGTTAAAGGTAATAAACACTTTTCAACAATTAATAAATATTATTTTACTGATATTGGCTTAAGAAATGCTTGTATAAACTATAGACAAATAGAANCTAATCATATTATAGAAAACATTATTTATAATGAACTTGTTAAAAGAAATTATAGTGTTTATGTTAGTAGTGTTGAATATCAAACAAATTCTGAAAACAAAAGAACAACAAAGCAATTAGAAGTTGATTTTGTAATACAAAAAGCAAGCAAAAAGTACTACATTCAATTTGCTATGAATGTTTATACTAAACAAAAAAAAGAACAAGAAATTAATTCTTTATTAAGAATTAAAGATAACTTTAAAAAAATAGTAATTGTTTATGATGATATTGAACCTAGATATGATGAAAACGGAATTTTATATATAGGTTTAAAACAATTCTTATTAGATGAAAATATTATAGATTTTTAATAAAAAAAACAGCTTTAAGCTGTTTTTTGTTTATTCATCTAATGTTTTTAAAAGTTCTTCAAAACTTGAATAATTTTAGTATTTGGATCTTTTAAAAGTTCTTCAGCTTCTTTAATAGCTTGCAATGTCTCTTTATTAAATTCTAGCTCAAAAGGCAAATGATTTTGTTTAATTGTTGCTTTAAAAAATAAGGTTATCGCTTCATTTGTAGTTAAACCAAGTTGTTTAAATATAGTTTCAGCTTGTTGTTTTAAATCTTTATATTAAAACTCGTTTTTCATTTTAATCACCTAAAATAGGTATATCATATTAAATTTATATGCTTGATAATTAATAATAATAATAATAATAATATTGTTGCTGTTTAAAATTTGTATTTTTATAAAAAAGCAATACCTTGAGGTATTGCTTATAAAATTATTTATTTAGTTTTTTATTTTTACTCTCGTACTCTTTTTTTCATTCTTCTCTTCAATTTCCTTTAAACTGATCAAAGTAGATATTTTTATTTGATTTTGAATCAAAAGTTTTTGGATATACAGATCTATAACCATTTAAAGTTTCTTTGTCAAAATTTTCTTTTTGTTTTTTAAATTGTTCTTTTGTAACAATTTTATCAAACATTCTAACTCCAACTAATCTTCTTGCATGAGATCCAGTTGGTCAAGTTGGTTTTGAAAATTCATCAAGATAAGAAATTATTGGTAATGTGTCTGCTTGATGAGTATGAGTAGGAATAATAATAGCTGATGATAAAGTATAGAAGTTTTCTAGTTGAGCTAGTCTAGTATATCTTTTATATATATCAACTTCATTTTCATCAATTTCTGTTAATTCATTAGTGAAGAATTGTAAAGCATCTTTTAATTCTTTAAATGCTTTTTCTGAAGTTCCATCACTTTTCTTTAAAGTTAATTTAATACCTTTTTTATTTGAACCATTTGTAGTTTTTAATTCAGATCCATTAAATAGTTTTTTTCAACCTTGAATATGTTCATAAACACCACCATATTTTAAAGTTGCTAAATAGTTAGTTGGATCATCATAATCTGGAGATCATCCAAACGCACCTAGACCAAATTTACTATCTCTTCTTTGTTTTAAATATGCAGACTGATCAATTGGTTTATCTATATCAAATACAAATGGAGAATCAATATCACCATTTCCTTTATTTCTAACTAAATAGTTAAATGCTCCAAATAGACGTTGAATTTTAATTTTAAAATCATCTGCTCCTGTTGGATCTAATAAGAAAGGAATAGTAATAGNCTTGTTACTTGTAATACCTGAAGTATTTTTTAAGTCTTCTTTTACTTGTTGTTTTAACAGATTTATTTTTTTATATAAAGTAGATAATTTTGAATCTTGGTTTTGATAATCTTTTTTAGGATCAAAGTCCTTGTCATAAACTCCGATTAACTTACCAAATTCTTTAGCTAACTCTGGATTTTTAAATTCAACTTTGTTAGGATCTCTTTTTAAGTCAAAAGTGCCATCTTGTCCACCATTTTTTGATTGTAGTTGATCTTCTTTTAAAAATGCAGTAAACGCAAGTAAATCATTTTCTAAAAACGCATCATTACCTTCGCTATATACACTTACCTTTTCAGTATTTTTTAAATCTTTTTTATCTTTTACTTTACCAAAACGATTGGCTCAACTGGTTAATCTACTTTCATCATATAAACTATGTTTTTGTAGTACTTTAATCATTCAATCACTTCATGATTGTTGTTCTGTAGAAGCAGATGATGATTCTGAAGTACCACTAGGTGTTGCTCTTCTTGTTCTTACTGGAGTAGAAGATACGCTATTAGTATTATTTAGTTTTTTATTATTATCATCATATTTAGTTATGTCATAATAATCTTTTGCTAAAAAATCAGCATAATCAGCAACTGTATTTTGAGATTTCTTATCTAAAACTTTGTGTTCCTTATCATTATAAGTTGAAACATATTTACTTGTAAAAGTATTTCTTAATTGTGAGCTTACAGGGTGATTATTACCATCTTTTGCTTCTGAGAAAAACTTAGCGTATAAAGATCTATTTAAAACAAATCTAGTCATTATTCTTAAAGATTTTAATGCAATAGCCCTATTTAAAATACTATCTTCTTCAGGTGTTCTGACTCTTCTTTTTGTTGGAACTAAACTACCTTCTTGATCAAGTTTAATATCATCATAAATACTTGTTTCTTTAGTATTAAAGTTAAATCCAAATGCTCAAGTGGTTGTTGGTTTTTGTTTTAAAACATTAGTTCCTTCAAATACAGGATTACTTTCATCACTACCAACATATTTTTTATAACCAGCTAAATCGTTTGCATTAATTCTAGTTGAAGAAACATCACCAGTTTCAAATAAAAATCTTCTAGTTGCAGCATCAGCTTTATTAACATAACTATAAAGAATTTTTTCAATATGAACATTTTCTTTATTGTAATAAAATTCATTTTTAGTTAAATTTAAATTTGAACCTGGGAAATAGTCTTGAATAACATAAGGTCCTGAATATCATAAACCATTATATCCAGATTTTCTTGCCAAAGGTTTACCATAATTAGTTCCAGCATAAATATTAGATTTTTGTCCACTATCTTCAGCATAAAGAAGTGCAACTTCAGGAATAGGGGCAAAAGCTAAATAAGAAATTACTGATTCAAAATATGATATTTTTTTAGATAAATGAAAACCTATATCAAAAATACTTGAATCTAATCCGTTTGAATTATCGTTTTTTTCTTTAGACTTACCATTATCAACAATTTTTCCTTCTTCAAATGATTTTTTAGCTAGTTGTTTTGTTGACATTGATAAATCTAAAGCTAAATTTTTAGCTTTTTCTTCATTTGTTGGTTCTATATTAAAAGCTAAAATAGCTCTATCAATTCAATAGCTTGATCTTAATTCATTTGTTCTTAAATCACCAGGAAGATCTTTATTAAAACGAGAATCATATAACTTATCAGGTTTTGCTTGTCCGTTACTTTTATCATATTTTGGATCAGATAATTTATCTATAAAATCCATCAATTGGGGGACATATTTAAAGTTGGTTAGGAAGTGCTCAGTAGTTAATGCTAGGTTGTTTTTATTTAAAACATATCTAAAAGTATTAAAAAGATCTTGACCTGTGATTAAATCACCTTTGACTTGTTTACTATTTTCAATTTTAGTTCAATAAGCATTTTTTCTAAGTCTAAATTTTCAATAATCACTATCTTTATTATGATCTCAATATTCTGCTAAAGCCCCTTCATAATGATCGTGATTGTTAACTGCTAATAACACATCTTGTAAATTAGCAATAATATCAGCATCATTTGAAGTATTGTTAGTTGCTGAGTTTAAATTAGCTAAAGAATAGTTAGTAAGTTCACGTAAAACTCTAGTATTAGAATTTTTTCTATTTAAAATTTTATCTAGACTAATTCCAACTGAACAACTTACAGCTGAAGCTACAGCAGTAGCTATTATAGAACCTAGCAATGTCATACCTAAGACTTTTTTCATAAAACTTCCTCCTTTCTTATTTATTTTTTAATTGTTCTTTATAAGCTTTGATTTGTTTTTTATAAGCTTTGATTTCTCTTTCATTAGCATAAACAAAATGATTTTTAGAAACTTCTACTCATTTTGGAAAGTCTACTAAATAATCATGATGTTCAACTTCTGGTTGATAAACAAAGTGAACTTTTTTACTTTCTTGAACTGGATCTGGTAAAGGAATAGCACTTAATAATGATCTAGTATAAGGATGTAGTGGTAAATCAAATAACTCATTAGATTCAGCTAATTCAACAATATCACCACGATAAATAACAGCAATTCTATCTGTTGCAAATCTTACAACTGATAAATCGTGAGCAATAAAGATATAAGTTAAATCAAATTGCTTTTGGAATTTTGCTAATAAATTCATTATTTGAGCTCTAATTGAAACATCTAAAGCTGAAATTGGTTCATCAGCTACAACAAATTTAGGTTTCATAATTAATGCTCTAGCAATACCAATTCTTTGACGTTGACCTCCAGAAAACTCATGAGGATATCTTGATAAGTGTTCAGGTAATAAACCAACAGTTTCTAATAATTGGTTAATTAAAAATCTTTTAATATCTTTTTTATCAATTTCTGAGATTTCAACTATTTTATTTTCTGGATTTTTTTGATTAAATCATTGTTGATATGCTTTTTTAACTTCATCATTTGAATAAAGTTCAGGAAAGTTATCTAAACCTTCTTTAATGATTTCTTCAACAGCCATTCTTTCATTTAATGATGAACTTGGATCTTGAAAGATCATTTGCATATCTTTTTTATTTTCTTTTAGTTCTTTTTTATTTGGTGATTTAAAAATTTCAGCAGTTTTTAAATTATCATAAAAATCACTATTTTCAACAGTTTGTATAACTGATTCATATTCTTGAGCTAGTTTAGTTTTATTATTTAAATTTAAATATTCAATTCTTTGCTTTAATTTTTTTAAATAATAATTATTTTTATATTTTGGACAAGTTAAAGCTAAATTCATTAATTGATCATGACTAGCATCTTCAAGTTGAGGAGTAATTAGTTTTTGACTTTTAATAACTAATTTTAATCTAGAACCCATTTGATCAAAAAACTTAGTTACTGAAGTATATTTACCTTCATTAACATCATTTCTAATAGCTAGCATTTCTTGTAAAGTATTATAAATAGTATTTTCTAAATCTTTAACTTTTAAAATTGAATCATGAACAAAGTCTTGATATTTGTTAATTGCATCTTGTAATTCTACTTTAACACTTGTATGTTTTGAAATGTTTTTAGTAATACGTGATGCTTTTTCTTGTAATCTAATAATTTTTAATAAACGTTTTAAATTATCAGTAATTGCTTGAATAACAATTGACAAATTAGCATTCTTTTTAACACTTACTAATTTAGTTGTATTTAAATTAACTCCTTCTTTAATAATTCTTGACTTACCATCTTCATAATCTTTTAATTCTTGAGTTTTAAAGTCAAAAAACTTAGATTGAACATATTTATAATAAACTCTTTTAAATTCATTAGAATAATCATTTAAACTAAGTGAAGTAGTTAATTGGTTTTGTTGCATTATATATAAGTGTCTTGCAATTTTTTGATTAATTTTATAAACATCTGGAGATTTACCTCTTAATAGTTTATTTTCAAAATAAATTGCTCCATCACTTATTGGTTGAATTCCAATAATTGCTCTTCCAATTGTAGTTTTACCAGATCCAGATTCACCAACTAATCCAAAAGTTTCACCTTTATAAACATCAAAAGTTACTCCTTTAACAGCTTTTAATTTATTTCTACCGTTTCCAAATTCAATTAAAAGGTCTCGAACTTTTAAAATTGCTTCATTTTTCTTTTTTATCATTTTATTCACCAACCTTTGAATCTGAAACAGCTTTTTTTAGATTATTTAACTGTTTTGGACGTTTAATTTTTGGAGCACGTGGATCTAATAATCAAGTTTTTGCATAGTGAGTATCTGATATTTTAAACATTGGTGGTTCGTATTTATAATCAACTGCTAAAGCAAATGTGTTTCTTGGTGCAAATGCATCAGCTTTAATTTCTTTAAATAATGAAGGTGGAGTACCACTAATTGAATATAATTCTTCACCTTTAGTTCCTAATTGTGGAAGTGATGATAATAATGCTCAAGTATATGGGTGTTTTGAATTAAAGAATACATCTTGTGTAGTTCCATATTCAATAATTTGACCAGCATACATAACAGCAACTCTATCAGCAATATTTGCAACAACTCCTAAATCGTGAGTAATAAAAATTACTGTAAATTTGTATTCTTCTTTTAATTCTTTAATTAGATCTAGAATTTGAGCTTGAATAGTTACATCTAATGCAGTTGTTGGTTCATCACAAATTAAAACTTTAGGTCTACATGCTAAAGCAATAGCAATAACAACTCTTTGTCTCATTCCACCTGAATATTTACCAGGTAAATCTTTATAACGCTTTTCAGCATTAGGTATTCCTACTCTTTTCATTAAATTAATAGCTTCAACTTTAGCTTCAGCTCTATTTAATTTACTATGATTTCTTAAAACCTCACTAATTTGATAACCAACACTTAATAAAGGGTTTAAAGAAGTCATAGGATCTTGAAAAATTGTAGCAATGGTTCCACCACGTAAATGTTGTAGATTTTTATCAGTACTTCTTTTAATTCAAAAATTAAAACGTTTAATAAAATCTCATAACTCTTTTAAAGTTTCTAGTTTTTCTTGATCTAGTTTTTTAGTTTGATTAGATCTAATATCATATAAAATTTCTAAAGCTAAGCTTTCAAAATTATTTTTATATTCGATTTCATCTAATCACTTAATATGTGGTTCTAATTTATTTATATCTTCTAGTTGATTATTATTAACTTTATTAATTAAATTAATAATTTGAAAATATCTAAATTTTTTATAAATATTAACTGTTTTAAAATTATAAATTTCTTTTTTAGCAGTTTGAATAGTTTTTTCTAGTTGTTGAATTTCAAAGTCTAATTTCTTAGGATCTTTTTTTCATTCAATTTGTTCTTTTAATTGTTTGATTTGTTCTAAATATTCATTTCTTTTAACTAGTTTTTTAGTACTGTTAGTAAATTCGTATTTTTTTAATAAATCTGCTTTTTGTTGTAATTCATCAATTTTTAAATTTAAAGATTCAATAGTTGATTCTTCTAATTCTTTAATGGTCAATAAAGCATCTTTAATTTTTTTATTATTGTATTTTTTAATTCCTTTTCTAGATTCACTTTCTAAAGAATTTTTATGAAACTCAACTAAATCAGTATCTTTTTTAAAAACAGCTGATTCATTTTCTCTAGTAGCTTTATTTGGATAATACATAATTGATCCATTAGCAATATAACCATTTGACTCTAACATATTAGTTAAAGTTTTAGTTAATACTGATTTACCAGAACCAGATTCACCAACTATAGCAACAGTTTCACCATCATAAATATCAAAACTAATATTTCTAATAGAAGTTAAAACTTTAGAACGGACACGAAATTTTACTACTAAGTCTTTAATTGATAAGATAACGTTTTTCATAAATATGTCCTTTCTATCTGTGGTTTTTTGGATCTAATGAATCAGCAAATACTTTTAATACTAAGAAAAATAAAGTTGAAATAATACAAATAAATAAAATCGGTAAAACAATTAAGTGTGGATAAACTTGTCATTCACTTGATTGCATAATTGATTGTAAAATTTTTCCAAGTGAAGTATTTACTTTACCATCAACAAATCCTCTATCAAAATAAGCTAGAGTTGATTCAATTGCAATTGCTGTTGGAATTGAAAATGTTGATACTTGAATTAATACTGGTAAAATTTTTGGTAAAACATTTTTTCTAATAATTTTATCTGATCTAGTTCCTAGTGTAATTGAAGCAATATTATAATCAGCATCTCTAATTGATAAAACTAAAATTCTAATACTAAATGCTGGACCAATTCATGCTTGAATAACAATTCCTAAAATCATAGGTCAATATCCAATACCAAATACTGACATAATAACAATAATTAAAATCAGTTGTGGAATAACTAGAATTAATGAAGTTAATTGGTAGAATAAGATATCTAATTTTCTATAATATCCTCAAATTAATCCCATAATAATTCCAATTGATAATTGTAAAAAGGTCATAACAAAGGCAAAAGATAAACTACTTCTTAAACCTAATCAAATCTCAATTCAATAATCTTCACCATTTCTACCCAATCCAAATCAGTGTTGAGCTGAAGGATGTTCTTGAGTAACTCCTGGAGTTTTTAAAGGAATTGCTTCTTTTCCATAAGGAACAATTATTGAAGTTAATAATAAAGCTAATAGAATAATTGAACAAATAATAAATACTTTACTAGTAATTAAAATCTTACCAACAGCTTTTCAATAACTATATGGTTTTGTAATAATAGTTTCACTAGTTTGGGCTTGTGAACCAACTAATTCAAATAAAGAGTGATCTATTTGATAAATATCTAAACCGTGTCTTTTAAAAAACGCTTCTCTTTCACTATCTAAAAGTGCTGAAAAATCTGGTTGTTCTAATTGTTTTGTTTTCATATAAATCACTCCTTTCTAGTCTTTAGTTAAACTTACTCTTGGATCTAATAACACGTGAACTAAATCAGCTAGTAATTTTGCAAAAATACTTACAAATGAAGATAAAACTGTAAATCCTAAAAATACAAAAAAGTCATTTCCTCCAGCTGATTCTTTAATTAATCTACCCATTCCAGGAATAGCTCATTGAGTTTCAACAATCATTGAAGATCCAAATACTGTTAAAATAATTTCGCTTGGAATACTTCTTATAATTCTTACTCCAGCATTTCTAAAGATATGTACATAATAAGTTTTATTTGAACTAGTTCCTTTAGCTAAAGCAAATTTAGCATAATCAACAGTCATTTCATCAACTATGTATCTTCTTACAAATGTAGCAATACCTGGTAAATTAATTACAACAATTGCAAAAATAGGTCAAAATCTAGTTGCAAAACTTCCTGTATTATAAATTCCTGAATTTCCTAAAACAGCTACTGAAAAAATAAATGTTCCAATAATAATAACAATTGATGGAATTGCTAATAATAAAGCTGAAATTCCATTAAATACATTGTCAAATAATTTTCCTTTTTTCTTAGCAGCTCTAACACCAATTAAAATTGCTAAAGCATAACTAATTAAAACTGAAACTGAACCAATAGCAAATGAGTAAGGCATTGCTTTTAAAAATATTGATAAGGCATCACTACCTTCTTCAGCAATAGTTGTAGCTGTTGTTACACCTAAATAAACTCATCTAGTTTCAGTAATTAGTTTTGATGAATCAATAATTGCATTACCATTTTGTAAAATAGTTACTTCTGAACCTAAAACAATTTGTTTAGGAATAAATGGCGTGATGTTTTTTAAATATGTAAGAATTTGAGGAATTAAAGGACCATAAACACCAAAGCGTTTCATACGATCTTCTAATAACTTATCTTGTTGAGCTCTAGATAAACCAGTTTTTTCAATGTCTGGTGGTAGATATTTTGTATCTGGAGTAATCAAACGTATCACAACATATAAAATAATGATCGATAATAATAAAGTAATTAAACCATATAATATACGCTTAAATGAATAACCATATAATGGATGTCTTAAAAAATACTTATAAATATTTGCTGATGTATCATAATATCAATATTTAAAAGTAGTCCATTTACTTACTTTATGTTGTTGATTAGTTTCATTAAGTAAACTAAAATCATCAAGAAGCAATTCAGAATTTAAATTAAGCACTTCTTGTTTAGTTTTTAATGTTGATTTCATAAAGCTTTTCCTTTCTATTAAAATATATTAAAAAGCAAAATAAGTTAATCAAATTAACTTATTTACTAGAAATATAGTGCTATTAAAACCACTCAAAAATTTATTAATATATTTTTTTAATAGTACCAAAATATTTTTCAAATTTAATAAAAAAATAAAAAAAACTCTATTTTTATAGTTGTTTTGTTATATTTAAAATTAAAAGGTAAGTTTAAGTATGAAAAAATCTAAAGTATTTAAAGAACTTAAAGATATTGATAAGTTTACAAAAGAACAACATGAAAAACAAGTAAATAAATCTATTAGTCAAGTATATGATTCAGATGATTTTAAAATGAATTTTTATGATTATCAACAAGCAAAAAAACTAAGATTAATTGGATGATTAATTGTTTTTTTAATATTTATAATTGGTAGTTTAATTGGTGTTTTAGTTGGGTATTTAACATTAAATGTTAGTAGTTTAGATAATTGAAAAGGAATTAATTATTTTAATGTTTTATATACAACAATTTTATTTTTTATTGGATTTATAATTGGAGTTATTAAAAATAGACAAGCAACCAAATTTTTTAATGACAGAAGAAGAAGATATCAAAAAACACTAGAATTAAGTGAAGCTAAACTAATTAGATTAAAAAAAATTTTTTATTTAAGTGGTTTATTAATGTTAGTTTTAACTATTATTTTATTTTTAGTTTTTAAAATTTAGATTTAATAATTAGTAGAATTAATAACTAATTNATATATCTATATAATTTAGTTAGTTATTATTAGGAGGTTTTATGAAGAAATTATCAACTAATCAAATAAGAAAGATCTGATTAGATTTTTTTATTTCTAAAAATCATTACTTTTTAGAAACAGTATCTTTAATTCCTGTTGATGATCCATCATTATTATGAATTAATTCAGGAGTGGCTACTTTAAAACCATATTTTGATGGTAGAAAAACACCGCCATCACCAAGACTAACTAACTCTCAAAAAGCAATAAGAACTAATGATATTGAAAATGTTGGAGTTACAGCACGTCATCACACTATGTTTGAAATGCTTGGTAATTTTTCAATTGGTGATTATTTTAAAAAAGAAGCTATAGAATTAGCTTGAGAACTTTTAACAGATAAAAATTATTTTGATATTGATAAAGACAAATTGTATATCACTGTTTTTAATGAAGATACTGAAGCTTATAACATTTGAAAAGATGTTATTAAAATTGATGAAGATCATATTTTTAGATTATCTAGAAAAACTAATTTTTGAGATGTAGGACAAGGACCTTGTGGACCAAATACTGAAATTTTTTATGATAGAGGTGAAATTTGAGATCCAAATAAAATTGGACCTAGACTAATTAGTGATGATATTGAAAATGATCGTTATATTGAAGTTTGAAATATCGTTTTTTCTCAATTTAATAATGATGGAAATGATAACTATACTGAATTACCTAGAAAAAATATAGATACTGGTGCAGGACTAGAAAGATTTGCTTCAATTTTTCAAAACACTCCTACTAACTTTGAAACTGATATTTTTTATCCAACTATTAAAAAAGTTGAACAACTAACTAATGATCAATTTAAATACTCAATTGATAATTATTTTAATCCTAATAAAAAACAAACTAGAATTAATACTGCTTTTAAAGTAATAGCAGATCATATAAGAGCTACAGTTTTTGCAATTTCTGATGGTGTATTTCCTGGTAATAAAGATAGAGGATATATTATTAGAAGATTAATTAGAAGATCTTGTGTTTTTGGAAAAGAATTAGGAATTAAACAAGCATTTTTATATAAATTAGTTGATAGTGTAATTGAGTCAATGAAAGAATTTTATCCTTATTTAATTGATAAAAAAACTTTAGTAGAGCAAACTATTAAAGATGAAGAAGAAAAATTTTTAAAAACTTTATCTAAAGGATATGATCTTTTAGAAAATATCATTAAAACAAAAAATACAGTTAGTGATAAAGATGCTTTATTATTATTTGAATCATATGGTTTTCCAATTGAACAAACTATTGAAATTTCAGAATTATCCAATGTAACAGTTGATATTGAAGGTTTTAAAAAATTACTAGAACAAACAAAACAAGCTACAAGAAATGCTAGAAAAGATTTAAAAGCTTGAGATAAACAAAATGAATTATTTACAAAACTAAAAGTAGAATCTGAATTTACTGGATGATCTGAAACAAGTAGAGATAATGCTAAAGTTATTTATATGTTTACAGATCAAAAACAAGTAGAATCAATAACTGATCAAGAAGCATTTGTAATTTTAGATAAAACTCCTTTTTATGCTGAAAAAGGAGGGCAAGCTGCTGATAGTGGAATTATTTTTAATGATCAAATGAAAGGTTTTGTTATTGATGTTCAACAAGGACCTATGCATCAAAACATTCATAGAATAAAAGTTCAAGGTACTTTAAAAGTAAATGATTTAGTAAATTGTAGAGTTGATGAAGAAAAAAGAATCTATACAATGAAAAATCATTCAGGAACTCATATGATTCATTATGCTTTAAGAGAAGTTTTAGGAACTAGTGTAATGCAATCTGGATCATATAATGATGAAAATGGTTTAAGAATGGATTTTACTTATCATAGATTACCAACTAATCAAGAACTTTTAAAAGCTCAAAACTTAGTATTAGAAAAAATTAAAAATAAAATTGATAGACAAACTTATTTTTGTAGTTTAGAAGAATCAGTAAAAAAACATCAAGCCTTGGCATTTTTTACTGAAAAATATGATGAAATAGTTAGAGTTATTAAATTTGGTGATTTTTCTTCAGAACTTTGTGGTGGAACTCATGTTAATAATACTAGTGAAATAGAAGATTTCATTATAACTGGGATCGAATCAAAAGGTAGTGGATTATATAGAATTAAATGTTTAACTTCATTTAAAACAGTTAATGAATATTTAAATGAACAATTTAAAATATATAAAGATCAAGCTGAAATTATTATTGATAAATATAATCAAAATAAAGATCTATTAAAAAATGATCAATTAGAAAATATTTATTTACAAATAAAAAATATTACTATTAATAAAGACAATTTATTAGTAATAAAAGATTTATTAGATAAATTAAAAGAAATCAATAAAGATTATGATAAAAAAGTTAATGATTTAATTACAGCTAATAAACTATTAAAATATAAAGATCTAACTCCTAGTTTAAATAAAGATAATATTAATGAAATTAGATTAGAAACTACTGATTTAAATATTAAAGATTTAAAACAACTAGCAGATGATTTAAGAAATAAATATGATGATTTAATTGTTATTTTATTAAGTAGTACAAGTGAAAATAATTTTGTAGTTGTTGCAGTTAGTCAAAGTTTACAAAATAAATATAAAGCAATTGATATTTTTAACAATTTAGAAGGTTATGAGACTAAAGGTGGAGGAAACGCTAATTTAGCTCAAGGTAAATTTGTTAAAAAATAATATTTAATAAATCAAGACTTAATTAATTGTTTTTAACAATATTAGGTCTTGTTTTTTTTTTTTTTTTTATTAAAATATTTTAATTAAATTCATTATATTAAAAGGATAAATAAATGAAGAAATTATTAACATTTTTATCATCATTTGGTTTAATTGCTACATCAAGTTTATTAGTTATTAGTTGTAAAAATAATATAAGTACATCTAAAAAAGAGGATCATAAAGATAATGAACATATGCCATCAGATCAACCACAAGAAAATAAAACTAAAAAAGAAAAACCTAAACCTAAAAGATTAGCAACAGAAGAAGAAAAGAAAAAATTAGAAACTATATTTAAAGAACAAGAAAATGCTTTTGGTACATTTCCATACTTATAAAGATGTTGTAGATCAACTACTAGTTTATGCAAATGAAAAGGGTTTAAAAGATATTACTCTTGTTGATGGTCTTAACGAAAATGAACATTTAAAAGAGGATAAAGAAGGTAAATGACAAAATATTGTTAAATTAAAACTTTATGGATCTGATTTTACTTTTAAACCTAAAAAAGTTTTAAAAGATGAAGTAGAAACAATATATTCAGAAGATAAGAAAATAGTAAAACAAATAGGTTATAAAAAAGTATTTAATAAAGACATAAAAATAAAGAAAATTACTGAATTAATTGAAGAAGTACCTGTTCATTTACCATTAAAAATAACATCATTAAGTAAAGCGTTTTCTGAATCAAAAATAAAAACTGTACGAAATTTAGATAAGTGAAACACTAAAAATATAAAGAGTATGCTTTCAGTTTTTGAAAATGCAAAAACTTTTAACCAAGACATATCAAACTGAGATACATCAAATGTAACAAATATGAGTGGTATGTTTAAAGACGCAGCTCAATTCAACCAATCTTTAAATGAATGAAAAGTTCATAATGTTGTTGAAATGGAAGATATGTTTGCTGGAGCATCTAGTTTTAACCAGAATTTGAATAAATGAAAAACAACAAGTTTAGAAAATATGAAACAAATGTTTTGAGATGCTTCTAAATTTAATGGTGATATCTCAACTTGAGATGTATCCAAAGTAAAAACCTTATATAATACATTTGCAGATGCAACTTCATTCAATCAGGATATTTCAAATTGAATTACTTCTAATGTAACAATAATGGAGGGTACATTTAGTAGAGCTAATAAATTCTCATATAGTTTAATTAAATGAAATGTAGGAAAAGTTACTACAACAAAAGATTTTAATAAAGGAATTCAAAGTATTTTAGGAGAAGATAAACTTCCTAAATTTACTGTACCTATTACTTATTCTTAAAAAATATCTTAAATAACCATAAGTTAAAATTATTTGACTTTTGGTTATTTTTTTATTATTTTTTTCTAATACTATAATGAAAAGTTTAAATACTTTTTAATAAATAAAATAAAAAATTATACAAATTTACTTAATGCTAATTAACTTGTTTGTTTCTTATTTGCTTAAAAATGATAAAATTTAAGAAAAATAAGAACATAGGTGATAATTATGAATTATAAAGAACAACTGATAAAAGAAGCCAAAAAAAGAGACGGTCTTATTACAAGAAAAGAAATTATAAATTTAAAAATTCCATCAATTTATATTACAAGAATGATTAGAAGTAATGAATTAGAAAAAGTCGATATTGGTATTTATGCTCTAACTTCTGAAAATTGGCACTATGATCCTGATTATAATTTTAGTATCAGACATAAAACACCTATTTTTTCTTATACTTATGCACTTACATTTTTTGATTTTACAGATGTTATTCCAATGTTTCGTGATGTAACTGTTTATCATGGATATAATGCTCATAATTTAGATCCACAAACTAGAGTACACTATGTTTCAAAAGATATATATGAACTTGGAGTTGTAGAAGTAAAAACAAATTGTGGTAATAAAGTTAGAGCTTATAATATTGAAAGAACAATTTGTGACTTTATTAAACATAGAGATAAAATCGAAGCTGAACTATTTGCAAAAACTATGTATAAATATTCTGAATATGAAAAAAGAGATTGAAAAAAACTTCATGAATATGCTAAAAAAATGAACATTGGTAAGAAAGTTTATGAAGTTTTTCAAGTATTAGTTTAATGAACTTACAAAAATTAAAAGCAATTTGTAAAAGGTTATCAAATTAAACAAAAACAAATTATAATATCATCTTAAAACATTACTTTATGATATCCATATTAGAAAAAATTGTTAAAAGTAAAAATAAGCAAAACTTTATAATTAAAGGCGGATTCTTACTTTCTAATATGATGAGTTTAAACGAAAGAACCACTCAAGATATAGATTGCCTAATAAAGGGTATCAATTTTGTTAAAGAGAATATTCTAAAAATTATTTCTGATGTACTAAGATATGATTTTACTGACTTTATAGAATATGAAATAAAAGAAATAACAGAAATAAAAAAGAGAGACAAATATAATGGATTTAGAGTCAAAATATTATGTAAATTAGAAAAGTTAGAAGAAATAGTAAAAATAGATTTAGCAATTGGTGATGTTATAACACCATCTGAGATTAAATACAATTTTAAAAATATCTTTTCAAATAGTAGCTTTGAAATACAAGCATATAATTTAGAAACGATATTAGCTGAAAAAATATTTATAATTAATAATTTAAATATACAATCAACTAGAATAAAAGATCTTTATGATATTTTTTTAATATATAGTTTGAAAGAGTTTGAGATTGATTATAATATTCTAAAATGTGCTTGTTTAAATACTTTTAAAAAAAGAAATACTGTTTTTAATATAGATTTAATACTTAATTTATTAAATGAAATTAACCAATTAGATATTTTTAAATTACTTTGAAATAATTACAAGCAAAAATACTTTTACGCTCAAAAAATAGAATTTGAAATACTGGTGGAATCTGTAATTAAGCTTTTAGAAAAGTTAAAAAGCTCTTAGTTTTTTTAAGAGCTTTTTACTAATTTATATTAACTTGATGTGAATTAGAAGCTAATTCTTTGTCATTAGCTTTAGTTCTAATTTCATATGTTCCTGGTTTTAAATTTTCTAACTTATTACTAATAATATTTTCTCACTGTGAGTTTTTATTAATAACACGATACTCCATTGTATCATCAACACCAGTTATAGTGTTTGTTTGAACTTTTATCATATTATAAACGTCTATAGCTTTAGATATTTCAACAGTTTGTACATCTGAAGCAAATTTATCATAGCTATCTTTTCATCTAAATTGTAATTTACCAAAAACTATATTATTTGCAATAAAGCTTTCACTAGTAATATCAATTCATCTATTAATATTGTTTCTATATTGCATTCCTGGTTTTACATTATTAATTAAGACTTCTTTTTCATCAATAGCTTTAACTATTGCTTGTGGTATTTCTTTAAACTTTTGAACATCAAATGTAACTATATTATTAGATAAGTTGAATTTATATCCTCTCTTTTTAATATCATTTATTTTTACAGTTACTTTATTAAAATTTTTAAAATGATCTAAATATAAAATGTATGAATTATCTTCTTGTTTTAGTTCTTTAATCATTGCATTTTCGATATTAAAGTTTCCAGGTTTTAAACCATCAACTTTTTCACTTAGATTTATTTTAATCGCATAATGACCAAGTGTTTTAGATTTATCCTTTTCAACATATTTTTCTATTTTTTGAACTTGAATATCTTTTGTCTCAGATTTGTTATCTTTTAACATATAATTAATTGTTTTATATGAAGAGAAAGCATTTGTCTTTGATATTGTATACTTTAGTAGTTCTAAATTTGATTTAGTAAAAGAATCAGAAATTGTACTATATAAATTAGAATGTGTATTTATTTTTAATACTTTGTTCTTATTTGATGTATCACTAAATTCTTTATCAATTAAAACATCAATATCTTCTTTATTTTTTACAAAATTAGTAAGTTTTAAATTTCTAAAGCGTTGCCCAAACTCTCTTGTATTTCTTAAAAATACATCATTCTTAGTAAAATCATCATCATGTAATAAGAAAAATCTGTATTCTTGTTTTTGATGACTTCCTTCTATACGATCTGAAGTAGCATCAAGATGATATCATTCTCCATCTATTTCAACTAAATTTCAAACATGTTTTACACCACTTAAATCTCTAGGACTAACATCACTTGTAATTAGAGTTGATAAAATTCCTAATTCATCCATTAACATCTGAAATCCCTTAGCATACCCAGTACATACTGTTTTTTTATTAACTAAAGCTGAATAAGCAGTTTGATTATCATAACTATTAGCTACATTATAATCGAACTTAACTTCTTTTGTCATTCAATCATATGCTTTAGTTATTTGTTCTAAAACATGTAGATCTTTTCAACCTTGTTGTTCAACTATTTTTTTAGCTTCTTGTTTTGCTTTTAAAATATTAACTTCAACAATTGGAAGGATAGTAACTACTGATTTATATAAATTACCTTTATATTCAGCTCAAATTTCAACTACTTGAGCATCAGAACTTTTTTTATATTGTTTTGCTGAAATTGTTCCATCAGCTTTTAACTTAACTAATGAATCATTATCATCTTGATCTGCTTTTAATAACTTATCAGTTGGAAATCTTAATCTTTGATATCACTTAACATCTTGAATTTCTTGATTAGTTTTTGAGTCAATTAATTTTAATTTTTCAGTTTTATTTTCATTATCTAAAGTTAGATATTTTTTTTCTAATTTAAATTTAGGATGAGAATAATAATTTGATGCTATATTATGATCAAAAATTATTTCTTTAATTTTTTCTTCATTAAAATTATTTTCTTTAAATTCTTCAATATGTTGGTTTGGATAGAAATTTTCTAATTTTACTAATGATGTTTTAGAATAATTTGATAAATCTAAAGAATCATTAATTTTAATATCACTAATATTATTTACTAATAAATTAGAATTATTATTTAATTTTTTATAATTTTTTGCTAATGGAATTTCACCGTTTTTTAAATTACTAGATAAACTACAACTTGTTGTAATTGCTGAAATACCAATTAATGAACCTAAAACTAATGAACTTAAAATTATTTGTTTTTTATTATATTTTTTTATCATACTAATCAATCCTAATAAATACTTAGCTAATTTATATTAACATTAATCTTTATTATTTCATACTATAATAAGTGATTTTACAAATAAAAAAGGCTTGATTAACAAGCCTAGTTAGTTTTCTTGATGGTGGAGATGGCGAGAATCGAACTCGCGTCCAAGATACACTAATACATACTTTCTACAGTTTAGCTAATTTTCTAATTAAAGTATCTAACTAAAATTAACTAAAGGTTAAATACTATTTGCAATTAATTTCAGATATATTTATTGCAATCATATATCCTATTAGACTTGGGTAATACGATTATAAATAAAGCCTAAAATATCTATAATGCGTGAAATACTATAACTAAACTAAGTAGTTATTAAGCAAACATATAGTTTGCTCCAGCTGATGCATTGTTGATCATAAATGCTGGCATTTCAAAGTTTTCTTCGTTTTTTTCTGCGTTTTTTCAAACCTAGTAGTATTTATAGTCTACAACACTACTGCTTATATGTACTGGTTATATCCTGTCAAATCCATGACATCCCCAGGATAGATATTTTATAATAAATTGAACTTAATTACTAGAATAAGTATAATTATTTATTACAAATTAATTATAAATTCTTTTAGCTTTATAACTTAAAATANATAATTTTATTTTTTTGTTATTATTAATTAATAAGGAGTAAAATGGTAGATTTAGAAAATAAAGAACAAGAAATTTTAGAACTTTATAAAAATAAAGAGTTTGATAAATGCATAGAAATCATTAAAAAACTAAGATATGCTGATGTTGGAGAAATATTTAATTATTTAGATGAACAAATTGCTTTTAACTTATATAAAAAATTAGAAATAAATAAAGCTAGTGAAATATTTAATTACTTATCTTTTGATTTAAAAGAATATATACTTACTAATTTGAGTCAAACTAAAATTAAACAATTAATTAATGACTTATACACAGATGATATTATTAACGCTGTTGAAAATATGCCTGTTGAAGTTGTTAAAAAAGTTTTTAATGCTGCTTCAAAAGAACAAAAAAAAGAAATTGCTAGCATTTTAAAATATGATATTGATACTGCTGGAAGTATTATGAGTGTTAATTTTTTATCTGTTAAACAAACTACTACAGTTTCTAAAACTATTAAAGAAATACAAAAAAATCACGATGATTATGATGAAATTGATGATGTTTTTGTAGTAAACAAGTTAAACCAATTAGTAGGAAGTATTGAAGTAAAAGATTTGATTTTAAACGATATGAATACTAAAGTTGAAAATATTATGAACACTAAAGTTATTAGTATTAATTCAAACCAATCTCAAGAAGATGCAAGTAATGCTTTAAAAAAATATGATATTAGTACTTTAGCTGTAGTTGATAATAATAATATTTTAGTTGGAATTATTACTTCAGATGATATTATTGATGTTTTAATTGAAGAAACTAATGAAGACATGCAAAAATACACTGGAATAAGAACAAATGAAACTAATTATTTTGATACTTCAATTTTTAAAATGTTTATTTCAAGAATTTGATCATTAGTTTTAATGTTAGGATTAACTATTATTACAAATACTTTATTATTAGTATTTTTTAAAAATTATAATTGATCTCCAAACACTCAATCAAAAGAAGAATTACTATTTATGTTAATTCCATTAGTTGTGATTTTATCAACAGTAATTATTTGTTGTGCTAATCAAACTTTAGTAATGATCAGAAGAGCAATTAGTTTAGAAGAAATTAATAAAAAAAGCTTAAAAACAATTGTTTTAAAAGAACTTGTAGTTTCTTTAATGATTGCTTTTGTTTTAATAGTTATTAATATTTTAAGAATGATCTTAATTTATGCAGTTCAATACAATGCCAATTTAACTAATATAAATATGTGAAATAGTATTTTAATTGCATCAATTGGTATTATAGCTAATGTTATTTTTGCAAATCTTTTATCATTGTTCTTACCATTAATTGTTAAAAAAATAGGAAAAGATTCATCTTCAGTTTCTCTACCATTATTTGCTTTAATTATTGATATTTTATGTGTTGGTGTATTTTTAGGAATAGGGTTATTGTTTTAATATGAGATTAAGAAAAAAGAATTGAACTGATGATTTTTTAAACCAACACTCTTTTTATTTAATTAATTATGATAATAAGAAAATAGATTTAAAACAAATATTTTTAAACAACAATCCAACTTGTTTAGAAATTGGTTGTGGTAAAGGACAATTTATAACAACTTTAGCTTTAAAAAACTTAAATACAAACTATATTGGTATGGAAAAATCTTCAACAATCACTGGAGTTGCATTAAAAAAGAGTTTAAAAGAATTTGAACACCAATTAAAAGAAATGACCAATCTAAAATATTTTAATAATTTTGCTGAAGATTTGTCTCAAATGTTTTCAAGTGATTCTTTTAATAAAATTTATTTAAACTTTTCAGATCCATGACCTAAAGCTAGACATTATAAAAAACGTTTAACTTATGTTAAATTTTTAGATATTTATTCAGATATTTTAATAAAAAACGGTTATTTAGAATTTAAAACTGATAATGATTCATTGTACAATTTTACAATTGAACAGTTAAATTTAACTAATAAATGAGAAGTTGTTCTAAATACTACAGATTTGTATAATAATACTGAACTTTTAAAAGATAACATTGCAACTGAATATGAAACTAAATTTCATTTAGCAAATAAAAATATTTATAAAATAGTAATTAAAAATTTAAAATAAAAATTAAACTTAAAATTAGAAAACAGCCATATGAGCTGTTTTTTTCTAAAATATATAAATGTAATTAATTATAAGATTAAAAAAATAATGTTTCTTATTTAAAAATATTTAATCATCTTAAAAGTAATAAAACTAGCAAAAAGCTAGTTGTAAAATTTTAATCCATTAAAGGTTCAATGATTTTTTTTAAATCAGTAGTTGTCTTTTCAATAATTTTTTTAAGTTTATTTCTTGAAATATTAAACTTTGTAAATATGTGCTTTTTTGGAACATCTCTTATATACATTTCAAAAATTGGTTTAGCAAGTTTATCATTACAATTTTTAAAATATAAATTTATGATTTCTTCTATAGCAAAGTTATAACCTATATAATCTTCTTCTGAAACTATATTTTCAAGATGTTCTTGTTTTATAGAATTTGATAAGCTCATATTTAATACTTTATGTCGATTATTAATATACTTGGTGCACGCATCTGTACATTTTCAAGTTACAGCATCAATAACCGATCATATAAACTTTTTTTTAATATTTTTAGCCTGATATACTTGCAGCAATTCATCAAATGCTATTCAGGCATATGACATTAGATCGTGATGTTCTAATGGAAGTGAATGAAATTTTGACATTGCTTTTTTAATACCATAATTAATTGGTGGTGATAATAACAAAAATAATTTTGTTTTATCTTCTAGCTCTAGCTTTGACAAATCCATTTCTAAGAATGGTTTAATTTTTTCTTCAATCTTAAAGCTCATTACTAAAGAATTCCTTAACATTATCTATATAGCTTTTTTATTTGAAATATAAGTAATTTCATTAATCTTTTATTTAAACACTAGTTATTTTATTAATTAGATTAATCTAATGAGGAATCAAGTAATAATAAGTAAATATCAAAGTATTCTTTTTAAAAATATTTTAATTATTTTTATAATTCTAACTATGATGTTATCAAGTTTTATATTCAAAAGATAAGCTAAATCTGTTATTAAAATTTGAATTTCTAATATTGGTAGGTAAAATTTAACAAATCTTTTCTTAACATTAGTAGTTTTTACTAATATTTTAAATAACTCTATTTTTTTAAAACTTGATTTAAGTCAGTATCTTTTATAAAATTTGCTCAAATATAAGAACTTTCTATTTATGTGGATTTTTTATAATAAGAATTTCTTATTTAAAGATAAACCTATATTGTATATATTATTTATAAAATGTGTGTTAAATTAATAATAAAGTTTCATTTTAACTTGATATAAAATTTTGAAATTTAACAATTATATAGTTACTTTATATATTTAAGATTTTTAAAAATAACATTCTTAATAGTGATTAATGAAATTTTTAATTAATTTGTTGATGATAATTAAATCTATTAAATTTATAAAATTCTAAATATCTTTATTCTATTTTCCTTCCTATTCACTATAGTATTAGGAAAAAAATTTTAAAAGTAACCTAAAAAACTGAAAAATTCTAAAATTTTATAAATGACACTAATTTTTAAAAATATTTATAAACCTTTTATTAATTAAAATAAAAACTATAATTGCTCATAATAAATTAAGTAATTATAGTTTTTTTTATATGTTATATAATTTATTAATCTAATAAATAATTAATTTCATTAGAATTCTATAAATTATCTTTTTATAATTTAGAGACTATTTTAAACTTTTTATCAGAGAAATTGGTGGGGATATGTCATAAGATGTTTTTGATAACATTCTGATAATGGGGTTTTAAGAATCTCTCATCAAACCTCTTATATAAGTATTAAAATTAAATTATTTATTTATCTATGTCTTTAGTAATTTGTCATTTTGTTGACATAGTTATGTCTAATCTATATTTAGAAAACTTCGGTATGTTTAGTGTAATTTGTAAATTGTGTAAATTTTTATTTTAATAATATGAACGTTTTTTATAAGAACTTTAAATAATTCTTTAATTCATATCTTTGGTAAATGTCAAATATCTTAAAGATATATATTTATAATATCTGATTTTAAAGTTGATACTTATTTAAAATTTAAAAAAGAAGTTTTATTATTATTTGCTGAGTTAAATTTGAAATAAATTTTTTATCTTCTTTTTTAAATTTATTTTCATAACCTGTTATTAAATAATCTTTAAATTAAACCTTTTTACATCTCTTATTTGATAATAGATTAATTTTTATAAAGATTATTATCATAACTATAAAATGTATTTTTTGCTTTAACTAAAAGCATTTTGTGTATCTTCCAAACGTTATATTTTTCGTTTTTTATCCACACACTATTTTTTTATATGTTTTGTTTCAAAATTACAATATCTTTTTTTAAAAAAAATTTTCATAATATAAAAAGGGTAGATAAATACTAGGTTTTAAGGGATTTTTTAATTATTTCAAATAACTTGTATTTACAAATATTTTTTATAACAAATTTATTAAATACTTTAAATCACTAAAAATATTTTTTTAAAGTTCAAGAATTTATTAATTTATTATACCTTTAATAAATAAAAAGACAACTTGTAAAAGTTGTCTTATGTTATTATTATTTTAAAAATTTGATTATTTATTAAAGATTTCAAATAAAGTTCTTACTAAAACACCTTGTCCTCTACCAGCTTTATCTGCAGTTCCAGCTATATCAAAGTGAACAAATGGTTTTTCTTCAGCAAATGCACTTAAAAAAGCAGCAGCAGTAGAACTTCCAGCTTCTCTTCCCTTAGCAGCATTAGTTAAATCAGCATTTACACTATCTGCTTTAACTTTTTCTAAGTGTTCATCAAAAATTGGCATTCTTCATACTTTTTCACTAGTTTTGTGTGATGCTTGAGAAATTAGTTCTCATCTCTTATCACAATTTGTAAATACTCCAGTAGCAAAACTTCCTAAAGCAATTACCATAGCTCCAGTTAAAGTTGAAGCTTCTCAAATTTCAGTTGCTTGTTTTTCTCTAATTACATAAGTAATTCCATCAGCTAATACTAATCTTCCTTCAGCATCTGTATTATCAATTTCAACAGTTAATCCATTCATTGATTTTATTACTGATTGAGGTAAAGTAGCAGTTGATCCAATTCTATTATCTGTAAACATACCAATACCAACAACATTAACTTTAGCTTTCATTTTAGCTAATGCCATAACAGTTGATAGCATAATAGCAGCTCCAGACATATCAAATTTCATACCTTCCATAGCACTTGAAGGTTTTAAATTATAACCTCCACTATCAAAAGTAATTCCTTTTCCAACTAAAGCTTTTTTTGGTTCATTTTCATCACCAACATATTCTAAAACTACAGCTTGTGGTTCATATGGTGATCCTGCATTAACTGCTAAAAATAAGTTCATTCCTAATTTAGTAGCTTCTTTTTTATTTAAAACAGTAACTTTTAGTCCTTCAATTTCTTTTGCTTTTTGAACTACTTTTTCAGCTAAATATTCACTTGTTGCAATGTTTGGTGGAGTATCTTGTAACATTCTTGCAAAGTTTACAAACTCCATTTTAATAGCTTCTTTTTGTTCTAATTCTTTAACATCTTCACTTGTAATTAAGTTATATACTACTTCATTTGGTTTAGTATCTTTTTTATAACTTACTTTATCAAAAGTTTCAAAAGCAATTGATTCATAAATTCCTTCAATAGCATCTTTTTTACATCCACACATATCAAAAAATACTAAAAAAGAATCTACATCAACATTTATATTAAATTTATTAGTTGAAACAAACTTTTTAAAAGCATTTCTAATTTTAGTTTTTAAGCATTTATGATCTTTTTTAATTACCATGTAAATAGTTTTATCTTCACTAATAAATGTAGTTGATAAATCAGCATCTGATACATAAGGTTTATTATTAACTTCTGTTAAACAAACTAATGTTAGTTCTTCTTTTTTATCATTAAATTTAATCATATATATCTCCTTTGGTTATTTAAATATATAATAACACTTTAAACTACCTAATAATTAATATTAAATATGTAGATATTAATACTAATATATAATTTTACACTTTTAAATTCACAATAAAAAAACTGAAACTAATTGTTCAGTTTTTAATTATTTTAATTATTTTTAATAATAATTTTATGTTTTGATAAATACTCAACTTGATTATTTTTAATAGATATTTTATTTATAATTTCATCAATTTCAAATTGATATTCTAGATTATCAATTTTTCCATAAATATCAATAATTATTTGTTGATCTTTAACATTTTTAAAATTATAACTACCATTATCAAATCTTAAAATAGCTGAATTATTTTTAACAAATATTAAAATATCATCTCACTCAACATCAAAATTATATAAACAATTTCCTTGATAAACTTTTGATTTATCATCTAATTTATATCAAGATCCATCTGGTAAAAACACATCTCTATTAGTTGAATTTTGTTTTAATATTGGACATATTAAAAGATTTGATCCAATATAGTATTGATCATCAATTAATCTAGCAATTTTATTATTTTGATTTTCTAATACCATTGGTCTTAAAATTGGTAAACCTTTAGTAATTGATTCAAATTCTCAAACTTTAAATTCTGGTAATAAAGTCTTTTTAAATTTTGCTCATTTAATTGAATTATTTAAAGTGTTTTTATCAAATCTTCAAGGCTCTCTTTGTCCTAAAGCATGATATCTTGAAAAAGTATTTAACATTCCTACTTGAGTTCAACGATTATATAAATCTAAGCTAAAATCACTAGATTGAACAAATCCACCAATATCAGTTCCTCAAATTACTTCACCAGCTAAACTTAAAGAAAGACCTGCTTGTAAATGATTTTTTAAATCACTAAAACTAGTTATACTATCTCCAGATCATTTACCAACAAATTTTTGAGTTCCAATATATCCCGGACGACTAACTACAACATTTCTACCAGTTCCAAAAAACTCTTCACCAGCTTCATAACAACACTTAACATATAAGTACATAAAATATTGCTTAAAATCTTTTGCATTATAACCATTATATAAAATAGCATCAGCTGGTAAACCATCACCATAATCAGGTTTAACAAATCTTAATCCTAATTTAAATAATTTTTTAATTTGTTCTTTATATCAGTTATAAGCTTTTGGGTTTGTAAAATCAATTATGTAATTATTTTCTTGATATGTTTCAGTTCCTGTTCAAGGATGAGCATAACTTCCATTTTTACTTTTAACTAATAAATCATTTTCAAATAAAAATTTAGAATTTTCTAATCCATCATTTTGAATGTATGGATTAATTCAAAAACACATTTCTAAACCATTAGCTTTAACATCATCAAATAGTTTTTTAAAATCACCAAAAGCATCAGTATTGTATTCAAAATTACAACTTTTTGTATATCTATTTTTTAATCATTTAGGATCTAAAGTAATAACATCTAGTGGATAATTTAATTCTTTTACTTTATTAATAGCTTCAAATAATTCTTCATAGTTATGATAATAAAGTCTGTTTAATCAAACTCCATATCCAATGTCTGGAACTTTTGAAATTCTATTAGTTAATAAAGTATAACTTGAGACTAATTCTTTTAAATTATTATTACTAAATAAGTATAAATCTAAATAGTCCTGATCAACTTTAAAAGATAATATATCAGTTGTTGGAGAACCTATTTCAAATGTTGTTTTACAACTTGTATTAATTAAAAACCCTCAATTATTTGTTGAATATAATAAAGGCAAACCATTATAAGCTAAATCATTATTTGTTACACAAGAATTATCAGTATTTCAAATAACTGATTCAACTCCATTTTTAACTAAAGGTCTAAATTTTTCACCAAGTCCATAGAATTTTTCATCATTGTCAATATCAAATGACATAAAAAATCTCTGATTTTTATTTTGATCAATTTCAATTCCTAAATTAGGATTAATAAATCCTTCAAAAAATTGATAACCAGTTCTTAGTGTAGTTCTTGTTTTTATTTGATTATTACTATCTATTATTTTTAATACAAAAGGATTAATATTAAAAATTAGTTTTTCATTATTTTTTAAATCAATAATAATTTCTTTATCAGTTTTTATATAACTAATTTTTTCTGATTTTAAATTACTATTTAAGTGCTCATTAAAAACTCTATTAATTGATCTTTGAGATAATTTTAAGTTAATAATATTTGATTCAAATAGTTTGATTTGAAATGTTGCTTTTTGTAAATTTGAAAAAGTGATTTCAATAAATAAACTATTATCATTAGTTCAAAGATCAGATACTTTTGTTGTTATTCAATATTCATTTTTAGGATCAAAGATTCTTTGTTTAATTGGAAATGAATACTCTAACATTTCACTTGTGATATTATTTGGCTTTGGCATTTTTATTTCTTTCTAGTAATTCTAATATTTCGCCTTTATAAATATCAGCTTTTGGTCCATAAACAATTTGCAAAGAACTACCTTTATTTAAAACACCCACTGCTCCAGTTAATTCTTTAAACTTATTATCAACTTTAGCTTTGTCTTTTACTTTAACTCTTAATCTAGTCATACATGCATCAACATCATCTAAATTATCTAATCCACCTAATAAATTAACTATTGTATTAATAGTTTGATCAGATTTTGTTTTAGTTGATTTAGTTTGTTTTTTAGTTGGTTGATCTTCTTTAATAGTTGTAATTTCACTAGCTGATGTTTCATCATTAGTAAATCCAGGAATTGCTGGTTTGAATTTTTTAGTAAAGAAGTAAAATACTGCAAAATAAATTCCACCAAATGCTATTGTTACTAATAATAATCATAATCCTTGGATTCATAAAATACCTTTTAATCCAATACCACTAATTGAAGTTGGACCAAATACAAATAAGTATTTAATTAATGTTTCAATTCCACCAAATGCATGAATTCTCATTGGAATAAAATCACTAATTCCAAATGCTATTCCAGTTAAAATTGCATGTAAAACATATAATAAAGGAGCTGAAAACATAAAAATAAATTCAATAGGTTCAGTAACTCCAGTTAATAAACAAGCTGCTAATCCTGAAAAATAAATTGAAGAGTATTTAGCTCTTTTTTCTTTAGGAATTGCAAATGCCATACCTAATCCAGCACCAACTAATGAACCTGATGAAGTAATCATTTGTCCAACTTTAAATCTAACTGGAACAACTGAATCTAAAACAATTTCATAAGCTTGTTGCATTGTTAAACCATTTACATTATTATGTTTTGCTGCATAATCAGCTCATCCACTTTTTACATTACCTAATGCAGTAATTCAACTTAATCAGATTTTTTCTTGTCCTTGTGCTTTTAAAGCTTCTTTATTATTTTCTAAACTGTTGAAGAATTCAGCAATAACTTTAGCATTTTCGTTTGTTGTATTACTAAATTGACTAGCACTTGTAAAATCTACACTTCCACCTAATTGACTATAATTCATAGGAATTGTAATCATGTGGTGTAATCCAAATGGTAATAATAATCTTTCTGAAGTTCCATATAAAAATGGAGCTAAGAATTTTAATTTTTGTTCTTTTGCAAAGAAGTTACCTAAATGATTAATTACAGTTTGAAATAATGGTCAAATTAATCCAATTCCAACTGAAATTGGTAATACTATAATAATCACCATAAATGGAACAAATCTTGCACCATTAAAAAATGATAATGCTTGTGGTAATTTATTAAAATTGTAATATTTATTATAAATTGTTGCACCAACAAATCCCATTATAATTCCACCAATGGCATCATATCTAATTGACATTACTCCTTCTTGGCTACTAAAAAATAATTCGTGTTTTTCTCATCTACCTNAAATATAGTTTAAGAATTGTATTTCACCAGCTTCAGTTGTTCTTGTTATAAACATTGAAGAACCAACAGCTAATAATATAAAGTAAGAAAAAGCAGCAGCAAATGATCCACCATATCTATTTTTAGATCAAGTACCACCAATTGCAACAGCAAATAATAAACCCATATGACTAAAAGCTGCTCAACCAACAGTTTCAATAACACCACCAATTTGATTAAAAACTTTGGCTGAAGCTTTAATTTGTCCTAACCCTAATGGACCAATTATTTTTCCTAAAATAATTGTTAGTCCAGCTGCAGGTAAAAGAGCAACAAAAGTCAAAATAGATTTAGCAAATTTTGAAAAAAATTCATGTAAGTTACTCTCTTTAGCTTTTCTAAAATCTAGTAATTTTTTCATTCTTTTCCTTTCTAGTTTACAAAATATATTTTATAGAGAATTTTTATTTTTTTAGTTTATGATTTAGAAAAAACTAGATTTTAAAAACAAAAAAAAGAACTAGAATAACTAGTTCTTTTATAAATTATTTAATTATTTTTCAATTGAAATAACTGTTCCAGCACCAATTGTTCTTCCACCTTCACGGATTGAGAATTTAGTTCCTTCTTCAACAGCAACTGGTTTGATTAATTGGATTTCCATTTCAACATTATCACCAGGCATTACCATATCAGTTCCTTCTGGTAAAGTAACTTCTCCAGTAACATCAGTTGTACGGAAGTAGAATTGAGGACGGTATTTATTAAAGAATGGTTTGTGACGTCCACCTTCTTCTTGAGTTAAAGCATAAACTGAAGCTTTTAATACAGTATGTGGTTTAATAGTTCCAGGTTTTGCTAAAACTTGTCCACGTTCTACTGAATGTCTATCAACACCACGTAATAATGCTCCAACATTATCTCCAGCTACAGCAAAATCAAGTAGTTTTCTAAACATTTCTAATCCAGTAACAACAGTTTTAGTTGGTTCTTCTTTTAATCCAATAATTTCAACTTCTTCGTTTACTTTTACAGTTCCACGTTCAACACGTCCTGTTGCAACAGTTCCACGTCCAGTAATTGTAAATACGTCTTCAACTGGCATTAAGAAAGTTTTATCAGCATCTCTTTGTGGAGTTGGGATGTATTCATCAACTGCTGCCATTAATTCATTAATTGCTCCAGTTCATTTTGAATCACCATTTAATGCTCCTAAAGCTGAACCTCTAATAACTGGTGCTCCTTCTCCATCAAAGTCATATTCAGTTAATAGATCTCTAATTTCCATTTCAACTAGATCGATCATTTCATCATCTTCAACCATATCACATTTGTTTAAGAAAACAACGATTTTTGGAACTCCAACTTGTCTTGATAATAGAATGTGTTCTCTAGTTTGTGGCATTGGTCCATCAGTTGCAGCAACAACTAAAATAGCTCCATCCATTTGTGCTGCTCCAGTAATCATGTTTTTAACATAGTCAGCGTGACCTGGGCAGTCTACGTGTGCATAGTGTCTATTAGCAGTTTTATATTCAACGTGTGCAGTATTAATTGTAATACCACGTTCTCTTTCTTCTGGGGCATTATCAATATTTGCATAATCTTTGAATTCTGCGTTACCTTGTTCAGATAAAACTTTAGTAATAGCAGCAGTTAATGTAGTTTTACCATGATCAACGTGTCCAATTGTTCCAATATTAACGTGAGGTAAACTACGGTCAAATTGTTCTTTTGCCATGTTTTTTTCTCCTTAAAAATTTCTATACAAATCAAGAATAATAGATATATTTCTACTATTTTGTCTGCCCCTTTTGGGGCGTTTTTACTATTATATATTTTACACTTATTTAATACTTAATTCAAAAAATATTATTTACCCGATTTTTTGATAATTTCATCAGCAATTGCTTTTGGAGCTTCTGCATAATGACTAAATATCATAGTGTAATTTCCACGTCCTTGAGTAAATGAACGTAATTCAGTAGCGTATCCAAACATTTCAGTTAATGGTACTTTAGATTTAATTGTTTGAGCATTTCCTCTTTGTTCTGAACCTTCAATTATTCCACGTTTTGAAGAAATATTTCCCATAACATCTCCATAATATTCATCTGGAACTGTTACTTCAACATTCATAATTGGTTCTAAAACAACAGGATTCATTTTTTTAGAAGCTTCTTTTAAAGCCATTGAAGCAGCAATTTTATATGCCATTTCATTTGAGTCAACTTCATGCATTGATCCATCAACAATAGTTGCTTTAACATCTATCATTGGATATCCTGCAATAACTCCGTTTCTTAAAGCGTTTTCTAACCCTACACGTGCTGAGTTAATGTATTCTTTTGAAACACGTCCTCCAGTAATTTTATCAACTCATTCAAATCCTTTGTCTTTGTTTGGTTCAAATTCGATCACAACATGACCATATGAACCACGTCCTCCAGATTGTTTGATATATTTACCTTCAGCTTTTCCTGGTAATTTAATAGTTTCACGATATGAAACTTGTGGTGCACCAACATTAGTTGCTACATTAAATTCACGTTTCATACGATCAACAATAATATCTAAGTGCAACTCACCCATACCAGCAATAATTGTTTGTCCAGTTTCATCGTCTGTATAAGTTCTAAAAGTTGGATCTTCTTCAGCTAATTTTGATAAAGCAATACTCATTTTTTCTTGGTCAGCTTTAGTTTTTGGTTCTAATGCTAATTGGATAACAGGTTCAGGAAAGACCATTGATTCTAAAATGATTTCTCCTTTTTCATCACATAAAGTATCACCAGTTGTAGTATTTTTTAAACCAACAGCTGCAGCAATATCACCTGAATAAACTTCTTCAATTTCAGTACGGTTATTTGCATGCATTTGTAAAATACGTCCAACACGTTCTTTTTGTTGTTTAGTTGAATTTAATACATAACTACCTTTAGTTAAAATTCCTGAATATACTCTAAAGAATGTTAATTTTCCAACAAATGGATCAGTCATAACTTTGAATGCTAATGCTGAGAATGGTTCAGTATCATCAGCATGTCTTTCAACTTCTTCACCTGTTGGTAAAATTCCTTTAATTGATGGGATATCTAAAGGTGATGGTAAATAATCAACAACAGCATCTAATAATAATTTAACACCTTTATTTTTAAATGCTGAACCAGCTAATACTGGGAAGAAGTCGGCATTAATTACACCTTTTCTGATTGCTGATTTTAATTCAGAAATACTAATTTCTCCACCATCTAAAAATTTCATTAATAATTCTTCATCATATTCAACAGCAACTTCAACTAAATGTGCTCTTAATTCTTTAGCTTGTTCTAATAAATTAGTTGGAATTTCAATTTCTTTATAATTTTCTTCAGGTTTTCCATCAAACTCATAAGCTTTCATTTCAACTAAATCAATAATACCTGTGAAGTTTTCTTCAGCTCCAATTGGTAATTGAATTGGGGCAGCTTTAGCACCTAATCTATCACCAATAGTTTTTACTGAATAAATAAAATCAGCACCTGTTTTATCCATTTTATTAACAAAAACAATACGAGGAACTTTATAATTTGTTGCTTGTCTTCAAACAGTTTCAGTTTGAGGTTCAACACCAGATTGACCATCTAAAACAGCAACAGCACCATCTAAAACTCTTAATGAACGTTCAACTTCAACAGTGAAATCTACGTGACCAGGAGTATCAATGATGTTAAATCTTGTGTTTTTTCAGAATGCAGTTGTAGCAGCAGATGTAATAGTAATCCCACGTTCTTGCTCTTGAGCCATTCAGTCCATTTGTGAAGCACCTTCATGTGTTTCACCTATTTTGTGAATTTTTCCAGTATGAAATAAAATACGTTCAGTAGTAGTAGTCTTACCAGCATCAATATGAGCCATAATACCAATATTACGAGTATTTAATAAACTGTATTCTCTAGCCATTTGCTATTTTCCTTTCTAATTTGATTATCAACGATAATGAGCAAACGCTTTATTTGCTTCTGCCATTTTATGAGTATCTTCACGTTTTTTAACTGATCCACCAATATTATTTGATGCATCAATAATTTCATTAGCTAATTTAATTGTCATAACTTTTTCGTTTCTTAATCTTGCATAATTAATTAATCAACGTAAAGCTAAAGTGATTTGTCTTTCAGCTGAAACTTCTACAGGAACTTGATAGTTAGCTCCTCCAATACGACGAACTTTTAATTCTAAGTGAGGTTTAATATTTTCAATAGCTTTATTAAATACTTCAATTGGTTCTTTATTAGTTTTTTCTTTAATTATATTAAATGCATCATAAATAATTGACTGAGCAATTCCTCTTTTACCATCTAACATAATTTTATTAATTGCACGAGTAACTAATTTAGAATTATAAATTGGATCTGCTAAAACATCTCTTTTTTCTGCTCTATTTTTACGCATGGTAATAACTCCTTTCTTTTTAATATAAATATGCTACTTTTAATGTGTTCTTTTTAATTCATATACACACTTATTAATTTGATTTATTATTTTTTAACTTTTGGTCTTTTTACTCCATATAGTGAACGTCCTTGAGAACGTTTTGCTACACCTTGAGTATCTAAAGTACCTCTAATTACGTGATATCTAACCCCAGGTAAGTCTTTAACACGTCCACCACGAATTAAAANAACACTGTGTTCTTGTAAGTTGTGTCCTTCTCCAGGAATATAAGCATTAACTTCCATTCCATTTGTTAATCTAACACGAGCGTATTTACGTAACGCTGAGTTAGGTTTTTTAGGTGTCATTGTTGCAACACGCGTACATACTCCACGTTTTTGAGGTGATGCGATTTTTGTAACTTTTTTAATTAAAGTATTAATCCCTCTGTTTAAGGCTGGAGCTTTAGTTTTTCATGTTTTTGCTTTACGGTTAACTTTAACTAATTGATTAATTGTTGGCATGTATTTTCCTCCTTTCACATTTCCGAGTGTATTGAATTAACACGTTTTATATTATATATAAAAATAAGTTAGTTTCAACAAAATCATACTAATTAAAAAAATAATATTTTAAAAATAAAATTTTTATAATAAAGGTTGAATAATGTTATAAATTTTAATTACTATTTTTCTAAATCAGTTAATGTTTTTATTTGGTAAATGATCATATAAATAACTGTTTTTAAAATCTTGTTCAAATTTATTTGAAATAGTTTTATTTAATGATTTAGAATAAATTAATCCCATTGTTTGTTGATCTGCAAATAAAGCTCTAAAATCAAGATTTGTTGATCCAATAAATGTAATTTCATCATCAAATAAATAAGTTTTATTATGATTAAAAACATTATTAATAGAATAAATTTTAACTCCAGCTTTATATAATTCTCTAGTTCATTGTTTTGTTTGATCTAATAAAAAAGCTTTATCAGTTAAACCTGGAATTAAAATTCTAACATCTAGTTTTGAATTAGCAGCATTAATTAAAGCAGTTCTAATTTCTTGAGGAGGAATAAAATATGGAGTTGAGATTCAAATTCTTTTTTGAGCTGAATTAATTAAATTAATAAAAATAGATAAATGTAAAGGTTCTTCATGATTTGGTCCACTTGAAACAATTTGAACTAATTGATCTTTACATTTAACAGAATAGACATTATCTAAATCTAAATCTTGTTTAATTGAATTTTTTTTAAAACTTGGTTTATAAAAATCATAATCACTAATAAAAATACGTTGAATTTCACTTACAGCATTACCTGTAATTTTTAAAGAACAATCATTTCAATAACCAAACTTATTATCTAAATTAATATATTCATCACCAATATTAATTCCACCAATATAACCAATTTTATTATCAATTATTATATCTTTTCTATGATCTCTATAATTTGCTGTTCATTTAATAAATGGGAATCTAATTGGTGCATAACAAACAATTTGACACCCATATTCTAATAACTTAATTTTTGCTTCTTCAAATAATGTATAACTTCCAGCAAAATCATAAATTATATAAACTTTAACATTTTCTTTTAATTTTTTAATTAATAAATTAGTTAATTCATCTAATAACTTACCATCTTTAAAAATATAAAAATTTAATAGAATATAGTGTTTAGCATTTTTAATGTCTTTAAACAAATTTAAAAATAATTGATTACCATTTTCTAAAAACTCAACTTTAGTATTTAAAAAAATATTATTAGTTTGTGAAATAGAAGCAGTTTTAAATGCACGTTTAAATTGTGGAATTTGATTAGTTAAAATTTGATCAATTTGTTCTAATTCATTTTCTGAATGTTTATTTTGAATTTCTAAAAATTTGTAGTTTTTTGTAATTTTATACTTATAAGATCTACCAAAAAATAAATAAGATAAAACTCCAATTATAGGAATACAAACAATAAAACAAAATCATCTAATTCTTGTTTCAAATCTTCTTTTTTTATCAGCTAATACTATAAAAGCTCAAATAATTGCAAGTAAATGAAAAATCCCAAATCCAATTAAAGGTCAATTAAAAAAATAAATGTTTAATAGCAACAAACCAAATATTGTTAAACCAAACATAAAAATTAAAGATAAAACTGTAATAATCAGCTTTTTCATTATTTTTTCTTCCTTTTAATATCTAATTTACTAATTCATTTATTGTTTTTCATAATTAAAAGATTAAAAAAGATTGGTGTTAATTGTTTAATGTTTTTTATATAATTTTCATTACAAATCATTTCTAAATTAAACAAACTATATGAGTATTTATAATTTAGTTGCAAGCTTAAATACTTTTTAATATAAATAAATAAAATTAATCAATAACAATAACTATAAGCAAGCATTTTTTTATCATTTTCAAACATTAAACTAAAACTATTACTAATATAGTGATAAATTTGATGATTATTAAAATAAGTATTTATAAAATCAGTACTAAATTTAATATCATATTGTTTAGCAATTTCTATTAGTTGTTTTTCATAATTTATATCTAAGCTATTGTATTTTCTATTTGTTGCAATTTTTTTTATAGTTAGATTGATTTGATTTAATTTTTGTTCTGATAGACTTTTATAAAATTTGTGATAAAGATAATAAATACAAAAATTTATAAAAGAAATATTAGCTCAAAAGTTTTTATAATTTAAGTTATTAATTTTTAAAATAATAATAAAGTTGTTTAATAAAATATTTGATTTTTTATTAAAATCAGTGTTTTTTAAATAAATATCTTCTAGTTGATTATTTTTTAAAAAATCTAAAAACAGCCTTTTCTTTTTTACTAAAGCTAAGTTTTTTTTAATAATTTTTCTTTTCATTTTATCACCACTAAATTACTTTTATTTTATAAAAAAATAGGCTTTATTTGAAATAAGCCTATTTAATGAAAGTTATTTTTTAAAACATTTGCTAATAGCAGACTTATATAAAAGTTAGTATTTAAAATTGAAATATTTTTAAAAATTATAACATAACTACTTTTTATTAAACTACACTATTTTAATTACAAAAATAAAAATAACTACTATGTAGTAGTTATTTAGTCATTATTTTAATCTATTTAATAAAGGAACAACAAACTTAGATGCTTCTAAATTAGTTGTGCTTTGTCTTACATATAAAAATGATCTATGTTGACAATCAGCAGCCATTACTTTTCTTAATTCTTTTACTACAAACTTACTTTTAATGTTTGGAACAAAATAAAATTCTATTAACGAAATTCCTTTAGGAACAATAGCATCTAAAAGTTCTAAAACATCAATTTCATTTTTTGAATATAACCCAATTAATTGAAAAGTCTTATTATTAATTGAAAATATAACAATAGCATCTAAATTAGAAATATAAAACACATTATTTCTATAGTATTTTAATAAACTATAAATTGGTAGTGCACCATCTTCTCTAATATAAAATAAAGAATTGTTTTTACTACTGTGAAATAATTCATCTTTAACAAACTCAAAATCAGCTTGATTAGTATCTAAATCTAATCTTTTTAAAACACTTAATTTTGCTTCTTTGTTAGGATCTCATTGCATAAAATAAGTATATTCTTTTATTTTTTTAAAACCATTTCTAATCAAAACATCATCATTTTCTACATTTGAAAAAGTATAAATAAAATCAGAAATGTTTTCATATTTTTTAACAACTCCTTGAATTAATTCATTAACCATTAAAGGGTTGCTTTCTTTTGCTTTTGTAAAAGTATTAGTTAATAAAATTGTATTTAATACAGTTTTATTAATAATTGCTTTACTTTTAATAAAACCACTAACTGCTAAAACACCATTTCTTTCATTAACAATAGTTACTGGAATATAAGCTGAATCAAAATTATTATTAACCATTCACTCTTCAAAAGTTTTTGGTCCTCTTTTTTTAATGATAGTGTGCATCTCTTGTAAAAAGTGCTTGTTGTCTCTGTAGTTAAATACTAAACTATGTGAGTTCATATGTTTAAGTTCCTTTATATTCAATATAAATATATCATAATTTTCTAGATTTTAGAATGACTAGGTAGTTAAAAACCTATAGATATTTAGTTAATAATATGGTATAAAAATCTTTTACCTTAAATATTTTTTTATAATGCTGCTATATATTTTTGAGGGTTTATTATTTAGTTGTGTATCAAAAAATAGTTCTATATTTTTATTAAAATTAATTAAATCGTTTTCTTTTATTAAAGGTTTAAAGTTATGTAAATTAACGCTTGTTGAAATAATAGGTCCTGTTTTATTAATAATTTGTTTGATATCTTCTCTTTTAACTAATCTAATAGCAATACTTGAGCTTTTAGTTTTAAAAATAACAGTAGTAGGTTCATCATTTAATAAATAATCTTTATCAGTTAAATCAGTAATTTCTAAATCATTCAATTGATCTAAATTAGAAATCAAAACAATTAAAGGCTTAGTAATATCAGCATTTTTTACTTGATTAACTCTAATTTGATTTTCTAAACTATAAATAGCTGATAATCCATAAATAGTATCAGTTGGTAAAATAATAATTTGATTATTTTTTAATAGCTCTATAGCTTTATTTATTTTTATATCTGTTAACATAATAAATCCTATTTTCTAAATAATTTCTTATTTTTAAATTGGTTTTTGACAAAATCAATTGCTAATCTTTTATCTAACATTCCTTTTAAAATAATACAAAATCCAGTAATAGTTGAAACTACTAAAAAACTAATACATACACTTATAATGTAACGATCATTAAAAATCGAATCTATTTTTTGATCAATATTATTTAATAAAAATAGTTTTTGATCAATGTTTTCAAATACTTTTTGCCCTGTAATTTGTTTGATTGCTTGAATATAATTTGATCCAATAATTTGCTCATTATTAGAAGTATTTCAAGCGACTAATAATTTATGTAATTCAAGTTGAGAAATAAAAATACTTAATATTAATAATGATATTAAAATTGATAATAATATAAACTTAGTTCTTAAAACTAATTGTGATGATTTTTGACCTCTAATTGAAATAGTTAATAAAAATAAAACTGTTGATAAAGTAATTCCTAAAAAAATAATTGGTGAAGATAATATTAATAAAGGACTACTTTTAGTTAAATTTAATTGATTTTTATATTGATCAAAAATTGTATTTCAATTTTGATAATCTTTTAATAAATTAGGTAGTTGGTGTGTTCAATAAATTAATGATTTTTCACTGCCTCTAGTTGAAATTGCAACAATATAAATTAGTATTGGAAAACAAATCATCAATACTAAAATAATTAATCAATTAGATAAAGTTTTATCAGTAAAAGAAAATAAATTATTTACATATAATTTGATTCTGTTTTGATAAATCACTTTATTTTTTTGAACAAAATAATTTATGTATTTATCTTCACTATTTTTTTCATATTCAAAAAAAGTAATATTTTGTAAAGAAATACTTGTAACAAACATTAAAAAGATTTGTACAAAAATAATTCATCAAATATTATTAACATCAATTCAGTTATAAATACTACTTGTATTTTTTTCAAATTCGATAAATTGTGTAGTAATCTTTTTAAAATCACTGATTTTATTATCTAGTCCACTAATTACTTGATAGTTAAAAAAGTCTTGAAAATACCCATAAAAATATTGAGAAATTCCTTGAAATAAAATAGTTAAAATTCCAAAAATAATAATTAAAGCAATAATTGCTTGTTTATATCTTTTATTATTAGATATATTTACTAATGCTTTAAAACTAATAAACATCGTAATAACAATTGCCATAAATACTAAAGCACTAATAGCTAATCCTCAAATTTGAGACTTACTTGGCAGATCTACATATTTTGAAATAATACTATAATTTGCAAAATAAAAACTTAAAGATTCATGTTTAAAAATTAAGTGTAAATAAGCATAAAAAGGTAGTAGTGTAATTAAAAAAACAACTAATCCTAAAATAGCTTTTAAATAAATAGAAAAGTTTTTTTGTTCAATTTTAGGATCAATATCTTTAATTCTCATTGAAAATTTATTATTTATTATTTTAATTTTAAAGTTTTTATTTTTATACATATTTGTCCTTAAAAATTTTTAATAATTAAATTTCTTCAATAATCATTGTAGTCTTTTTTAAATTCTCATTTATATTTTAAACAATTATTAATCAATAATTGTTCTATTGAGTCTTTTTGTAATCATCCAAACTCTAAAACAATTAAAAAGTTTTTATTAGTATCAAGAATTTTATCTATATTTTTAATTAAAATTTCATAAAAATATAAGCCTTTGTTTGGTGCAAATAAAGCAATACTTGGTTCAAAATCTATTACGTTTTTATCTATATTTTGATCATTTATATCAATATATGGAGGATTACAAATTATTAGATTTGCTTTTAGATTATTTTTAATTAAAACATCAATAAAATTTCCATTTAAACAACTAGTATTTGTTAAATTAAATTTCTTAATATTTTTATTAGCTACTTTTAAAGCTTTATAAGATATATCAGTTAAAATCACTTTATTTTGATCATTTAATAAAGCACAACTAATTCCTAAACACCCACTACCAGTACACAAATCAACTATTAATAAATCATTATTATTTTTAACAAATTCACTAGCATGATCAATTATTAATTCAGATTCATTTCTTGGAATTAAAACATCTTTATTAATAAAAAAGTTATTAGAATAAAAATATTTACTTTTTAAAATGTAAGCTAAAGGATAGTTTTGTTTTAATAAATCAAGGATTTGATCTATTTTATAAATTTGTTTTTTTGTTAATTTATAATCTAAATTACTAATAATTCATTGGTAATCTTTATTTATAATATGTTCTAAAATATGATAAACATCAGCCTTATTCAGACTGATGTTAGTGTTTTTTATTTTATTTAAAACATTAAAAATAGTATTATTCATTGTTTTTTTCTAATTGCTCAGCTACTTTTTGACGTTGTTCTTCATTAATTAAAGCAATAATAAATTCATCAATATTACCTTCCATAACTTGATCTAATTTATTTAAAGTTAAACCAACTCTATGGTCAGTAACACGATTTTGTGGGTAATTATAAGTTCTAATTTTTTCAGATCTAGCACCAGTTCCAACTGCATTTTTTCTTGTTGCATCAGCTTGAGCTTGTTGTTTTTCAACTTCAGCTTCATAAACTTTTGCTCTTAACATTGTCATTGCTATATCTTTATTATCATGTTGAGATCTTCCATCTTGACTAGTTACAACAATTCCAGTTGGTAGATGTGTAATTCTTACTGCTGAATCAGTAGTGTTAACATGTTGACCACCAGCTCCAGAAGCTCTATATGTATCAATTCTTAAATCATTTGATCTAATTTCAATTTCAACTTCACTCATTTCAGGTAAAACTGCAACAGTTGCAGTTGAAGTTTGAATTCTTCCTTTAGCTTCAGTTTTTGGAACACGTTGAACACGATGAGCTCCAGATTCAAATTTTAATTTAGAATAAACTCTATCACCTTTGATCATAAATACAACTTGACTATAACCACCAGCTTCACCAACTGATGCTTCTAAAATATTTATCTTTCAATTTTGAGTTTCAGCATAAAGTTTATACATTCTTAAAAGATCACCAGCAAAAATATTAGCTTCATCTCCACCAGCAGCCCCTCTGATTTCAACAATAACGTTTTTATCATCATTTGGATCTTTTGGTAATAACATTTCTTCAATTACTTGTTGTAGATGTTCAACTTTATCATTATTTTCATCTAATTCAATTTTTGCTAGTTCAATTAATTCTTGATCTTTTTCATTTTCTAATATAACTTTAGCATCTTTTATATGTTCAACTGCTTGTTTATATTCAACAAATTTTTCAACAACTTCTTCTAAATTAGATTTTTCTTTGTTTAGTTCAGTAAATTTTTTAATATCTTTTAAAATATTTTCATCTTCTAAATCTTTTAAAATTTGAAGCAATCTTTTTTGCATTGTTTCTAATGCTTCATATGTTTTAGCGTTCATAATTACACTTCCTTTTTAGGAGCTATAAAACAGTTTCTACATCTTGCTTCATAACTTTCTTTTCCATCAACTAAAATTAAAGGAGAATCTCATAAAGCAGGTTGACCATTAACAATTCTTTGAGATCTATTTGCAAAATTTCCACATAAATGACATCTAGCTCTTAGTTTAGTTACAAATTCTGCTGTTACTAATAACTTATCAACGTTTTTAAATGGTAAGCATCTAAAGTCTTTATCTAATCCATTAACTATTACAATAATTCCTTGATTTGCTAGTTGTTCAATTAACTCAACAACTTGTTCATCAAAAAATTGTACTTCATCAATTCCTATTACATCAACTTGTTGAATTTGATTTTCTTTTTCAATAATTTGTTTAATTTCATCACTTGAATGTACTAAATAAGAATCTAGTTTACTTCCTGAATGTGAAATTATATTTTCAACTGAATATCTATTATCAATACTTGGTTTAAAAGCTAATACTCTTTTTTTAGCATAACTTAAAACTCTTAAACGTCTTATAAATTCTTCGGTTTTTCCAGCAAACATACAACCTGTAATTAGTTCAATTCAACCCATTTTATTAGAATTATATGCTTCTATTTCATTAATATCTAATTCTGTCATTTTACTGTTCTCCTTTAATTAATTGTTCTAAATCATTAATTAAATCATTAATTTGATCTAATGAACTAATTTCAGCTCCACTAGCTAATCTATGACCTCCACCATTATATTTATTTGCAATTTTATCAATACTAAAATCTCTACTTCTTAGTGAAACTTTTAAAATATCTTCTACTTGTATAATTGTAAATCAAATTTTAATTTCTTTAATTCCACTCATAGCTGAAAGTGCTAATTTAGTTTCTTCATAACTCAAATCTCAATCTTTTAAATCTTCATCTAATAAAACAATATAAGCAATACCAGTATTAGTTAATTTCATTTTAGAAAAACTATACATCACTCATTGTCTTAATTTTAAATCTGATACATACAAAAAGTCATTTGCTTTTTTTAAATTAGCTCCAGCTTCTAATAGCTTAGATGCAACATAAAAAGTTGTTTGATTAGTTTTATCATATAAAAATCTATTTGAATCAGTTAATAAACCTAAATATAAATTATAAGCAGCAGTTGGTGAAATAAATAAATCATTTTCTAAAGCTCATAAACTAATAACTTGAGTATTTGAAATACTACTATCATCTATTAAATCGTTTTTACAATAATCTTCAACATTTATATGATGATCAATTTTAAAACTATCACAACTTAAATCAAATCTATTAAAATCTACTCTTTTTTTTGTAGCAGTATCAACTGTAATAATTAAACTATTTTTAACAAATTCATCACTTAAATTAGTTTCATCAATAAAAAAACTATCATCATCACTAATTCTAGATCCAACTACATAAATAGTTTTATTTTTAAAATTATCATTAATAATATTTGCTAATCCAATTGCACTACCTTGAGCATCTCAATCAGGTTGTTTATGTTTTGTAATAATAATATTTTGATATTGCTTAATTTTATCTAATAATAGTTGTGATTTTTTTTGATCTAACATATAACTCCTTTAATTAATACTACTAATAGAATCTTTACTTATATAAAGTACTATTTCATCATTATCTTTATATAAATTAGTTCTATCATAAAAATAAATTTTTTCTTTTTCTTCAGTTAGTGCAAAATACATTGATTTATCTATAAATTTTTTAGATTTAATCACTGTTGCTGATAATAATAAATTAATTCTTTTTTTAGGTTCTGTTGAGNTTTTTAATGGGTTAAATGAAATATAACCAGTATCTTTTAAATTATAATTAGTTAATACTCAAGTTGATTCATTTAAGAATTTAATTTCATTTTCATTAATTTTTTTATAACTAATTTTATTAATGTTATTATCTTGTTTTTTTAATAAACTATCAAAGATATCAACAGCTAGCATTTCTTTTAATTCTAATTTGTTATTAGTATAATAAATGCTTTTATTTAAATCATATACATCATTTATAGAATCATTTAAAAAAATAAAAGTCATTAAAGGATGGTGTTGTTGAATACTTTTAATAGTTTCAAATAATTGTAAAAGTTCTTTTTCTGATAGATGTTTTGTTATATTAAAAAAGATAATATTTCTTTTTTTAAGATTAATAGCTTTTAAAATTTTTAAATAAACAATATTTAACGATAAATACTTAACACTACTTTTAATAAATCATTCAAATTTAATGTTGTAATTATCAACACTAGTTGACATTTTTTCCACTGCTTGCTTAAAAACACTTTTAATTTCTTTTTTCTTTTCTTTTTTTTGTTTTAAAAATCTTCTTTTATCAATATATTCTAATTCATCAGATAATACTCTTTCATGGTATTGATGTATTAAAAAATTGATTGTCTCACCTAATTGTTGAGTGGTTTTTCTAATTGGTTCTATGTGAAGTTCTATTTGTTGTTTTTCAAGATCATTTAAAGTGTTTTTATTAGCATTTTTTCAATCTGTAAAATATTTTTTTGTTTGTTCTCAATTATTATTTATATCTTTTTTTTCTGTTTTATTAGTAGTTGATGATAATAATGATCTTAAATATTTTTTAAATTCGAAATCTAATTGTTTTTCAAATTGTTTTAATCTTTTTTGTTGTCTAAAAATACTTAATCTTAGATCTGCTATTTTAGTACTAATTATTCTTAATTGTTTATGAACTGCATAATATGTTTGTTGATAAGCGAATTTTTTTCAACTCTTTTTAAGTTTTTTATTTGATGAATGTTTAGCATTATACTCACAACTACAATTATCTCTAAGTTCATCTAAAGCATAAACATTATCTCATAAAGTTTGTTGAAACATTAACATTAAAGTAGCTGTTTTAATTTCAGTTTTTAAGTTTTCTACTGCTTTAGAAAGTAATCGTATTTGAATTGGTCATTTTTCAGCAATTGCTAAAAACTTTTCTTGGTTATGTTTTTTTTGAGTATTAATAGATTCGTTTAATGCTTTTTGTTCTTCTCTTGTTTTTGAAATAATATGTTTAGAAATTAAATTATCAATATTTTGTCTTAATTTTTTATCATTAGCTTCACCTTTACTTGCAACTAGTGATAAATATTCATATTTTTTTTCAAGATATTTGTTTGATGCAGTTTTTAAAAAATTTTGATCAAATAATAAAGAAAGTACTAAAACTCATTTACTTGGAATTATACGTTGAAATCAAGTATCACGTTTTATAAATTCAACATGTTTTTTAGTATAAGCTCTATTAATAATATCAAAATCATCAATTTGAAATCTACCAGAACTATTTTTCTTTTTACCTAGTAAAACTTTTATAAAAAAGTCCATTTCTTTTTTATTATCAATAACAATATCAACAATTTGTCCATCATCAGCAATAAAATCAACTTTATTTAAACTAGGATTTTTAGAACGAAAAGTTAATTCTTTAATCTTATATGACATAAAATTAACCTCCAACAACTAATATTATTTTAATAGATTTGTCAAATAAAAAAGGTCCTAGGGACCTCAAAATTATTTGTTTTCTTTATTTTTTGCTTTTTGAGCTTGAGATTGTTTTTCAGCTTGTGCTTTAATTGTATCTCTTTTAGCAAATTTTGATTTAAACTGTTCAACACGACCAGCAACGTTTGTATAAGTTTGAGCTCCAGTATAAAAAGGATGACAATTTGAACAAACATCAACTCTTACTTCTTCACTTTTAGAAGTTCCACAAACTCATTCACTTGCACATGTTGTACAAATAAATTTAGCTTGATCAAAGTACTTTGGTTGAATATCAATTTTTGGCATAGTTATTCTCCTTGCTATGTTATCATTATGATATTTAATTTACTACTAAAGTATACAACAAATTAGTTTAAAATAAAGGTTTATATAATTAAAAATATAAATATTAAAATAAAAAATAATAGCAAATTTGCTATTATTTTACTTNCTATTATTTATTATTTAATTTTTTGGATATAGATCAGGATAATCTGAAATATAACCATTAATTAAATCTTTATACATCTTGTGTAAAATTTCTACATCAGACATTTTTTTAAATGTTCAAACATTTAAAGGAATATTTAATTTTTTAAATAGTTCGCAATTTGATTGTTTTTTTAATAAGGTAATTGGAGGGTGTAAAAAATCAAATTTTTTACCTAATTCAACATCAAATTGAGACATTTTTTCAAATAAATATCCTGATTTGTAGTAATTTCCTTTTCTTTTTAAAATTTCTTTTAATACTACTGGACTAAATGATGAAACAATAATTTCAACACCTTTATTACAGTATTTTTTAATAGCATTAAAGATAATGTCTAATTCATCTTCAGTGTAATGATCTGGTTTAATTTCAACATTGATCATTTCATATTGATCAAAATATCTATCCATAAATACTTCAAATAAAATAGGAGTTGCTAGAGGATTTTCAACAAAGTAAGGGATTTTTGTAATTTCATCATAAGTTAAAGTTTTAACACCTCTATTTAAATTACCAATTCTTTTAAAGTTGTGATCATGGAAAATGATAATCTTGTCATCTTTTGTTAATCTGATGTCAAATTCAACAGCTTTACAAATTGTTAGTGCATTTTTAAAGTCATATTCACGGTTTTCTCCATAAAGACCTCTAAAACCACGGTGTGCTACTAAGATCATTATATTCACCTCTCTTTTATATAAGAAGAATTATTGTAGAATTATTATTTAATTATTTATTATTAAGTTTTATATTTATTATAGAATTTTATTTATTTAATAACATTTTTTTATCAGCTTTAAATGAGAAATAAAACCAATGTTAGCTAATAAATCAATAAGATCATTTAATGATTTTTATAACCTGTTTTTAGTATTTTGATTTTTAACAAGTTTTTATAATAAAGACAAATTTACTAAAAATAATATATAACTGTTTGTAGATATTCAGCTTAGTTTAATTTAAAGTTTAAGTTCATGTTAAGAATAAAAATATTTATATAAAAAGAAATAGTTATAATAACAACATCAACTAGTACTAAAATTAATAAATAAAGTTTAAAATTTTATTTTTACTAGAATATTTCTTTTATATTTGTNTAAGGTTATGTTACTAACCCTATAATTTAATTTTATGCCAATAGTGATTTAAATATTTAACCTTGCAAATAAAATAATAATTTGAAAATGCGTTCATCTTTATTTAGAGGACTTGTACATGAACTAAAATAATATTAGGTAATTAATTAGTTACCTAAAGAAAGGTAAATAGTTCATGACAAAAACAACAAAGCCAAACCCTTTCACAAATTTTATAAATAAAACTTTTAAAACTTTTGATAAAAAAACATTATTTGTTATTATGCTACTAGCAGTTTCAGATACTTTAGTGTTTATTTTCCCTTCTTATTTAAGAAATGTTATGAGTTCTGAAGTAATAAGTTTATATTTGGGAGTAAAAACTGAACATTTGTCTCAAGCTAGTGCAATTTATGGTTATATTTCTCTAGCAATTTATTTTTTTGGATCAATATTAGGAGATAAACTTAGTGTTAAGTGATTAACTATTATAGGTCTTGCAACATTTGGAGTTTCTGGAGCTTGATATGGATCAATTGGTTTAACTGCTGGTGGAGCTTTAGTTTCTAGTGCTAATGGACCAATTCTAAACGAAACTGGAGTTCAATCTCGTTTTATTCAACTATGTATAATCTATTCAATTTGAGCTTTTGCTAAAATAATTTTTTGAGCTCCATTATGAAAATTATTATCTCAACAAGGTAAACCAGAACAAAATGGTATTTTAAATGGAATACATGGTAGTTTTAATGGATTTGCAGGAACAGTTTTAGTTTCAATTGGATATATTTTATTCTTTGCACTAACTCCTTTATTTGCTGGAAAAAACATTTCAACTCCTAGTGTATGAAACTTTTCAATTATGATTTATATGTTTTGTGGTTTAATTGCACTAACTGTTATTTTATTAATATTTATAGTTAAAGAAGATAAATCAGAAAAAGAAGAAAACGCTTCATTTAACATAAAAGATGTATTTGGAATATTAAAAAATGTAAAAATTTGATTAGTATCACTTGTTGTTATGGGTGTTTATATGTATCAAATGGGATTAAGTATTTTGGTATCTTATTTAGAAGTATCACTACAAGTTGCTGCAGTTGCTGTGTTTGTAGGTGGATTACTAAGAACTTATTTATTTAGATTTATTTTTTCAGCTCCTGCTGGTAAAATTGCTGATAAAACTGGTAAGTATATTAAGTTCTTAATGACTGGTATTTTAATAGGAACATTTTTAGTAACAACAGTTCTATTATTACCTGGATTTAGAGTTGGTTGAATAATAGAAAAAGCTCCTAAATGATATTTATGAACAGTAAGAGTAATTGTTTATACATTCTTTTTATGTTTAGGTGCTTTATGTTGAGGTTTAGTAACTAATAGATGAGCTACTTTATTTGAAATTGGAATTGATAGAAAACATTATGCTTCAGCTGTTGGAATTGTAAGTGTTGTTGCCTTTACACCCGATGCTTGATTTCAACAATTACAAGCAGTTCTAATTGCTAAATATAAAGTTGCTGATCCTTTAATAAAAGGTGGATATAACAACCAATTTGCTTATCAAATTTTAATGATAATAATTGTTGTTATTAGTTTAGTTGGATTTGCAGCTGGTGCTTTACTAATTTATTTAAACAATAAAGATAAAAAAATAGCTCAACTTCAAACTCAAGTTCAATAAATCAAAGAATAATTAATAATTAAATAATCGCAATTGACTCACTTATGTGAGTCTTTTTATTAAAAAAAAAAAAAAATGGATTGTTTAATAATCCATTTAAATCAGCTATTCAAAATCTAAATATTCATTTGACTTTCCATGAATATCAATTTTATTATCAATTTGAACTTTACTTGCAACTCAATAACCACTTTTGTTACACAAACTAATAAACTCTTCAATTCTATCTTTATTATCAATGGATCTAAAAGTTATAACTAGACTAAACTTTATTGATTTATTATTTATATTATCAGTTCTAGTTTTTCTAATTACTCTAATACCTCATCTGTTATTTGTTGTTTTTATAAATTGTCTTTTTTTACCTTTATTAGTTTTAGATCATTTGATTATAGATTTAACNGTATTTCATTTTGCAAACATTTTTCTAGCTTCATATTCATAAATATAAGCATTTGAACTAGAACTAGATTGATTATTTTCATTTATATCATTAATAGATTCAGATTTGTTATCTATTGGTCCAAATTGAATATCTAATTCATCTTGTGTATAGTCAACACCTTGACTTCTTTGTGATTCTGCAAAATAAGCAAAAGTAAGTTTTGCAATAAAGGGAAATTTATTTTCTTTAGTTGGAACTGGTAAGTTGAAATTATATGTATAATAAGCTTTTGTATTATATGATAATAAAACTTTTATATCAGTATTTTTTGATTGTAGTATTTCATTAATATGTATAGGAACTACACCATATCCAATAAGATCTCTATTATTATCTTTTTGTTTATCAAATTTAATTGCTGAATCAATTATTAACGCTTTTGCTTCTTCTTTACTATAATTCATTTTATAAATTAAATAAGCTACTTTTCTAGTAATTCATGGGGCTGCAAATGAAGTACCTTGAACTTTTGCTTCACCATAACAGCCACATACAGTAATTTTATTATTATCAACTCCACCATAATAACTAATATCAGGTTTATTAAAATATGTTAAAACAGGACCTTTACGAGAGTAATTTGCTGGTTTATTTTTAAAATCTACTGAATTAACAACAATTGAGTTTATTGAATCAGCAGGTGAACCTACTATTTTTTGTTTACACTCGTTATCATTAGTTCCTGCAACAATAAAAATAACGTCATTTTCATATTGTAATTGATCAAGTAAAGAACCTAGTAATGAGATATAATTAGAACTAACTTCACGAATTGAACCTAATGATAAATTTCAAACTTTTATATCTAAGTTATTAATAACTATCGATTTTATTTTTTTAAATAAAGAAAAGACATTGCCACTAGAATGTGCCATAACACCAAAATGTCTAACTCTAAACCTTCCACATCCATCTTCTAATTTTTTATTAAAAGAAGGACCATCAACAATAATAGAACTAACTTGAGTTCCATGTTGATAATCTTTAGAATCTAATAAAATATCATCAGAAACCTCTTTTCTAAAATCTACTCATTTAGAAAAATAAACATCTTTACAAAACATTGTATCAATAACGCCAACTATTGGTTCATTAGTTGGATCTGGTATAGAAATAATATCATTTTTTGTAATTTCTTCTTGTTTATCATCTATTATGAATTTAGTAAGATCATCAACTGACATAGATATTAAAAACGGTGCCTTAGTTTTTAATTCATTATACTGATTTCTATCTAAAAATAAGGTGTAATCATCAATAAAATCTGACATATTAACATTAATATCAAGTTTATTTAACAAATCAATTGCTTTTATACCTGTATCATATAAAGTGACTACACTATCAACATTATTATCAATATGAGTAGTTTTTATAAAAATTTCTTCTATGTAATTAAGGTCAACCAAAGTTGATATAAAAGCTGTTCTACTAAGAAATTCATATTTTTGAATTTCTTTTTTTATAGGTAAATATTGTTCATTAGCTATTAGGTTAATTAAGTTATTATCAATTCGTTTAAAATGAGTTTTTTTTAAAATATTAGTTATTGTATCTAATCTTTTTATTGCTTCTTGTAAATCTTTTTGTGTCAGACAATAAGTGATGACTTGCTTTTTCACTATTTTTTTTTCAACTAATTCATCCAAAAAACTTGAACCTATAATATGCTCGTTATTTTTTTGTAAACTTTTTAACAACAAATAACTTACTCTGTTACTTTTAGAAATAATTCTTTTATATTTAACATTTATTATTGGATTAATATCTATTTTTTGTTCTTTTCAAAAACTAGATGCTTTTATTAATTGATCAAGAATTCTATAACAATCTTCTAATTTTATAATAGATGTTTTTGGTATTTGAGGACTATTAGGTTTCTTAGTATTTTTACCTGGTTCAAACTTTCCTTTTAATACAATTAGATTATTCATTTGAATTTAACTCCTTCACTTTCAGAGCTACGCTACTTTTTGATAAACCTTTTAAAATTTCAATTTCTCGTACAGTAAAATTGTTTTCATTAAGTTGTCTAATGTCAAGCTTATCATCAGTTATCTTTTTATAAATCCTTTTTAAATAATCATATTGATCTTCATAATCACTTAAATAAATACTTGATTTGATAATATTTTTTAAATCACCAGGATAAATCAATTCTTCTGATAATGAAATAATTTTTCTAAATAATCTTAATTCACTTTTAATGTTATCTACTTTTTTAATATAATGCTTTAATATAATTTCAGCTATATCTAACATATCTTTTTTTGTGTATCTATTAAAATCAATTACAAGGTCAAATCTTCTAATTAAAGCTTTATCAAAATGTTTAAAGAGATTTGTTGTTGCAAAAACAATAATATCAGTATCTAGTTTATCTAACCCTTGAAAAACAGCAGTTGTTACTCTACCCATTTCTCTTAGATCAGTTTTGTTTGTTCTATCTAAAGCTAAAGCATCAATTTCATCAAAACAGATAATAATTTTTTTTGGATTTGGAGTTTGATTAATTTTTTGAAATAATTCAGCGATATTTTTACTTGATTGACCTAAATGAGAATCTATTAAATTATTAAAATCAACCATAAAAAGATTTCTATTTAATATTCTTGCTATTTGTTTTACAGTTTCAGTTTTTCCAGTTCCAGGAAAACCTTGAAATAAAAACTTATTTATCTTTCTATTTTTACTAATAGCATTAATAACTCCTTTTATTTCTTCACTTATAACTTGTGGAAGTGGTAAAGGCTCACTATTTCTTTCAAGTTCTATTTTTTGAGTAAACGGTATTTGAATATCATACTCTTGATCTATTTGTGGAACAAAATGATTTGCATCTCTTAACATAAATAAAACATATTCAGCTAACTCATCATCACCCATTTTGTAAAATTCTTCAGCTATAATACGTGCTTCTTTTCTAAAAGATATGTCATTTTCTTCTATGTGATATCTAATTAAATTTAAAACATTTGCCTTTTTCATGATTTTAACTCTTTTCAAAGTTATTATATTTCACAATGGACAAAAAGCAATTAAATAGGACAAAAAATAAAAAATTTATTTTTATAGTTTTAATATTAAAAAAAGTTGCCCTTATTATAAAAAGCAACTTTTAAATTAATTATATTAATTATTTAGCTTTTCCTTGGCAACCAAATCAATTTGTTAATTCTAAGAATGTAGTTTTTAAAGCATCATATCCTGGTTTTAATAACTTACGTGGGTCAAATCCTTTTTTAGCATCATCAAGATCTTTTCTTTCTTCAACATATTTTCTAGTTGCGTCTCTAAATGCTAATTGTAATTCAGTATTAACGTTAATTTTTGCAATTCCCATTGAGATTGCTTTTTTAACTTGTTCCTGTGGAATTCCTGATCCACCATGTAATACCATTGGCATTTTGCAAGCTTTTTGTAATCTTTCTAAAGTATCAAATGATAAAGATTGTCATCATGATGGATATTTACCATGAATATTTCCGATTCCAGCAGCTAGCATAGTAATTCCAGTTTTTGAAATTTCTTCAGCTTGTAGAGGATCTCCTAGTTCACCTTGACCAATAACTCCGTCTTCTTCTCCACCAATTGATCCAATTTCGGCTTCAACTGAAACTTCATATTCTTCAGCAAATTTAATTAATTCTTTTGTCATTTCTAAGTTTTCTGCATATGGGAAATGTGAACCGTCAAACATTACTGATGAATATCCTGCTAAAATACATTTTTTAGCCATTTCTAATGATTGTCCATGATCTAAATGTAAAGCAACTGGAACAGTAATGTTTAAATAATCTAATAATCCATTAACCATTCCAACAACAGTATTAACACCACCCATGTATTTAATAGCACCTTCACTTGTAGCTATAATTACAGGTGTTTTAGAAGCTTCAGCAGCTTCTAAAATTGCTTTTGTTCATTCTAAGTTATTAATATTAAAGTGACCAATTGCATATCTGTGTCTATGTGCATCAATAACCATTTGTTTAGCATTAACTAATTTTTTGTGGTATAACTTTGGCATTCTACTATTACTTCCTTTTTTTAATCTATTTTAATATTATCATTTTTCTATTGTTTTAGTGGTAACATATAAGTTCATAATTGGTAAATCTAAAAATATATTTAGAAACTAAGACAGTAAAAAACATAAAAAAACCTAGTATTTACTAGGTTCAAAAATTATTTTTTAAATCTTTTAATTAAATAAGGCACACCAGCTGCTAAAGAAGTTAAAACAACTTGGCTTCCAACAACAATACCAACAATTGCTGGAGTTGAAAGTTTTTTAGTTTCTTGTTTTGGTGTAGTTATATTAGGTTTTAAATTTTCTTTGTTTAGCTTAGAGTTTGGTGTTGAAGAAGATTTTGAAATAGGTGTTATTATTTTAGTTAAAGGAACTTCTATTTTAGGTTTTGGAGTAGGACTTGGGTGAATTATAACTTCAGGTTCTTTTTTTTCTATTTTCTTTTCTATTGGATCTTGCTCTTCATCTTTTTTTCACTTAGGTAATTTATTCTTATCATTAGAGATTCCACTAGCACGTGAAAAATTTCTATTTTTATCTACTTTATCTACATTTCAATCTTTTAAATTTTGTTTGAAGCTTTTTGCTCCATCAAACATAGAATCCATATTAGTAACTTCATTTGTTGTTCAACTTAAAGGTTTATCTGCATTATTAAATTTGATAGCTCCCTTAAACATACCTTGCATATTTGTTACTTTTTCAGTCTTTCAATTTGATAAGTCCACATTTATTGTTTCATTATTAAAAAACATAAAACTCATATCTGTTATGTTTTTAGTATCTCATTTTTCAAAACCAGTAACTTCCTTATGATGATCATATCTATATGCAAAAGCACTACGAAGACTTTGAATTTTTTCAGGTAATGTCTCAGTAACTTTTTTAACATACCAAGGAATTGGTCTAATTATAATAACGCCACTTTCATTTTTATAATAGCCAATTTCTGTAATTTCGCTTTTATCTGACCCATTATATTTATGATATGGATATTCTTCTTTTTTTTCTTCTTTTTCTTTTTGATTTAAATAAAATTTGTAATTATTTGCATTATTAAAAAGAAGAGAAATAAAAAATGAAATGCTAATAACTGAACAAAACAAAATTAAAGAAATAAATTTTCTCATATGATTATGAATTATACCTACAACTAAAACTACTTATAATTCTTATATAACATACATATTAAACTTTTACAATACCTAAAAAAATAAAAACTCACAATTAAATTGTGAGTTTAATTTAACTATTAAAATATTATTTATTATTTTCAACAATTGCTTTAATAAATCCTCTAAATAAAGGAGTTGGCTTATTAGGACGAGAAGTAAATTCAGGATGAAATTGACTAGCAACAAAGAATTTTAAACTTGGCATTTCAACAACTTCAACTAAGTTCTTTTCTTCATAAATTCCAGAAAATCTTAATCCAACACTTTCTAAATCTTTTTTATATTCATTATTAAATTCATATCTATGTCTATGTCTTTCTAAAGCAACATCTGAATTATATAACTTAGAAACTAATGAATCTTTTTCTAATTTAGTAACCATTGTACCTAATCTTAAAGTTCCACCAATATTATCTCTATCAATACCTTTAATATAATCAAAAATTGGATGAGTAGTATTTTTATTAAATTCAGTTGAATCAGCATCAGTTCAATTTAATAAATCTCTTGCAATTGAAATTGTTGCTATTTGCATTCCTAAACAAATTCCTAAATAAGGAATATCATTTTCTCTAGCATACCTACTAGCTAACATCATTCCTTCAATTCCTCTTTTACCAAATCCACCTGGAACTAAGATACCTTGGCTATTTTTTAAAATTTCTTTGTAGTTTGATTCATCTAATTTATCTGCTTGAACTCATCTGATTTTAATTTTTTTATTAAATTCTCAACCAGCTATTTTTAATGATTCTAAAACTGATAAATATGCATCTTGTAATTCTATATATTTACCAACAAAACTGATTTCAATTTCTTCAGTTGATGAATCGATTTTTTTATTAAATTGTTTTCATAAAGATAGATCTATATTTTTAGCTTTTAATTGTAACTGTTCAATTATAATATCTTGAATATTTTGTTTTGCTAAAGCTAATGGCACTCTATAAATTGAATCTTGATCAATTGCATCAATAATATTTGTAATAGGAACATTACAGAATAGAGAAATTTTTTCTTTAATATCTTTTGGTGAAGAAGAATCACTTCTACATACTATAACATCAGGTTGAATTCCTAAACTAGCCATTGCTTTTACTGAGTTTTGAATAGGTTTAGTTTTATATTCTTTTGAAGCAGCTAATCATAATAATAAAACAACATGAACAAACANTACATTTTCTTTACCTTGTTCTAGTCTAATTTGTCTAATTGCTTCAATAAAAGGTTGAGATTCAATATCTCCAACNGTTCCACCAATTTCAGAAATTATCACATCAGCTTGACTTTGTTCTGCTGCTTGATAAACTTTTTGTTTAATAGCATCAGTTATATGAGGAACTACTTGAATAGTTTTACCACTATTAACTCCTTTTCTTTCACCTTGAATTACAGATAAATAGATNTTTCCAGAAGTTGTTGAAGATAATTTAGTTAATTCTTCATCAATAAAACGTTCATAATGACCTAGATCTAAATCAGTTTCTCCCCCATCTTTTGTAACAAAAACTTCACCGTGTTGATATGGAGACATTGTTCCTGGATCAACATTTAAATATGGATCAAATTTTTGCATAAATACTTTTAATCCACTAGCTTTTAATAATGCACCAATTGAACTAGCTGTAATTCCTTTTCCTAAACCCGAAACTACTCCACCAGTTACAAATATAAACTTTGCCATTTACTTATTCTCCTTTATATATGTTGTAATTAATTATAAACAACTAATTAAAATAAAAAGGTCATAAAAAACTTAGTTTTACAACCTTTAATTATCGATTATATTCATCATCATCTATATATGTTTGGTCAGTGTCATCAAAATCTTCGTCAAAATCATCTAATTCTTGAGTAAAATCACTATCATAATCTTCATCTAATAACATTTCATCATCTATTGTTAATTCTTCATCTGAATCACTATATCTGTGTTTATGATCTGTATTAATAAAATCATCATATTGCTTTTTAATGTTTTCAACTGATGAATTAGAACTTAAAGCTCACAAATTATCAGTTGTTAAAGCAAATCTATTATCAAGAACCATGTCTCCATATAGATCTGCTATTACTGAGATTTCATCTTTTTTTTGACTGATTATATCTTTTGATATTGACTTTCAAATTTCATTTAAACTTGAAGGTGTTTTAGTGCTTTGTAAATATGAATACACTAAATCTAGATTTCTAACTTTTGACATATTTTCACCTACACAATTAGATATTCTACACTATTTCTTTTGGAAAAATAATTTTTCTCAAATTTTTTTGACTATTAGATTTTTGAAAAAACTTTACTAATTTACTATAATAACTTAGTTCATGAACTTGTTGATTATTACTATCATATAAGTAGATATTTTCATCTTTATTGTTTTTAATTACTGGATTATACATACTTAATGGTCTAATATTTGCTTCTAATAAATAGTAAGTAGGATCTAGTCCTAGTTTGTTTAATTTATTAATTAAAGTAGTTTTATTTATTAACTTTTCATCTCTAATAGTAAATAATTTTCTATCAGTTAATCTTTTTGATAAATCACTTAAAATCACATCTTTTTCACTACTACAATTTTTAAAAATATCAAACATTAAATAATCATCAATTTTTAAATAAGCATCTAAATCAATATCTTTATTATTAAACACATTTATAAAAAGTTCAATAATTCTATTATCTTTAAACTTGTAATTATTATTAAATAGATCAGTAACTCTTTTAAATCAACTAATAAACATAGCATCAAAAATAGTTGATGTTTTATGATTATAAACTTGTTGATACATATGATATCTACCTAATAAATACGATTCAATTGCATAAATTGTTTTTTTAGGAAAGACAATTTTATCACCAATTATAAAAGCATTTCTAATCATTCATTTAAAATCTAGTGTTGCATAATCAACACCACAGCTAATTGAATCTCTTTTNAAATAATCAAATCTATCAGCATCAATTTGTGAACTTACTAATAAATTAATAATTTTATTTTTATAAGTTCCATTAATAATATCAACAATATCTTGAGGATTTATATGATGTTTTTTTAAAATTGGATAAATATTTCCTTTTTTATTTAAAATAATTTCACTTGTGTATTGTTCATGATTTTTATGTGTAATCTTTTCAAAAGTATGTGAAAAAGCACCATGTCCGATGTCATGTAATAATCCAGCTATTTTTACTAGTTTTTGTTCATAACTACTTATTTTTAAAAAAGCTTTATTTTTAAAAAACTCTTTTAAAATATAATAAGTTCCAATACAATGACTAAAGCGAGTATGTGTTGCACTTGGATAAGCTAATTGTGTTCCTGCAAGTTGTAAAATTCTTCTTAATCTTTGCATTTCATAAGTATTTATTAATTGAATATAAATTACATCATCAAAATAAATATCGCCATGAACATTATCTCTAATTACTTTTAAATACATAACTATCTTTCTAATGAATTAATATTGTTTAAAACAGTTGTTTTTCCTAATAAATAAATTACATCAGCTAAACTAGGTCCATGTTCTGATTTAGTTGCAAAAATTCTAATTGGCATAAACAAATCTTTTCCTTTAACATTTGCTAATGTTGAAGTGTTTTTAATTATTTGTTTAATATTTTCTATTGTTCAATCTTTTAAATCATTAATTTGATTTTTAAAAATCTCAACCACATTTTTATAATTAGTTAAATTGTTTAAAACATCAATTGTATTGTTATCAAGTGTATTTTTATTAAAGAATAAATCTAAATGATCATTAATTTGTTCTGCATATTCTAATTCTTTTTTATAAAGTAATAACAAATGATTTAATCAAGCTTCAGATTTACTAGTAATGTCAAATTTATTAGTATTTATAAATGATTTAACAAATTCTAAATATTTATCATCATCTAATTTTTTCATATAAACTGAATTAATTCATTTCATTTTAACCATATCAAAAGTTGAAGGAGATTTACTAAAACGTTTTTCATCAAAAATTTTAATTAATTCATTTTGAGATAAAATTTCTTGTTCACCTGGTGGAGATCAACCTAAAAGGGCAATATAATTAAAAATTGCTTGAGATAAATAACCTTGTTTTTTGTATTGTTCTATAAAAAATAAAGCATTTCCACTTCTTTTTGATAACTTTTTACCAGTATTATCAACAATTAAAGTTAAATGACCAAACTTAGGATAATTTCAATTAAAAGCATCATAAATCATCATTTGTCTTGGAGTATTTGAAATATGTTCTTCTCCTCTTAAAACATGAGTTATTTGCATATCATAATCATCAATTACAACTGCAAAATTATAAGTAGCTACGCCATTAGATTTTAAAATTACAAAATCACCTAGATCTTTTGAATCAAAACTAACATCACCTCTAACAATATCATTAATTGTTCAAGTTTTATTTTCTGGAACTTTAAATCTAATTGAGTATTCTTTTTTATTTTCTAAGTTTTTTTGAATTTGATCTTGAGTTAAAAACAAACATTTTTGTGAATATTTAGTAGCAATAATTCCTTTACTAGTTTGTTCTTCATAATCTTTTTCTAATTCTTCACTAGTACAAAAACATCTATATGCTTTATTTTGATCAACTAATTGTTCAGCTAATTGTTTGTATCTATCAAATTTTTGCGATTGCATATATTTACCATATTTTTGATCACCAACATTAAAAATAGATTCATCAGGAAAAATTCCTAATCAATTTAAATTTTCAAATTGTGATTCAATCGCTCCATCAACATTTCTTGTTAAATCAGTATCTTCAATTCTTACAATAAATGAACCATTATAATGTTTTGCAAATAAATAATTCATTAAAGCTGTTCTAGTGTTTCCTATATGTAAAAATCCAGTTGGTGATGGTGCATAACGTAATCTAAATGACATAATTTCTCCTTAAATAACTTTTTGATTATACTACTTTAATTAATTTTAAGTTTTTTTTTAAATTACAACAAATCTATATCACTAAAAACAAAATAAAAGTTCAGATTTAATCTGAACTTTATAATTATTAAACTAATTTAGAATTTCTTTTAACTTATCTGCAACATGTTCTACATCAGTTCCTATTATTATTTGATAATTATTTTTACCTAATCTAACTACTCCAAAAGCTCCTATTTGTTTAATTTTTTGATCATCAATCACAGCTTTTGAATTATTTTTTACAGTTAGTCTTAATCTAGTTGAACAACTATCAACTAGTTCTATATTATCTTTTCCAACAATTTCTAATATTTTTTGAGCCATTAGTTCATATTTATTTATATTAGAATCATTTGTTGTTATATTTTCAATTATTTGTTTTTGATTTACTTTTTGAATTGTTTGTTTTTGAATTTCTAATTGATTTTCTCTACCTGGAGTTAAAATATTTAACTTTTTAATTAAGAAATAAAAAGTTATAAAATATGTAGCAAACATACCTAAGGCATATACTCAAATTCATAATGGATTTGCATATCATCCGATTTTTGTTGAAATTTGTCATGAAGTTCAAAATGAAACTACATAATCAATAAACCCAGCACTAAACCCAATTCCTAAACTAATTTGAGATCAAGTAACAAACATATAAAAAATACCTGTAAATAAAGCATTTAAAAAATACAAAATAGGAGAGATAAAAATAAAATTAAAAGTTAAAGGTTCATCAATTCCAGTAATAAAAGCAACAAAAGCAGCTCCCCCATAAAAAGCAGTCATTTGTCTTTTTTTATCTTTATCTGAAACTAAAATTAATGCTAAAGCAACACCTGGTAAACCACCTAAAAATAAAGGGAAAAATCCAGTAGTAAATAATCCAGATCCAATTAATCCTTTTTGAAATGCAGGAATATCACCATTAATAATTGTTGTTGAATTATCTACTAATAATTTACCTTCTATTGGTAATTGAAATCATACAAATGTATTTAAAATATGATGTAAACCAAAAGGATAAACTAATCTATTTAAAAATCCATAAGTACCTACTGCAAACCCTTTATAAAAACCATTTGCTTGAGATAAAGCTGTTCCTATTTTAATTAAACCAAACTGAAGTCATGGTCAAATAATAGCAAAGCTTAATCCTAGTGGAATAATCATTAAAACACCTAATAATGGAATAAATCTTCTTCCACCAAAAAATGAAAGAGCTTGAGGTAAAGTTACTTCTTTATATTTGTTATAAATTAAAGCAACTAAACACCCAACAACAATACCACCAACAACTCCAGAATCTAGTTGATATTTCACACTATTTCCTTTTAAAAAATACAATAATTGAGTAGCGTGAACCATCTGACCATTGCGTTCAATTAAAAGCTTGTCTGAAGTTAGTACATTTTTTCAAATAAATGTTGGAAATAAACCTTCTTTTAATAAAGCTGTCATTCCAAATCAAACAATACCACCAACTAATGCAGCTTCTCCACGATTATCTTTTGCTAAACCAAAACTAATACCAATAGCAAAAATGATTGCTAAATTATCAAAAACAATTTGACCAGGAGTAGCTATAATCAATCCTATGAATTTTTGAATTTCAGAAATATTTAAGCCTCCATTAGCTAATGGATCTTGAATTAAAGCACCAAATCTAGCTAGTAAAGCTGCAATAGGTAAAACTGCAATTGGAAACATTAAAGTTTTTCCTAAACGCTGTAGTGCATTTAAAAGATTATTATAAAAACTATTTTCTTTGTTTTGTTTATCTTTTGTTTTTAAAAAATGCATAACTTATCTCCTTTCTAATTTATTTCAATTAAATCTAATAAATTTTTTATTAAACATTTTAATCATTAATTTAATAACAACCAACTTTATTAAATAGGTATTACAAAATCTTTAAACTTGTTTGGTTAATAAATTTATACACAACACCTTTATAGATCAAATATTTATTAATTAAAGTTATTTAAAACTCCTTTCATAAATTTAATACACTAAATATACAATTTTATTTTATCTAATCTAAGGTCTTAATTTTTTTATTATTCTAATCATTATTTCTAATTACTAAAAAATAAAAAAAATCACAATTTTTAAAATTGTGATTTACATTAATTATTTGTATTTTTTTCTTATTTTATTGATACGTTTTTAGTTGAATCTTTTTTAGTTGGAAACATTGGATATTCAGGATGTGGTTCTTTTAACATTAATATACCAATTAATGATATTAATGTAGCAACAATAATAATTACTAGTTGAATTGAACTTACTAATACTTTGTCTAGTCCTTGTAGAAGTGTTACACCAGAAATTATAATTAATACAACAGTAAAGAACATGTATCCAAATCCTCAAATTAAACTAAACATTCAACCAATAGTTTTTGGATCTGCTTCTTTGTATTCGTGAGGCATGTTTAACATAACTCCTTGAATACCTCAAACACATAATCCAGTTAAAAAACCTAAAATAATAAACATTATAGCTGAAAATACAAACATAGAATTGTTTTGGCTTTTTCCATATTTAGCAACACCAAATACAAAAGTTAAAGTTGATAATACAAATAAAACTATTCCCATTGTAATTGCACAAGCAATAAATCATCTTCTTTTTGCTTGTTTTCTTGATCACAAACCAAGACTAATAGGACCTACAAACACAGCTGCTAAAAATGCAATCTGTCAACCTTGAATAAATTTGTTAAATGATCCATTAGCATTACTTAGTCCGTTAAAGATTGGTATTGTTAAACTTGTTAGAAAAACAGCTATACATAATCATCCACCATATAGTAGAACTCATGCATAAGTTTGTTTTTTCTTAATGTATGAACCAAGAATTTTTCAACCATTTACTTTTACTTTTGGTTCATCTTTTTTAATGTCAAATTTTGTACCTATAAGAATAAATAATATTAAAGGAATAATATTTAATGCAGCAAGTAAAGTAATTATTAGTTGTCATTGATTTCTAACTGAGTCTGGCATGCTAACTAAAAATGCAGGTAAGATTGAAACAATAGTACCTAGTGGATAAAATCAAATACCAAATTGTGAAACAATTGATTTTTGTTTAGCACCAAAGAAGTTAGCAACAACTGGTTGGGTTAAAATAACTAGTGTTGTTCCTCCAATAGCCATAACTGTTCTTAAAATTAAAAACAATGCATATCCAGATCTAGTTGCTGGCATAAATGCAGCTGGAATACCAGCTAATGTCATACCAAGCGCAATAATAGTTGTGTATTTATGAGCAAATTTTGCTAATAATAATGCAATAAGCACTGAACCTATAGCACGACCTAATGTAATTGATCAGTTTGAAATTTGGTTTAAAACTTGAAAACTACGGTTGTTTTCAATACCAAAGTAACCTAGAAATCCCGGATGAACTGTTCCATTACTTACACCACTACCTGCTAGTGTAACTGAAAAACCTCAGTTAGCGATAAATAGCATATATGCAAATGAAATAAATGATCATAAAATAAAGCCGTAAAGTACTTTATTTTTTTGTGATCACTGTTGGATCTTATTATTCATATTCCCTTTCTACATAATCAGAATTTAAGATAATCGCAATTGATAAATTATTTGTTGGTAATATTTAGTTTTTTTAGAAATTTATTTTTTAGGGCGTAATAAACTATTTAAGTTTTTAATTAATGATTTGGTAGAATGAAAAAATACTGTATCAGTTGCTTTTAAAATGTTTTACTTAATATTTTGTAAAACAGATTTATTAAACTTGTAATCTAATTTTTTAAGTAGTAGGATGGTTATGTTTAATTAAAAAAACTACTTGATTTTCAAAAATTAATATTTATTATTAACCTTGTAGTGGAATTATTGGTAAATAATTATTTTTCTTTTACAGAGAATATAAATTTTATTTCATCAGAAAGTTTTGTAGATTTAACAACTACACCACCAGTTTTATCTTCATAGTACACATCTAAAACTGTTAGTGTAGATTCATCTACTTTCAATATTTCTGCTATTTTCTTTTTTATTGATAAATGAAATTTTGAATTATCTAGGATTTGGTCTTTAGTATAAGCACCTAATTCTAGATTTTCTTTTACTAAAAATGTAACTTTTAAAGTGTCAGAGAATTTTGTAGATTTAAGAATTGCTTCTCCAGATTGATCATCAAAATAAACGTTTTCAACTTTTAATGATTTTTCTTCTATTTTTAGTATTTCTGCAATTTTCTTTTTTATTGATAAATGTAAAGCACTATTATCTAGTACTTGTTTTTTAGAATAAGTCCCTACTTCAATATTTTGTTTAGGGAATTTTGGTAGATTTTGATTATTGTTTGGTTTTGAAAAATCATGATTTTCTATATCTCAACCAGTTATGCTATCTCTAAAGGCATCACTTCAGTGACTTTTTGAAATAACTTTTGGTTTTTCTTCACTTTTTTCATTACCTTCTTTTTTGTCTTTGTCTTTATTTTGATTAGTACTTGGTGCTTTTGTAGAATCAGTATTATTGCAAGCAACTACTAAACCAACTCCACTTGTACTAATCATTATTGAACCTAATATTGTTAGTAATGATTTCATACTCATGTCTTTATAAAAAATTGATTAACTTTTTGAAGTTAATCGGCTATATACCTAGTGTATATAGTTAATTCCATTATATATATATATATATAATGTCAAGTTTATAACCAGATAGCAAGTCATCTTTATATTAGTTTTTTTACATTTTGAGTTTTATATTTATCATTTTAAAAAAGATAATAGATTTTTTAAAATTTAAACTTCATCATTTAATACATATGTTTATAAATTTAATAGATAATAAAAAATCAGCACTTAGTTGTGCTGATTTTTGTTATTATTTTTTAATTTCAATTCAATCATCTAAAACTTTATAATGTTCATCTCTTAAATAATCAATTCCCATACAGTGACGAATTGGTTTTGAATAAACATGTTTGTTTTTTAGATATTTTAAGTGTTTTTTAAAATGCTTATAATCAACTAAAGCATCTCCTGTGCTTTGAATATGTAAAACATTATCTAAATTTTTAAAATCTTGTTTTTTAATAAATCTTTTAACTGGATAATGAGAAAGTTTAAATAGTATTGGTAAAAATAAATAAGATAAATAAATAAAATATCAAACCTTTTTAAATCCAGATTGAATAGCAATGTCTAAAAATGAATTATATCCTGCATCAACAATAAACTTATCAGCTATTTTATTATTATATTTACTAATAAAACTATAAACAGTTCCTCCACCCATAGATTCACCATAAATAACTAGTTTTTTTGGTTTAAGATCTTTTTTAACAAAATCAATAACATCTTTTAATAAATCTGCTTCTTTAATACCTAAAGTACATTTACCAAATTTATCAGATTCACCTCAACCAAAATTATCATAACTAATTAAAGTTATATTTCTTGAAAAACAATAATCTAAAAACTTAATCGCATTTCTATTATTTGACAAAATACCATGACAATAAACAATTACAGTATCACCAGTTCCGTGTTTAAAAATTTTTAATTTTCCAAATCTTGTATTAATAGTTTTATATTCTTTATTAAAACCTGATAAATCTAAATGATCAAAATTATATCCATTTTCACTTGCTATTTGATATTCAAAATCTAAAGATTCTTGATAACTAACTTTTCTTTTTAGTTTCTTTCTAATTTGTAATCAAACATATAAAGATAAGATCATAATATCACCTATTATTTTTTAGTTTGTTTTGGTTTGTCTGGGTTATGATGTGATGGTACTAATAAGTGCTTATTAAATGTTTTATCATCGATTTCTCTTGTAATAAATTCTGGTTCTTTAAAGAAAAATAGTAATAATAAAATTGCAAATAAACAAGAAATTCCACAAATTAATCAAACTCAATATCCACCAGTTCCACTAATTCCAAACACAGGAGCTTTTGATAAAAATGTATTAACTCCAACAAATATAATTCCACCAAAACCATAAGTAATTGAGTTAAAGACAACAAATGTTGCTGGACGAGTATTAATAGTTGTTACTCTTGAAATAAACTCATATCCTAAAGCAACAGCTAATGTTCCAGTAATAGCTCCTCCAATTCCACCAATTAAACTAGTAATAATTGGATCTTTTGGTTTTACTATATAAACTATTGTTCCAATTCCAAATCAACTAATTGTTGCTAAAACTGCTGATCATAACAAGAAGTTTTTTAATTTAATTTTAGTAATAACTTGTAATATTAAATAAGATAAAAGTAATTGCACTGGTATTGAAAACGCTTTTTGATATCCAATATGCTGAGGCGAGTTAAATGATTTTGTTGTTGAAGTAAAGTTTTCAACTGTATTTACTCAAATTGAACCAAATGCTTGTACTGTACCAATTACTATTAAAAAGAATATCAATCCAATAATAAAGTTTTTATTTAAAATAATTTGTTTTAAAGTTAATTCTTGATTAAGTTTATTAGCTTGTTTAACTTCTTGATATTTTTTTTGACTAACTCTTTCTTCTTTAACGTGTAGTTTGTCAAAAATATTATCTGGCATAAATAATCATAAAAAGATAGTTAAAATAACATAAAAAGCACCAACCACATAATATGGAGTAGCATCAGCTCAACTAATTGTTCTTTTGTAATAATTTAAATGTAAAAGTAATTGAGTAAGACCAATTGAACCTAAACCTGCTCCCACTTCATAAAAACCACGTACAAATGAAATTTTTACATTAGTTTTACGCGCAACTGAAGTAGCTCAAGAATCTAAAGCAGTTCTATAAGAGTACAACATTCCAAATAATGGAGTAAACACAGTAGCTAATAAAAGTACTGATGAAATTACTGGCATTATAAAAAACATCATTATAGATAAAGCTAAAAGTATTGGTAAAATAAAAAACTTATAAGTTTTTTTCTTAGTGATTGCATATACTAAAATAGGTCCTGAAATAAATGAAGCTATTAAAGCAGCAGCTGAAAATAACAAACATTCTTTTTTAAATGCACTATTAATATTAATATTATAGTATTTTGTAATTATATGATTTTCTTGATCTATTACAGCTTCTAATTGAGTGTAAAAATCATCTATTGTTTTAATATTATAATCACTAAAAACAATAGATAAATTACTATCAATTTGTGCTTTTCCAATGCTTAGATCAGTTTGTAGCCCACCATTAAAAATAATTACTTTTTGAATAAATCATTCTAAGTTATAAACAAGTGTTGTTGTAATACCTACTAAAATTCAAAAAATAATTAAAGTTATTAACGACTTATTTTTTTGTTTTTTTAATTCCATAAATAGCCTAGATTGTTAAATAGACAAAACGTCTAAGTTATTAACAACAAAAATTAGACGTTTAATAAAACTTTTGTTGTTATTTTAATTTTATAATAATTGACTTTTATTTTCTTTAAAGACAATTGTTTTAAATTAGTATACTTTATAAATAAAAAAGTATCTTTTTCTAGTATAAACTAAAGATACTTTTTAGACTATATTATTTTAGAAATTAATCAGTAATACTTGTGATATTGTAATTTGCTTGTGTGATTTTCTCAATGATTTGTTGTTGTTGGTCTGGATTTGATAGATCAATAATAAATGTTGTATGTATTTCATTTAACTCTAAATACATAATATCTCTATTAGTTTTAATTTTAATAATTTTAGCTCCACAAGAATTAATAATACTAATAATATTCATCAATTCTTTATTATCTGATGGAATATTTACAGATAATACTAATCTTCTATTAGTTTTAATTAAAGCTTTATTAATAATATTTCCAACCATTGCAATATCAATATTTCCACCACTAACTAATCCAACTATTGTTTTATTTTGATTTTTAATATTTAATTTATCAAACATTAAAGCAGCAGCTGTAACTGCTCCTGAACCTTCAGTTACAAACTTACAATTTTCCATTAAAAATAGCATTGTTTCAGCAATTTCTTCTTCACTTACAACAACTACATCATCAACATATTGATTTAATATTGAAAAAGTCAAATCACTAACTTTTTTAACAGCAATTCCATCTGCTATTGACGGTTTTGAATCGATCATTACTGGTTTATTTAAAGCTTTAGCTTGTTGATATGAATTAACATTAGCAGCTTCAACACCAATCATTTTAATATTTGGATTAACTTGTTTTAAATAAGTAGCAATACCACTCATTAATCCACCACCACCAATTGGTACTAAACAATAATCAATATTTTTAATTTGTTGATCAATTTCATATGCAATAGTAGCTTGACCTTTAATAATTTCAATATCATCAAAAGCATGAATCAAAGTTAAATTTTCTTTTTCTTTTAATTCAATAGCTTTAGCTAAAGCATCATCAAAATATCTACCAGATAAAACAACTTTTCCACCATACTTTTCTGTTGCTTGAATTTTTGCCATTGGGGCATTTTCAGGCATAACAATTGTTGATTTTAACCCTAAATTAGTAGCTGCATAAGCTACACCTTGTGCATGATTTCCAGCACTAGCTGCAATAATCCCATGTCTTTTTTCTTCATCAGTTAATTTACTAATTTTATTAGTTGCCCCTCTTAACTTAAAACTTCCAGTTTTTTGTAGATTTTCTAATTTTAAATAAATATTATTACCAGTTAAAGCAGATAATTTATCTGCATAATGTAAAGGTGTATAATGAATTATTTTAGAAATTTCTTGATGAATTTGTTTAATTTCATCAACTGTGAATGGGTGTGACATATTTTCTCCTTTTATAAATATCACTTTTCTACTAAATCCTTGTACATTAAATATTATATAGTCTAAAAAAAATAGTGCTTTTGTTTAATAACTAAATAAAAAATAAATAAAATTAAGTGACTTTAAATGAGTGTTTTATATAAAAAAATAATTTGATAAAAATATATAATTTATATTAAGAAAAGAGATGGTTTTATGAATATATCTGGATTATATGATACACATTGTCACTTAAATGATAGTAGATTTATGGAAATTGATATGACTTCTAATGAAATAGTAATTGAAGCAAAAAGAAGTGGAGTTAAATATATTAATAATGTTGGATATGATGTTAAATCATCAAAAACTGCAGTATTTCAAGCTAATTTAGATCCAAATGTTTTTGCTGTTGTTGGAATTCATCCAAGTCAAATTCATTTATATGCTGATCAAGCTTTTGAAAGTATTGAAGAATTAGCAAATTCAAATAAAGTTGTTGGAATTGGTGAAGTTGGTTTAGATTTTTTTGAAACTAATAAATATGAAAAACAACAAATTTTAGGTTTTGAAAAACAAATTGATATTGCTAAAAAATTAGATTTACCTATAGTTGTACATTTAAGAGATGCAGTAAATCATTTTAGAGTATATGAAATTGCTTATAAAATATTTAAAGAAAAGCGCGTTAAAAAAGCAGTAATTCATGGTTTTCGTGGTCCTTTAGAATGAGCATTAAAATTTATTGACTTAGGATTTTATATATCATTTGATGCAGCTATTACTCATGAAGTTGAACTAGAACAAGTAGTTAAAAATGTTTCTTTAAATAGATTATTAGTTGAAACAAACTCACCATTTTTACCACCATCACCATATAAAAAAGGTTTAAGTTATCCTAAATATTTACCACTAATTGTTAAACACATAGCAAAAATTAAAAAAGTTTCAGATAGTATAGTTGCTGAAAATACTAAAAACAATGCTGAAAGATTATTTTTAAGATCATATTAAAAAAACGAGAATTTAAATTTCTCGTTTTTTTATTCTACTAGATCTTCAAAATTTAATACTTTATCAGCTCAATTAGTTTCAAAGTTAATATCGTGAGTTGTAATTAAAACAGTACCTTGAAATTCTTTAATCGCTTCTAGTAAAGATTCTTTTGCTAAAACATCAATATGATTAGTTGGCTCATCTAAAATCAACAAACTAGCTGGTTCTAAACTAAGTGAAGCTAATCTAACTTTAGTTTGTTCTCCTCCAGATAAATCACTCATCGGATTTAACATAAGCTCAGATTTTATTCCAAATCTTGAAAGTGTTGCTCTAATTTCAGGATCTAAAACTTCTTTATGTCTACTTGATAAATATGAAATTGGTGTTTCATATTCATGAAATTTTTCAACTTGTTCAAAATATCTAACTTCAACACCATCTCCAAGTTTACACCAACCACTAATTGGTTTTAATTGATTTGAAATAGTTTTTAAAAAAGTAGTTTTTCCAATTCCATTATATCCTTTAACAATACATTTTTGACCTTCTCTTAATTCAAAAGTTAAAGGAGCAGTTAAACTAAAATTATAACCAATTTCTAAATTTTGAGACTTAACCACAACTGCTGAATTAGGACGTTTATATTTAAAACTCATTTTAGGTTTAACTAGTTTTTTTCTTTCATCTAAAACATCCATTTTATCTAATTGCTTTTGACGAGATTGTGCACTTTTAGCTGTTGAAAATCTTGCAGCATTTCTTGCAATATAGTCTTTTAGTTTTGCTATTTGTTGTTGTTGAGATTCTCTTGCTTTATCATATTGATCAGCTTTTAAAGCAGATAGTTCTAAATATTTATTATAATCTCCAACATATCGATTTATTTTTTGATTTTCTATAGCATAAATTATTTTTGCTACTCTATTAATAAATTCAACATCATGACTTATCATTAAAAAAGCATTCTCATAATTATTTAAAAAATTAATTAATCATTCAACTTGTTCGATATCTAAAAAGTTAGTAGGTTCATCTAATAAAATAAAATCATCATTTTTTAATAATAATTTAGCTAATAAAATTTTTCCACGTTGACCACCAGATAATTCTGATAATTTCTTTTTCATATTATTTGGATTAATTCCTAATCCTGAAACTAAGTTACCAATAGTTTTATCAATAGTATCAAAATTATGACTAGTTAAATAATCTTGTAATTCTAAAGCTTTTATTAAATCTGATTCTTTATATTCAATTGCCATATTTTCATAAATTTTATGAATTCTAGCTTCAATTTCAAAAAGATTTTTAAAAGCATCTTTTAAATATTCTTCACTAGTTATATTTGGATCTACTTCTTGATGTTGATCTAAATATCCAATTTTTGCTTTAGGATGTCATTCTATTGTTCCATGATCTGGAGTAATTTTTTGAGCAATAATATTTAATAAAGTTGATTTTCCAGCTCCATTAGGACCAATTAAAGCAACATGTTCACCTTTATTAATTCTCATTTCAGAATTTTTATATAAAATTTTTTCTCCGTTTTGATGTGTAATATTTTCTAATACTATTAAACTCATATCTTCTCCTTAAACATACTAAAAATTAAGAAAGATAAAAGAAATAACTTGTTGTTAATTCTTTTATCTAACAGGTTTAACTTTTTTTGGAAAGGTGTCTGGTTCAGTTTTATTTTTAATTCTTTTAATATTTTGTGAGTGTCTTCAAGCTAAAATCAAACCACCAATTAAAATAATAATATTTCCTTCTAAAATTCCACTAGCTCATGTGTTTGATAATCAGTAATGAAATGAATTTAGTAATGAAAATAAAATATAGTTTTTTCAAGCAAAACTAAATTTTTCTAACCCATTTCACTCTCATATAAAATAACTAACTCCACTTAAATAAGGAATTCACATTATAAGTAAAATGATTAAAGCAGAAAACATTGAAGCAACACTAACTTTTCTTGAAATAGCAACACTTATAAATCAAATAATTAAAAAGATAATCAAATATAAAACATTAACTACAAATAAAAGTCCTAAAAAACAACTAACTGCTTTACCACCTTTAAATTTGTAATAAATTGGATAACAATGACCAATTAAAGCAAAAATACAAGGAATAAAATAACTAGTCTGACTAAATAAATCATTTGGGATCATTGATAATAAAATAGCAGAAATTGCAGTAAACACTACTTTTAAAGCATCTAAAAAAGCTACAACTAGTCCTCATCTTTTACCTAAAGCTCTTACTGTATTAGTTGCTCCTGGATTACCTGATCCAACTGTTCTAATATCAATATTTCCCACTTTTTTAACTATAATTATTGATCAAGATATTGAACCTAAAAAATAACCAATCACACTAGCTATAATTATTCCTAAATAATGCATAAAAAATCCTTTCAATTCTTTAATAAGATTATAAAATAAATAAAACTAAACAACAATTGGAGTATAAAAATGCAAAACAAATCTGGTTTAATTTTACTAAAAGAAGTATTTATTAATAACTATTCTAATAAAATTGATTTTTTAAAAACAGTTTTTTCAGATAAACAAATCAATGAATTAGAATCAATTACTAATATAAAAGAATTATTAACTAATTTAAAAGAATTATTAGATAATCAAATTCTTATTCATCAAAACAAAATAAAGGAATATCAATTAGAATTAAAAAAAACTAATAAAAAAATTTTAAACAAATTATGATTATGATGATTATTACCAATTATTGGGATGTTTATTTTTTTTATTATTTATAATACTAGATTACAAAATCCATACTATGCTAACCAATTAGTTGATATTAAAGTAAAGATCACTGATTTAGATATAAAAAACATCTATATAGACAAATTATTAGAAGAAATCAATTCATCTGTGAAATTGAAATTCTAATAATTGGTAAAATTATATGTTAGTTCCAAAAAAAAAAAAAAAAGTTGTAATATTTTTCTTTAAAAAATTTATCTTTATATAATGTTATTTGAATTTAAAGGGGAATTTGGGTTGTACAGTTATTATTAATTTGTATTATACATCCTTAAGTTCACTAATATATATAAATTTTTAAGGAGATATTATGACCATTAGAAAAGCTGTTATTCCTTGTGCTGGTTTTGGAACTAGATTTTTACCTTTTACAAAATCACAAGCAAAAGAAATGTTACCCATTATTGATACCCCAACTATAGAATATATTGTAAAAGAAGCTATTGATAGTGGTATTAAAGAAATATTAATAGTTCTAAATGATAAAAAAAGTGAAATAATGAACTATTTTAGTAGAAACATTGAACTTGAACGTTTTTTATATAATAAAGATAAAATCAATGAGCTTGAACAAATTAAAACTAAATATGATGCAGATATTCACTATATAATGCAAGATGAACCACTAGGCTTAGGACATGCTATTTCTTTATGTAAAGGTTTTATAAATAATGAATCTTTTGCTGTGCTTTTAGGAGATGATTTATTTAAATGTCAAACTCCTGCTATTAAACAATTAATGGACTTATATGAAGAAAAACATTCAACTATTTTAGGAACAATTTTAATTGATAAAAAAGATTGCAAAAAGTATGGTATTTGTAAAACTGAATCAAGTAATGATAATGTTTATAAAGTTTGTTCTGTAGTTGAAAAACCAGATGAACAAAACGCTCCAAGTAATGTTGCAATTGCTGGAAGATACATTCTAACTCCTGAAATTTTTAACTATTTAGATTTGCAACTTAAAGGTGAAACTGGAGAAATTGAATTAACTGATTCAATTTTAAGAACTATTAAAGATGTTGATTGTTATGCAAAAGTTATTGATGGAAAAAGATATGATATTGGAAACAAATTAGGTTATTTAGAAGCTTTTGTTGATTTTGCTTCAAACAGAGATGACACAAAAAATGAATTTATTAAAATTGTTAAAAAATTAAATGAAGAAGAAACTTTATAAAATTCATTTTTTAATTAATAATAATTTTTTATCTAGCCATTATATTTAAGAACTTTAATCTTATTTATAATAGGCTATTTTATTTTGTTAAATAAAAGAATTATAGGTTCTTTATCTGACTATTAGTACTATAATTTGAATTTTTAGTTAGTAAATATATAATAATAAAATATAAGAATCTTTTTATTTTTAACATTTACTAGTATTTTAAATAAAAAGCTATTTTTATAAATTACTAGTGAATAAAATAGTTTTTAAAAAAAACGACTTTTTATGCATATAAGAAATTTTAAGTGCAGTTTATAAGATAAATTAGAAGATTTAAAAATTGTTATTAACTATTTTAATAACAAAAAATATTTAGAATATTAAAATCAGTTTTAGTTATTAAATATCAAAAAAATAGTTATTTTCAAAGCTTATTAAAAAGCTAGGAACAAAGAATATATGAGTAATAAAAAACTTTGCACAATCATTATCCCTTGCTATAACATGCAAGATTTTCTTAATCAATGCCTTGACTCAATCTATCAAAATAAAGAATCTGAAAAATATTTAGATGTTTTAATAATTGATGACGGATCAACAGATAACACAATAAAAATTGCTAATAAATATTTAAAAAAACATAAAAATATTTTTATTTATTCAAAACCTAATGCTCATTGAGGTTCTGTAATAAATTATGTAAAACACAACAAATTAATTAATACTAAATATGCTTTTATATTAGATGCTGATGATAGAATTTCTAAAGATTTTACAAACCTATTAATTAATGTTGTAGAACCATCAAATGTTGATTTAGGTATTTTTAAAACCAAGATTTTATATAAAAACAAAAATAGTATTGTTGTTAACCCAAGATGATTATCAAAAAAACAAAAAACTTTTTTACCAATGATTATTCCTTGTTCAACTATTTTTAAAACTGATATATTTTATAAAAGTGTAGATTTAGTTGAAAAAGTACCATACCAAGATTATGTTTTATATTCTTGAATGTATTTAAATTCAACTAATGTACAGTTTTTATCTCATACAATTGGTACTTATTGATACTCACGTCCAAATAATACTATGTCAAGTAGTTGAAATGATAAAAGAATTGCTGGAGAAAAAGCTTTACTTAATGAGTTAAAAAAATTAAATTTAGAACATTTATTTTTAGCTAGAATAGCTTTACCTGGATATATAAAAGGATTATCAAAAGCAAATATTAAAATCGCTTTTAATAAAAATAAAGTTGATCTTTTATTAAAAAATGCTTCAAGATTTTTTAAACTAGTATTTCGTATAAATTTAAAAAGAGCAATAAGATATGATGTCATTAAGTGAACTAAAGATCAAGTTGATATTATTTTATAAATAACAATTATCAAAAAATAAATACAATTAATTTAATATTAAAAAAAGCAAGTAATAAATGTTACTTGCTTTTTTAGTTTTGAACTAATTGTGCTTTTCTAGCAACTGGAGTAGTTGAATAAGTTGACTTAAATAATGCTAAAAATGAGATAGGAATATAAGTTAGCATAAAGAATGGATAAGTAAATATTGATTTAAACTTTTGTCAACTAGTTGCTTGAATAGATTTTTTATTTCTAGCTACAATAATAAAACCTCATAATAAATAGTTAATAAATATAATTCCAAATATAACTATTGGTGTGGTTGTACAATAAATTATTAAATCACGTAAATAATTATTTGCTTGTTCAATTATAACTAACGAACTATTTAAATAATTAACTATGTAATTAGAAATGATTAAACCAAATGTTATTAATCAAAATAATAAGTTAATTAGTAGTGTAATAACAGCTGGAAAGATCATTGTAAAATTAACTCATAATTTTATTTTATTTATTTTAAAAGTAAACATATTTTTGATCATTTCTGATCTATAAATTTTTCAAACTTGTTTAAAACCAACGCATCATCTCATTCTTTGTTTTCATGAATTTTTAAAATCAANAGGTTGTTCATCATAAAAACAAGCATTTGGTGCATATCCAGTTTTAATCTTATTTAACATTAATCATTGAGTAAACTCAATATCGTGACTTAGTGAATTAAAGTCTCATCAATTAGTTTGTTCAAAAATCTTTCTAGTAATACAAAAACCAGTACCATTAACATAAGATGAATGATTTAAAGTAGCTCTTCCTTTATTAATAATGTCTGATTCTTTTAAAAATTGAATTGAACAAGCACTAGAAATTCAATTATCAGCATAATTTTTTGAGTTACGATAAGTAGTTACAACTTCAATATCATTATAAAAGTCAAATGTTTTATTTACTTCATAAACTCAATTTTCATCTAATAAGTTATCTGCATCAAAAGAACAAAAACAATCGTATTTATCTAATAAATTATTATCACGAATATATCTTCATCCGTGTCTAATAGCAAAATTTCCACCTTTTAAAGTACTATGAAATCTTTCTAAAACTGTGATACCTTTTTCAATACCAACGTTATAAGTTTTTCTGTTATCAGTGCAATTATCAGCAACTAAATAAATATCAATTACTCCATCATATTTTTGAGCTTTAATACTATCAATTAGTTTTCCAACAACCATTGATTCATTATGGGCTGGAATAACAATTGCAAATGATCGATTTTTTTTAGGTTTATGTTTTGCTAATTTCTTTTTGTTTTTAGTATATGCAAACATAAAAAATAATCAGTCAGACGATAGTAGTAACATAAAAATAATTCCAATAACTAGAGTAAGATAAAAAAATACAGTGGTTGTAGTGTTAAGTTGAGAGTTAAGCATTGTAAATCCTTATATAATTTTATTTTTATAATTTATGACAATATTATGAATATAAAAAATATTCAAAACATAAATATTATAATATCAAATTTTTTTATGTGTTTAATAATACATACTTTTTGTATAGTCAAGTTTAATAAAACAATATTTAATATTTATTTATATTAAAATAATTTCTATAAAGTTAAAAAGAAAAATAACAATTTATTGTAATAAAACTGGTTTAAATATTATGAAAATTACAGCTATTTTATCAAGTCTATTTTTATCTCCAACTCTTTTAAATAGTTCATCTATATTAACTGTTAATAATCAAACTAAAATAGAAACTAAAGAATTTAATTTAGATAATTTAACTATTAAAGGAAGAAGAGAAAACAGAAAAATCCAGGCTCTTTTACATAACGATGTTTTTTATACATCAATTAATGAATTTTTAAAAAGTGTTGATTCAGTTATTAACTATTCAGATTTAAATATTAGCTTCCAAGATAATAAAACAACTGTTAAATTAAACTCTGATCCTAATTTTTATATTGAATTTGATGCTAATAAAAAGAAAATTACAGTTTCAAATAATAAAATATTTACTAAAATTTTAAAAGATTATAAAAGAGGAGAAGAAGATTTAAAAATCAAATTCTTAAAAGAGAAAAATTTAAATAATACTAATCAATTTGAAATAGATTTATCTAAATATGATATTGATATTTTAAAAGATCAAAATAATTTATATTTACCAGCAATCTTACTTAATCAAGTATTTTTAAGTGAATCAAATATTCAAACCTATTTTAATGGTGATGATTTTAAAATTTTTAAATTTTATGAAGCATTAAGTTTTCCTGGAACTTTTTATTTAAAACAATCTGATAAAAATAATGAAAAAACTATTCCTTTAGGATTAAGAAAGTTTCAATATGAGTATTTATCATTTTTATTTGATAATTATTATGCAATTAAATTAAATAATAATATTTCTTATAAAGAGCATTTTAAAAAATATCAATCTAAGATTTTATCTGAATCAAGTAATGAACATTATCTAGTAATCAAACAAATTATAAATGAATTAGACGATCCTCATTCAGCTTATGTTTTAGATGGATATTATGATAAAGACAGAGATTTTCATAAAAAGATATTTGATAGTCAAAAAAGGGTTAAAAATAAAAATGAAGTTTTAGAATTATTAGCTAAAAATGATCCTAATAAAATCGATTATGAACTTAAGTCAATTAGTAATGATACTTCAGTAATTTCATTTAGTAAGTTTGATGAAAAAAGTGCTGAATATATACAAAAAGCTTTAAGAGAAGCTCAAAGTAAAAATGTTAAAAACATTATTTTTAATCTAACTCAAAATGGTGGAGGATATATTGGGACTGCTTATGAAATTATGGGATTTTTAACTGATAAACCTTTTAAAGTTTATTCTTATAATCCTTTATCAAAAGAAAAAAAGGTTGAAACTATTAAATCAGAATATGAAAAATTCAATTTTAATTATTATATTTTAACTTCACCATATTCTTTTTCAGCAGGTAATATTTTTCCTCAAATTGCAAAAGATAATAAGCTAGCTAAATTAATTGGTTATAAAACTTTTGGTGGAGCTAGTGCAATTAATTATTATGTTTTACCAACTGGAGATATTATTCAATTAAGCAGTAATAATGTTTTTACTAATAAAAATTTCGAATCACTTGAATTTGGAGTTAGACCAGATGTTGAGTTAAAAGAAAATGTTTTTAAAAATCCTAGCACTATTTATGAAACTAATACTCTTTTAGATCTAATTAAAAAAGCTGATAATATCAAAGAAGTTAAAAAAGAGACTAAAACTGAAAAACTTACTAAAATCTTAGATATTTCAAAAAAATTAAAAGAATACAAAACAAAACTAAAAATTGAAAAATTTAAAGTAGTTCAACCTTCTAAACCTAAACAACCAAATAAAATACTAGATCAAAATGATTCTACAACTCAACCAAAATCAAGAAAAATCACTAATACTTTAGTTGATTTAACACCAATTTCTAAACCTGAAAAACCTATTAGTACAAGACCATGAGCAATTATTCAACCTGCTAATAAAATCAATATGTTAAGTACAACTAAACCAATAAATAAAACTGAAAATGAAGAAGTTGAAAATAAATTATTAGAAAAGAAAACTAATATAGAATTATTAAATATTAAAAACTTAAATTTAGGTAAGTTAGATAAAATTGACGAAGATCAAATTTTAATTGCTTTAAAAAATAAAAATCCAGATACTTTAATTGATACTAAAGATTTAAAAGTTGAAAATATTACAAATAATTCAGCACAAATTTTATTAAAAGATTCAGATCAAAAAATCACTGTACATTTTCTAATATCTCAATCTAATAAAACTAATAAAAATACAATTTGAATTGTTTTATTAGTTATTGGTTTAACTACTTTATTAGGATTAATTAACTTTATAATAATTAGAAAATTAAAGACTAAAAAATTAAATAAATAAAAGATTATCAATTAAATTAATTAAATTATATTTATTAAAATGTATTATATAATTTAGTTATATGTCTGATTAGCGCAACTGGCAGAGCAACTGACTCTTAATCAGTGGGTTGTGGGTTCGATTCCCACATCAGGCACCATTTTTGATAACACAAAAAAAGACTTTTNAGTCTTTTTTATTTTATGCTTTAAAATTATAAATAGGAGCTTAAAAATGAATAATCAAATTATTGCTTTATTTTGTGATTTTAAGTATATAACTACTAAACTTTTAAATAAATTTAATAAAAATCAATTAATTATTTTTGGATATAGTTTAAATAAAGATGATTTTGATTATATTTGTTCAGATTACCAATTAGAAATATTTAAAAATCAAAATTATAAATTTATTGATTTAAAAAATGAAAATATTGATCAATTAGTTAAAAAATATCAAATTTCTAAAATACATATTACAAAAAGTTTTAAAAATTATGATCACTTTTTAAATTTTTTTCCTAATACTATAACAGAAGATGATTTATTAGATATTAATAATATAAAAAAAGCTTTAATTAATGCTGATATAAATACTTTTTATAAAATAGCTGGATTTAATTATACCTTTAGTGGAATAGTAACTCATTGTAATCATTTAGGAAGAACTATTGGTTTTCCAACAGCAAATATTTTAACTAATGACAGTTTAGTAATTAAAAATGGTGTTTATTTAGTAAAAGTAATAATAGGTGATAAAAATATACAATTTGGTATGGGAGATCATTGAATAAATAGAAATAATTTAAAAGTTTTTGAAACTTATATCTTTAATTTTAGTAATGATATTTACAATAGTAAAATTACTTTTGAATTGCTAGATTATATAAGAGATAATCAAAAAATAAATAGTTTAGATCAATTAAAAACATTATTAAATAATGATAAAAAAGAATGTTTAAAAAGATTGGAGAAATATAATGAATAAAGTTCTACTAGGTTGTCATGTTAGTATGAATAAACAAAATAATTATTTAGTCGGAAGTGTTAATGAAGCTATTAGTTATAAAGCAAATACTTTTATGATCTTTACAGGTCCTCCACAAAGTACACTAAGAACTAATACTAATCATTTATATATTAATCAAATGCATGAATTAATGAATAGTTATAAAATTGATGCAAAAGATCTAGTAGTACATGCTCCTTATATTATTAATATTGCAAATAGTGTTGATCAAAACAAGTGAAAATTTGCTGTAGATTTCTTAATTCAAGAAATCAAAAGATGTGAAGAAATTAAAATTCCAACTTTAGTATTACACCCTGGTTCTCATACTACTGGAAATTACAAAGATTCATTAAATCAAATCATTAAAGCTTTAGATATAGTAAGTAATTATCAAGTTAATGTAAAAATTGCTTTAGAAACTATGAGTGGTAAAGGTACTGAAGTTTGTTCTAAATTAGAAGATTTTAAATACATTTTAGATAATGTTAAAAATAAAGATAAGGTTGGAGTTTGTTTAGATACTTGTCATTTGCATGATGCTGGTTATGATTTAAGTAAATGAGATGAATTTAAAGAACAAATGAAACAAAATTTTGATTTAAATAAAGTTTTATGTATTCATTTAAATGATTCAAAAAATATGATTAGTTCACATAAAGATCGTCATGCAAATATTGGTTATGGTTATGTTGGTTTTGATACATTAGTTAATGTAGTTTTTGATAAAGATTTTTCTAATATTTCAAAAATATTAGAAACACCTTATATAGATAAAAAACCTCCTTATAAAATAGAAATTGAAGATTTATTAAATAAAACATTTACAAATAGGTTATAGTTCTAATTTAATAGAAAGGAATTATATGAAGAAATTATTATCAATAATAACAGGTTTTTCATTACTAATAACACCTAGTTTATTTGCTATAAGCTGTTCATCAAAAGTTCAAGTTATTAGTAAATTTGATGATATAACATCAATTAAAAATACTGGAGCATTTAAAAATAATCAGGCATTTATAAGCAGAAATGAATTAAAAGAAATAGTAAATAGTAATAATACAACTAACTCAAGCACAGCAAGTTCAACAGCTGTAATGACTTCTACTAGTACTACANCAACAGGAACACAACCAAACAATAATGATGCAAAATATGCTTCTGAAAGATTAAAAGCATTAGCTGCTAATAACTTTACTAAAAATAAAAAACAAGCTTGAGATAGTTTACAAAATACTTCAATGACTTTTTATAAAAAAGTTGAGCCTACTGCAGTAAATGTTTTAGGTTATGAACAAATAACAAAAGATAATGTTGAAAAATTAGAAAAAAACTTAAAAACAGTCTTTTTGGTATTTAAAGATAATACTAAAGAAACTGAGAAATTAGAAGTTGAATTACTACCTGAAATTAATAATGGGAATAAAGTTATTGATAATGGAAGCCTTTATTTAGATCTTTTAGAAAAACCTGAAAACCTAAAATTAGCAAATCAAAAAAGTATTATTGAGGTTTTAAGACCTGAAATTACAAAAATAAAAGTTGTTTTACAAAATACTAAAAACAACAATTCTACTAATAAAGAAGATATAAAAAATACTGAAGTATTTAATCTTTTAATTAAGCAATTATCTATTTATTTAGCTAATACTGTAAAATACTTTAATTCTGAATCTGGAATTATTACAACAAATCCTACTTTTTCATATAAAACTAGAAGTAATCAAATTTATGATTACATAGTTAAAAACAAAAAAGATGAACTATACAAAAAATTAGAAACTGCATTTACAAGTGAATTTAATAAAATTAATTTCATTGATATTTTTAAAGATTTCCAATTTGATGAAAATAATTCAAATGATAATAAAAAAATAACTACAAAAATAATAAAATCTTCAACTAATTCTTCTACTTCTTCATCAAATAGTTCAACAACAACTACAACTGAACCAAGTTCAACTACTACTAGATAAAAGGAGAAAATATGGAAACTAAAATAAGTTTTTCTAAAAAAAGAAAACTACTGATCCAAACCTTTTATAAATATCAATTATTAAATGCTAGTATAGATTATATTCATCAAGATATTTTAGATGATGTTCAAAATATTAATAATAAAGATGTCCTTTTTGAAATTGAACAAATTGCTAAAAAACAAACCGATCTTATTAATCATATAAATATAAATGTTTCTTCAAGCTGAAAATGAGATAGAATTCCTGCTGTTATTAGAGCGATTTTAATAGTTGGAACATATGAAATTTTATATACAAATACTCCAAAACCAGTTACTATTAATGAAATGGTTAAATATGTAAAAGAAATTGAACCTGACTTTGATTACAAATTTGTTAATGCAGTACTAGATAAATTGGTTAAATAATATGGAAAAAATTTTAACAGTTCAAGAATTAAACGAAGCCTTAAAGACTCTAATTGAAAACAAACAAGAATTTAAAGATATCTATGTACAAGGTGAATTGTCTAATTTAACTTTTAATAAATCTGGTCATATTTATTTTTCTATTAAAGAACAAGATGCTGCTATTAATTGCATGATGTGAAAAACTAATGCATATAAAATACAATCTTTAAACTTAGAAGATGGTATGCAAATAATTTGTTATGGAAGATTAACTTATTATATTCCAACAGGAAGAGTTAGTTTTGAAGTAAGAGATATCAAAATTCATGGTATTGGTGATTTACAAAAAATTTTTGAACAAAGATACAAAGAATTAGAACAAAAAGGTTGATTTGATCCAAATTTAAAAAAACCAATTCCTGAATTTGTTAAAAATGTAGGAATTATTACAGCTGATTCAGGAGCTGCAATTTATGATTTAATTAGAACTATTCATAGAAGACTACCTTTAATTAATATTTTTTTATTTCCTGCTCAAGTTCAAGGAGATAAAGCTGAAAAAGATATTGCAAACAAAATAAAACAAGCTAATGATTTTAAAGTTCAATTAGATGTTTTGATTGTTGGAAGAGGTGGAGGAAGTTATGAAGATCTTTGAGCTTTTAATGAATTAGAAGTTTTACAAGCAATAAAAAATAGTCAAATTCCTATAATTAGTGCTGTTGGTCATGAACCTGATTGAGTTTTATCAGATTATGTAGCTGATATTAGAGCAGCAACACCAACTGCAGCCGGAGAACTTGTAAGTAAAAGTATTATTGAAATTAAAAATCAGTTAAAACATTATTATCAAAACTATAAAACATTAATATTAAATAAATTAGATTTCTTTGATGAAAAATTAAATAACTATAAAAAAGAGCAAACCAAATATATAAAAAATAATTTTTCTTTTAAATATTTACAATTAAAACAATTAAGTATAGATAATACTAAATGAACAAAAAATAAAATAAATCTAGTAATTGATAAGCTAGAAAATTATAAGCAATCTATAAATAATTCAACTTTACATATTATAAATTCACAAAATAAAACACTTAAAAATTACTTAATTGCAGATGAACAAAAAATACTTAACTATTTAAAAAAACAGATAAGTGAATTTAATTACACAATATCAAGTTTTAAAGGACATATTAATCAAATACTAAAATATGAAGAGTTAAGTTTTAATACACTTGAAAATAAACTTAATTCATTAGATCCTTTAAAACCTTTACAAAATGGATATAGCATAGTTACTAATTTAAATCATCAAAAAATAAGATCATATAAACAAGTTAAACTAAATGAAGATTTAAAAGTTATTCTAACTGATAGTAAACTAACAGTCACTATAAAAGAGGTGAAGATAAATGAGCAATAAAAGTAAAAGTTATGATGAACTAATTTCTGAAATCAAAGAAGATACTAAAAAGCTATCAAGTAATGAAATTTCAGTTGAACAAGCTATGGAAATTTTTGAACAAAACATTGAAAAAATTAAATTAGCAAAAGAAAAACTAACTCAATATAAAGGTCAAATTTATAAAGTAATGCAAGATGATGAGTTAGAAGAATTTAAAGACTAATGAAACTAAGATTAGATGAATATATCTATAAAAACAACTTAACACAATCAAGAAATAAAGCAAAAGAACATATTCTTAATAAAGAAGTTTATGTTAATAATATAGCTATTATAAAACCAAGTTTTTTAGTTGATAGTAATGATCTTATTGAAATCAGATCAACTAAATTAGAATATGTTTCAAGAGCTTATGAAAAACTTAAAAAAGCTATAAATAAATGAAATATTGATCTAACTAATAAAATTTGTTTAGACATTGGAGCTTCAACTGGTGGATTTACACAGTGTTGTTTAGATAATAATGCTAGTTTAGTTTATGCTGTTGATGTTGGAACAGATCAATTACACTCATCACTTTTAAATAATTTAAAAGTTATTAACATGAGTCAGTATAATTTTAGAAATGCTAAAAAACAGGATTTTTTAAAAAGTATTGATTTTGTTTGTTGTGATGTAAGTTTTATTTCTTTAGAAAAGATTTTTTTACCTTTAAAAGATATTCTTGAGTTTAATACAAGTGGGGTGTTTTTAATAAAACCTCAATTTGAATTACAACCTAAAAACATTAAAAATGGAAGAATTAATTCTAAACTAGATCATAAGCAAGCAATCTTAAAAGTAATTAGTTATGCAAATAACAATAGTTTTGATGTTATTAATTTAGATTATTCTCCGATTCTAGGAAATAAAAAACAAAATATTGAATATTTAGCTTATGTTATTAAAAAAGAAAATAATTATAAAATTTGAAAAGAAGATCAAATTAATCAACTAGTAAATATAGCTTGAAAAGAATTAAAAAAATAGGTTAGATCAATAACCTATTTTTTTGTATATAAAACTCTAGTTGATAAAAATTACTAATAACTAAATCAGGTTTTTTTCTTTTAATTGATTTATTTTGATTTCTTCTAATTCTTAAAATATCTCTTATATTAGTTTTGTCTCTTTTTAAAACTCTAAAAATAGATTTTAATAAACTAGATTTAACTTTAACAATTAGATCTAAATTAGTTAAGTTTAATTCAAATAATAAAGCAGCTTCAATAATGTAATTAGTATTTGGATTGTTTTTGATTTCTTTTTGGATTTGTTTACTGATTAGTGGTCATAATAAACTATCTACTTGTTGTTTTAGTTTTTTATTTGTGAAAAGTTTTTTTCTTAAATATTTTTTATCTACAATATCATTTTTAATAATGTTATTGTCAATTTCAAATAATTTAGATTTAATTTTTGAATCTTCTAATAGTTTTTTACTTACATTATCTGCATTAATGATTTTAAATTCAGGATGAAAGTTTATAAATTTATTTGAAATATAAGTTTTACCAGATCCAATTTTGCCATAAATACCAATTATCATTTTATATACCATGCATTCTAAGTTGTTTTTCAGCTGAAATTTCAGTTACTGTTATGATTAAGTTATTTGTTTTATTAACTACAAAAAAGATATTAGTATTAGAAGCTGAAATATAAATTTCATTACCTGACATAAAACTTTTAGTTGAATTTCTAATATGTTCTAAACAGATTTCTTTAACTTCATAATCTTTTTTATCTTTTAGTTTAAGCCTTTCTTTAGCTCTTTGCAAGCCGTGATAACTAAAACTAAAATTATGTCTGTAATAATAACTCATAATAACTCCACTAATAATATAAAATAACAAGTATTACACTTATATTATTGTACTTATTTGGAACTATATTTTTATCTAAATTAATTATTAATAAATAATTTGTTTAACTTTTTAACAAAAGGGGTAATTTTGCCCTTAATTTTAAAAAGTTTGTCAGAAAGTGATAAAAAACAAGGTTTTTTAAAAAAAATTAGAACTATAAAATAATAGTTTTATAATTGGTACTTTAAAAATCAGGCTGTTTTTTTACAAAATTTATTACACTTTCCGGGTTAAAATTTAACAAAAAGGGTAATTTTGCCCTTAATTTTAAAAAGTCTTTTGGAAAGTAGTAAGAATATATATTATTTTTACATTAAAAGAACTACTGAATGTAGTTCTTTAAATTCAATGCTTCTAAATCTAATAAAATATTTTAGATCAATTTATAAAATACACAATGCCAAACTTTTATACGAAAAATTTATATGGAATTCCAGTGTTTTTTTTCGTAAAATGATTGTTTTACAAGTTTAGAGAGAATTTAGTCGGATTTCCGACTCTTTTTGCACTAAATCATTGATATATAACTCAAACAATAATTCTAAACATTAAAAAATATATCTATTTTAAACCATAAATACCGTTTTTTATATTAAAAAGAACTACCAAATGTAGTTCTATGAATTCAATGCTTCAGGATCTAGTAAGAATTTTTTTAATCCAATATATAAAATACCATTATTATCATAGTGTTCAAAAATATCATCATAAACTATGACAACCTTTTTATAATTGTCATTTACTTTTAATAAAGGTCTGATTTCTTGTTCTTTTTTATCAGCTTCATCAATGTTTAAAGCTACTTGAATATAGTATTTAAGATCAATTAGATTAGCTATAAAATCTATTTCTAAATTATGAATATTTCTTGAGTCACTAGATTTTTGATCATATAAAAGATAACCTACATCAACATTAAAACCTCTAATTTTTAATTCATTATAAACAATATTTTCTAATATATGACTACGATCTAACTCACTAAAATTTAATCACGCATTTCTTAAACCAATATCAGTAAAGTAGTATTTTAAAGGCGTAGTAAAATACTTAGCACCTTTAACATCATATCTTTTTGCTTTACTTATAATAAATGATTCTTCAAAATATCTAATGTATTTTGAAATAGTATTAGAACTAATTTTTGTTTTTTGTTCTGATAAAAATCTATTTGCTAATTTTAAAGGATTTGTTAAAGAACCTATATTAGATGAAATAAAATTTAATAACGTTTCTAATATTAATTGATCATTATTAACATTATATCTTTCTAAAATATCTCTAATATAAGTAGTTTTAAATAAGTTTTTTAAATATATTGCTCTTTCATTACTTGAATCAATTTTATAAACAAAGGGCATCCCGCCATAAATAAAATAAGTTTTTAAATCAAAGTTTTTAACTTGTTTACTTTCATAAATTTCTTTAAAAGTAAGTGGATAAACTTTAATTTCATCTCCTCTATCTCTAAATTCAGTAACAATTTCACTTGATAACATTTTTGAATTACTACCAGTTACATAAATGTCAATATTTTCATGTAACATTAACCCAATTAATACACCTGTAAAATCAATTAGTTTACTATCTTCTTTAAAATAAGGATTCTTAATTGCCTGACAGTTTTGAATTTCATCTATAAATACATAATATTGAATCTCTTTATTAGTAGTTTTATTTAAAAAGTAATTATATAGTTCTAGTGGGTTATNATATTTTACATTTAATGGATCATCTAAATTCATTGTTATAATTTGGCTCTGATCAACACCATTATCTAATAAATAATCTTTAAATAAATTAAACAATAAGTATGATTTTCCACATCTTCTAATACCAGTAATGATTTTTACTCTACCATTATGCTTTTTTGAAATTAGCTTATCTAAATATTGATCTCTTTTAATAACCATATTGATCCTTTATTACTAACTTGTTATCTAAATTCTAACATATACAAAGGTATTGAAATTTATGGATACGAAAAATTTATATGGAATTCCAGTGTTTTTTTTCGTAAAAAGATTGTTTTTTAGTAATTTAGAAAAAAATATATGGAATTCCAGTGTTTTTTCTTTAGTTTTTAGAAATTTGTATTATTACTAGATTTACTAATATAAAATTACAACAACTAAAGATTTAAACTCTATAACATAAAAAATTTATTAATAATTAGACTGATGTCGCTCATAAAGTGAGAATAGTTTAATTTTTTCAAAGTTTAATTTGGATATATAAAAACCCCCATTTCCTGGATTTTAGTCCAGAATATGGGATTCGTGATACCACTATACCAAATAATTTAAAGAATAATGCAATTTAATACAACTATAAAAAATTAAATTTTATACTCTAGTTCAAGTTATACTCTAATTCAAGGAGACTATTGGTTGTTTGGATTTTTTGAACAAAATCTACAATAGTATATGGATAAATACCCAATTTTTCTTTATACCTAGTAAATTCACACATATAAACAGTATCTTCATGTATATTAGGCGCAATAAATAAAGAAAAAACATTATTGTTTCCATAATCATCACGCTGTTTTTTTAAATGCCTAGTTATAGCGGGTATTTCATTAGCTGCTTGTTGTCTACTTTTCATCAATGTTACTTCAACAATAGAATTTAAATTAGTATCATAAATTTCTATATCAGCAACACCGCCTTTTGCAGTAAAAGTAGGGTTTCCTTCATCATCAATTGAGTAGTTAGGGTGAATCTCATACTGTGGAAATTTTTGTATTATTGCTATACTTGTTAAAAACTCAAGTCTTGTGGGAGAATCAATTAGTTTAAAATATTCATCTTCTGAGTTTTTGTTTAACTGTAAATTTCTTAGTTCCTTATGTATTTGTTCAACAGAGTACTTTTGAGAAATTTTTCTTAAAGTTTTTATTCTAATATTNTTTATTTCGTGATTAGCTGCTATTTCTTGAAATTCTAAAATCTTAGTATCTATTTCAGACATATATTTATAAAAATCATATTTATTACTAAAAATATTGTATTTTGTATAGTTTTTAATTATATAATCAACTGACTCTGATTCTAATTTGTTTATGTCAACAAATCTTCCTAAACCGCGTAAAGAAAATATTCCAGTTATCCTTAGTTTTCTAATAAAATCATCAACACCTTCTTTAATTATTTGACTCATTTTGAATCGCTTCTTATTGGAGCTTTTTAATAATTTTAAACATTCTTCATAAATAATTTCATCACTTGCTTTAAATCCATATTTATTTCTAAAATTAATGATAAATTCATATAATCGTTCATAATCATTATTTTCTCAACACATTAAAAAAGGTATCTCTCTTCTATGTAATCCAGTAGAATATGAATTTAAAGCTAATAAATTTAATACGTTTAGTAATAAAGGTATTGGCGCATTTTGATTTAAATTTCTTCTAAATGGATTATTTGTTTGGTACTTCATCAATGCATTGAGAAATATTTTTTGTATCTTTTTACCTGAATTATTCAAGTCGTCATATTTTGAATTTAATAAATATGCATCACATAACATATGACCACTTGATGATATTTCAATTTTTTTATCCATATCATAATATATGAAGCCAAATTCTTTACACAGTTTATACCAAGTATCAAATCTACTAGACCAACCTTTTGCAAATCCTGCTTCTTTATGATTTTGTGGGCTATTATTTACTATATCATCCAATTGAACATTAGAAAAAGTTGAACTTTCATCGTTATAAATATTATTAATAGCACAATTTTCCTTTATATAATTAGGTTTATATAATTTATTTTTAATTACTTTTCTCACTATTTGCATGATTAATTCATCTGTTAATATATGCCCTTCAAAATCTTTCATACAAGCAATAAATTGTGACATTCTTTCAGGATTTCTCATAGTAGTTGAGAATGATATTGGCTTATGTTCTTCTACTTTTCTCATAGTTAGTTATATAAACCTCCTTAGAATCTTTTTTTATCTTGTTATCAAATCTACTTATATAGTTACTTTTAATTTCATGAATGTAATATTTTTTCATTCTTTTTTCCAAAAGATGGTTCTTTCTACCTTTATGTGTAAGCATATTTGATAAACCAAAATATACTTTTTTCCTATCTAAATTATCTATTAAATCATAAAGATTCTGTTCATCTATAATAGTTCAATTCCTATTATATTCACTATTTGAAATTAAATATGGAGGATCTAAATAAATAAAATCTCCCTCTTTAAAATCTATTTCTTTTATGAAGTCAATATAGTCATTATTTGAAAACTCTATCTTATTGTCATCAGCAAATTCAAGATATGTCATTAATGCTTGATATACATTTTTATTAAAATCAACATTTCCAACAGGAAGATTAAATTTTCCTTGTTGATTAAATCTAATCATATGATTAAAGCCATATATTAACAATAAATATAATTTCAGGCTATCATTTTTTTTATTATAATCATTTCTTAGTTCAATATAACTTTCTTTATTAAATTTAGAATAATAAGTTTTTACATATTTTTTTTTCAACTCATCAGGTACTGTGATAGATAGATATGAACAACTTAATCTATATTTTTTAATTAATTTAAATAAATTATTTAATAATAAGTTTTTATTTTTAGAATAAGAAGAAAGGTATTTATGCAAATCAATTATACTTTTATTAATATCATTTAAGAAGTATTTATTTGCCTTTGTATACATAGCAGAGCTTCCCCCGCCTAAAAAAGGTTCATAATAGTTATTTATTTTTTCAGGAAAAAACTTCACGATCTGAGGCATAATTTTATATTTATCTCCGACATAAAAGAAAGGTGATCTTATATTATTTTTCACAAGTAACCTCAGTAATAAATAAATATTCTTTATGATTAGGTAAACTAGTCTTTCCCGCATTAAAAAATCTATGATCTGAAGAAAATATTTGTGTTTTGCCCCTTTTGTTAAGAGAATTTAGTATTTCTTCTAATTTAATTTTGTTTTTTGAAGATGAACTTTTTGAATTATAAGTATTATTATATGTTACTACAATATATTTACAGTTTAAGTTGGTTATTAAATCATCAAATACAGCTGGTGCATTATTTCTACAATATTCACTCATTTTTTGTGGCGCAGGTTTTAGAGCTATTCCAAATAATTCTGGTTTTTCTCATTCGACAAGATTTTCGATAACATGATAAAATCTCGAATATTGTCTAGAATTATACGGAGGATCAACAAAAACAATATCACTATAAATTTTTCTTGCTAATCGATTAGCGTCTTCTTTATATATTTCGACTTTCTTATTAATATTCTTATTTGGTATATCTATTAAGTCAAACTTAAAACGATTGTCTATTATTTCGACTTTTCTATAAGCTTCATAATGTCCCACTGTATTTGCAATTTTATCAATTGAATATATTAGAGAAGCTAATAATATATTCTTTTCCCTTCTGTTAATGTAATTCTTCTTAAAATCATTTTCAATTAATTCTCTAATATATCCTATTTTTTTTGAATCATTAACACCAAAATATTTATCACCATAATTTATAGAAAAATAATTATGATCTATAATGCTATCTAAAGAGTTAAACATTAACTTATATTTATTAATAATATCTATATTAATTACAATATCTCCTCAGAAAGCATCATAAACTACTTTATTAGAACTTAAAATATCATTTATTATTACACTGTCATAACTAGTTAATGCTTTTTCAATAACACATCCAGTTCCAGCAAAAATATCAAAAAAACTGTTTCCTTTAACATTATTATCTATGTTTGAAAAAATTCAATCTAGCAATTTAGCCTTGCTACCTATATATCTTCTACTAGTTAAACGCATCTTATAATAACTCTCTTTCTGCTTATATGTGTAATATAAAACATACTAATATAATGATGTAATTGTTAAAAACAATTAGTGTCAATTTTAATCAATATTTTGACACTTTGATTATATTAAATTAAGTTGGTTTGTTATAGTCTATTATTAATTTTTATAAAACTAAAGTTTAAAATAACTAAAAATAGTGAGCTGTAGACTCACTATTTTTTTAAATTTTTATTAGTTCTATCTAAATACCTTCTAATAGGTTTTATAAAAGCATACATTTCTTGTTCTTTTAAAAATCTAATTAATCCATAATAAGTAATTTTAGTTGGTTTAAAATTTATTCTTCCTAATTTAACATTAGTTAATATTTTAGTAATCTTTTTATTATCAATAATTAGTTGTTTATTTTCAGAAATAATAGTTTTTAAAGGTTCATTTAATTCATTAATATGAGCTAAAATATTTTCAACATTTTCATATTTATTAATTAAATTTTCAGCCTGTTTTCTTTTTATATATTTAACACCTTTAATATTATCTGATTGATCTCCTAAAATAGCTTTAATATCAGCTACTTGATTTGGTTGACATAAAAAGTGTTCATATACTTGTTGTGGTTTTATAATTTTAGTTTTTTCTTTTTTACTTATATTTGTAATAATAGAAGTTTTATTATTTACTAATTGGTAAATATCTTTATCATTTGTAAGAATACATACATCATATCCTAATTTGTTTGCAATTCTACAAATTGATCCAATAACATCATCACCTTCATAATTATATTTTTCATATCAAGAAATATTTGCACTAGTTAAAAAATCTCTAGCTATTTGAAGTTGTGGAACTAGATCAATGGGAGTTGGTTTTCTTTTTGCTTTATATTCTGAATAAAGTTCTTTTCTTCAACAATTTTCATCAAAATCAAAAGCAACAATTACACTATGATATCGATCTGATTGAACAAATTTTAATATATTTGCTACAAAAGAATAAATTGCATTAATCACAATACCATCTTTATTTTTTGAAACTATTGTTCTTTTTAAAGTACCATAATATCCTTTATGTAGTAAATGATAACCATCAATTAGTAAAATTGGTTTGGTTTCATTAGTAATCATTTTTAAAAAATCCTTACTTTTTAATAATATCATTATAGTTAGTAAGAATTTTTAATAACTTGTTATTACAAACATTAATTTTTTATAGTTTTAAAATCAATAATTTTAAAAAAATTACAACTAGTTATTTTACTAGTTGATCTAATTTTAAAAACTACATTTAAACTAAAATCTTTACTAATAATTTCTATATTATTTTGATTAATTCATTGATTAACTAGTTTTAAATTTTTAATATCAAAACTAATTAAATATTGATAATAAGTTTTAATTTCAATAATTTCTAAATCTTTAATAATTAAACTTGCAGCATTACTATAAGTTCTAGTTAATACACTCGCTCCAAGTTTAATTCCTCCAAAATATCTAATTACTAAAATTACAATATTAACTAAATTATTTTTACTAATGACATTAAAAATAGGCTTACCTGCTGTGTTTTTTGGTTCATGATCATCATTATATCCACCAATTAATTTTTGATCATAAATCATATAAGCATAACAATTATGAGTAGCATTTATATCAGAATATTTATTTAAAAATTCTTCTAATTCATCTTTAGAATTTATATTTGTAGCAATTGTTATAAACTTAGAATTTTTAATAATAAACTCATTTTTATAAATTTCTTTTTTAATAGTTTTCATACTTTATTTTTATAATCTATATCATTAGTTTAATGCATATTTGCTATATAATTATTATATTGTACAATCTTATTTTCTTGGGAGGATCTAATGGTTTCTGATAAAAGACTGTTAAAAAAATTTGGAAAAATTGCTGATAAAATCATTGCTTTAGAACCACAAATGNGTCAATTAAAAGATGAAGATTTCATATTAAAAACACAAGAATTTAAACAAATGTTAGAAGATGGAAAATCATTAGATGATATTTTAATTGAAGTTTATGCAGTAGCTAGAGAAGCAGCTAGAAGAGTTTTAGGTTTAAATGCTTATAAAGTGCAATTAATTGGTGGAATTATTTTAAATTCTGGTGATATTGCTGAAATGAGAACTGGTGAAGGTAAAACTTTAACAGGAATTTTTCCTGCTTATTTAAACGCATTATCTGGTAAAGGTGTTCATATTGTTACAGTTAATGAATATTTATCAAAAAGAGATAGTGAAATTAATGGTCAAGTTTTTGATTTATTAGGAATTAGTGTTGGGTTAAATGGATCATCATTAACTAAAACAGAAAAAAGAGAAGCTTATAATAAAGATATTACTTATACAACTAATGCTGAGCTTGGATTTGATTATCTAAGAGATAATATGGTTAGTGATTATAGTTTAAAAGTACAAAGAAAATTAAACTATTGTATTATTGATGAAGCTGATTCAGTTTTAATAGATGAAGCAAGAACTCCTTTAATTATTTCTGGAGGAACATCAACAAGAATTAATTTATACAAAGCTGCTAATAATTTTGCTTTAACTTTAAAAGAACATGATGATTTAGATATTGATTTAGAATCAAAACAAGTTTATTTAAATGAACAAGGGATGAAAAAAGCTAATGAATTCTTTTCTTTAAAAAACTTATTTGCTATTGAAAATACTGAGATTTTTCACTTAATTATGAACGCTTTAAAAGCTCAATTTGCATTTAAAGAAGGTGTTGAATATACAGTTAGAGATAATGAAATTTTATTAATTGATCAATTTACTGGTCGTATAATGCATGGAAGAAGTTATTCAGATGGACTACAGCAAGCTTTACAAGCAAAAGAAAATGTTGATATTGAAGAAGAAACCGTAACTTTAGCAACAATTACTTATCAAAACTTTTATAGATTATATTCAAAAATTGCTGGAATGACTGGAACTGCAAAAACTGAAGAAGAAGAATTCATTAAAATTTATAATACAAGAGTTATTCAAACTCCAACTAATAAACCAGTAATTAGAAAAGATGAACCAGATCTAACATTTGGAACAAAAAACGCTGCTTTAAAAAAACTAGTTGAAGATGTTTTAGAAGCTCATGAAAAAGGTGCTCCAATTTTGATTGGAACTACTAGTGTTGAATCAAGTGAACAAATTGCAAGATATTTAAAGAAAGCTAATTTAAAATTTGAAACTATTAATGCTAAAAATCATGATAGAGAAGCTGAAATTGTTTCAAAGGCTGGAGAAATTGGAGCAATTACTTTAGCTACTAATATGGCTGGAAGAGGAACTGATATTAAACTTGCAAAAGGTGTAGCTGAACTTGGTGGATTACGTGTATTTGGTGTTGAAAGAAATGAAGCTAGAAGAATTGATAATCAGTTAAGAGGTAGATCTGGAAGACAAGGTGATCCAGGATTATCAAGATTTTATATTTCTATGGATGATGATCTAATGATGAGATTTACAGCACCAAAAACAAGACAACGNTTTAAAGCTTTAGGTGATGATTATATTAAATCTAAAATGTTTACAAGAGCGGTTACAAATGCTCAAAAAAAACTTGAAGGAATGAATTTTGATCAACGTAAAAATGTTTTAGATTATGATAATATTTTAGCTCAACAACGTGAAATTATTTATGCTCAAAGAGATGATATTNTAGAAGCAAATGATTTAAGTGTTGTTATTGAAAAAATGCAAATTACTGCAGCTTATGAATTAATTGAAAAACACTCAACTTTAGTTCATGGTGAAAAAACTATTAATAAAAAAGAACTTTTAGATGCTATTGATGGAACACTAGTTCCTAAAAATAAATTTAGAGTTGATGATTTTAATAATAAAGAAAAAATGGATCTAGCTGTTGAGATTGCTGAAGGTATGATGCAATTATATAAAGCAAGAATTTCAGATATTCCAGATGATGTAATTATTGGAATGGAAAGAAAAATAATTCTAGATTCATTTGATAAATATTGAACTAAACATTTAGATATTGCTGGTAAATTAAAAAGTGGAATTTATCTACAACAATATGCACAAAACAATCCATTAGCTATTTATGTTGAACAAGCAACTGATTTATTTAATAAAATGAAAATTAATATAGCAAATGAAGTAGTTGAAAACTTAGCAAATGTTATTTTAAGAGTTGTTGAAGATGAAGAACAACGCGAAGAACGTATTGAAGTTACAGATAAAGATATTGAAGAAATTTTATTTGAAACTGGCTTACAACCAAGTGATATTAACAATAAAGCGATCAATCAACGTTTTGATGAATTAGAAGAAGAATTTAAGGATGACAAACAAAAACTAAGACGTTTAAGAATCCAAAGAGATGTAATGTTAGGTTTAGTTTTAGAATTAGAAAGAAGAGCTGAAATGATCATCAGTCCACAAAATGATCAACAAGCAATTACTCAACTAATTAAAGAATTACAAAACGATATTGATATTGCATCAATCACTATTGATCAAATTCATCAAAACTTTAATAATATGGTTGAACAAATCAATGATCCTGAAAAACTAAAACATTTAGTTATAGCAAAAGATGTTTTATTACAACTTGTTGCTAGAATGGACGATATTAAAGAACAAGAAAAACAAACTAGAAAAAAGAAAAAGAAAAAACCTCACGAAGATGAGAGCAGTAAAACTAAAATAGGCTAATTTAAGGTGTTATAAATTTATAACACTTTTTTACTATTTATAAGATAAAATTAATTCTGTTCTATATTTTAAAAGATATTTGATAGTATATTGTTATGATTAGAGGTTAAAAAAATGCAAAAAAGAACGATTAAAAGTGATACTATATTTTATTCAGTAATTCTTTTTTTAAATTTACTAACTAATTTTATATATTGAATAACTCACGCATTTAATGTAGTTTATGTTGATGAACCAACTAATTTAGATATAGTTTTAGCTCTAGATTCAGCTTCAATTGCTATTTGAGGATTATGAATAAGTACATTTTATGCAGGTATTTGTTTATATCATAGCTTTATTAAAAAACAGCTTTATCAAGCTTATTTACTACAACTATTTATTATTAGTATGTTAATTTCAACTGGACTAATTTTTATAGGAATATCAATTATTAATAAAACAGCAAATATTAATAATTGATCTGCTTTATTAAGAGTTGTTAATGTTCATTTTTTACTACCAACTAGTATGTTATTGTATTTAATCTTTTTTAGAACTAATATGATAATTTCTAAAAAAAGTAAACTAGTTGGAATGTGAAGAATTTTAGCTGTTGGTTTGAGTTATATAAGTTGAATTACTTATAGAACAGTTCCAAATGTTCAAGTTAATTTAATAAACAAACCATTTTTATACACTTCATTACAACCATCAAATATAGGATGAGCAATCTTTATGAGCTTGTCTTTTAGTTCATTTATTTTATATTTTTTAACTTATTTAATAATAGTTTTAATTAATAATAAAATTAATGATAAATATGGAGGTTGTGATGCTAAAACGATTTAACCAATTTAGACAACAAAGAAGTTTTAAATTAGAATTAATCATTTCATCAATATTACTATTTTTTGCTATTTCTTGTTTAGTACTTTATTTTATTACTAAATCAGTTGGGTTATATAATAAAAAAACATTATCAGCAGATGTTATTTTTTTACAAGACATTACTTTTTTAAGTGAATGATACGCAGTATTTGTAATGATCTTTTGTAGTTTTAAAATTTCAAGAATGCTAACAAGTAAACAAGTTTATTTATATAAATATACAGAATATAGTTTTACTTCATGATCAATATTTATCTTTTTATTATATATAGCTGGATTTATAATGGGACAAGCTATTATTAATGATGATAAAGATTTTCCAACTTTATATAGAGCTTTAGCAATTCATGTTTTTATTCCTATAACTTGAATTACTTATTTTATTTTATTTCCTTTAAATGATCAAAAAACTAAAAAACAATTATGATTAGGATGTTTACAAACATTTACTATTTTATGTTTTTATTCTTTATGATTGTTATTAAGATTATTACCAGGAATTAGTTTAGATGATAAAATCTGAATTAATAAAATACCTTATTCATTTATTTCTCCATACAATATAGGTGTTATTAAATATATTTTTGTAAATATAGGTATATTTAGTGTATTTATTGGTGGTTATATATTAACTTATTATTCTAATAAATTTATTTATAAAAGAATAACTACTAGTAAAAATATAGATAAAACAAAAGAAATTATTACAAAATAAATTTTTAATTAAAAAGCTTAACAAACTAAAAGTACGATGTGTACTAGGTTTGTTTGCTTTTTTTTTTTTTTTTTTACAAAGAGTCTTTTGTTAAATTAGCAAATATATAATTTTAACATACAAATACTAAGATAAAAGTATTTATTTTTTAATTATATAGGTGTGAATATATGAAAAAATTACTAACAATATTAGGGTCAATAATGATTAGTACAAGCGGAGCGGCTTTAGTTGTTGCATGTAAAACTCCTGCTACTAAACAACCTACAAATTCAAATGAAAATACTAATCAAAATGAACCTACAAGACCAAGTGAAAAAGATAAAGACCAAACTGATCCAAAAAAACCAGTTGAACCAGTTAATCCTTCTAGTAAACCTGAAAATAATCAAACAAAACCAACTGAGAATTATGATCCAAAAACTTATAAAGATACTACTATTTTTAATAGACATTTTGTAAGTGGTAATCCAAGTTCATGAGTTGGAACAATTCATAATTCAAGTTTTATATATGGTAGTCCATTTAAACCTAATAATGAAACTAAACCAAACGAATCAACTACTCCAATTGAGCCAAAAAAACCAGTTGATCCTACTCCTTCAACTAAACCTAATGATAATAATAGAAACGATTCTAATTCAAACCAATCAAGACCTTTAACTCCACTTCAACCATCTATTCCAACAAATAAACCAGAAACTAAACCAGTAAGTCCAACTACTACTTGATACAGCGTTTATAATGATAGTGCTACTGGAGCTGATATTAATTTAAATCCTACTAAAGAACAAATTGAAAAAGAAGAAAAAAGATTAGAAGATTGAGTTAAAGAGTATTTAGATAAAAATAAAAGAGAAAACCAAGCACTTTTTGATTATTTAATTAAAATAGAATATGATCGAATTTTTAGAGATAGTCCTACTGGAGCTGATATTAACTTTTATCTAACAAAAGAACAAATTGAAGCTGAAAACAAAAAACAAGAAGATCAACTTAAAGCAATACTAGATAAAAACTATAAAGATAATTTTGCTAATTTAATGGCAATTAAAGCAAGTCAAACTATTAAAGAATTATTTAGTGATGAGTTTAGTGATTTAGTAAAACAAGCAGTTCAAAGATACAAGCATCACGGTGATACTCATGCTAGAGAATCAGCAAAAATTACTGAAGAAATCTTTAGTGATGAGTTTTCAAATAAGGTAAAAGAGGCAGTTGAAAGATACAAAAAACATGGTGATACTCATGCTAGAGAATCAGCAAAAGCAACAATTGAATTATTTAGTGATGAGTTTAGTGATTTAGTAAAACAAGCAGTTCAAAGATACAAGCATCACGGTGATACTCATGCTAGAGAATCAGCAAACGCAGCTGAAAAACTATTTAATGATAAATATAATCTAGTTAATGAATATAAACATAATCTTGAAACTAAGTTAGCTAAATTAAATGAAGAAGTAAATACTCACATTTTAGAAAGAACTAGAATAGAAAAAGAATACAACAATAAAGAAAAAGAACTAGAAGAACTAGCAACTAATAATCTTGTAACACTTAAAAAAGAGTATGAAACCGGAAAACAAAATCTAGAAAGTAGAAAAACTGAAAATGAAACAAAACTAGATAGAATAACACTAGAATTACCTAAACTTAAAGATCAAAAAGAAAAAATAAAAGAAGAAATTAAGGATTCTACTGAATTATTAGAAGAAGCTAAATTACTTCTTAAAGAAAATCAAGATAAACAAGTAGAACATAATAAAGTTTTAAACCAAGCAAAAGATCTAGAACATCAAATAGATTCAATTAATAAACAAATTGAATCTAAAAATAAATTAGTGACAGATAATAACAATAAAGAAAAAGAACTTTTAGATATAGAAAAAGAATTAGATAAAGAACTTAGTGAAGAAAAAGTTATTATAAAACAATTAGATGATGAGAATAAATTGTATGAAAAAATTATAGATGATCTAAAAAAAGAGACTTATGATTCTGATTTATGATTCTATGATTATGGTGATTGAACTTTATGAACTGGATTTAATCACAATAAAATAGCTAGGTTAAAAAACTATATTTATGGAAACAAAGAACTAAAAAAAGAAGTTCCTAACATTATAAAAAACCTAGAAAAAGAACTAGAAATAACAAAACAACAAAATATAGAAAAAATTAAGCAATTAAAAGAGCAAAATACAAAAATACAAGCTGAAATATCAGAAATAACAAAATCTTTAGAACCACTTAATGCAGAAAAAAACAAAATTGACAAACAGCTATCTGATATCAATTCTGAAGTTGTAAAAACTAATAAAAATATAGAATTATATACAAATAATCTAAGAACTTTAGAAGAAGAAATAACTTCAAATAGTGAACTTCAAAAACAAATAATTGCGCAAATTGATCAATATACTTCTGATCAATTAAGTTTAGAAAAACAAAAAGAAGAAATTTTAAATTCTATTAAAGAATTTGAAAACTCAACTAATAAAATCATTTTAGAATCTAAACAACAATATGAAGATGAATTACTAAAATTAGAAAAACAAGCTCATAGTTTAGAATCAAAAGAAGATGAAAAAATTAAAGAAATAGAAAAAACTATAGCTAAATTAAAAGAATCTATCAAATTATTAAATCAAAAATATTAATAAGATAAAATCACACCTATAATTTATAAATTTAAGATTAAAATCATAATAATTTAACAAAATTAACACAAGCAAGCAATATAAAAAGTACGATGTGTACTAGGTTTGTTTGCTTTTTTTTTTTTTTTTTTTTGTAAAGTGATATTTTAGAAATTTAGCAAATATATAATTTTAACGTACAAATATTAAAATACAAGTATTTATTTTTGAATTATATAGGTGTGAACATATGAAAAAATTATTAGCAATTTTAGGAACAATAGCGATTAGCTCAACTGGTGCTAGTTTAGTAATTGCGTGCAATAACCCCAATTCTAAACCATCAGTAGAGCCTGATAAAACAACTCCTAAGAACAAACCAAAAGAAACTGCTAAAGAAGAAACAGACAAAAATTCTACAAACAAAACAGATAAAAATTCAAAAGAATCATCTGATAAAAACAATACAGTATTAACAAAACGTAGTTGAAATAGCGTCTTTAATGACAGTTTAACCGGTTATGATATTATTTATAAACTTGATGAAACTGTTTTACAAAATAATAAACATTATAAATTTTTTGTTAATAGTTCGTCTAATTTAGTTTCAGATCTTTTTGATGATAAATTTGCAGAAGAAGTTAAGGAAGCAAAAAATAGATGAGACAAAATTCAAGCAAAGAAAACCAAACTTGAAAAAGAAAGACTTTATAAAGAATTTACAACTAGTTCAGCTAATGCCACTGAAGATTACTTTAAAACTTTAGAGAAAATAGCAGAACTTGAAGCAAAAGCTGAAGCTAAGAAAAAAGAACTAGAAAAATGAGAAGCAAAATTAGCTGAAGAATTTAAAAATAGTGCAAGTTCAACAACTGAAGATTACTTTAAAACTTTAGAAAAAATTAGTGAATTAGAAGCAAAAGCTAAAGAAAAAGAAAAAGAAGCTGAAAATAGAACTAAAGCAGAAGAAAAAGCAGAAAAAGAAAAAGTTGATAATTTAATTGATGCTGAAATTAATGCAGAACTAGCTAGTGATTTAACTGAAGATTACTTTAAAACTTTAGAGAAAATAGCAGAACTTGAAGCAAAAGCTGAAGCTAAGAAAAAAGAACTAGAAAAATGAGAAGCAAAATTAGCTGAAGAATTTAAAAATAGTGCAAGTTCAACAACTGAAGATTACTTTAAAACTTTAGAAAAAATTAGTGAATTAGAAGCAAAAGCTAAAGAAAAAGAAAAAGAAGCTGAAAATAGAACTAAAGCAGAAGAAAAAGCAGAAAAAGAAAAAGTTGATAATTTAATTGATGCTGAAATTAATGCAGAACTAGCTAGTGATTTAACTGAAGATTACTTTAAAACTTTAGAGAAAATAGCAGAACTTGAAGCAAAAGCTGAAGCTAAGAAAAAAGAACTAGAAAAATGAGAAGCAAAATTAGCTGAAGAATTTAAAAATAGTGCAAGTTCAACAACTGAAGATTACTTTAAAACTTTAGAAAAAATTAGTGAATTAGAAGCAAAAGCTAAAGAAAAAGAAAAAGAAGCTGAAAATAGAACTAAAGCAGAAGAAAAAGCAGAAAAAGAAAAAGTTGATAATTTAATTGATGCTGAAATTAATGCAGAACTAGCTAGTGATTTAACTGAAGATTACTTTAAAACTTTAGAGAAAATAGCAGAACTTGAAGCAAAAGCTGAAGCTAAGAAAAAAGAACTAGAAAAATGAGAAGCAAAATTAGCTGAAGAATTTAAAAATAGTGCAAGTTCAACAACTGAAGATTACTTTAAAACTTTAGAAAAAATTAGTGAATTAGAAGCAAAAGCTAAAGAAAAAGAAAAAGAAGCTGAAAATAGAACTAAAGCAGAAGAAAAAGCAGAAAAAGAAAAAGTTGATAATTTAATTGATGCTGAAATTAATGCAGAACTAGCTAGTGATTTAACTGAAGATTACTTTAAAACTTTAGAGAAAATAGCAGAACTTGAAGCAAAAGCTGAAGCTAAGAAAAAAGAACTAGAAAAATGAGAAGCAAAATTAGCTGAAGAATTTAAAAATAGTGCAAGTTCAACAACTGAAGATTACTTTAAAACTTTAGATACTACAAAAGAAGTAAGTGAATGAAATTCTGAAAAGGAAAAATTGATTCAATTAATTAGCAATATCAACAAACAAGTAGAAGAATTAAAGGAATCTGGAAAAGATATAAACAGCGTAATAGTAACTGTTGAAAGTAATTTAGAAAGTTATAAAAATAACATAAAAGAACATAAAAATAGTAAGGATTTCTGAAGATTTGAAATGTGATCACACTGATTAGAAGATGTTCTTGCAAATCTTAAAAAACAAAATTAATAACAAATTAATAGCATTACTTCTATAAGGATAAATTATAAATAACTCTTCTTTTTAAAGACAAAACTATAGATAGTATTTAAAGAAACTATAAATTTGTACTTGCCTATTTTAAAAACACAATAATAAAGTTTATTCATTACACCTATAATATTTAATTAATGTTAGTAGTACAAATCTAAAAATTTAAAATTAAAAAGTCGTTAGTTTTTCCTTTTGATTCTAAAAAGCATTATTTATTATATTAATAAACTAAAATTTTAAGAAGAAAGATTTATAATTTAACAAAAGTAAAACACCAAAAAGTACGATGTACTTTGGGGGATTTTGCTTTTTTTTTTTTTTTTGCAAATTTCTCTTTTTAAAAATTTTGATTGGTAAAATGTTTTGGTGCTTAAAAAGCGCTAATTGAATGTCAAAAATAGGTGTGAATATATGAAAAAATTATTAACAATATTAGGGCCAATAATGATTAGTACAAGTGGAGCGACTTTAGTTGTTGCATGTAAAACTCCTGCTACTAAACAACCTACAAATTCAAATGAAAATACTAATCAAAATGAACCTACAAAACCAAGTGAAAAAGATAAAGACCAAACTGATCCAAAAAAACCAGTTGAACCAACTAATCCTTCTAATAAACCTGAAAATAATCCTACAAAACCAAGTAAAAAAGATAATGAAAAACCTAATTCAGTAAAACCAAAACCAGCAACTATTAGTTGAAATAGTATTTTTAGAGATAGTGCAACTGGAGCTGACATTAATTTAAATCCAACTAAACAAGATCTAGAAAAAGAAGAAAAAAGACTAGAAGAACTTGTTAAAAATATCTTAAAAGATAATAAAAAAGTTAATGATGAAGCTTTTAACAAATTTATAAAAGAACATAAAGATTGATGAAATAAATTTGTTAAAGATTTAAAAATACAAATTTATAGAGATAGTGTTTCAGGATTAGATATAAACTTAAACCCAACTAAAGAACAACTTGAACGTGAAAATGAACGCTTAGATAAATGAGTAAAAGAATACTTAGAAAAAAATAAAAAAGAAAACCAAGCTCTTTTAGATTATTTAATCAAAACTAAAATTGATGAAATCTTTAGAGATAGTCCTACTGGATTAGATATTAACTTTTATCTAACAGAAGAACAAATTGATACTGAAAATAAAAAACAAGAACAACTAATTAAAGAAATTTTAGATAAAAACTATAAAGATAATTTTGCTAATTTAATGGCAATTAAAGCAAGTCAAACTGTTAAAGAATTATTTAGTGATGAGTTTAGTAACCTAGTAAAAGCTGCTATAAAAAATAGATTTATTAAAACTTATTCTGATTCAATAACTGGTGCTGATATTAACTTTTATCTAACAAAAGAACAACTAGAAAAAGAAGTTAAAGATATTTTAGATAAAAATTATTCTGATAACTATGCTCGTTTTTTAGAACATTTAGCAAGTAGAGATACTAATAAATTGTTTAATGATGAATATACAGATCTAATAAAAGCTGTATTAAAAAATAGATTTACTAAAACTTATTCTGATTCAATAACTGGAGATGATATCTCTTGATCTCCAACTAAAGACCAAATTGAAAATCATCTATCTACATTAACTAAGGAAATAGAAAAACAATTACTAGAAAAAGAAGAAAACGAATCTGAGTTTGGCAAAAAAGAAGATAGTTTAAATAATTTATTTGAAACTACTCTTATGAGTACTAAAAAGCAATTTGAAGAAGGTAAAGCTAGACTAGATCAACAAATAAAAGAATATGATAAAAAAATTAATGATCTATTAGAACAAATTAAACAAGAAGACACTAAAGATAAAAAAGAAAAAGAAGAAGAAAATCTAAAAGAACTAACAGAATGATTAGAACTAGCTAAAGAACTTGAAAATGAATATGTAGCTATTGAAAAAGTATATGACGAAAAAGTACAAGAAGCTATCAGTTTAAATAGTAAAATCGAACAAACTGAACAAGAGATTAAAAAGAATAAAGAAGTTGCTAGTCATTTAGATGAAATTAAAGAAAAAATTTCACAACAAGAAAAAACTTATAAAAAAGATTCAGAAGAACAAAAATCATTAGCTAAAGAAATTAGTGAAGAAATTAAACTTTTAGAAAGTTATAAAAAAGATCTTGTTTCAGAGACTGATTTTTATGATTCATTCTTCTATAGTAATAGAAAAGATTATGGATTTAATCACGAATTTATTGATCATTTAACTGAAGAAATTAAAGAAAGTTCTGAAGTTAAAGAACAACTAGAAAAAAATATTCAAGAAATAGAAGAAGCAAATACCAAAATAAGTACAAAGCTAAATAAAGAAAAACAAGAAGCTGAAAAAGCAAAAACTAATGTTGATCAAATGACTCAATCACTAGATCAAATGAATAAGAAAAAAACAGAAATTGATACTTATTTACGTGAAAATAATGATGAAATATCTAAGATAAAAGACTTTGCTAGTTTATATAAAAATGATGTTAGAAGAACTCAAGGTGAGATTGAAGATTCTAAACAAAAACTAGAAGAATTAACTAAAAAAGTTAGTGAATTTGAATCTCAATTATCTCAATTAGAAATGCAAAAATCTCAAATTCAAAAAAGTATTAGCGAGTTAGAAAAATCTACAAATAGAGTAATTTCAGAAGTTGAATCAAATTACAAAAAAGATCTTTTAGAATTAGATAATGAATCTAATAAAAAAGAAAAAGAAATAAATTCTAAAATTAAAAAACTACAAAAAATGATTAATAAACTTGAAGAAAAGAAAAAACAATTAAAATAATCATACTTGTTATGAAAATTACTTTTAAAAGCAAATGGTGCGATCACACCTTGTTGCTTTTTTTTTTTTTTTTGCAAATTTCTTTTTTTAAAAATTTTGATTGATAAAATGTTTTGGTGCTCAAAAAGCGCTAATTGAATGTCAAAAATAGGTGTAAATATATGAAAAAATTATTAACAATATTAGGGTCTGTTGGGTTAATTGCTACAACAAGTGCTGCAGTAATTGCTTGTGGTGATAAAACCCCTAGTGCTAAACAACCTACAAATTCAAATGAAAAACCATCAAATAATGGTGATTCTTCAAATCCAAGTGAATCAGATAAAGACAAAAAACCTGGAAATACTAAGCCAAGTGAATCTGATTCAAATAGATCAACTACTCCAGTTGATCCAAAAAAACCAAATGAATCTGGTAGCAAACCTACAACAAAAACAGATAAATCAAATAATGATCAAACTACTCCAATAAAACCAAAACTTGCAACTATTAGTTGAAATAGCATTTTTAGAGATAGTGCTACAGGAGCTGATATTAATTTAAATCCTACTAAAGAACAAATTGAAGCTGAAAATAAAAAACAAGAAGAAATTATTAAAAAAGAGTTAGATAAAAATAAAGAATACAATATATCATTTCATAAACAAAACATTGATGTTTTAAAAAATGAAATTATTGATCTTAGATCTAATAGATTTGTTATTGCAAAAGAATCTAATAAAAAAGAAAAAGAATTAGAAGATTTAAAAGAAGCTAATATTAGAAAAACTACAAAAGATTTTGAAACAAATAAAAATATATTAGATAAGAAAAAACAAGAAAATGACCATAAACTAAATTATCTAATAAAAGAAGTTTTTCAAAAGCAAAATTTAAAAGCTAAATCAGAACAAGCTAAAAAAGAATTAGAAGATTTAAAAGATTGATTAAAAGAAGCTAATGAATTAGTTAATGAGTATACTACTAAAGAAAAAGAATATACTGATCAAGTTACTAAAGCAAAAGAACTAGATACTAACATAACAAAAACTGAATCAGAAATTCAAACAAATAAAAAATTAGCTGAATCTATTGAAAAAATCACTGAAGATATTAAAAAAGTTGAAGACCAATATAATAAGGAAATTACTGAAAAACAAAACTGAATTAAAGAACTTGATGATGATGATAAAGAACTAAAAAAACGTAAGGAAGAATTAACAAACTCATATGATGAATTTGATTCATTTATTTATAATGGTAGACTTGAAAATGCATTTAGACATGAAATAATATCTTCTTTAGATGAATTTATTAAAAATAATAATGAAACCAGAGATGAAATAAGAAAAATAGAAGCAGATCTAAATAAATTAAAAGAATCTACTATTGAAAAATTAACTAAAGATAAAAATCAAGCTGAAAAAGCAAAAAATGATTTATCATCATTAGAGTCATCATTAAATAAGATGAAAACCGAAAAAGAAGAAATAGATAAACATCTACACTTAATTAATGATCAAGTATCTAAGGATAAAAAACATTTAACTGAATACAAGAAAAACGTTGGTCTTTTAGAAGAAGAAATCGAACAAGCAACTAAATCAGAAAGTTATTGAACTAAAACATTAAAAGAATATGAAGCTGATTTAAATAAATTATTATCAGAAAAATCAGAAATTGAAAATTTACTTAATATGTTAACTAAAACACTAGAAGATTCTATTTTAAAAACTGAATTAACCTTTGAAAAAGAAACTGAAGAATTAGATAAACAAGCATTTGAAAAAGAAGACAAAATAGATAAACAAATATTAGAACTAGAAAACATAATTAAAAAAATAGAAGAATTTATATCTCAATTTCAAAAATAAGATAAATTAAATTTAATAGGTTAAATTATTAGTAAGACTATCTATTAAAATTAAGCTAAAATTAACACTAATTGTATATACAATTTTGACTTAAAATTTAATGAAAAAATATAATTTCTAAAAGCAAGATATGCGATATGTACTAAGCTATTTTGTTTTTTTTTTTTTTTTTGCAAAAATATATTTCACATAAATTTTAATCATTAAAATTAGTATTAATGTGTCTAAAAACAGATTAAAAATATAGGTGTGAATATATGAAAAAATTATTAACAATATTAGGAAGTTTAGCAATTATTTCATCAGGTGCAAGTGTAATTGTTTCTTATAATAAAACTAATGCAAGTTCTTCTGAAATTAAAAAAGTAGAAGAAGAAATAATAAAACCTACTGATCCAAATAACTTTACTATAAACAAATCTAAATCTACTTGACAAGACATTTTCAGAGATAGTATAACTGGAGCTGATATTTTTAGTTATAGTTCTAAAAATAAAAAATATGATAAAAAAGATGCTGAAGCTAAGTTTATTAAAGCTCTAAGAGATTTAACTCCAAATACTGATAAAGAACAAGCTGAATGAGCTTCTAGAAAACATGATCAAGCTATAAAAGATTTTATTAGAAATTTAAGAGACTTAACTCCAAATACTGATTCTGAAAACAAAGCTTGAAGTGATAAAAAAGCTGAAGATAAGATCAAAAAAGAAGAATCTAATAAAAGGGATGCTGAAGCTAAGTTTATTAAAGATTTAAAAGATCTAACTCCAAATACAGATGCTGAAAACAAAGAATGAGCTGAACCAAGTGCTGTTAAAAAAGAAATTGATGAGTTAATTAAAAAAGAAGAAATCGAAGATGAAATTGCTAAATTCTTTGATGATTTAGCTGGTTTAACTCCAAATACTGATAAAGAACAAGCTGAATGAACTAATAGAAAACACGATAAAGCTATAAAAGATTTTATTAGAAATTTAAGAGACTTAACTCCAAATACTGATTCTGAAAACAAAGCTTGAAGTGATAAAAAAGCTGAAGATAAGATCAAAAAAGAAATTGATGCTCAAATAGATAAAGAAGAAGATGAAGACTTTGATAGTGAAATGTCTAGATTAAATGAAGCTTTAAAAAATGAAATAAATCATTGAGAATCAAGAATTAAAAAAGAAATTGACAAACTAGTTGAAAAAGATGAAGCTGAAGATTTCAGTAAAGAATTTAATGAAGAAATCAATAGATTAGATGATGCATTAAAAGCTGAGTTTAAAAAATGAGTTGATGAAATAAACAAAATCAAAAAAGAAGTTGATGCTCAAATTGATAGAGAAAATGAAGAAGATCTACTTATTGAAATTTCTAAATTTAGTGATGCTTTAGAAAAAGAATTAGATGAAAAAGCATATCCAAGCGAAATTAAAAAAGAAATTGATGAGTTAATTAAAAAAGAAGAAATCGAAGATGAAATTGCTAAATTCTTTGATGATTTAGCTGGTTTAACTCCAAATACTGATAAAGAACAAGCTGAATGAACTTCTAGAAAACATAAAGAATTTGTAAAGAAAGTTACAGATAAATTTGTCAGTGATTTGAGAGATCTAACTCCAAATACAGATGCTGAAAACAAAGAATGAGCTGAACCAAGTGCTGTTAAAAAAGAAATTGACAAACTAGTTGAAAAAGATGAAGCTGAAGATTTCAGTAAAGAATTTAATGAAGAAATCAATAGATTAGATGATGCATGAAAAGCTGAGTTTAAAAAATGAGTTGATGAAATAAACAAAATCAAAAAAGAAGTTGATGCTCAAATTGATAGAGAAGAAACTGAAGATGCTATTAATGACTTTATTAATGATCTAGAAGGATTAATTCCAAATACAAATAAAAATGAACCTGATCTTGATGAATGACTAAAACAAAATAAAAAACAAAATGACCAAATTAAAGAATTGTTAGAAAAAGAAAAGAATCAAGAAGTTTTGAACAAATACATTCGCAAAATAATTCATAGAACTAAAGAAAGTAGAAAATATTTAACTTTTGAAGGAAAATGAGTATCAGATCTTTTAACTTCTAAACTAAAAAGAGTTCTACTACAATTAAATAAATAGTAAATTCAAAGTTTCATTTATTTTGAAATATTCTTAATAATATTTAAAAATCACCTATATAAAAACTAATAAAAAACTTATTTAAAAAAACATAATATAAAAGCTTAACAACTAAAAGATACGATATTTACTAGTTTTTTTGCTTTTTTTTTTTTTTTTTGCAAAGCATTATTTTATAACTTTAGTAAAAGTAAAATTGTAATATACAAATACTAAGAGTATGTATTAATAATTTATTAAAAATTATAGGTGTGAATATATGAAAAAATTACTAACAATATTAGGTTCAATAATGATTAGTACAAGTGGAGCAGCTTTAGTTATTGCATGTAAAACTCCTAGTGCTAAACAACCTACAAATTCAGATAAAAATCCATCAAATAATGATGATTCTTCAAATCCAAGTGGATCTGGTGAAAATAAAGAACCAGAAAACACTAAGCCAAGTGAATCAACTACTCCAACTAACCCAATCAACCCAAAACAACCAAATAAACCAGATACTCCTAAACCTAAACCAGGTGAAAAAGACGAAAATGAAACTAAACCAAAAGAACCAATTACTCCAAACGAAGATAAAAAACCAGATGAACCCAAAAACCCAGAAACTAAACCAAACGGATCAACTACTCCAGTTATTCCAAAAAAACCAGATCAACCAGTTATTCCATAATCTAAACCAGTAATTCCAACTACTACTTGATATAGTGTCTATCATGATAGTGCTACTGGAGCTGATATTAATCTAAATCCAACTAAAGAACAAATTGAAAAAGAAGAAAAGAGATTAGAAGATTGAGTTAAGGAATACCTAGATAAAAATAAAAGGGAAAATCAAGCACTTTTTGATTATCTAATTAAAATAGAATATGATCGAATTTTTAGAGATAGTGCTACTGGAGCTGATATTAACTTAAATCCAAGCTCTGAATCAATAGATAAAGAAAACAAAAGATTAGATGATCTTGTTAAAGAAGAAATCAAAAGAGTTAAAGAATACAATTTAAATATTCATAAGCAAAATATTTATATTTTAAAAGAAGAAATAACAGATCTTAAATCCGATAGATTTGTAAGTGAAAATAAATTTAATAAAAAGCAAAAAGATCTAGAAGATGTTTTTAATAAATTTGTATTAGAAACTAATGAAAACTATAAAGTATATAAATCAACACTAGACAAACAACTAAAAGAAACTGAAACTAAAATTAATGATTTAAAAACAGAAATGCTAAAAACAAATATTAAAAGTGAATCTATTAAAGCAAAACAAACTCTAGAAGATCTAAAAGAACTTTTAGAAGAATCTAAATCATTATTTGATCAATCTAATAAAAAGGCTGATGAACATAATAAAGAAGTAGCTAAAGCTAGTGAATTACAAAAGAAAATAGAAGCAATCTTTAAAGATCTAAATATTAAAAAAGAATTAATTGATTCACTTCCTACTATAGAAAACGAAAAACAAACTACAAAACAAGACTATGATAATCAAATAAAAGAAGAAAAAGATTTTATTAAAGAAATGGATGAAGACGATAAACTAATAAAAAGAATCTTAGATGATCTAGTTTCTGATAAAAACTTTTCTGAATGATATGTTTATAGTGATCGATTAATTGATGGATTCAACCACCAATACATAGCTAGGTTAAAAGATGCTATGTGAAGTAATAGGCATGAAAAAACTAGAATAAATAAATTAGTAAAAGAACTAGAAAAAGAACAAAAAGAAAAACTTGATCAATTAGAAAAGACTAAGAATGAGGCTGAAAAAGCAAAAAAAGAAGTTCCTATGCTTGAAGAAAAAAGCAAAGAAATGCAAGCTGAACTAGAAAAAACTAACAAACATTTATTAGAAATTAATGATCAAGCAGCCCAAAACAATGAAGATCTTAAAATGTATAAAGATGAAGTTCAAAAATTTGAACAAGCACTTGAATTTGTTGTAAAAAAAGAAGCTGAATTATCTAAAAAACTATCCGAGCAAAATAAACAATTAACTAATTTATTAGCTCAAAAACAAGAAATTGAAAAAGCACTTAGTGAACTAGAAATAAGTACAGCAAAAACTATTTCTGATGCAACATTAAAACATGATAAAGAAATATTAAAAATAGATAAATTAGCATATCAAAAAGAAACTTCTATAAATAAGAAAATTGATGAACTAGAAAAATTAATCACTAAAATAGAAGAAGTAATTAAAGAAATTCAAAAACAATTAGTAAAAAATAAAAAAGTAAAACTATTAAAAGTATGCATATATACTGGCTGGTTTTGCTTTTTTTTTTTTTTTTTGCAAAGCAATATTTTAAAAGTTTGTAAAAGTAAAATTAATAAGTACAAATACTAAGAGTATGTATTAATAATTCATTAAAAAATTATAGGTGTGAATATATGAAAAAATTACTAACAATATTAGGTTCAATAATGATTAGTACAAGTGGAGCAGCTTTAGTTATTGCATGTAAAACCCCAAGTACTAAGCAACCTACAAATTCAGATAAAAATCCATCAAATAATGGTGATTCTTCAAATCCAAGTGGATCTGGTGAAAATAAAAAACCAGAAAACACTAAACCAGGTGAATCTGATTCAAACAACTCAACTATTCCAGTTGATCCAAAAAAACCAGATCAACCTGATACTCCTAAACCTAAACCAGGTGAAAAAGAAAAAGACGAGACTAAACCAAATGAAACAAACCCTATAACTCCGGTGCAACCAAAACCTACAACTGTTATTTGAAATAGTATTTTTAGAGATAGTCCTACAGGAGCTGATATTAATTTAAATCCAACTAAAGAACAAATTGAAAAAGAAGAAAAAAGATTAGAAGAACTTGTTAAAAATATCTTAAAAGACAACAACAAAATCAATGATCAAGCTTTTAATAAGTTTGTAAAAGACCACAAAGATTGATGAAATAAATTTTCTAAAGATTTAAAAATACAAATTTATAGAGATAGTATTTCAGGACTAGATATCAACCTAAACCCAACTAAACAAGATCTAGAAAAAGAAGAAAAAAGATTAGAAGAATGGGTTAAAGAATATTTAGATAAAAACAAAAGAGAAAACCAAGCACTTTTTGATTATCTAATTAGAACTAAAATTGATGAAATATTTAGTGATAGTCCAACTGGATTAGATATTAAAATTCATTATGATAAAGATTCAGTTAAAAGAGCCGAAAAAATTCTAGATGAATGAGTAAAAATATATTTAGAAAAAGTTGAAAAGTACAATAAAAACTTATTTAAAAAACACATTCAAAGTATATGAGACAATCGTGTTTATAATTACAGTCCAACTGGGGCTGATATTAACTTTTATCTAACTCAAGAACAAATTGATGCTGAAAATAAAAAACAAGAGGAAATTATTAACAATGAATTACAAAAAGCTAAAGAGCGCAATATAAGAATTCATAAAGAAGGAATTACTAAACTTAAAAAGGCAATAGATGAATTTAATTTAGCAAAAGCTAAAATTGAAAATGAAACTAATAAAAAAGAAAAAGATCTAATAAGCACAGCTGAAAAAACTATAACTGAAGCTAAAAATACTCTTGAAACAACTAAAGAATCTACAAATAAAAAATTAAAAGAAATAGAAATTAAAATTAATAAATTTGAAAAAGATTTAGTAGATAAAAATATTGAAGATGAAATAAATAAATCAAAAGAAGCAATAGAAGATATAAACGAGCTTTTAAAAGATTCTCGTACTTTAGCTAAAGAATATAGTGAAAAAGAAAAAGAAATTGATAAAGAAGTAGAAACAGCTAAAAAATTAGAAACTAGAAAAAATAATCTAGAAACTTACATTAGTCAAAGACAAGGTTTAATTGAATCTTCTTCTAATTTTGAAAAACTTATTCAAGAAACTAATACTAAACACGAAGAAACAATAAAACCTAATAAGAAAAAACTTGAAGGTATTAAAGCTAAACAAAAAATGTTAGAGTCTATTAAAGAAGATGTAAATGATGAAAAAAATTGATCATACGAATTCTACTATAATTTTGACAAAACAAATCCATTTAGACATAACGTGTTTAGTAAAATAACAACTGAACTAGAAAATAGTAAAAAAGAAGAAGAAGAACTAACTAAATTAGTAAAGCAATTAGAGGAACAAAAACAAAAACTAATTAATGATTTAGTAATTAAAAAAATAACTGCTAAACAAGTAAAAGATAGACTTCCATCATTGATGACAGAATTAGATTCAATAACAAAAGAAAAACAAATGCTTGACAAGCACTTAACAGAAGTCAATCCTCAAATAGTTGAAATCAAAAAAGAACTTGAATCATCAAAAAGAGATATTGAAAACCTAGAAAAAGGTTTACAAGATGCTAATAAAATAAAAGATGGTTTAATTAAAAAACTATCTGATGCAAAAAGAGAAATAACTCAATTAGAATCTCAAAAAGTTCAACTTGAAAAATCACTTTTTGAACTAGAAGCTAAAACAAAAGAAACAATTGATCAAACTATAGAGGATCTTGATCAAGATATTCAAGATTTAGACTGAGAAGTTTATGATGATGAAAAGAAAATAGATGATGAAATCACTAAATTAGAAAAAGCAATTTCTCAAATCCAAGAATTCATTAAAGAAATTGAAAAATTCTATTAATCAAAACAAAAGCAAGAATATTTTCTTGCTTTTTTTAATCTTTAACTACATAACCATAAAAACTTCTATTTTTAAGTCTTATTTTTTAGCACTTTGATTAGTATAATATATTGAATGCAAAAATAAGATTTATCAAATAGGTGTGAATATATGAAAAAATTATTAACAATACTAGGATCAGTAATGATTAGTGCAAGTACAGCCACTCTAGTTATTGCTTGTAAAGTTTCTGATAATAAAATAATAAAGACAACTAAAAAAACTGATTCAACTACAAAAGACTTAACAAAACCAAATAATAATAATTTTGAAAATCCAAATAATAACTCTAATGATCAAAAAAACTCAAATATTAAAAAAGAAAATGAACCTATAGAAGTTGATAAAAATGATGTTAAAACTTTAAAACTAAAAATTGAAGATCTTAAATCTCAAAAGTTAAAAATAGAAGCTGAATATAATAAAAAAGAGCTAGAATTAAAAAATAAAGCTACAAAAACTATAACTGAAGCTAAAAATAACCTTGAAAAAACTAAAAAATCTACAAATAAAAAACTAGAAGAAATAGAAATTAAAATCAGTCAATTTGAAAATGATTTAATAGATGAAAATATTGAAGATGAAATGGCTAAATCAAAAGAAACTATAGATGATATAAACGAACTTTTAAAAGAATCTTATGAATTAGTTAAGCAATATAGTGAAAAAGAAAAACAATACGATAAAGAAGCAAACAGGGCTAAAGATTTAGAAACTAGAATAAAAAATCTTCGTCAATATATTAGTGAAAGAAAGAGTTTAAGCGCTTCAGAATCTCGTTTTAATCAACTTATTAGAGAAACTCTAACTAATCATGATAATTTAATAAAACCAAAAAAAGAAAGACTTAAAGAACTTGAATCTAAAGAAAAAGCACTAGAATCTGATAGAAAAGATGCTAATGATCCAAATAATTCTTCATACGAGTTTTACTACAATTTTAATAAGACAAGATATCAAATTTTACAAGAATTAGTCAATGAAATAAGTGAAGTCAAAAAGGAAAAGACAGAATTAGAGAGTTTAGAAAAACAATTAGAAAAAAGAAAACAAAAGCTAATTGATGATTTAGTAATTAAAAAGATAACTGCTAGACAAGTAAAAACAACTCTATTACATGCTGAAAAAGAATTTGAAAAAATAACTAAAGAAAAACAAGAAGTTGATAATACCATAAGAAAAAATAGTTCTGAAGCAGTTAGAGTCAAAAAAGAGCTTGAAACAAATAGAAATGATGTTCAAAATTTAGAAGATCGTTTAAAAGATGCTAATAAAATACAATCTAATTTAATGAAAAAGTTAGATAATGTAAAAAAAGAATTGCTGGAATTAGAATCTCAAAAAACTCAACTTGAAAACTCACTTTTTGAACTAGAAACTAAAACAAAAAATATAATTGATCAAACTATAGAAGATCTTGATAAAGATATTCAGAATTTAGATTTAGAAGCTTATCAAAAAGAAGTAGAAATTGATTCACAAATTAATAAGTTAGAAGAACTAATTAATAAAAATAAAAAGTAGCTTAAAACTAAATATTTATAAAATAATTCTATAAAAGTGTTGTTCATTGATATTATAAAGTTGTATTAGATATTTATTATTTAATCGCACTTATCGGCGGTTTGGTTCTTGCCGGCCCTTTGATCTTCGTAATGGTCATGAAATCAAGAGATAGAACCAAAAAAATGAGTTTTTATAAACTCATTTTTTACTTTAAAATCTAAGTAATTTAAAAAACATTATTGACATTACTGCTAGTTTTGATATTATAAAGTTGTATTAGATATTTATTATTTAATCAACTTGATAGGCGGTCATGGTTCTTGCCGGCCCTTTGATCTTCGTGATGGTCATGGAATAAGGAAGTAGAACTAAAAATGAGTTTTTTATAAACTCATTTTTTTATATTGTATGTGATAATAAAATTGGTGAAATTAATGAATATATTTCTGATTGGGAAAATATATAAATTTAGAAATGAAGACAATAAACTACCAATAAGTAGAGATTATTATGGAAAATTAATAACAACAATTCATAGCAAATTACACCGTCCTCACATTGTGCTTTTTTCAAATACTAAAGTTTATTATTTATCAGTAAAAACAATAAAAGATAATAAAAATCTTGAAAAAACTTTTTCAGATAAGAAAAACCTAATAATTCAAGAAAAAAATGTTTATTCAAAGAAATTAAAACATCCAAAAATTGGTAATGCTATAAATTGCTCTACTATAAATGTTATGGATAGAGTTTTATTTGAAAGTTTGTTTGAAAAAGACAAACCAAAAAATAATTATCAAATTAAACCACATCTTTTTGATCAAATATTAAAAATCTTGGCTTCAAATTTAAGGAATGGTAATTTAAAATACTTCGAAGTTGATAGTTTTGATTTAGTGAATCAAAAGACATTATGAAAACCTGAACATGTAGCGCTTGAAAATCAAAAAATCTGCTCTGATTTTATTATTGCTTATAACAAAATTTCAGAACAAGAAAAAACTAAGTTATTACATAAACCACATATTTTCTTTGAATGAGTAAAAGAAAAATGTCTAAAAATAATTTAATAAAATTTTATATTAGGATATTAAAATATCATAATTGTTAAACCAATAAAACTAATATTTTTAAAAATTTGTTTAAATTTTGTTATACTTATTGTTGTATTATAAATTATTGTTTATAAAAGGAGTTGAAAAAATGGCAAATATTAAATCTCAAGAAAAACGTGTTTTAACTAATGAAAAGTCAAGATTAGCAAATAAAGCATTTAAATCAGAAATTAAAACTGCTATTAAAAAAGCTTTAAATGCAAAATCTAATGATGATGCAAATAAAGCTGAATTAGTTAATCATGCAGTAAGTTTAGTAGATAAAGGTTTAAAAAAAGGAATCTTTAAAGATAATAAAGCTGCTAGAGAAAAATCACGCTTAATGAGTGCTTAGTTTTTCAATCCATAAAATAATGTTATCAACCTAAAATAGGTTGATTTTTTTTATTTTCCTAAACAATATTTTCTAAAGATATTATCAATAATTTCATCTTCATACTCAACACCAATTAGTTCATTTAATAGGTTTCAAGCATCATATAAATCAACATTTACTATATCAATAGGCATTCCTGATTTAATTACACTTAAAGCAGTTGAAAGTTTGTTTTTAATTTGTTCAACTAAAGTAATTTGATTTAATCCAATTAAAATTAATTCATCATTTTTACTAATTTCTTCATTTAAAAACATTTGATTAATTCTTAAAACTAATTGGTCTATATCGTGATTTATAGCACTAGTAAATACAATATTTTCATATTTTTTTTCTAAGTTTTGTTTTTCAGTTTGACTTAGTTTTTCAGCCTTATTTACAATCAAAATATAAGTTTTATCTTTTAAAAGTTCAAAAATTTCTTGATTATCTGAATCATTAATATTTTCTTTATTAACAACAAATAAAACTAAATCAGCTTCATTGATTAAGTTTTTAGATTTTAAAATTCCTAAATTTTCAACAACATCACTAGTTTTTCTAATCCCAGCTGTATCAATTAAATTTAAACTAACATTTTCCAGATTAATTTGTCCTTCAACTATATCTCTAGTAGTTCCTGGAATATCTGTAACAATCGCTTTGTCTTCATTAATTAAAGCATTTAAAATTGATGATTTACCAACATTAGTTTGACCAATAATAGCTGTTTTGATTCCTTCAGAATTTTTAAAAGCCATTTTAGATCTCATTAAAAGTTTATTAATTTGATCATTAATAACTTCTAATAGATTAGTTAAATCTTCTATACTTGAGCCTTCAACATCATCATAATCAGGATAATCAATTGAAACTTGAATACGACTAATAATATCTAATAAATTATCTTTTAATTCAATAATTGCTTTATTATTAGATCCACTCATATTAGCAACACCAATTTTTAAAGCTAAATCATTTTTTGCATGAATTAAATTATTAATACCTTCAGCTTGAATTAAATCAATTTTTCCATTTAAAAAAGAACGTTGACTAAATTCTCCTCTCAAAGCCATTCTAGCTCCTGATTGAATTAAAATATTGATGATTTTATTAGTATTTAAAATTCCACCATGACAAGCAATTTCAACAACATTTTCACCAGTAAAAGAATTAGGAGCAACAAAACAAGATAAAACTACTTCATCAATTAGTTCGTTTTCAAAATATAACTTTCTTAAAAATAGTCCTCTTTTTTCTTCTAGTTTTTTATCTTTAATTAGTTTGTTAACTATTAAAAAAGCTTCAGAACCACTAACTCTAATTAAAGCAATAGCTTGAGTTGAAATATTTGTAGCAGGAGCAACTACTGTATCATTTATTAACATAAAATCATCTCTTTTCTTAATTAAATTATATTATTTAAATCTATAAGTTTATTAGTTGAAAACTTGTATTTAATAATCATTAAAATAAATCTCTTTAATTTTATAATTATTGTCAAATATTTTGCATTTAAAATTAGAGCATTTAAAAAAACTCTATAGTAAAATAAAATATATATTTATATTTAAATAAAGGAGAAATATGGCTGAAAAACAAGCAACAGTTTATCATGTTACACCATATGATGGTAAATGACAAGTAAAAGGTGTAGGTAACACACGTCCTACTAAATTATTTGATACTCAAAAAGAAGCCATTGCTTATGCTAACGAGTTAACAAAAAAACGCCAAGGTTCAGTAATCATTCATAGAACTACAGGTCAAGTTAGAGATAGCATTAATAACAAAGACAAGAAAAAATAATAAATATAAGATTACTCAACCATCTAAAAAACTATTGTGGGTATTCTTTTTTTATTATTTATTTTTTTTATTTAAAGTAGTTTAAAGGAGAGAAATGAAAATCTTAGCTATTGAGTCAAGTTGTGATGAATTTTCTATTTCAATTATTGATAATAATAAAATTCTTACAAACGTTATTTCATCTCAAATAAAAGATCATCAAGTATTTGGTGGAGTTGTTCCTGAATTAGCAGCTAGATTACATGTACAAAATTTTAATTGAGTATTAAAAGCAGCATTAACTGAAGCTAATTTAAGTATCAAAGATATTGATTATGTAGCTTATACAAAATCTCCAGGATTAATTGGTNCTTTGATTGTTGGAAAACTTGTAGCTGAAACTATTAGTTTATATATAAACAAACCAATATTAGCTTTAGATCATATTCAAGGACATATTTTTGGAGCTAGTATTGAAAATGAATTTATATATCCAGTTTTAGCAATGGTTGTTTCTGGTGGTCATACTCAAATTGAAATTATTAATTCTGCAAATGATTTTCAAATTATTGGATCAACTAGAGATGATGCTATTGGTGAATGTTATGACAAAGTAGCTAGAGTTTTAGGACTTTCTTATCCAGGTGGACCAATTTTAGATAAATTGGCTTTAAAAGGAAATAAAGATTCTTATTTATTACCTGTTTTAAAAGATGAAGACAATTATGATTTTTCTTATTCTGGATTAAAAACTGCTTGTATAAATTTGATTCATAATTTGAATCAAAAAAATCAAGAAATTAATTTAGAAGATTTTGCAGCTAGTTTTCAATATACAGCAACAAATATTGTTGAAAAAAAACTAGAAAAAGCAATTAAAGAATTTAAACCAAAAACATTGACTGTTGCTGGTGGGGTAAGTGCTAATAGTGAAATTAGAAAAATAATTTTAAGATTGGGTGAAAAATACAGTATTAAAAATACATTTGTTCCTAAGATGAGTTATTGTACAGATAATGCTGCTATGATTGCTAAATTAGCATATGAAAAAATTCTTTTAAATAACAAATAATAATTTTAAAAAGAAAGATTATTATGACAACTAAACAAAAAAAAGCTCTTATTAAAAAAAGTGGGAATAAGATATTTAGATCAATAAATAAATCATTTGCTAAATTTCATAAATTACTTGAAACTTCAGTATTTTTTAAAAAATCTCATTCTAAAAAACATATTTATATGAATCCTGAAATCAATAAAATGAATAAGATTATGAGATTATTTTTTAAACATAAAGAACTAGAATTTAAAATCAATGATAATTTGATTCCAATTAAATTTAAAACTAGTGACAATATAACAATTTCAGCACTTAAATATATAACTGATCATAACTCTAAAAAATGAGTTATTGTTAGTCATTGGTTTTTAGGTGATAAATATTGAAGTTTGTATTGATCTAAAGCTTTTATTGAACTTGGGTATAATGTATTAGTTTATGATTTTAGAAATCATGGTGATTCTGAAGAAACACCATTTGTAACAATGGGCTTATTAGAAAGTAAAGATCTAATTGCAGCAATTAATTATTTAAATAAAACTCAAAAAGTACAAACTATAGGTTTACTTGGTTTAAGTATGGGGGCTTTTGTTATTAATTATTTAACTTTAACTCAACAAAAATTCTTAGAAGAAAACAAAGTTAAATTTATTATTAGTGATAGTAGTTATGCAAGCATTAGTTCTTTATTAAATAAGTTATTAAAACTAAGCTTTAAAAGATTTTTTTCTAAAAAATATGATATTTATTTAATTAAACAAATTTTAAAAAAGCAAAAAGATTTAACTTTATCTGATTGAAATAAAATGAATTTGTTTGACAAATATGAAAAACAGCATATTATTCCAGCTAAAATTCCAATTTTATTTATTCATTCAATTGAAGATAAAATTACTAGTCATAATGATTCAATAAGAATGTTTATAAATAGAAAAAAATTTAATCTAAATGATGAACTTTTAATTTATGAAACTTCAAAACATTGTTTAAGTTTAAAAGAACATTATTATCAAACTATATATAGAATTTTACAATTTGAAAACAAAATTATAAAAGATAATAATAAAACAAGCATAGCTTTAGAAAAGATGGGTATTATTGATAAAATCATCTTAAATAACTTTAATGAAAAAAAAGAAATTTCAACATTTTTTTATAAAGACTAAGGAGTAGTAAATGTTAAAAAATATTAAGCTAATTGTTACAGATTTAGATGGAACAGTTTTACATCATGGAAAATTAGCAAACGATATTGATAAACCAATATTAGAAAAAGCTATTAAAAACAATATCCATGTAACAATAGCAACAGGTCAACCTTATAAATCAGCAAAACCTAGAGCAGATTTATTTAATATAGGTGAACACGTTGATTTAGCTGTTTTAGCTAATGGAGCTTTAATTTCAAAAATCAGTAATTTTGAACCAGTTTATGTAAATAAAATTGATAATGCTATTGTTAATAAAATGGTTAAAAAATTAACTGAATTAAATATTTGTACAGTAATATTTACAGCAACAGCTAGTGATGTTTATTGAAACAATATTCCTTTTGAAGTTGATAGTATGATTAAAAGAAATTGATTTGAAAGATTTAATAAAACAATATGTAGTACTGATGGTAATTTTGATTTTATTGACCCAGTTCAAATTATGATTTTTGTTCCACTAGAAAAAAATCAAATTCTAGAAGATTGATTTAAAGCTGAAAAATTAGATGAACATTTAACAAGTATGAGAAATCATATTGAAACTATTCCAATTTATGAATTTACAAATATTACAGCAACTAAAGGAAAAGCTATTAAAAAAATGGCTGAAATCTTAAATGTTGATATTAATGATGTTTTAGTATTTGGTGATAATATGAACGATATGACAATGTTTGAAGAAATCCCAAATTGTGTAGCTGTAGAAAATGCAGTTGATCCAATTAAGCAAAAAGCAAAATATATCACTGATACAAATATAAATGGTGGTGTAGGTAAATTTATAGAAAAATATATTTTAAATTAGGAGATATTATGGAAATCAGACAAATATTTGAACAACACTCTGAATTACTTGATAAAGAAGTTGAAATACTTGGTAGAGTTAGATCTAATAGACAAGGTAAATTTGTTTCATTTATGATTTTAAATGACGGAACAACTTTTACTGATTTACAAGTAGTTTATAAAACTAAAACTAAAGGATATGAACAAGCATTACAAGCAAGAGTTAGTTCAATTGTTAAAGTTATTGGAAGAGTTGTTTTAACTCCAGAAAAACAACAAAAATTTGAACTACAAGCAGATGAAATCGAACTTATTGATCAAGCAATTGAAGATTATCCACTACAAAAAAAAGAACACACAACTGAATATTTAAGAGAAATTGCTCATTTAAGAGCAAAAACAAAAACATTTAATGCTATTTTTAAAATCAGATCAGCAGCTGCTTATGCTATTCATAGATTTTTTAATGAAAGAAACTTTGTTTATATACATTCACCAATTATTACTTCAAATGATGCTGAAGGAGCTGGTGAAGCATTTTTAGTAACAACACGTGAAGATGCAGACTATGAAAAAGACTTTTTTGGTAAAAAAGCAAGCTTAACAGTTTCAGGTCAATTGCATGCTGAAGCTTTTGCTCAAGCTTTTAAAAAGGTTTATACATTTGGTCCTACTTTTAGAGCTGAAAATTCAAATACTGCAAAACATGCTGCTGAATTTTGAATGATTGAACCAGAAGTTGCTTTTGCTGATTTAAAAGATAATATTCAACTAATTCAAGATATGGTTAAATATATCATTAATTACATTTTTAAACACAATAGAAGAGAATTAGAATTTTGTAATGAACATTTAGAAAATGGTTTAATTGATAAATTAAATAATGTTAGAAATTCAGAATTTAAAATTACAACTTATACACAAGCTATTGAAATTTTAAAACAAGCAGTTAAAGATGGTCATAAATTCGAAGTTTCAGATATTGAATTTGGATTAGATTTAGGAACTGAACATGAAAGATATATTTGTGAACAAGTAAATAAAGCTCCAACTTTTGTAACTAATTATCCAAAAGAAATTAAAGCATTTTATATGAAACAAAATGATGATAATAAAACTGTTGCTGCTGTTGATTTATTAGTTCCTGGAATTGGTGAATTAGTTGGTGGAAGTCAACGTGAAGATAATTATGAAAAACTAATCAAAAGATGTAAAGAAGTAAATATTGATATTGATCAATTAGAATGATATAACAATTTAAGATTATATGGATATTATAAATCAGCTGGGTTTGGTTTAGGATTTGAAAGACTAGTTATGTATATTACTGGAGCTTCAAATATTAGAGATGTTATTCCATTCCCAAGAACTCCAAAAAACTTATTATTTTAATTATTGACAAACAAATGCAATACAAAATTAAATGCTATTGCATTTGTTTTTATTCTCTAATTTTTAAAGATCTAAGCATAAAATATTAAAAAATAAAGCGCAATTGCATACTTGTATGTAAAAATATTTTTATTTTTTGAAATATATTTTATGTTCATATCGGTTCTATAAAAGCCTTTTATTAATATTTTGAGTATGTTAATTCTTATATAATAAATTATGTAACATATATCTTTACTTACTAAATAAATNTATTTAGTTTGTAAACAAAAACTAAAGAAAGAGAATAATATGAAAAAATTAATATCATTAATGGGAATAAGTTTATTAGCTGCTAGTGCTACTGTTGTGACTGTTGCTTGTGGTAAAAGAGATAACGAACTAAGAGTTGTTTTTGTTCCATCTCAAAATCAAACTGAAGTTGAATCAACAACAGCATCACTAGAAAGATTGTTAACTGAATCTTTAAAAGAAAAGGCTTCAAAAAGAGGAGCTAAATTTAATAAAAAAGTTAAAGTTACAACTAGTCAAAATTATGAAATCGCTGGTCAATCATTAGCTAATGGAAATGAAGATATTGGATTTTTACCTATAAACACTTATTCAGCTTATAGGGGTGAAAAACAAAATGATGGAACTTATAGTAAATTAGGAGTTCTATTAACTGCTGGAAGATCTGGTGTAACTCCTGAAACTACACTTAAAGATTTTAAAAATGGCGATAAGTTTGATAACGAAAAAGCAACCACTCAAATAAATGACGAAACATCATTTAACTTAATCAAAAATTATAAAGAATCTGTTGAAAAAGCTAAGCCTAGTGCTGATAAGGATGGGTATTCAAAAGGGATATATGATGCTGCAAATCCTGCAAACTACTATAGATCATATGTTTTTGCAAATATTCCAATTTTAAAATCTATTAATATAGATAACAATTCAAATAATGAATGAAAGGGCAAAAATTTCTACGATGCCATTGAGTCTTTATTAAAAGATGGTAATAAAAATGGTAATGTAAAAAAATACAAAGATCTTTTAAAAATGCTATTTCAAAATCCTAAAGTTAAAATTGGAATTGGTAAATCTAAAACATCAAGTTCAGGATTCTTATATCCAGTTTTATGACTAAAAGACTTTGTAGGATTAAGTGAAACTGAAATTACTAAAATGTTAACTGAAAAAGATACTAGCAGAAGATTTGTAAAAGCTCTTTCATTTACTGATTCAGCAACAACTATTGGAAGCAAAGATGCAAAAGCTGAAAGTAGTAAATATGCAATTACTTTTGGTTTTTCTGACATTCGTTTTAGAGATAGACAAACAGATGGTAAAGACGAAAGCAAAATAAAAGAAGAGAGACAAAAAGAAAAAGAATTATTTGAGAATTCACTAGTTATTGGTGCTTCACAATCAATTTATAATGATGGTATTTCTTATTCAAAATCATCAAAATCAGTTTTTAAAGATAAACAACTTTTAGATGATGTAAGACAATCATTTGTGGATCTAATTGAAAAAAATGATGAAGCTAAAAAGATATTTAAAATTTACAACCATGAAAGATATATCATTCCTGGAAGTAAAATAGATGAAGAAATTTCAAAATCTAATACAAATATCGAAGCTATTAAAAAATTGGTAAAAGATATTAATTGATAGAGATTGGTAAATAATGATACTATTTAATAATGTAAATAAAGTTTGACCTAATGGAAAACAAGTTTTAAAAAATATAAATTTAGAAATTAATAAAGGTGAATTAGTTGCAGTTATTGGGTTATCTGGAGCTGGAAAAACTACACTTTTAAAAACCATTAATAAAATTAATGATATTTCTTCAGGTGAAATTGTTATTGATTTTGATAAAACAAAAGAGCATTATGAAGTAACTAAAACTAGAGGTAAAAAACTTCAAAAACTTAGACAAAAAATTGGTTTAATGTCTCAAGAATATAACAACATTGCAAATAAAACAGTTTTACAAAATGTTTTAAACGCTAGAGTAAGTAGTCAAAAAGGAATAAACAAAATTCTTGGATTCTTTAAAAGAGAAGATAAGATGATTGCTTTAAATTCTTTAGACAAATTAAACCTATTAGATTATGCTTATATAAGAGCCGATAATTTAAGTGGTGGTCAACAACAACGTGTAGCACTAGCTAGAACCTTAGCTCAACAACCTTTTTTAATCATTGCTGACGAACCTGTTTCTGCTTTAGATCCGATTCTTGCAAATCAAGTAATGAAAGATTTTAAAAACATTAATAAAAAAGATGGAATTACTGTAATAATTAACATTCACCATGTTGATCTTGCAAAAAAATATGCAACAAGAGTAATTGGATTAAATAATGGAGAAATTGTTTTTGATGATGTTCCAAGTAAATTGGATGCTCAAGCAATGAAAAAAATCTATGGAGAATAGATAATGTTTAATAAAAAAATAATTAAAGATAGAAATTTATTTAAAATAGGTAATCACTACACAAAACCACCAAAGCGTGTTTTTACAATTTGTTTTACTATTGGAATAATAATATTTGTAGTTTTAGGGTTTGCTTTAGCTGATGAAAGATGAAGTGAGTTTTTTGATAATTTTGATAAATTAGTTAGTTTATTTAAAGATTTTTTTAAATGAGATCTTAATAATTGAAATCAAAAACATGGACTGCCTAATACTTTTTTAGAAACTAGTTTTTATAATTTATGACAAACTATTAAACTTTCATTTATTGGTACTTTTTTAGGAATAATATTATGTCTTCCTTTTTCAGTACTAGCCTCAAGAAGTATAGTTTCAAATAGATATATTAACAATTTTTCAAGAGGATTTTTATCACTATTTAGAACTATTCCAAGTTTTGCAATGGCTATGATTATAGCTGGTTATTTTTTAACTGGGTATGGGTCATCTGTAATTGGTATTATATTCTTTTCATTTTCAGTAGCTGGTAAATTGTTTTATGAAAAAATAGAGCAAATTGATACAAAAGTATTTACTACAATGCAAGCTACTGGAGCTAATAAGTTTCAGTCATTTAGAAAAGCAGTAGTTCCACAAATTTCAACTAACTTATTATCAATTTCACTTTATACTTTAGAAACTAATATTCGTTATTTTTCAGTTATTGCAATCGTAACAGGATTAGATAGTTATGGAGAATTAATTAAATCAACTCTTGATTCTTCAGAATATAGCAAAGCTGGATTCTTATTAACAATATTTGCAGTAACTATTTTATTAATTGAATTATTTATCTTTTTAATTAGAAATTACATAATAGAAGAAAAAGATTATTTATTAGAAAAAAAACTAATAAATAAAATTCAAAAACCATATAAAAATATAGATAAATTAAGTAATGTTCAATTTTATATAAACTACATTCTAACAAAAGAAATTAATGACAAAATAGCAAAAACAACAGATCCTAATGAACTTCAATCTTTAAAACTAGAAAAGAAAAAACTAATTTCTGAATTTAAAAAACAATATAGTCTTGATGTTAAAAAAGACAAAGAAAAATATAAAAAGTTATTTAAAGAAAATAAGAAAAACTTGTTTGTAAAAGTTGATTTTGTAGATCATTTAGTAAGAATTGATAAAATCACTCAAACTAAACTTTCAAATGAATGTTTAATTATTAGAGAACAAATTAAACGTCAAGTTGAAGACACAATAAAAACAGAAACTACAAAATTTAAAAAAACACTAACACCTGAAGTTGTTTTAAAAAAAATGCCAAAGACATATATTAAAAGAATTGTGTTTTTTGCAATTATTTTATTCTTATTTATTTTCTTAATTAAAGATGTTAACTTCTCTTTAGCAAGTAGTTCATCAATTAAAGAAACAAACCAAAGAGTTTTAAGTATTTTAAATATTAATTGAGAATCACTATATTATGCTAATCCGCTTAGCGCTACTAACAAAACTGCTCAATCATATTCTGTTCTTTATATACTTTGAGAAACATTAACAATTGCTATTTTAGGAACTGTAATTGGGGCTGTATTTGCTTATATATTAGGATTATTAAGTTCATCAAAAATAGTTTATCCTATTATTGCAAAACCAGTTTTATGTTTAACTACTTTAATTAGAGCAATTCCAACATATATGTATGCTTATATTTTTGTTTTTGCAGTTGGAGTAGGTCCATTTGCTGGTTCATTAGCTTTAGCTGTTGGAACAATTGGAATGCTAACAAAATATAATAGAGAAATTTATGAAACAATAAACTTTAAAATAGTTAACCAATTAAAAGCTTTAGGGTTAAATAGATTTCAAGTATTTAGATACGGTATTTTTGCTCAAACTCAAAATGAAATAATTTCATATATTATTTATCGTTTTGAAATTAACTTTAAAGAAGTAGCTACTTTAGGTATTGTTGGAGCTGGACGATTAGGAAGTTTATTAAAAGGATATTTTGAAGAAGCATTATATGCAGAATTTGGTGCTTTAGTATTTGGTTTAATTATTTTTACTTTAATTGTTGAAAGCATTTCAAATACATTAAGAGTAAAATTTTTAGAAAATAAAAATCCTAAATGAATAGATTGATTAATAAATAAATATCAGCATTATTGTTTTGCAACTTACAAAGCTACTTTAAAACTATTTAAAAAACAAGTTGATATGAGTTATTGACAAGCCAATGCTTTTAATAGTTATGTTAAAAGTAAAATAAGTTTAGATAAACTACCTGATAAACATATTTCTAAAAAAGTTATCTTTTTAAAAAACTTAAAAGTTGATATTGATTATGATAATAAATCTTTAGTTAATCAAAAATATCAAGAATTAATTAGTTTACATAAAAAATATATAAAAGAATTTAAAGACAATAGAAAACTATTAGTTGATCAAATTAATCAACAAGCTAATAACTATTTAAAAACAGCTAAAACTAATTATTTAGACTCTAAACTAAAATTAGAAAAACAACTAATTGAGTTAAAAGCTGATATTAAAAATACTGAACAACAAATCAAACTACAAACTGATTTAAATAATTTAAATCAAAAATTACAAGATCAAAAAACTAAACTAACAAGTATTAAAGACTTATTAAAATCACTAAAAAAAGAGTATAAAAAAACTGTTTTATTTACAAAACAAACTAGAACTATCAAACTTTGAAATTTAGATTATTAATTAAAACCTGGATTTTAAAACTTCAGGTTTTTTTATTTTTTAAACCAAAAACTATTAGTTAAAAAATCATAAAAAGTATTATTATTAATTTGACTTATAAAATATTTAACATTGTATTTGTATAAAGTTTCTAGTGTTTGAATTCTTGGAAAATTATAAGTTCTTTTATTACCTGATATTAATCCATATTTTGGTTTTATTAAACTAATAAATTGATCAGTTGAACTAGTATTAGAACCATGGTGTGGTACTTGTAAAATATCTATTGGTTTTAAATTGACTACGTATTTAAAATAATCATTATTAACTAATAATTGTTCAGCTTCTTTTTCAACATCTCCTGTAAATAAAATTCTAATGTTTCTATATTCAAACAAATAAACTAAAGATTTATCGTTTTCATTTTCTAAGTTATTTCAAAAAAAGTACATATTTACATTTTTAATACTTTTAAAAGGTAAAAAGTTATTATAAGTAATTGTTTCATAAACTTTAATATTTTTTCTAATAGCTTCAATTGCATTATAATGATCAGCATGATTATGTGAAATTATAATTAAATCAACATGATTAATACCAAAATATTTTAAAAACTCATAACCAATATTTTTAGAAAAACCTTTTCCAACTCCACAGTCATTTATAATAGTTGTGTTTTTAAACTTATCATGAAAAATAAAACAATTACCATTACCAACATTTAGCATTACTAAAAACACACTTGGTTTAATTAGCCAACTAATTAAATAACTTAATAACAAAATAAAAATTAAACTTATTCAACTTCATATTGATTTAAAGTTATATTTAATTATTATTAAAATAATTAAATAAGCTAAAATTAAAAAAATAACATTAACATATCCTATATTAAAATTAATATTAATCTTTTTAATAAACTCAAAAATCTTAATTAATATATTAGTTAAAAAATTATGATCAAACCAAATTCAAATAAAAATACTAAAATATAAAAAACTAAACAATGGTCTTAAAATGATTAATAAACTTTGAATAACTATACTAAAACTATAAAAATAAAAAATTTGTAAAGGAATAAAATAAAAAGTAAAAATGAGAGATTTTAAACATAAATCTAAAAATTTATTTCTAAAAATTTTTTCATAATAAAACATAAAGCTAACAATTATAAAAACAGCACTACTTGAAGTTAAAAAACTAGGAGTTAAAACAAAACAAATTAAAAGAGTTAAAAATCTTTTAAAAACTAATTCTGTGTTTTTATTAAAATTTTTAAAATATAAACTAATAACAAAAAAAATAACTATTCTTAAACTAGCATAAGAAAAATTTGTCAAATAAGATAATAAAAAAACTATTAAATAAAATAAGTAAGTAATTATTGTTGTTCATTTAAATTTGGTGTTTAATTTATAAAAAAACTTAGTAAAAAAGTGAATGTTATAACTACTAATAACTATTAAAAAACTTAAATTCAAATCTTTTATTAATTCACCTAACTTAGTAGATCTATCTATTGATTCAAATAAAAACATACTAGCTAGTTTATTTGTATAAAAATAATTAGTTAAAATAAAATTACTTCTAATTCCGTTACTAATTTTTTCTACTTTATAATTAATCATTTCATAATCAATAAATTGTTTATTTAAATAGTTAAAAAAGTCAAATTGATAAAAACTAGTATTACTTTCTAATTTGTTAAACACACCAGATATTTCTATTGTTTGGTCTAATAAAAACTTATTGTTAAAGTCATTAACATAAAACTTAATATTTTTATATTGTAAAATAGCATAATTAATTTTTTTATCAATCACTTTACTTATAATAGTTTTATTATTTAAATAACTTAAATTAGAATGTTTAAACCAAAACATATACATTATAAAAATCAAATTAATAGATATAAAAATAAGAACTATTTTTAAAATGTTTTTGTGATTTAAAATAATAGTTAAACTTAAAAAGAAAATAGCTAAAATTAAATAATTAATATCTAAACTTAATATAAAACTAGCACTCATACAAATACTTAATAATAAAAACAATAAAAAGTAATGTTTTAAAATTAAGAAATTATAAAAATCAATTAAAAATAACTTTATGGTTTTCATTTTCTATCCTCATTTTGGTTTTAGAAAAAAACTTTTAAAAGTTATTAGTTTTTTAAAAATTTGTTAATTATTTATTATTCTTTTAATAAATCTAATAATTTTATTTAATATAAATAAAATCTTAACTAGTTTAATTGAAATTAAAATTTAAGAATGCTATTATTATATAGGTCATTGTGACTCGTTAGCTCAGCCGGTAGAGCAACTGGCTTTTAACCAGTGGGTCCGGGGTTCGAATCCCCGACGAGTCACCATTGGGGGATTGGCGGAATTGGCAGACGCACTAGACTTAGGATCTAGCGTCTTTAACGTAAGGGTTCAAGTCCCTTATCCCCCACCATTTTTTTGAAATCTAACCAGATATTTCTGGTTTTTTATTTGAAAAAAGTTAACTTTTATAAAAAAGAAAAAAAGTTAAAAAAACAATGGTCAATTATTGAAAAAAAATTTAAATAATTATATACTCTATATTGTATGACTAAGATATAGATATCTTAGTGACCACGATCTTTGAAAACTAAATAGAATAATTATTGTACAAATCTTGTCAAAAGATTTATTTGAGTAATAAAAAACTTATAACAATAAAAATAGTCAGAATCACTTTTATTTAACAATTTTTAAAATGAGAGTTTGATCCTGGCTCAGGATAAACGCTGGCGGCATGCCTAATACATGCAAGTCGAACGGAGGTGCTTGCACCTCAGTGGCGAACGGGTGAGTAACACGTATCTAACCTACCTCATAGCGGGGGATAACTTTTGGAAACGAAAGATAATACCGCATGTAGATCTTATTATCGCATGAGAAAAGATCAAAAGAACCGTTTGGTTCACTATGAGATGGGGATGCGGCGTATTAGCTAGTAGGTGAGATAATAGCCCACCTAGGCGATGATACGTAGCCGAACTGAGAGGTTGATCGGCCACATTGGGACTGAGATACGGCCCAGACTCCTACGGGAGGCAGCAGTAGGGAATTTTTCACAATGGACGAAAGTCTGATGAAGCAATGCCGCGTGAGTGATGACGGCCTTCGGGTTGTAAAGCTCTGTTGTAAGGGAAGAAAAAATAAAGTAGGAAATGACTTTATCTTGACAGTACCTTACCAGAAAGCCACGGCTAACTATGTGCCAGCAGCCGCGGTAATACATAGGTGGCAAGCGTTATCCGGATTTATTGGGCGTATAGGGTGCGTAGGCGGTTTTGCAAGTTTGAGGTTAAAGTCCGGAGCTCAACTCCGGTTCGCCTTGAAAACTGTATTACTAGAATGCAAGAGAGGTAAGCGGAATTCCGTGTGTAGCGGTGAAATGCGTAGATATATGGAAGAACACCTGTGGCGAAAGCGGCTTACTGGCTTGTTATTGACGCTGAGGCACGAAAGCGTGGGGAGCAAATAGGATTAGATACCCTAGTAGTCCACGCCGTAAACGATGAGTACTAAGTGTTGGGGTAACTCAGCGCTGCAGCTAACGCATTAAGTACTCCGCCTGAGTAGTATGCTCGCAAGAGTGAAACTCAAAGGAATTGACGGGGACCCGCACAAGTGGTGGAGCATGTGGTTTAATTCGAAGCAACACGAAGAACCTTACCAGGGCTTGACATCCAGTGCAAAGCTATAGAGATATAGTAGAGGTTAACATTGAGACAGGTGGTGCATGGTTGTCGTCAGTTCGTGCCGTGAGGTGTTGGGTTAAGTCCCGCAACGAACGCAACCCTTGTCGTTAGTTACTAACATTAAGTTGAGAACTCTAACGAGACTGCTAGTGTAAGCTAGAGGAAGGTGGGGATGACGTCAAATCATCATGCCCCTTATGTCCTGGGCTACACACGTGCTACAATGGCTGGTACAAAGAGTTGCAATCCTGTGAAGGGGAGCTAATCTCAAAAAACCAGTCTCAGTTCGGATTGAAGTCTGCAACTCGACTTCATGAAGCCGGAATCACTAGTAATCGCGAATCAGCTATGTCGCGGTGAATACGTTCTCGGGTCTTGTACACACCGCCCGTCACACCATGAGAGTTGGTAATACCAGAAGTAGGTAGCTTAACCGTTTGGAGAGCGCTTCCTAAGGTAGGACTAGCGATTGGGGTGAAGTCGTAACAAGGTATCCGTACGGGAACGTGCGGATGGATCACCTCCTTTCTATGGAGATATTTATATTACTGGCTATTTAATTCTATTTAGTTTTCAGAGATCGTAAAACATCTCTGAAATATAGATTGTTCTTTGAAAACTGAATATTAGATGAAATGCAATTTTCTGATTATAACAATATTTATAATTAGATAAATTATTACGAAATTATATTCGTAATGACATCAAAAACAATTAACTAAAATTAATTGAGTTACAAATTGCTAGTAAGATTTTCTAAAAAATAGTAAGAGCATATGGTGAATGCCTTGGAAAATGGAGCCGAAGAAGGACGTGACTACCTGCGATAAGTCTGGGGGAGCTGGAAGTGAGCTTCGATCCCGGAATTTCCGAATGGGGAAACCTGACATGATTTATCTCATGTTATCTATAAGTAAATACATAGCTTATAAGAAGGGAACCTAGGGAACTGAAACATCTTAGTACCTAGAGGAAAAGAAAATAATAATGATTCTGTTAGTAGCGGCGAGCGAAAACGGAACAGGCCAAACCACTTTACGGAGTGGGGTTGTAGGACTTTTTTAAGAGTTAGAAAGTCATTATATAATAGAAGCTACTGGGAAGTAGCGCCATAGAGGGTGATAGCCCCGTATATGAAATGTAATGACCTCAATAAAGTATCCTGAGTACGGCGAAACACGTGAAATTTTGTCGGAATCTGCCAAGACCACTTGGTAAGCCTAAATACTACCATTTTACCGATAGTGAACCAGTACCGTGAGGGAAAGGTGAAAAGCACCCCGAAAGGGGAGTGAAATAGTCCCTGAAACCATATGCTTACAAGAAGGTAGAGCCCGTTAATGGGTAATACCGTGCTTTTTGTAGAAAGAGCCGGCGAGTTACTATTGCATGCAAGGTTAAGTTGATATAAACGGAGCCGTAGTGAAAGCGAGCCTTAATAGGGCGTTTAGTATGCAGTAGTAGACACGAAACCAGGTGATCTAGCCATGAGCAGGTTGAAGTTAGGGTAAAACCTAATGGAGGACCGAACCAGTATTCGTTGAAAAGACTTTGGATGACTTGTGGCTAGCGGTGAAATTCCAATCGAACCTGGAGATAGCTAGTTCTCCCCGATATATCTTTAAGGATAGCGTTGTGTGAATTGTTGTGGAGGTAGAGCACTGAATCTATGATGGCTGCACCTAGCGGTACTGATTAGAATTAAACTCCGAATGCCATAATTTGTGCACAGCAGTCAGAACATGGGTGATAAGGTCCATGCTCGTGAGGGAAACAGCCCAGATCGTCAGCTAAGGTCCCTAAGTGTAAACTAAGTGTGTAAGGATGTGGAACTGCACAGACAGCTAGGATGTTGGCTTAGAAGCAGCCATCATTTAAAGAGTGCGTAACAGCTCACTAGTCGAGTGATTCTGCGCCGAAAATGTACCGGGGCTTAAGTTTACCACCGAAGCTACGGATTGTATGTAAATACAGTGGTAGGGGAGCGTTCTAAATATGATGAAGTCAGACTGTGAAGACTGGTGGAGTGTTTAGAAGTGATTATGCCGGCATGAGTAACGTTTGGAAGTGAGAATCTTCCATGCCGTTTGACCAAGGTTTCCTGGGCAAGGTTCGTCCACCCAGGGTTAGTCAGGACCTAAGGCGAGGCTGAAAAGCGTAGTCGATGGACAACAGGTTGATATTCCTGTACCAGTTAATTAGTGATGGAGTGACGAAGAAGGATAGTATATCCCGGGTGTTGGATGTCCCGGGCTAAGCACAAAGATGGCAATGTTGGCAAATCCGCATTGTATTAACATTGAAGTGTGAAAATAGGGGAGTGAACGGTTCGCCTAGTAACGAAGTATATGACTCCATGCTTCCAAGAAAAGCTTCTAACTTAATAATTAACTGCCTGTACCTAGAACGAACACACGTGGTCAAGGAGAAAATCCTAAGGCAAGCGAGATAACTGTAGCTAAGGAACTCTGCAAAATAACTCCGTAACTTCGGAAGAAGGAGTGCTTATCTATGATAAGCCGCAGTGAAGAGGGAGGGGCAACTGTTTAACAAAAACACAGCTCTCTGCTAAGTCGCAAGACGATGTATAGGGGGTGACACCTGCCCAGTGCCGGAAGGTTAAAAGGAGAAGTCAGCGCAAGCGAAGCTTTGAATTGAAGCCCCGGTGAACGGCGGCCGTAACTATAACGGTCCTAAGGTAGCGAAATTCCTTGTCAGGTAAATTCTGACCCGCACGAAAGGTGTAATGATCCCTTCGCTGTCTCGGCTGCAGACTCGGTGAAATTTTAGTACCGGTGAAGATGCCGGTTACCCGCAACTAGACGGAAAGACCCCGTGGAGCTTTACTATAACTTGATATTGAAATTTGGTATGACGTGTAGAGGATAGGTGGGAGACTATGAGACTAGGACGCTAGTTCTAGTGGAGTCAACCTTGGAATACCACCCTCGTTATATTGGATTTCTAACTTGGATCCATTATCTGGATTAAGGACAGTGTCTGGTGGGTAGTTTGACTGGGGCGGTCGCCTCCCAAAAAGTAACGGAGGCGCTCAAAGGTATCCTCAGTATGGTTGGAAATCATACATAGAGCGCAAAGGTAGAAGGATGCTTAACTGCGAGACTTACAAGTCGAACAGATACGAAAGTAGGACTTAGTGATCCGGCGGTCCCGTGTGGAAGGGCCGTCGCTCAACGGATAAAAGTTACCCCGGGGATAACAGGCTTATCTCCCCCAAGAGTTCACATCGACGGGGAGGTTTGGCACCTCGATGTCGGCTCATCGCATCCTGGAGCTGTAGTCGGTTCCAAGGGTTGGGCTGTTCGCCCATTAAAGCGGTACGCGAGCTGGGTTCAGAACGTCGTGAGACAGTTTGGTCCCTATCTGTTGTGGGCGTTGGAAAATTGAAAAGAGCTGTTCCTAGTACGAGAGGACCGGAATGGATGCACCCCTGGTGCTCCTGTTGTCACGCCAGTGGCACAGCAGGGTAGCTATGTGCAGAAAGGATAATCGCTGAAGGCATCTAAGCGAGAAGCCTCCTTTAAGATGAATTTTCCCATTCTTTTAGATGTAAGATCCCATGTAGACCACATGGTTGATAGGATGGATGTGTAAGTGCTGTGAGGCATTAAGCTAACCATTACTAATAGATCGAGTGAATTTTAGAAAATGCAATTTTAACTTACATTTCAAGCTAATAATCAGTTTTCAAAGAACAATCAAAAAATAATCTGGTGGTTATAGCATAGAGGTCACACCTGTTCCCATGCCGAACACAGAAGTTAAGCTCTATTACGGTGAAAATATTACTTATGTGAGAAGATAGCAAGCTGCCAGTTTAAAAAAGAACCTTAATGGTTCTTTTTTTAATATATGCTTGAAATAAAGTTAAAATGCTATAGAATATTAATTTAGTAATTTATAGGTATAATTATTTTAAAAACAAAGGGAGAAATGAAATGGATAAGAAAAATATTATTATTTTTTCAGATTTGGATGGTACATTACTATATGATGATTACATTTTTTCACCAAAAACTATCGAAGTTGTTGAAAAATTATACAAAAAAGGAATATATTTAGTTCCTATAACTGCTAGAACAATTAAAGATTTAAAGCAAAAAGCCAGCTTATTACAAATTGATAAATTTAAAGGGATTATTGTTGCAAGTAATGGTGCTCAAATTTATGACTATAAGACTGATAAAATAATTTTTGATAAAACTTTACCAAAAGAATTTATCAAAGAAATGTTCAATAGATATCATAATAAATTTTTTGCTAAAATGATTTTTTATTCTCCAAATTGTTGTTATGTTTTTGCAGAAGGTAAAAATAGTAAATATTGAGCTCATCAAGTTATGGGCTTAAAATACATATCAGTAGATTCACCAGACCAAATCGATGAACCAATTACTCATTTTTATATCGTTACAAACAGTAAAGCTACACCCGAAGAAAATCTTAATGAATATAAATATTTAATGAATAATTATGCTGATAGTTATAAAGTAGATAGTTATAACAATAGAGTGTTTGATATTTCAGTTAAAGGTGTTGATAAAGGTTGTGGGGTAGCTGAAGTTATGAAATATTTAAACTTAGATGAAAAAACTACTCACTCATATGGATTTGGTGATGGACCAAATGATTTTTCATTATTAAAAGCTTGTACAACAGGTATTGCAATGAAAAATGGGATTATAGAATTAAAAGAAATAGCTGATGATATCACCGATTATTCAAATGATAAAGATGGTGTTGCTAGATATATTTGTGATAAAATTTTAAATATAGACTAGGAGAAATATAATGGCAGATATAATTAAAATCACTTCAAAAGAACAATTTGACAAAGAAATTAAAGAAGGAAAAGTACTTGTAGATTTTAATGCTACTTGATGTGGACCTTGCAAAATGTTAGCACCAATTCTTCATGATTTTGCTAAAAAAGTTGGAGGTGTTAAATTTTTAGATGTAGATGTTGATTTAAATCGTCAAGTTGCCGAAGAATTTAGAATAATGTCAATTCCTACACTAATAACTTTTGAAAATGGAAATCAAGTAAATAAACATATAGGATTTGCTACTCCTGACCAATTAAAGAAATTAATTGATTAATGCATAACCGACTTTTATAATAAGTTGGTTTTTTTATTACTAAATTTTAGTTTTGTAATAAAAAAGTAGAACATGTAAGTTCTACTCAATTATTCTCTTGGTTTCATTTGTGGAAATAATAATACATCTTTAATAGATTCTGAATTAGTTAAAAGCATTACTAATCTATCAATTCCTATACCAATTCCAGCAGTTGGTGGCATTGCGTGTTCTAAAGCTTCAATAAAGTCAATATCCATATCATTGGCTTCATCATTTCCTTTAGATTCTTCTTCAATTTGAGCTTTAAATCTTTCATATTGATCAATCGGATCGTTTAACTCACTAAATGCATTAGCATATTCTCTTCCAAGAATAAACAATTCAAATCTATCAGTAAATCTTGGATCGCTTGGATTAGATTTTGCTAGTGGAGAAATTTCTTTTGGATGACCATAAACAAAAGTTGGCTCAACAATAGTTGATTCAACAAATTCTTCATAAAATAAATTAATAATATGTCCAACTGATTCTTGATGTTTTTCAACATGAACTTTATGTTTTTTAGCCAATTCTAAAGCTTGTTGTACAGTCATTTCTTGTCAAAAATCAACACCTGTTACTTGTTTGATACCATCAACCATATGTAATCTTTTAAATGGTTTTGATAGATCAATTTTTACATTATTATATTCAATTATAGAACTTGAATTAACCGCAGCATTACATACTCTAAAGATTTCTTCTGTTAAATCCATTAAAAAGAACATATCTTCATAAGCTACATATAATTCAATACTTGTAAATTCAGGGTTGTGTCTTGTGCTCATTCCTTCATTTCTAAAAATACGACCTATTTCATAAACCCCTTCAAAACCACCAACAATTAAACGTTTTAAGTGTAGTTCTGTAGCTATTCTTAAATAAACATCAGTATTTAAAACATTATAATGAGTAATAAATGGCTTAGCAGAAGCCCCACCTTTTAATGAGTGTAAAATTGGAGTTTCAACTTCCATATAACCTTTATTATCTAAAAAGTTTTGTAAAGTTCTTATTATTTTAGTTCTAGCTTGAAATGTTTTTCTAACATCATGATTCATAATTAGATCAACATATCTTCTACGGTATTTTTCTTCTATATCTTGAATTCCAGCGTGTTTATCAGGTAGTGGTCTTAAAGCTTTAGATAATAAAACAACTTCTTTACATCTAATTGATAATTCACCATGATCAGTTCTCATCATGATCCCTTTAACCCCAATAATATCTCCTAAATCGAAGTTTCTAAAATCTTCAAAAGATTGATCACCTATTTCATCTAATCTTACATATAATTGAATACTTGAATCTTGATCATCGATATTAACAAAAGCAGCTTTTTTACCAGCTTCTCTATATAACTTAATTCTTCCAGCAACTACTACTAATTCTTGATTTAAATTTAATAAATCTTCTTTACTATAATCTTTATATTTTTCATTTAACTTTAATAATGTAGTGTTTCTTTTTCAATTAGTAATCTTATAAGGATCTTTATTTTGTTCAACTAATGTTTTATATTTATTTCTTCTGACTAATTCTTGTTCACTAAATTTTCTATCATCTAACATACTTATTCTTCTTTATACTCCTTGATAATCTCTTCTACATCTTTAATAGTCTCTATTTTATTAGCTTTTTCTTTTAGAATTTTAGTTAGTGCTTTATTATTTAAAACATCTAAGTATCAAGTTAAATGTTTTCTGAATTCTTTAATTGCATGTTGTTCGGTTTTTAACTTTACTAATAAATCTAAATGTTGTAAAACTGTTGTTTTTCATTCTTCAAAACTAGGTTTTTCTAGTTCTTTTCCTGTTTTTAAATAATGATTAATTTGATCAAAAATTCAGGGGTTGCCTTGACAAGCTCTTGATACCATAACAGCATCACACCCGGTTTCATCTAACATTTTTTTAGCTGATTTAGCATCAATAACATCACCATTTCCAATTACAGGAATACTTACAGCTTGTTTTACTTCTTTAATTTTTTCTCAATCAGCATGCCCAGTATAAAAATCATTTCTAGTTCTAGCATGAACAGCAATTGCACTAGCTCCAGCCTTTTCAATTAGTTTGGCAACTTCAACAGCATTAACACTATTTTTATCTCATCCTAACCTAATTTTTGCAGTTACTGGTTTAGTAGTATTTTTAACAACATTTTTTACAATTTCATAAATTAAATCTGGGGTTTTTAATAAAGCTGAACCACTTTGAGAACGTATGGCAACTTTTGGTGCAGGGCAACCTAAATTTAAATCAATAATGTCACAATCAACATTTTTTTCAATTCATTGAGTTGCTTTAATAAATTCATCAACATCATTTCCAAATATTTGCATACTCATTGGATGTTCAATCTCATTAACATTTAACATATTAAGGGTTTTTTTATTATCATGAACCATACCAGCAACTGAAACCATTTCAGCATAAACTAAACTAGCTCCGTGTTGCTTTGAAATTATTCTAAAAGCTTCATTACTAACACCAGCCATTGGGCCTTGGACTACTTTACCATCGATTTGTATGTCTCTGATTTTCATTTTATCCTAATTTTTTTCTATGTGCATATAGCTTAGAATTTACATCAGTAAAGAAAACTCATACTTTTTGTGAATAATCTTTAAAATAATCAACAATAAAATCAGCTAATAATTGTTCTTTATCTGGTCTTGACATTCATTCAACTGTTACATAAATTGGGTTAGTATCAGGTTCTGTTACAAAAATTTCTGAATTTTCACAAATAACAAAAATGTTTTTTGGGTCTGCTTTTACTAATTCTGCAATTGTTTGAATATTTTTAGAAAATTGGTTAACTTGTTCTTTATCTAGTCCACTAAATTTAATAATTGGCATAATATTATTCTTCCTTTTTTCTATGTAATTTTATTACAAAATCAAAATAAATAAATTAATGAGAAATACAAAAAGTTCAAAACTTAAAATTGTTTGAACTTTTATTTTAAAAACTCTTTTTTATCAAAATAAGGTCTTAGAATAGTTGGTAGAACTAACTTTTCACCATCTCAATAATTTTCTAAAATAGCTGCAATTAATCTATCAACTGCTACTCCACTACCATTTAATGTATGAACTAATTTAATTTTTCCATCTTTATCTTTAAATCTTGTTTGAATGTTTCTAGCTTGAAAATCAGTACAATTTGAACAAGAAGAAATTTCTCTATATTTGTTTTGTTCTGGAAATCATACTTCTAAATCATAAGTTTTAGCTGAACTAAATCCAATATCTCCACTACATAATTCAACTACTCTATAAGGTAAATCAAACATATTTAAAACATCTTCAGCATCTTTTACTAATAATTCTAATTCATTCATTGATTGATCTGGATGAACAATTTTTACTAATTCAACTTTATTAAATTGATGTAATCTAATCATTCCTTTAGTATCTCTTCCAGCACTTCCCGCTTCTTGTCTAAAACATTGAGTAAAAGAAGTATATTTTAAAGGCAACATATCATAAGTCAAAATTTCATTAGCATGTAAATTAGTTAAAGGAACTTCACTTGTTGGAATTAAATATTGTTCTCCAACTTGATACATATCTTCACTAAATTTTGGTAATTGCCCTGTTCCTAACATAGCACTTTTATTTACAATTAAAGGACAAAAAATTTCTTTATAATTATGTTTTTCATGTCTTTTTAATAAAATATCAGCAATTGCTCTAACTAATTTTGAACCTAATCCAGTGTAAATTAAAAATCTTGAACCACTTAATTTAACACCTTTTTCAAAGTCAACTAAACCTAGTTTTGTAGCTATTTCTCAATGTGGAGTTGAGTGAGTTAATAAAGGGTTATGTTTTGTTTTTCTAATTTCAACATTATCTTCATCACTTTTACCAAAATAAATATCTTTATGAGGTAAGTTAGGAATATATGATAGTTTTTCTAAGATTTGTTCATTAACAATTCTTAACTCATCATCTAATTTGATAATTTGTTCATTTAAACTAACAACTTCAGCTTTTGCTTTTTCAGCTTCTTTGTTTTTATTATCTTTAATCAATATTCCAATTTCTTTTGATAATTGATTTTTTCTAGATTTTAATGCTTCAGATTTAACTAATATTTCTTTTCTTTTAAAATTTTTTTCTACTGCATATTTTAAATCTTCACTATAATCTTGCTGATTACGCTTGTTTAATCTTTGAATTACTTCATCTAAATTCTGTTCAATATAATTAATGTCTAGCATTACAAAAAACTCCTTTTATTAACATTAATTATATTATAAGTAATTCTTAAAACAAAAAAACAAGCCGTGGCTTGTTTTGATATTATTGATATATTTTTGTAATTTTATTAAGTAATCCTAATGTTTTTCCTAACATTGGTCCTGCTAAGAATAAAAATCCTATAGTACCAATATTTACATAGTTTAATAAGAATTTAGCTTTAATATCTCAAGATATAGGATTTACTAAAAGCATAATAACTCCTGGAACAATAATTAATACATCCATTAACACTCTTGAAACATTAAATGGTAATTTAGTTAATCTCATAAAGTTTGTGTTGATTGAGTTATATGATCCTAATAATCAACCTGAGTGAATTCAAAATGTCAATCCAGCAATATATAAAACAAATGCAATTGTGAAAAATATTGTTCTAAATTGGTAAGCAGTTGATTGATTAAACATTCAATCTAAATATCCAATTACTTTTAACATTTCAATTTGACCATCAATTACATATGATAATCCAACGTTAATTATTACATCTAAAACAATTAGTGGTATTAATTGTAATCATAGTTTTTTATCTTTTGTTACTTTGTATTCTCTAATAATTGATAACACTAGAAACACAACTGAAACTAGTAATAAAAATCCATATAATGACATTAAAGCTAGTTTGTAATTAGTTGCAGCAACTAATCCTTCAACAGTTTTTTCATTAACTTTTGCTCAATCTTTAAACAGTGCTAATATACTAAAGTTTGTAAAATCTACATGACTTGCTCCTACTGCTGTTGGCACATATAAAGCAATTGATAATGAAAACAAATACAATCCAATTAGTAAACAACCTAACCTAATTAAGTATTGTTTTTTGTTTTGACTAATACTTGTTTTTAAATTACAAAAATATTTCTTCATTCTCTATCTCCTTTTTAGTTTTCATAATATTATAACCCAGGAAACATTTATTTTAACATTTTTTTAATAAAGTATATAGTTAAATATCAATATCTAATTTACTAATTGATAAAAGCATTGCATAAATATAACTCACTAATAACATAATTAGAATCTATAATAAAAAATCAAACCCTAAAAACAAATTCTTTTTTTTAAATTAAGAAATAATATGTTTATAGTTCTTAATGAATTTAGTTAAGATTTAAAAATAGATATAAAAAATCTAGCAATTGCTAGATTTTTGTTTTTTATTATATTACGTTATCTATTTCTGTATATTGAATATTTAATGAATCAGCAACGTTNTTATAAACTAATTTACCATTAACAGTTTGTACACCTAATTTTAATGCACTATTGTCTTGAATAGCTTTTTTTCAACCTTTAGATGCGATTTCTACTACATAAGTAAGTGTAGCATTAGTCAAAGCAATTGTTGAAGTTCTTGGCACTGCTCCAGGAATGTTTGGAACTGAATAATGAATGACATTGTGTCTTATAAAAGTAGGATCAGCATGTGAACTGATATGATCAACAGTTTCAACACTTCCACCTTGATCAATAGCAACATCAATAATAACACTATTTGGTTTCATTGTTTGAACCATTTCTGTTGTTACTAATTTAGGTGCTAATTTACCAGGAATTAATACAGTTGAAATAACTACATCACTTTCTTTAACAGCTTTTGCAATATTTGCGTAATTTGATTTTAATATGTTTGCTTTGTGTCCATATGTTTCATATAGTTGTCTAATTCTATTTTCATTAAATTCAATTATAGTAACATTAGCTTCCATAGCTATTGCTAATCTAAGAGCTGAAGTCCCAGCAACTCCTCCTCCAATAATAGTAATATTAGCTTTTGGAGTTCCAGGAGTTCCACTAACAAGTACACCTAAAGCATCTTTATCTGTATTTTTTAATAATAAATTTGAAGCAATAATAACTGCCATTCTTCCAGCAACTTCACTCATTGGACGTAATAAAGGTAAAGCTTTGTCTGGTGTTTGAACAGTTTCATAAGCAATAGCAATGACTTTATTTTTGATTAATTCTTCTGTTAGATCTTTTAAACCAGCTAAGTGAAAATAAGTAAAAATAATTTGGTTTTCATAAAAATATTTGTATTCTGATTTTAAAGGTTCTTTAACTTTAACAATCATTTCTTGTTTTCAAACATCTTCTACATTTTTAGTAATTTTTGCTCCTGCTTTTTCATATTCAAGATCACTAAAACCACTACCTAATCCAGCTCCTGATTCAACTAAAACTTCATGATTATTTCTAATTAATTCAACAACTCCCATAGGAGTAATACCAACACGATTTTCATTTTTTTTAATTTCTTTAGGTAATCCTATTTTCATATTATTCTCCTTAATCAAACAAATATATATAATAAAATGTCATATTATTTATGATTGGCATTTACGGTTTTATTTTATCACTACATATAAATCAAATATAAAATTACAAAAAGCTTATTTATTTTTATAAATATCAATATCTAATTTTTTAAANAAGTTTAAAAAATTTTGAGTATTAAACACATTATATAAAACTATTGCAGAAATTACTGATACTAAATATTGAATAAAATCAGTTATTAAAGATATTAGTGCTTTAACATTAGCTTGACTAGTATCACTAGAATTAGAATAATAATTAATTACATAAGCATATAAAACATATAAAAATATAAAGAGTTCAGCAATCATTATATTTAAATAAAATGGTAATTTATACATTAATAATTTGATTGTAGCAAACATTAAAATATGAATAATGATTGAAATAGGAACATAAAAAGCTGCTCCTGAAACTAAATCAAAAATCATTGCATAAACACAACCAACAACTAGCATCATAGGACCAGGAATAAAAAAAGTCAAACTTAAAAACAACCCATCTGCAACTTGAAACAAACCAGTTCCTGCGATTTGAATCATAGAAGTAGTTAAGGCTATAACTGTTAATAAGCTTGACAAAATAGCTGTTAAAACAATATATTTAATACTTTTAAAATAAGAAATTCAATTAATAATTATTTTTATGTTACTCATTGAATTATTTTATCTTATTTACTTTTTAAATACACTAAATAATAATCTAAAAAAGTTTCAAACAAAACCAGTTAGAAAAATTAGTGGTCCTATGTAAATAACAAGTAATACTCCAATTTTTTGTTGAAGATTTGGAAGCTCTAGTTTTAATAACTGTACTGCTGTATGATCCTTTAAAACATTAGTTGCTCTTTGTAAGAAATTTAGATCTGTTTTATCTGCTGAAAATCCTAAAATAATGATTCCAATTAAGATTACAATAGCTGCTAAAACTAAAGAAATTAGTATTTTAAATATCTTTCTAAACATATATTTCACTCTTTCTTAAAACTATAATAACATAGTGCTATAAATTATCTAATACAATAAGTTAATTTGAGCAAAAAATTTTTAGAACTATTATGCGTACTAGCTTTTTATAGTATTTACTTAAATTCAAACAAATTGTGATTAAAAATAAAAGAAAAATTTTAGTCCGTGCTTATGGTAGCGGGGGGGATAACAACAAAAACTATGAAAGGTATTTCAAATATGCAGAATATGTTGAATCTTTATATTATTTTTTTCTACACTTTCCAGAACAATATAAAAAATAAGTTTTTTAGTAAATAAATTAGAATCTCTAATTTTAACTTCCTATACATATAATAAAAAACACTAAACATTTATTTGAACTCAAGAAAATCAAATTTAAGCTTATGTTTTTATTATTAACTATTTAAAAAAAATAAATATAAAATATAAGTTGAAAAAAATACTAAACTATGGGGTGAAATAATGGAAAAAGCAAAATACAATTTAACTCCAATATTAAAATGAGTTGGGGGGAAAAGACAATTATTAAACGAAATTATTCCTCTAATACCAGAAAAAATCAATACATATGTTGAACCTTTTTTAGGTGGCGGAGCTGTATTGTTTTTTGTTCAACCAAAAAAAGCTATAGTAAACGATTTAAATAAAGAATTGATTAATGTTTATAACACTATTAAAAATAATCCTAAGGAATTAATATCTAAATTAAAGGAATTGAAGTCACTAAATTCAGAAGAGTATTTTTATGACTTAAGATCATTAGATAGAAATGACAATTTTCAGCAATTGGATAATGTTTTTAGAGCGGCAAGAATAATTTACTTAAACAAGACTTGTTATAACGGATTGTTTAGAGTAAATAAAGCAGGGCAATTTAATACCCCATATGGTAGATACAAAAAGCCAAATATATTTGATTTGAACAATATATTAGAGATGTCAAAGTATTTTAATGATAATAATATTCAAATAATTAACAAGAGTTATGAAGAAGTTCTTAAAAATCTTAAAAAGGGAGATTTTGTTTATTTTGATCCTCCTTATATGCCTTTAAGTAATTCTTCTTCATTTACAGGTTATACAGAAAGTGGTTTTGATGCAAATCAACAAATCAAACTAAAGCAAATCTGTGATGCATTGAATAAAAAAGGTGTTAAATTTTTATTATCTAATTCAGATCATCCATTTATAAAGGATTTATATAAAAATTATACAATTACTATTATCAAAGCTAAAAGAGCAATTAATAGCAAATCTGATAAAAGAGGCGAAATTAATGAAATATTAGTAAGGAATTATTAGTATGAATATAAACGAAGCTTGAGGCAAACTTTTTGATAAATACAAGATTTTAGATGAAATCAATAAAAAAGGGTTTTATATAATAAAAACTGAAACTATTAAAGAATTTAATGAACCAAGATTAATGGCTAAATTTGATAGTTCTTTAAAGCTACCTGAAATTTTCAAACAATATAATATTAATATTTTGCCTATTAGTAAAAAGAAATATATACTATCTAACTTTAAACTATATGAGTATATTGGTCAACTTGGTGAAAATAATAAGCATAATATAGAAAGAATAACAATTGAACATAATTATCAGTCAATTAACATTAATAATATTTCTTCTGAATCAAGTGCTATTATGAGTTTAATTTTAACTAAAACATTAGATAATTTTTTAGTTGAAGACGATAATACAATGACATTCTTTGGTAGAATGTGAACAAAAAACTTTGACTTTTTTGTAGATAAAATAGATAACAAGAGTATGAAAATCGAAGTTAATAATTCTCAATGCGAAATAGATGCCGGTTTAGAAAACAGAAAATCACTTGTTATTTTAGAAGCAAAATTGTCAAGTGATCCTGACTTTAATATTCGGCAATTGTACTATCCATTTAGGCTATGATCTAATAAAGTCGAAAAACCTATTAGATTAGTCTTTATAAGTTACTTTAATCAAATTTTTAGATTGTTTGAATATAAATTTGAAGATATTAATAATTTATCTTCAATTAAACTAATTAAACAAAAAAATTACTCTTTATACGATACTAAAATAACACTTGATGATATTTATAAAGTTTTTTTAGAAACTAAAGTTATTTACACAGATAACCAATATGAATCAGATACTATTTTTATTCAGGCAGATTCTTTCTGAAGAATTATAGATATATTAGAATTTCTATCAAGAAAAACTAAAACTAAGACTAAAAAGCAAATTGCGCAAATTATGAATTTTACAGATAGGCAAGCTGACTATTATTTTAATGCCGGTAAATATTTAAAATTGTGAGATAAGAATAAAAATACCAAACAAGTGTTTTTGACTAATACAGCTAAAAAGATAATGAAACTTAATTACAAACAACGTCAATTAAAATTGGTAAGTTTAATTCTAGAACATAAGATATTTAACGAATTGTTTATCCAAACCTATACTAACCAACAATTCCCAACCAAGGAAAAAATTATTAAAATTATGCTGGAAAATAACGTGTGCAGTAAAAATTTAGTAGAGAGAAGATCTAATTCAGTTTTTGCTTGAATAAAATGGATTTTTAATCTAACAAATATTTAAATAACATTTATTTTCCTACTAACCCTATTTCTGGATTTTAGTATGGAATAATGGATTCTAGGTTTTTTAATAAGGTAATTATAAAAAAATTAAAGTAAATTTAATGTGGTACATTTATTAATTTATAATTCATAATTTTGAAATATTAAAAAAATTAATAAATGATGACAAAATAACTTTAGATTAGCTTTTTTTAAAAAAAGGACTACAATATTCATATGATTTCAAGGAGGAAGTTATGAAAAATTATCAATTACAAGATCATAAAAATAACTTAGTAGAATTAAACAGCTTAGTTGGACAAAAAGGTCTTATTATCTTTTTTTATCCTAAAGCTAAAACCTCTTTATGTACTTTAGAAGTTATAGAATATCAAAAACATTTAGATGAATTTAAACAATTAGGATTTAATGTAGTTGGAGTTAGTCAAGATGAACCTAATAAAAATGATGAATTTTGTTGCGAACAAAATTTAAGTTTTTTATTACTTTCTGATTTAAACAAAGATTTAGTAAATGAATTTAATTTAACAAGTGAAACAATTGTTTTAGATGATGAACCATTTGTTAAATATGAACGTTCAACATTTGTTTTAGATAACCAATTAAATTTATTAAAAGAATTTAGAAATGTTGATCATATTGAACATGTTAGTGATCTTTTAGAGTACTTAAAAAAGAATGACTAATAAATTAGTAAATTCTACTATAACTTATGATATTAAATTGTAATTAACCTTAATATTTATTAAGGTTTTTATTTTGTTAAATTAAATTCAATTTTTGAAATAATAAATACTATAAATTGATACTAAAATTATGTTGGAGAATTCCTACATGAATAAATTAATAAATAAACTTAAATTTGTTTTTATATCAAGTATTGTTGTTATTCCAAGTGTTCTAACTATTTCTTGTTATAAAACTGATTCAAATAAAATTGATCAAAAACCTAATAACAATAACAATTCAAATAATAACCAAAATCAAAATGATCAAACAAATCAGAATCAAAGTGATTCAAATAATAAAATAGATGAAAATGATGAAGTTAAGTTATTTAATTCTCATTTTTTAGATATTAATCAATTACAAAATTTAACACCATATCAAATTCACAAACAAACTAAAGACTATATAACTGGTCAAAAAGAATTTAATAACTTTGTAAAAAATAATAATATTGATTTTACTCTTTATGATCACAAAGAATATCAAAAAAACTACTGAGAACTTGCTGAAAAACTAGGAGAATATGGAAACATCGGAGAAGATAAAATTAGTAGAACTAAATTTTATAACCCACACATTCCACTTTCTTATTCAATAAAACAACAAAAACTAGAAGAATTTAAAGACGAGGAAATTAAAGGTTTAAATTCTAAGAATTTTGACTTTAAAAATCTAGTTAAAACAAATCCTTTTGGGTTTCTACCATCAAATTTAAGTCAACTATTATCTTATGCAAGTTTTAATTCATTAGAAAAGTTTTTTAAAATAAAAGATATTATTAATTTAAAATCTAAGCACGATGATATTAAAGGAAATTTTGAACTATTGATCAAAACAAAAAGTAAAAATTATTATTATAAAACTACTAAAGATAAAAATAACTTTTTAAAAACTAATGATGATTATTTTAAATACATTCATGAACGTAGTTTTCAATTAGAAATTAATGTAAAACAATGAGTTATTGATCAAGACGAAAAAACCTTACAAGAGATTCCTAGATTAAATTTTGCTAATTCTTCAGGAACTGCTTGAGTAATAGATAGAATTGATAATAAAACTGATAAAGATAATTACGAGCTATTATTAGCCACAAATATTCATGTGTTTAGTTTAAGAAAAACTTTTGATAAAAGTATTTTTAATAATAAAGTATCAGATGGAAAATGAAAAGAATTTCCTGTTGGATTTTATGATGGTAAAAATACCAAAGATACTGATGATAATAGAAGAATGAAAGTTTATTTAAAAGCTAATAGAACAGAAAAAATAGATAATAAAAACGGTTTAGTTGAAACAGATGTTGATAAAAATAAATCGTTTGATGCTTTTGATGCTTATTCCCAATATTTAGTTGCACCTTACTACACACCTAGATATAGTGCTGATAATATTTATTTCAAAGATTTTAGTAAAAAATCTTTATATTTTAACGATAGTGATTATTTATCTAAGACTAGTAACTCTGGTGCTGATTTTTTAACACTACATTTAAAGATTGAAAAAGATAAATTAAAGAAGCTTCTACCAAATCTAGAAAAAATAATTGGTAAAAAAGAAGAAAAAGATTGATACATTAAATTTAATAAAAATAAATTTAGTCCTTTGCAAACTCAATTTTATGCAGGATATCCAAAAAACTGAAATCCATTTATAAGTGGCACCCAGTTTAGAGGTCTTAAATCTGAGGGTGGCTTGATTTCAACTCAAAGAAAAATTTTAGAAGATATTTACTTTAGAGATGTTTGATTAAAATATGATCAANATAAAAATAAAGAATATAATTCACTAAATAATAATTGGCAAAAATATGAAAAACCATTTGTTGACAAAGAGCATGGAATGAATCTAACAATTGCTGATCAATTTTCAACTTTATATACAAATATACCTTTTGGTCAACTTGCACTAAAACAAGGTGCATCTGGATCTATGGTTATTGATTCATCATTTAATGTAATTGGAATTCTAAATACTGAAGTTCAAGATGTTCCTGGAAGTAAATATATTTCAATTCCACTACCTGACTATGCTGGAAGAAAGTTTACTTTACCTGCATATGTGCAAACCAATGGTGTTATTCTATTTAATTCACTAAGCAATGATTATTTAACAAAAAATAACCAATCACCTAAAATAATAGATGGATTAATAGAAAAATTAAAAGAAGATAAGTTAAAAACTATTAGTTTGAATCCATAAACTTGTTTAAAATCCTTATTTTTTTACTTTAGTACTTTTCATTAAAAAGTAAAATAATATACTTATTATTGAATAGTTTAAAAAAATAAAAAATTAGAAGGACAGAAATGAAAATAGCCGGATTTTGAAGAAGAGTTTTTAGAAGTCTTATTGACTCTTTAGCATTAGTATTTACTTTAGGTATTTACTTAATTATTTTTATTATTTTATACATTAAAGGTAGCCCATCTTGAGGAATGAGAGCAACTGGAACTAAATATAGTAGTAATAAAATGTTTAAACTTGCATTATGAAGACTTTTATTCTGATTATTACGCTTTTTAACACTTGGAATTCTACTATTTATTGATTTATTTAGAATCATTTTAAAAAAGGGAACTTTTGCAGAAAAGAAAGCTGACAATTTCATTATTATAAATCAAAAATAAAGAAGTTTATACTTCTTTTTTTATTTAACTTTAATACTAATTAAAAACTCACATTGTAATATCTAAAAAACATTAATATAATTAAATAGTTTATAGAATACAAATGTATGAGGGTTAAATAATTATGAAAAAGTTATTTAATATATTGGGTCTTAATTTTTTATTAATTTCAACAATTATTTCTAGTGCTTATTTAAAAAATAACGATTCAAATAACACTAATTTAGTTTTAAAAAGCCAAACTTCAGTAGAACTTGAAAAACTAAAAAAAGAAGTTATGGAATATAAAGAGCTATTAGATCAAGAATTTTCTTCTAATAAAAAATTACTAGAAGAAAATAAAGAATTAAAAGCTAAATTAAAAGACTATTTAAAAATTAAAACTGAATTATTAGAATTTAAAGAATTCTTAAATAATTAATATAATTCAAATAATGAACTTTTAAAAGAAAAAGAAAAACTTAAGATTAAACTAAAAGAATATGAACAACTATTTAAAGTTTTAAATAGTGATGAAAAATATTTTAAAAATAATGATCCATCTCAAATTATTGATTTAATTAATGAGTCAAAAAATAAACTAGATTCAAATCAATTAGATAAAACACAGCAAATAGCAATTAGTATTGGTGCTGGTTTAACTTTACTAGCAATATCAATTTGTGGAGCCGTAATTGGTTTAAATAAAAGGATTTTTAAAAAATCTAAAAAAATAAGTAAAATAATAATTACTAGATAAATTATTTTTAAATAAGCGGCATAGCCGTTTTTATTATGTTTAAATAGATATTTTTACTCTATTAATTTATAATATGTTTTTTAAGGAGAAATTTTTATGAAGATATTTGATTATGATGATGTGCAACTTATTCCTGAAATGTGTATTGTCAATTCAAGAAAAGAATGTGATACTACTGCAACTTTAGGAAAACATACTTTTAAATTGCCTGTTGTGCCTGCAAATATGGCAACAATAATTAATGAAGAATTAGCTGAAAAATTAGCAAAAAATGGTTATTTTTATATAATGCATAGATTTAATGTTGATCAATTAAAATTCATTAAAAACATGAAAGATAAAAACTTGATAACTTCAATTTCTTTAGGTGTTAAACCTGATGAATATAAATTAGTAGATCAAATGGTTGAACAAAATTTAATTCCAGACTATATAACAATTGATATAGCTCACGGTCATGCTTTAAGTGTTAAAAATATGATTAGTTATATTAGAGAAAAAATGAAAGATCAAGTTTTTATTATTGCTGGAAACGTAGCAACACCAAAAGCAGTTAGAGATTTAGAATTATGAGGAGCTGATGCTACTAAGATTGGAATTGGTCCTGGAAAAGTATGTATTACTAAATTAAAAACAGGATTTGGAACTGGTGGATGGCAACTATCTGCACTTAAATATTGTGCAAAAACTGCATCAAAGCCAATTATTGCTGATGGTGGATTAAGAGTTCATGGAGATATTGCAAAATCTATTAGAATGGGTGCTAGTTTTTGTATGATTGGAAGTTTGTTTGCTGCACATTTAGAATCACCTGGAAAAGAAGTTGAAATCGATAATTGTATTTATAAAGAATATTATGGATCAGCTAGTGAATATAATAAAAGTGAAAAACGTTATGTTGAAGGTAAAAAAGAATTAATTAAAATTAGAGGAAGTATTTTTGATACTTTAAAAGAAATGACTGAAGATTTACAATCATCAATTTCATATGCTGGTGGAAAGGATTTACAAGCAATAAAACGTGTTGATTATGTTTTATTAGGTGATTATAAAGATTAATATCTACTTAATTGAATAAGACTTAAAAATATAATATAATTATAACGCCGCGATAAGAATAACATCTGAACGAGTTAGGACCGGAAGGTAGCAGCTATAAGGAAAAGTGTTCTGTATTGCGGTTTTTTATTTGAAAAACTATGAATGATTTTAATAACATATTAGATCTAATGATCTATCAATCTAAAAAAGCAATTAAACATAATGATATACCAGTTTGTTGTTGTATTATTGATAGCAATAACAATATTTTAAGTATGTCTATTAATACAAGATATAAAAATAAAAATATTTCTCAGCATGCTGAAATTAATGCTATTAACAAACTAATTAATAAACTAAATACTTTTAATTTATCTGAATATAAACTAATTACAACTTTAGAGCCTTGTATGATGTGTTATTCAGCAATCAAACAAGTAAAAATTAATACTATTTATTATTTAGTTGATAGTTATAAATTTGGTATTCAAAACAACTATAGTATTAATGATCAAAACCTTAATTTAATTCAAATAAAAAACCACAATAAGCAATCAGAATACATTAAATTATTAAATAATTTTTTTATTAACAAAAGATAATTTTTCTAATATAAACTACTAGTATTTGTTTATCTAATCAAGTGCTAATATAAGATAAAATTATATTAGTTGGAGGGTAAAATGAATACAAATAAACAATCTTTATATAGAACATATAGACCAAAAGATTTTAATAGTGTTGCTGGTCATAATAACATAAAAGAAATACTAGAAAAACAGATTAAAGATAATAGAATAAACCATGCTTTATTATTTTCTGGTCAAAGAGGTACTGGAAAAACAAGTGTTGCTAGAATTTTTGCAAAAACTATTAATTGTTTAAATTTAACAAACTCAACAGCTTGTGAACAATGCAATAATTGTAAATTAGCAAATCAAAATCAATTAATCGATATTATTGAAATCGATGCCGCTTCAAATAATGGTGTTGATGAAATTAGAGAAATTAAAAATTCTGTTTCAACTCTACCATTAAATAGTAAATATAAAGTTTATATTATTGATGAAGTTCATATGTTAACAAAACAAGCTTTTAATGCTTTATTAAAAACTTTAGAAGAACCTCCAGTTTATGCAATTTTTATTTTAGCAACTACAGAATTTAATAAAATCCCTCAAACTATTCTATCAAGATGTCAAATTTTTAACTTTACAAAAATTGATAAAAATTCTTTAAAAAACCGCTTGCAATACATAGCAAATCAAGAAAATTATCAAATTGAAAAAGAAGTTTTAGATGAAATGTTTTATCTTTCAGAAGGTTCTTTAAGAGATGCAATTAATATTTTAGAACAATTAATGTTAGCTACAGATGATCTAATTACTATAAAAACTTTAAAATCAATTTTTTTAATTGCAACAAAACAAGAACAATTACAAGTAGTTCATCAATCATTAAATAATAACACTAGTTTTATAATTTCTTATTTTCAAAAAGCAAATGATCAGGGAATGAATTGAGATGTATTTGCTTTAGGTTTAATTGAGATTTTAAAAGAAATTATTGAATATAAACTAACTAATAACACTGAGTTTTTAAATATTTTAGAAAAAAATGAAGTGGAACAATTTAATAGTGTAAATGCTAATAATCTTTTTATACTAGCTGATAATCTAGCTGAAGCTTATTTTAAAACAAAAGCCGCTAATATTAGTTTTAATTATTTATTATTAAGTTTATTAAAAACAATTAATTCAAATAATAACAACTTACAAACAGTATCAAAAACTATAAACACAAAACAAGTTGAACAAAATCAAGAAATTTTAAAACCAAATGATATAACACCTGAAATTTTAGATGAACCTATAATTGATGAACCTGTTATACAACAACCTATAATTGATGAACCTGTTTTACAACAACCTGTAATTGATGAACCTGTTATACAACAACCTGTAATTGATAATTTGTCATTAACAAAAGATCTTGATGATAAAACGTTAATTAAAAACACTATTGAAAATGACAAACCACTAGATAGTACTAATTTAGATGATCCAATTAATGAGTTTGATTTTTATAATCAAAAAGAACAAACAATAGATGAGATTTGTAAAACTCTTAGTGAATTAAAAATAAAATTTAATATTCATATTTCTCAAGCAATAAATAGTAAAGTAAAAATGCTTTTTAATGAAGATTTAATCAGTATTTTAATAGAAACTAAAAACTATAAAAATCAAATCCATAATATTGAACAATTACTTGAAGACTTATTTTTACAAGATGATAATCAATTAGTAAATGCTCAAATAGCTTCTGAATTATTTATGTTATTAGATAGTAAGATTATTTCTTTAACTAATGATGTAATTGTTTTAAAAACTCAAACAAAAGCCCAAGCTAATTTAATTAATGACTCAATGTTAGATAATCATGTTTTACAACAAATTTATAATTGATTTAAAAAACCATATTTAATTTTTGCTATTGATAAAATGAAGTGAGATGAAATTAAAACTATTTTTATTGATTTAAAAAACAAAAATAAATTATCTGAATATAGTGAAATTAATTTAAAACAATTAAAAGAAAAATATTTAACTATTAATGATGAAATTGATCAAGATTTAATTAATAAAGCTAAAGATCTATTTAATGATGATTTTATGATAGGTGATTAAAATGTTAGAAACTACATTTGATGAAATTATTGAATCAATTAGAACAAATCAAGGTTTAACTAAAAAAACATCAGAAAGATTATTAGTTGATTTATTAATAAATAAAGATAAACTAGATCAATTTATTGATCAATTAAATAAAGCAAAACAATTAATTTCAACTTGCAAAATATGTGGGTATTTAAGTGAAAATGATAAATGTTTAGTATGTAGTTTAGAGAATAGAAATCAAAATATAATTTGTATAGTTTCAACAATTTTAGATGCAAAAAACATTGAAAATACTAATAAATACAAAGGGGTTTATCATATTTTAAATGGTGAGATTAATCTAAATAAAAATATTACATTAGATAAATTAAATATTAGTTCTATTTTTAAAAGAATTAATGATAATACTGAAATTATTTTAGCTTTAAATTCTACTTTTGAAGGTGAGTTAACTGCTAATTATTTATACAAATTACTAAGTACTAAAAACATTAAAATTACAAGATTAGCTAAAGGAATACCAATGGGAGCTAGTTTAGATTATATGGATGAATTCACTTTACAAAGTGCATTTCTTAATAGAAAAAAATATGGAGAATAATAATGTTTATTACATTTGAAGGAATGGATGGTAGTGGTAAAACTACTGCTTTATTAAAAGTAAAAGAAGAACTAGAAAGATTAAATTATAAAGTTTTAATTACAAGAGAACCTGGTGGAGAAGCTATTGCTGAACAAATTAGACAAATTATTTTAGATAATAAAAATAAAGATATGGATGCTTGAACTGAGGCTTTATTATTTATAGCTTCAAGAAATCAACATCTACAAAAAGTAATAAAACCAGCTTTAGAAAAAAATATTATTGTTATTTCAGATCGCTTTATTGATTCAACTAGTGCTTATCAAGGAAGTGCTAGAAATATTGGTGTTGATGTAGTTAGTGAAGTTCAACAAATTGTTCTAAAAAATTGTTTACCTGATCTAACATTATTTTTTGATGTTTCTTTTAGTGAAGCTGAAAAAAGAATGCAAATAAGAGGAGAAAGTTCAAAAAATAGACTAGATAAAGAAAAAAGTGATTTTAAACAAAAAGTATATCAAGGTTATTTAGAACTAGTTAAAAATAATCCTAAACGTATTAAAGTAATTGATGCTAATCAAGATATTGATCAAGTTTATAATCAAGCTATAAAAATAATTTTAGAAAAACTTAAAGAAAATGAAAAAAGAACAAGTAATTAGTAGATTAAAAAAACTAATTGATAATAATAGCTTATTTTCAAATATTATTTTAAATTGTAAAGATGAACAAACTAGTTGAGATGTTATTTATCAAATTATTTATTATGCTTTTAATAAGAATGTAAAAGATCTTGATTTTAATAAATTAAAAGATCAAATACAAAATAACACACATGTTGATATACTAACTATTGGAAATAATATTAATATAACAAATCAAGAAGTATTAGATCTAATTAACAAAATGTCTTTATCAGCAACTGCAACACAAAATATTAAGTTTTTTATAATTAAAAACGCTCAAAATCTTAAACAAAGTGCTGCTAATTCTTTATTAAAATTTTTAGAAGAACCACCTATTAATACTTATGGAATTTTACTAACTAATAATTATAGTGAAATTATTAATACTATTTGATCACGTTGTCAGTTAATTAATATAGATAATGAAACTAAAATAGATAATAAACTTAATAGATTTGAAGAATTATTAATATCTAAAAATAAAGATGAGATTTTATTATTTAATAAAGAAATGAAAGCTATGAATAAAAATGAGTTAGTTAAAATGATTGATGATGCATATAATAGAACTATTATTTATCAATTTACTAATTTAATTAGTTGTACTTTAGAATTATTAGATGATCTAAAATTTTTACCACTTACAAATATAGCTATAGATAATTATTTAATTAGAATTGTAGAACAAATTTAATGAAAGTTTTAAATGATTTATTAGGATATAAAAATAGAAAATTATATCAAGATAATAAGATGTTTAATTTTACTTTAGATAGCATATTAGTAGCTAGATTTTGTAATTTAAATAGTAAGAAAAAAAAGATTTGTGATTTTGGAACTAATAATGCTGTTATTCCTTTGATTTTATCTAAATACACAAAAGCAAAAATCATTGGAGTTGAAATTCAAAATAAAGCAGTTGAAATAGCAAAGCAAAATATTAAGTTAAATGGTTTAGAAGAACAAATTGAAATCATACATGCTGATATTAAAGAGTTTAGTAAATTACATAATCAAGAATTTGATTTAGTTGTATGCAATCCTCCTTTTTTTAAAATGGATGGCAATCCTAAACTAAAAGAAATTTCTTTAGAAGTTGCTAATGCTAGACATGAATTATTAATTACTTTAGAAGATATTATTAAAAGTGCTTCTAGATGTTTAAAAAATAAAGGTAATTTTACTATAGTTCATAGAAGTGAAAGATTAAGTGAAATTATTAATTTATTTTATAAATATAATATTTATCCAAAAAGATTAAGATTAATTCAATCTAAAAAAACAGATAATGCAAAAATGATTTTATTAGATGGAATATATCAAGGAAATGAAGGAATGGAATTATTACCAACTTTAATTACACATAATGATGATGAAACTTATACTGATGAATTGTTAAAATACTTTCACGACTAGTATATTAAATACTAGGAAGTATTATATAATTCAAATAGAAAGAATAAGTATATGGATGTTACAAAATTAATTTTAAAACTTGATCAATTATCAAAAGAACACTCTAGTGCATCTGGAATTACTAGTAGAATCATTTTAGATAACATTGAATTAATTACTAATTCAACTATTTCAAAAGTAGCTCAAATCACTTATACTTCTCCAGCTACTATTACTAGATTTTGTCAAAGACATTTAGATATTTCTGGATTTAGTGAACTTCAAACTTTATTAAGAGTTTATTTAAATCAACAAGAAGAACAAAATAGACTTTTACTTCAAAACAAAGATAAAAAAATTTCTAAATTTGAAGAAATTAGTAAAGCAATTAATGCAACTGATGCTTTAATTGAAACAAACCAAGTTGACAAGCTAGTTAAAGCAATTTATAACACTAAAACTGTTGCTTTAATTTCTTATGATAATAGTGTAAATCATGCTGTTACTGAGCTTGCTGAAAAAATGAATCTAATTGGTATTCCACCAGTAATCATTAATCAACAAGATTTATTAGATTACTATACTAAAATTTCTGATTCATCTTGAGTATTTATTGTTATTTCTCACTTTGCAGAAAACATTACTACTTATCAATCAATTGTTCAATTAAAGAAAAATGGTTCTAGAATTGGATTAATTTCAATGAATAAACCAAACAAATATTCTAGTGTTTGTGATTATTGAATTAAATACGCAGTTACTGATGCTGATCCATTACAAAAAATCAAGCATTCTGCAAACTTTTCTTTACTATATGTTGTTCAAGTTCTGTTTAACAGAATTCTAACTAAAGATCACGACCGTTTTGAAAAAATAATTAAAACTTTAAAAATTGAATAATTATGAAGCTTTTTAATATTAATAAATCTAAAAAATATTTAATAGCAGTATCAGGTGGACCTGATAGTGTTTTTTTATTGTGTAATGTTGTTAAACTAGTTGATCCAAATAATTTAGTAGTTTGTCATGTTAATTATAACTTTAGATCAGATTCAAATAATGATCAAATGATTGTTACTAATTTATGTAAACAATTTAATTTAAAACTAGAAATATTAAATATAAATAAAGACTATAGTTTATTAAAACAAAATTTTGAATCTTGAGCTAGAGTACAACGTTATGATTTTTTTAATATGATTGCATCTAAATATCAAATTTATAATCTATTAGTTGCTCACAATTTTAACGATTTAATTGAAACTTATTTATTACAATTACAAAGAAATAATTTAGTTGATTATTATGGGTTAAAACCTGTTAGTCATTATAAAGATCTTGTAGTTTATAGACCTTTATTAGATATTAAAAAATCTCAAATTCTTAACTATTTAAACACTAATAAAATTAGTTATGCAATTGATTCAACTAATAGTGATACTAAATATCAAAGAAATAAAATTAGAACAACTTTAAATGAAAATAACTTTACTAAAATCTTAGATCAAATTAATAAAGCAAATAATAATTTAAACAGCATAAAAAAAATAGTTGATAACTATTTAAAAGATAACATTATTAACAACGAACTTAATTTAACAAAAGAACTTTTTTTATTCGATCAAAACTCTATTCAAAGAATAATTTATACATACTTTAAATTAATTAATAAAGAAAGTTTATTATTAAACAGAAGTAACAAAACTATTATTGAAATAGTAAAAAGACTAGTTAATTCAAATAAAAATCATTGAAAAATTAACTTAAATGATCATAGTTTAATCAAAGATTATAATAAGTTATNTGTTATTAAAAATAGTTTATTAGAACCAAAAACTATTATTATTAATGATTTAAATGATTTAATTAATCAAACAACTTTTAAAAATATTAAAGAAATTGAACAAATCATTTTAAAAGATAAAAATTTTAGTTATGTAATTACAAATAACTATGAAATGTATAAATCAATAACAACAATTGCAAATAAAAAAACTAACCGTTATTTTATAGATAGAAAAATAAGTTATAAAACTAGGTTGTTATCACCTGTTGTATATAATGTTAAAGATAAAGTTATTTTAAATAAAATTAAAAAGCATTATTAGTTTTTGATTCTCTAGTTTGATTATTTTGATTACATAAATTAATCAATTTTTTAACAACACTTGATTGATTAATAATAGTTTGACTACAAATACAAGGCACTTTTTTATGTATTTGTTCAAAAACAACATCTGCTTGTTGGTATCAAGATTTATTTGAATGATTTAAAAAATGACACATACTAGCAATACTTCCAACAAAATAATCAGCATATCTAATTAAAGGATGAGAATTTGATTCAAATTGAACAACTTTTATTTGAATATCTTTAAAGTGTAAGTTTCAATAAAATTCTGTTTTTATATATCCTTCTAAAGCTTCTAGTTTTTGTTGTTTATTTTTAGTTTTGTTCATTGTTTTTCTTTGATCAATATAAACTTTTATATTTAAAATATCTTTATTATTAATTACTTTTTGACTTGATAAAGATTTAATAGTTCTTTCTATTAAATTTTTTACCATCATATTATAAATTGCTTCTATTTTGATTTCTTTACCATACTTTGAATCTCAGTTTTTTAAACTACTAATCATAGCTATATTAGTTTGGTTGTTAAATCTAATTTTTGATGATAAAGCTTTTTTATTACTTAAAGATAAACTGTTTCACTTAACTTCTTTTTTACTATCATAAGGTTTTAAATCAGTTTCAACAGTATTTCTATATTCTCTAATTGATTTTTCAGTTTTTAAAATATTAGATTTAATTTTAGATTCATGAATTTGAATGTTTTGATAATCAGAATCATTTAAATAAAATCCACCAACAACAAAAAAATCAGAAATAGCATTACCACTTTCATCTAAATAAAAATTTAAATAATAAGTCATAAAATCACCACTTTAAAAAAAGGAGACATAGTCTCCTTCCAGCATAGGGGTGCCCGTACTCTGCACTTAATAGTACATACGATCAAGATATTCTTCATTCCCTACGTCTTACCAATATTATAATAACATAGAAAATACCAATTTAAAAACTACAATGATAAAGCCGTCATTATTTATATTTGGATGTGATAATATTAAATATTATGGACATTAAATAGACTGGAGAAACAGATGAACAAAAAGAAGAAAAAATCTACGTTTTGGTTTTGAATAATTCTAATAGTAGGTTTTATAATTTTACTATCAGTTATTAGTATAACTTCTAGAGGAACTACTCAAAATTTAACTATTGAACAATTAAATAGTTTATTTGATCAAGGTAAACCATTTAATAATGTTGTTTTACAGCGTAATAATATCCAAGGTATAGATATAATCACTGGATGATATAACAATGGAAGTGGTTGAACTAAATTTACTGTTAATACAAACCCAAATGCTATTAATGGCTTTAGTGATGCTTTTAAAAATTTTGTATGGCGTTCTAATACTACTCGTTATACTGAGTCATCTTGGTTCTCATTACTTTCATCATTATTACCAATGCTAATTTTAATTTTATTCTACATTGGTTTATTTTACTTTATGGCTAAAGGTGGAGCAGCTGGTGCTGGTGCTAATGGTTTATTTGGTATGGGTAAAAATAAAGCACGTAGAGAAAAATCTAATGTTAAATTTAGTGATGTTGCTGGTATTGAAGAAGAAAAATCAGAATTAGTAGAACTAGTTGACTATTTAAAACAACCTGCTAAATATGCATCAGCTGGTGCTAGAGCTCCAAAAGGAGTTTTAATGGAAGGGCCTCCTGGAACAGGTAAAACTTTACTAGCAAAAGCTGTAGCAGGTGAAGCTAATGTTTCTTTCTTTTCTATAGCTGGTTCAGAATTTGAAGAAATGTTTGTTGGGGTTGGTGCAAGTAGAGTTAGAGAAATGTTTAACGAAGCTAAAAAAGCTGCTCCTGCAATTATTTTTATTGATGAAATTGATGCTGTTGGTAGAAAACGTAATTCAGCAATTGGTACAGGAACAAATGAACAAACTCTAAACCAATTATTAGTTGAATTAGATGGATTTGAAACTAATTCAGGAATTATTGTAATGGCTGCAACTAACCGTGTTGATGTATTAGACCCTGCTTTATTAAGACCAGGTCGTTTTGATAGAGTTATTCAAGTTTCTCTACCAGATATTAAAGAACGTGAACAAATTTTAAAACTACACGCAAGAAATAAAAAAATTGATCCATCAATTGATTGACATAGAATTGCTGAAAGAACTCCAGGATTTTCAGGTGCACAACTTGAAAACGTTTTAAACGAAGCTGCTATATTAATGGTTAGAGAAGGTAAAACTGTAATTGGTATAAATGAAATTGATGAAGCTATTGATAGAGTAGTTGGTGGACCTGCTAAAAAATCACGCGCTATGACAATGCATGATAAAGAGATTGTTTCTTATCATGAATCTGGTCATGCTTTAATTGGATTAAAACTAGAAAGTGCTTCAAAAGTACAAAAAGTTACAATTATTCCACGTGGTAATGCTGGTGGTTATACTATAATGACTCCAAAAGATGAAACACTATTTTCATCAAAAACTGATCTATACGCTATGATTGCTGGATATCTAGGTGGTAGAGCTGCTGAAGAAATTAAATTTGGTAAAGATAATGTAACTACTGGAGCTCATGATGACTTTGATAAAGCCACTGCTATTGCTAGAAGAATGGTAATGCAATTTGGTATGTCAGAATTAGGTATTACTAAATTCTTAACTATGGCTGATGAAGCTTATGGAAAAACTGAAGGTAGTTATTCAGAAAAAACAGCTGCTAAAATTGATGCTGAAGTTGAAAGAATTCTAGAAGAATCATATAAATTAGCTATTAAAGTAATTAGTGAAAATATGGAAACCTTAGAATTATTAGCTGAATCATTAAGAGTATTAGAAACTATTACAGCTGAACAGATTGATTACATTAACAAAAATAAAAAGCTTCCAGAAGCTGTAATTTATGAAAAAGAAAAATACAAACAAGAACAAGAAAAAATAAATTCTGGGAAAATTATTGATTTAGATATCAATGATGTTAAAGAAGAAGAAGATAAAGACAAATAATAATATAAACAAAAAACCAAGATTTATAACTCTTGGTTTTTTTAATCTTTTAATGCATTGATTGGAATTACAATAATTCCATCTTCTTTTCTTTTATATACTAAATTACCAAATCCAACTATTATACATTTATTAATAGGTGGCTTATTTTTAATTCTAGTTATAGCATCAATTGCTTTGTTTAATTGCTTTGCTGCTTGTTCTACTTGATTAAGTCCCAATTTTATTTCAATAGCACATCATTCACCATTTTTAAATTCAATGACAGCATCTAATTCATTATCTAAATAATCTTGATAATGATAAACTTTAGCATCATTTGCTTGAGCATAAACTTTTAAATCTCTTATTACTAATCCTTCAAATAATAAACCATATAAATTCAAATCGTCCATTATTTTATTAGGTGTTAAATCTAATAAAGCACAAGCTAAAGATGGGTCACAAAAGTATTTTTTTTCTTGTTGTTTTACTCTTAAAGAAGATCTTGGATTTAAAGAGTAAGGTTCTAAATTGCTAAATAAGAACATATTACTTAAAAAATCCAAATATTTAGATAGAGTAGGACGTGAAATTGAATCAACTTCATTTTGAGAAATATCATTAATTATTGAACGCTCACTAACAGTAGTAGATACATTTCTTGCTAAGGATTTTAAAATCAATTTAATATAGTTTGAATTGTATGCATTATTATTTTCATCTAATAATTTACTTTCTAAAATAGAGTCAATATACGATCTTGGTAACACTTCACAATTATCAAAACTAGTTTTTATATTTTTAGGTCATCCACCTCTAACAATAAGATAAGCTAATTTCTTAAAATCTAATTCATCAACATATTCAGTTTTAATCTCATCTAATAAAAGATCTTTAAGAGATAGTATGCCAGTAGAATCTCCCGACTCAAATAATGTCATGGTGTTCATTCTAAGTCTTACAATTCTTCCAGCTCCACTATGTAAAACACCTTTATGAGTTGGAGTTGATGAGCCCGTTAAAATGAAAAGGCCATTTTTACTATATTTATCTACTTCTTCTCTTGTAGCATCTCATAAACTAGGAACTTCTTGTCATTCATCTATCATTCTTGGGAAATCCCCTTTTAACACATATTCAGGATTAAGAATAGCTAATTGTCTATTAGAAAAAGCATTAGCTGCACTACCAACAAGAAATTCACTATTTGAGTTTTGTCTTGATGTTCATGTTTTACCGCATCATTTAGGTCCTTCAACACAAATTGCACCTGCTATTTTGAGATATTTTTGTATAATTTTATCCATTATTCTAGGCATATAATTATCATTGTTTATTTTCATCATAACCCCTCTTTTATCGAATCTTATTTAAGTTTCACATAAATATTTGTAGAAATAACTGAAATTATTTTACCAAATTAGTTAATAAAAGTTTACCAAATTTGCCGTTAAAAGTTTACCAAATTAGTCAATATTCATGAAAAAAGTTTACCAAATTTGCCGAATTTAATATAAAAAATATTTTAATTCTCTAGCATTTTTGTTAAATATCTTTTTTTAAATATGTTTAATAACTATGATTTTAAGTCAATTTTGGTTCTTTGATTTTTCATAAAAAAATCACATTACTAAAACACATTTTAAAACAATAAAAAAGTGAAGTCTTTATAACTTCACTTTCTTATAAAATTTTATTTTATATAAAAGCTATACTACTAATTACAACTCATAAAGGTAACATTATAACTGCTAATAAAGTTGTTAGTGTTGAACATTGAGCTGCAAATTCATCACGCATTTTATATTGAATAGCATATAATACTACAACTGTTGCTGGTGGAGTTGCTGCAAGTATTACCATTGAAACTGCTACTTCTTTTGAAACTACTCCAGTTTTGTTTAATGCTAAGAAAATTAAAAATACAAATAAAGGTAATAAAACTAGTTTTTGAATACTAAATATTCATACTCATTTATCTTTAACTGCTTTTTTAATATCAGAGCTTGCTAAAGTAATACCAATTGCAATTCAAGTAATAGGAGCTGCTAAGGCACCTAGTTTTTGAAGTGGTGTATGAATTATTGGTAAAGTTTTACCAAATTCAAATCAAGCAACACCACCTTTTTCAACTGTTTTAAAGTTTTCTCCAAAACTTTGTCCTGGAATTAAAGTTGTTAATCATAAGATTAATCCTAAAAAAGTACAAATAACTATAGGATTAACAAATGTCTTTTTCATAGCATCTTTAAAGTTTTTCTTTGATCATTTAACACCTGAAATCATCATAAAGCAAAATGAATATAAAAATACTCTATAAGCAATATTTCAAATGTTAGCAGCTACGAATCCAGAATTTGGATAAATAGCTTGGATAATTGGAAATCCAAAAAATGTAGTTGAACCAAAAATAATCATCATTCACATAATTAAGGCACGACTTTGACTCATTGAACCATCAGAATTTAATGCTTTATTATCTTGAATCATTTCTGCTGATTTTTTAGCAAAATTTGGTGCAAATTTACTTCATAAAAATGCAATAACATTTAAAAGAATATAAAATGCAAATGAAACTCCTAAAACAACACCTTGTTCTTTTAATTGTTGAATGTTTGCAGTTTTCATAAATCCAGTTAAAACAAGTGCTGGAACTGCAATTGTCATAACTACTTTAACTAATCCTGCTTTTCATTCTTTTTTTAATATGTTTGCTTTTGTTAAACCATAACTTAATAAAATAGTAACTATTGTAGCAACAATGGCTCCTCATAATTTTTGATTAGTCATTGTCTGAATAAAAGCTTCTTTAACCCCGTTCATATATCTCCTTAACTCATTCTATAATTTATTTTTGCAATCCCCAGTTGTTAAATATTCATTTAAATTATCTAATGAGTATTCGATCATATTTGAGGCTGCTTCATCTGTATATGAACCAATGTGTGGTGTTAATAAAACTTTTGGATATAAATCTAATAATCCTTTAATAACTGGATCATCTATACTATCTAAAGTTTTAAATAAATAATCTTTTTCTGTATTTCAAACATCTAGTCCAGCTCCAGCTAATTTATTAGATTTAATAGCATCTAAAATAGCTTGTTCATCTTGGATTTGACCACGTGAAGTATTAATTAAAATAGCTCCATCTTTCATTTTACTAATCAATTCTTTATTGATCAGTTTATCGTTTTGCCCTTTAATGTAAGGCATATGAAAACTTAAAATATCAGCATTAGCTAACGCATAATCTAAATCAACATATTTAATTACATCTTCAAAATTATTATTTGGTTTAATATCATAACCTAAAACTTCACAACCAAAAGCTTTAAACATTTTAGCTGCTTCATAACCAATACGTCCTGTTCCAATAATACCAACAACACTATTTTTTAATTCTTTAGAAAATCCATATTGATCCATTTTAAAGTTTTTATTAACTGATTGATATGCTCAATAAGATGATTTTCTAGATAAACTATGAGCTAAACTAAATGCCAATTCAGCAATAGCAGTTGGTGAATAAGAAGCTACTCTAGCCATTTTAAATCCAAGTTCGTGTCCTGTTGGAATATCAATGTGATCAAATCCAACTGTTCTAGTAAACACATATTCAACACCTTGATCTTTAATAGCTTGTAATAAAGTTTTATCTAATTTATCAGCACCTCTAACAATAACACAATTATGATCTTTAATTAGATCGATTCTATCTAGTGTTAAAACCCCTTGGGCTAATGTTAATTCATAGTTGTATTTATTTTTTAGTTTTTCAAAAAATTGAACCTCTGAATCTCTTACCCCAAAAAATATAACTTTCATATATTCTCCTGTTTATTTAGGTATTTTAAATTTAGACATAAAATATCTAATAAACAATTTTCAAAGACTATACTTACTTTTAATAAAATTTCTAAAATTTATATTCAAATTTATCTGATACATCATGCCCTTAATTTAGCTATTTACCATACAATAAAATTATATAATTTCCCAAATTTAAATTTTTATTGGAACCGTAAAAAATAGAAAGTAATCTTGTTTTATTCATAATGATTTGATATTGTTTAATACTTAAGATAAAAATTTAATAATCTAGAAGACAAAAAAATACAGGAAATCCTGTATTTTTATTTAGATTTAAATATCTTATTTTTAGTTTTTAAATAAAATTCCTTTAAGCTTTTGCGATAATAGTAACTAACTCCAGAACCTACTCCTAAAATTGTAGCAGAACCTAAAACACCTGTTGTTATAGCTAATGTTTTAGATGACTTTTGTTTAGATGAATTTATAGTATTTGGTTTAGATGGAATAGTATAAATATCATTTTTTAAATCACTTGAACTATCATTAGTGGTTTTTTCAGTTTCTGTAGTTTCATTTTCAGTTTTAGGTGTTGTAGAATGATTATTATCTTCATCATTTAAAGGTTGGTTATTTATTTCATTTATAATATCTTCAATTGGATTATTATTCTCACTATCTCTAGGTGACATACCATTTAGTTCTGATTCAGAATTTGATGTTGAATTATGTTCTATTATTTCATCGCTTCTTGGTGAAATGTTAGATGAATTATCGGGTTGAACAGCAGAAGGACTAGTTGCAGAAGATGTTGTATCTTCTACCTTTCACATAGGTTGTTTAGATTCTTCTAATCCAAAATTATCTTTTTTTACATTCTTTTTTAATATTCAACTATTTAAATTTTGGTTAAAACTAGAAGCATTATAAAACATTTTGTTCATATTAGTTACTTCATTTAGTTTGTTGTCCCATTTTAAAGGTTTTTCTCCATTATTAAATTTTTCAGCGCTAAGAAACATTTTTTCCATAGTTTTGACTTTAGAAACATCTCAATTTGATAAGTCTAAGTTAAATCCTTTTGAATAAGCAAACATTTCGCTCATATTTGTAACTTTTGAAGTGTTTCAATCTTGAATACTCTTATCTGTAATTTCTCTTGTATTATAAAAAGTGCCACTCATATCTACAATATTACTAGTATCTCATTTAACAGTTCACTTTATATCATTTGTTCTTGTAACAAAGGCATTTTTCAAACTCGTAATTTCTCTAGGAAGATCACAAGCGATGATTTCTACATTATATGGTATATGTTCAATTCTAACTAAATTACCTTCTTTGTAATAACCTATATCTTCTAGTTTATTTCCTGTTATTTTATGTCTTTTAAGATAATTAACATTAAGACTTATTGTTTCCATACTTGAATAATTATCTTTACTACTTAAGATTATTCCTGTTCCTATTAAAAAAATAGAACTACTAATACTTAACATAGTCAATAACTTTTTCATTAAATTTACTCCTGAATACTTATTTGAAAAACAATTTTTTATAGTATGCAAATTATATTATTTTTTTTTTTTTTTTCAATAGTAAATAAAAAAACCAAACACAATGTATTTGGTTTAATCTTTTATTATTCATCAACTTCACTTAGCATTGTACTTGGTTCAGCATTTCTTACTCTTTTTGTTGAAACTCATAAAGAAGTAAAGAATGATACTAAAATTAGTAAAATACAAAATACTACTGATACTCAATATACATTAATTGGAATTGAAAAGCCATTTGCTGAAAAGACTTTATCAATTATTGAAGTGCTACTAAATACAATTATTGTTGTAATAAATGAAATTAATAAACTAAATATAGTAGCTATTCCAAGTGTGTAAAACATTACTTGAGTATTTGTATACCCCATTGATCTTAACATTATCATAAATGATTTATATTGAGAAATATAAATATCAGTTATTAGCATAATTAATAATGAGGCACATAACATAATTGCTGTAATTATAATTATTGCTATATAAATAGCAGTTTTAGCTATTTGATTTAATAGTTGTTTAGTTTCAAAAGTAAAATCAACATCAACTATACCTGCTTTATAATCACTTAGATTCATTAAATCTAAAATTGCAATACCTAATCTTTGTTCTGAAATTAATGAAACTGAACTAGTAATAATTAAAGGCTCACTAGAATTTGAAAATATAGTATTGTAATAGTAATGTGGTGAATAACTAAATGTATCTTTTTGGCTAATAAAAGCTTGTTTTCAAGGATCTTTATTATTTACTTTTAATCAATTTGTAGTTTTATAAGTATTAAATAACTCACCTTTTTTAATAATTTTAGAAGTATCAAATGGGCGATAGTCATAATTAGTTGATCTGCTAATATCAAATCCATACAACATATTAGCTAAATCAGAATCAACTAAAGCATAAGCTTTTCCATAAATATCAATATCATCAACTTTTTGTAATTTGATTTTTAAATCTTTATTTACATAACTAACATTTTTATCTTGTAATTTTAAAATTGCTGGAATACTTTTTCTTTTCCCAACAGCTCTTCTATAAAAATGAGGAACTGAATTTAATAAAATGTTTGGAATAGATTTATCAGCTGAAGGTGGATTAACTCCAAGAATTTTTTTAGTACTATTATCTAAAATAAAATACTCATAATGATTATTTGCTCATTTTTCTTGTTGAATAGAAAAATCATAAGGTCTAATAGCTAAATAAGCAGTATCAGATTTAAGATCTTTAATTACTGATTGTCAACCATTTTTAACTGATTGTGGAACTAAACTAGCATTTAGTTTTTTAATAGCTGGATATTTATAGTTTCTTGTATGATCATCAGTTTTATCTAAATCACTAATAACTCTTTTAATATCTAATCCGTGTTCTGCACTTTCACTTCATCCACTTGCATATAAAGCAAAGTCTTCTCAACTAACTTGATTAGTTATTGGAACAAATAATAATAAGTTTCTTAATTGATAATATGGTCTTATAAATGATTTTGTAATTTGTCCATTATTATTAATTACAAAATCACCAAATAAAGGAGACTCATCAACAATATTTTCATGTTGTTTTGCAACTAAAGAACTATTTGAATTATTAGATCAAATATCTATAACTTGTCTTTGAGTAAATTTATTAACATCTAAATTATAAGGATTTAAATAGTAGTATTTTTCATTATCATTTTCAACTACTTCATATCCATAAGAAGAACTGTTATTTTTATTATTAATAATTTGAATTGGTTGATCTTCTCATTTAGTATGTTTATTTACATATTCAGTTTTTAAATAATCTGAATCATCATATATTCAAGCTTGTTTTGGTAAAACATTAAAATCATTATTTCTTGTTTTATATGATAATTGAATGTTATTTGCAGATAAATTTGAAATGATATTATCACCAAATTTATTTAATTTATAATTTAAGTTTTTATTAACAATAGTTGGAATAGTTAAAGTATTTGTTTTATGATCATAAACTTTAATATTATTTAAATAAATATCATCGTTTTGATTTTTATCATAAGGATTATTAATAATTTGATAAAGTTTTTGAACTTGATTATTTGATAAAAATAACTGATTTTTTTGTTTATCACTTAACTTATAAGTTTGTTGATTTTTATCTAATCCTAAAATACTATAATTAGTTTCAATGTTATTTGATTTAGGTTTAAAAATAGTTGCTAATTGATCTTTTTGTGGAATTATAGTTTGTTTTTGTCAACCAAAAGAAAATTGAGCTCTTCGAGATTCACTTGTTAAATAAGATTTAATAAATGAAGGAGAATAACCTAAAATTAAGTTTAAGATCTTTTCTTTTCACTCACCTGTAGTTTGCACTTTATCTTTAAAAATAGTTTTTAAAAGTTCTCCAACAAACTGAGTTAAAGGTTGAGTAACATTATTAGTTTCTTTAACTTTATCTATGTCATTTTTAAAACGTTCATTTAAATCTGCATCATTTAAAATATAAGCATAAAGTTGTTCTATTGTTCCAATTGAAATACTTTTACCATTAGAAATACTAATTTGATATGAGGCTCAATCTAATAAGTTTTTATATAAATTAGAAACCCCAGTTTTTAAATATTCTTTAATAATTGATTTATATGGAGTAAGGATTTCAGCATTATTAGAATCATTATTTTTATTAGTATTAATTTTATAAATTAGTTGAGGTAAAACTGAAGAGTTTTGATTTGATAAAGTATAGCTATTTGGATCTTCATAATAATTAATAGTTCCACTAGGATCTTTAACTTCTTTATAAGTATTATCAATTTGTTCATGACCATTTCAAAAATTAAATACATCTTTTCCTAATGGACTATTTGATAAACTATTATAAATTTCATACTGATTGTCATAATTAACTTTTTTAAAGTAATTATCTTTAGCATATTTAGTAACACTAGGAATAGCTACACCAGCTGAAACAAATAAAGTTCCTACAAACACTAATACTAATAACAAACTAAATGGTTTTTTACCAGATTCAGTTAGTTTTAACATTAATAAAGTAGCAAATCTAGGTTTTTTAAAAATACGTTTATGTAATCAATCTGTAATTTTTGGTTTAGATCATTTTTTAGAACTTTTTATAATATCTAGAACTGGTTTTTTAATATGAAATAAAGCAACTAAAAATGAAAATACTCCAATTAAAACTCCAAAAATAATAATAGATATTAAAGGTGCTAATCAATCATAAATTAATACATTTGTTTTAAAACTAAAATAATCTTTAAAAATAGCAACAAAAGGAACTTGTAACATTGTTCCAGCCATTCAACCTAAAGGTATTGCTATAAAAACTAAAATCACAGCATATGAAACATATGATCATGAAATAGTTGCACTTGAAGCTCCATTTGCTTTTAAAATACCAATTTGTTTAGAGTTTGCTTGAATTGACTTAATAACTCCAACAAATACAGCTAGTGCTGAAACAAGAGCGATTAAACTAGCCGTTAGAAATGTAGCTAATGAATATCAAAATGCAATTTTTTGATATAAAGTTCAGTTTAAAGAATATCAAGAATTACTAAATTCATATTCTTGATAAAATGTTTGAATTTCAGTTCCTTTTTGTTTAGCTAAAATATTATCTCTGATTCTATTTGCTACTGAAAAATGATCAAAAAAGACATTTTTAATATTTAAAGAGTTATTTTTTTTAATTAAAAAGAAATTAAATGTTGAAGTTTGATCATTTCCTGTTGCTGAATTTCCATCACCTAAGATTTGGTTAATAGTTGCAAAATCAGCATATATTAAACCACCAGAATCAGATTTTGGTAAAGGAACATTTGGATCTGAAGTTGGAAAAAAAGAATATGTATCAACAGCATAACCTGTAACAATTAATCCCTTAGCATTACCTAAAGTTAAACGATCACCAATTTGAATTTTATTAGCTTTTGCAAATTGTTTACTTATTGTTATTTCACTAGCACTACTTGGAGTCTGTCCATCTAAAATTATGTAATTAGTAAAATCTTTATTAGTAATATCAACAATTCTAAATGTTTTTTTAGTAATTGGGTCATTAAATATAGTTTCAGGTCTAATGTATAAATCATAACCATTAGCTAAAGCAGTTAGTTTATGATGAGTTAGAAATGCAGCTGTGATTGGAAAATCTGAAGCAACTGTTGTTTCAAGATCATTTGTTTTACTAGTGTAGAAATTAACAGATTTTTCACCAATATTTGCAAATGGATCAGCATTCATAGCTAATATATCTACAAAACTATTATTTTTAAATATTTCAGGTAGTTCTTTTACATTCTGAGAATAAATATTTGAATTTGAAACAAAACCTCTTAGTTCTTGAGTTTCACTATATTGAACAACGTTTTTTATATCAACTTGATCACCAAAATTTTGATAAGTAATTTGAAGTGGTCTTAAAATTCCTTTAAATCCTTTTTTAACTAACTCATTAAAAAAGTTTTGATCTTGTGAATTCTGTTCTTTATTTTCTGAACTTATTAAAAAATTCATTTTTTCAAATTCACTACTTGAAACTGTTGAATCAAAAGTTAAAGTATAAAGATTGTTATTATTTGCAATGTAATCTTCTTTATATGAAGCTTTGTTATTATCAAAATATTTACCAAATAAGAATTCATAAAAATATTTATGAGCTTCATTTTTATTATTATTTGATTGTTGAGCTAATTCACTATCTTTATTTTGTAAAAATGTTTGAATTGTTTTAAAGAAATATTGAGAAAGTGACTCAAATGCATAATATGAATAAAAATAAGTTTTTAAATCATCTGGATTAGATTTTTTTAAATTTTCAATTTTTTGTTTATCTTTAATAAATTCTGATCAGTTACTTTTAATATTTTTTTCTTTATCATAAAAATGTTTATATCAATTTGGATTAGATAAAGTGTATCTTCCAATTACAGTATTTTTAATAGCTGGATCATTTTTAGATAATAATTCAGCCATTGTATTAAAAAATACATCATTTATAGCAAAATCAAATTGTTCTTGTTCTTTAGATAATTGTTTTATATCATCAAGATTTTCTTTGTACTCAAAAACCTCTTTTTTCTTTGCTCAAGCATCTTTAAATTCTTGTGAACTTGTTGTTATTGTTAAAAGGTCTTTGTTTTTGTATATATCATTAAAAGCTAAATTAAAATTATCATAACCTTCATCTTTAAAACCAGTATATTGCTTATCTACAAAATCAAAAATAGGAATAAATAAAGGATCTCCTTTTTCAGGTTTAGCTTTACTTCCAACTGTTATTTGATATGTTGAGTCAAATTTTGGTGATTTTTGGTTATTAACAACTTGATCATAAGCTGAGCTTAATCTTTTATTAGTAGTAAAAGAAATTGTTAAAATACTTGAAGCAATGAAAGTTAAAACTACAATTACAATTAATTGAAGTTTAAATTTTAAAATTCATTTAACCCCTTGTTTTAACATTAGATATAAATTCTTCATGACAACTTCTTTTCTATTGTTAATTATTAAAAGTCAAAAACTATGCCATATTGAGCATAGTGAACCATAATAATATAATATAATAATAAAATGTGATTTAATATTACAACTATAAATTTTTTATTCAATTTAATAGGTAAACCAAAATGTTAAAGTTTATTAAAAATAATAAGTGATGAGTAGCTATAATTTCTGTTTTTGCTATCTTTTTAAGTAGCTTTGGAATTTTTGCAAAAAGCTATGTTGATTCAAACAAACAAAAAATAGTTAACAAAGTTCAAAATTATGTGCAAGCTAGCTCATATGCAGTTCAATCTAGAATTTTAAAAGAAACAGAAAATCTTAATGAAGATTATCTTAATCAAAAGATTGGAAAAAAATCTTTACTAGATGAGTTTAGTAATGATTTTATTTGACGACCTAATAATACTAAAACAACTTCAACTGATACTATTTCCGATCTTTGAAATACTTATTTTGGTTCATCTACTAATGTATTAGATAAAAATTTACAAATACAATATAAAAATAATAATGAATATAAGAATATAGAAAATTCAAAAGGAGAAATTACTCCTCAAAATATTGACTTTTTATTTAGTATAAGCAAATCTCTTGAAAAGTTTTTAAACGGTTTTGCACCTTCTTTAGCTTCTTTAGGATTATCTTTTATACAAAATACAGTTTTAAATAATAGAGAAAAATCTAACTTTAAAAACTATAAAGATGGATTAAATAAGTTCGCTGATATAATTGAAAACAATAAGAATTTATTTAGTTATTTAGGAAAAATTTTAACTCCAAAACAACTAGAAAAGGATTATTATAATAATTTAACTGTACAACAAGCTTTAATTAAAAATATCAACCAAATAGCAGCTGCTATTTCAAATGATCAAGAATTTAGTAAAGAAGTAGAAACAGATAAAATACCTGAGGCTTTAGACAAACTTCTAACAGAACTTGGTCTAGATTCTTTAAGTGAAATTATTGGTGAATTAATTAATAGTCAAAATGGTTCTACAAATTTAACACAACTTTTTAATAAAATTAAAAACATATTCACATTAAAAAACTTTGAGAAGTTAAAAGCAAAAGCTTTAGAACTATTAGACAGAATCACACCACACTTAGCAACTTATTTATATTCAGAAATCTTTTTTGGTTTATATTATGCAGCTAACCAACATATTAAAGACCCTAATGAATTGTTAGTTCAAAAAGTTGATAGTAATAAATTTTTAGCTTTAACTAATAATAAATTAGACTTAGGTATTTTATTAAATGGAATAGAAGTAATATTAAAAGATAAAAAAGGATTTGAAAGATTTTATAATTTTATTTTTAAAAGATTTGATGAAAATAAAATTTTTAATAATTTAAATAATATAAGTTCAAATAAAGGAACCGGTAATTTAACTTATGACTTACTAAATTGATTAGAAGACAAACTAAATGGTTTTTCAAATGTACTAAACATATTAATTAAATTTGCTGAAATAGCTTTAAATGATTCTAATATTATAAAAACTATACAAGAAAAGATAGTTAGTTTTATAAAAGAAAAATTACCAAAAATAAGCAGTGGGGATTGAAAAGTTGAATTCAAATTTGAATCAATTGAAATATCTCTTAGTTTTTTAGGAATCAGAACTCCTTTATACTTAAAAGCTAATTTATTTGGAAAAGCAGGATTATTAAGTCAAGTAATTAATATTTTAAAATCATTAAATAACTTTGTAGATTATTTATCTAATTGATTTTTTAAATATATAAAAAATACATTTTATTTAAAAAGTTCAGAAAAACTATCAGTAGTTCTCTTACAAAAATTAATAAATGATATAGATGTTTTATTAAAAGATAATAAGAATATATATATAACAATTGCTCAAGATGTAATATCAGTTTGACCTTTTGGAAAACCAGATGTAGAAATAAAAACTATATATGATTTTTTAACTCTTCCTTATAATAAAGAATTTTTAAATGGGCTAGTTTATAAAAGAGCTGAAAAAGATATAAAACCAGCAGTAGAAAAACTTAAAACATTTTTAGAATCTTTAAAAACATATAATTTCATAACTGAATCAACAAAACTAAAAGAGCAATTCCCACAATATTTAGAAAATCTATCTAAATATATTAAAAAATATGAAGAAATAGAAATCACTGATTTCAACTTATTAAATAGTCTTTATGAAGGAAATATAATTTCTGATTTTGCTTTAAAATGAATTGAATTTTTAACAAAAGACATTAGTAAAGAAGATAATCCAGTATTACCTATTTTAAGAACTATTTTTAAAGATGAAAAATTTGAAAAACTAGGACAAATTAAAAATAAGTGAACTACTAAAATATCTGAACTTGCAAATAAAATCAAAGAATTTGAAAACATCACAAAAATTAAAAATATCAAAATTAACTTACCTGAAGATCTCTTAAAACAATTTGGATTAGAAAGTTTAAACACTCAAACAATCTATCAACTTATACAAACTTTAACAACATACTTTAATGATTATTTATCTATAAATCCTAATAAAGTAATTGGATTAAACATATCAAGTATTGGAAAAATATTAACTGCCTTAACAATAAAAGTTAGTGTTGAATATAATACTAGAAATAAAGATAAAAACTTCTTATATAATAAGGATCCATTAAAAGATAAATCAAAAACTCTTTTAAAAGCACTAGCTTATGGATTTGATACTCATGATAATTACAGTGATAATATAGTTAATATTAGTAATATTAGACCTAGTGAGTCTTATTATAATTGAGATAAAATTGATTTTTATATTAATGGTTCAGATAAACCATTTACTATTAATAGGACTAATTTAAAAGAAGAACAATCATATTCTCCTTTACATATTTTATTAGGTATTGATGTTGATAAAACTTCTTATATTAAAGATTCATTAGGGTATGTATTTGGTACTTTATTTGGTGGATTATCAGCAAGTGATCCAAATTATAAACTTTCAATTGAAAATAAAACTGATGCAACTTCAATTTTAAATGTCTTTAATTATGTTTTAGATAAAAAAGATAAGCAACTTAAAAAACAAGAAGATCAAATTGCAACTCAGTATTATGATAAAACTGCTTGATCAACTAAAATCCTAAATAGTAGTGAAAATGAGATTAATTATCAGTTAATAAGATTAAAAACTTCAAATACAGATAAATCAAAACAATTAGGAACTAAATTTGAAGTTAAACTATTAAAAAATAAAAATAATTCTTATTGAACAATTAATAAAATTATTGCTCTTGATTACAAAACAGCTTAAAGCTGTTTTTTTATAAACTTTTAAAAAATTAAAATTGTGTTATATTAAACATAGTAGTAATGTCAATAGATAAATTCTATTTATTTGTGTTTGTTGGTTGTAATTAATTAAAGGTGAACCAAATGTTAAAGTTTATTAAAAATAATAAGTGATGAGTAGCTATAATTTCTGTTTTTGCTATCTTTTTAAGTAGTTTTGGAATTTTTGCAAAAAGCTATGTTGATTCAAACAAACAAAAAATAGTTAACAAAGTTCAAAACTATGTCCAAGCTAGCTCATATGCAGTTCAATCTAGAATCTTAAAAGAAACAGAAAATCTTAATGAAGATTACCTTAATCAAAAGATTGGAAAAAAATCTTTATTAGATGAGTTTAATAATGATTTTATTTGACGACCTAATAATAGTAAAACGACTTCAATTGATACTATTTCTGATCTTTGAAACACTTATTTTGGTTCGTCTACTAACGTATTAGATAAAAACTTACAAATTCAATATAAAAATAATAATGAATATAAAAATATAGAAAATTCAAAAGGAGAAATTACTCCACAAAACATTGATTTTTTATTTAGTATAAGCAAATCTCTTGAAAAGTTCTTAAACGGTTTTGCACCTTCCTTAGCTTCTTTAGGATTATCTTTTATACAAAATACAGTTTTAAATAATAGAGATGATCCTAATTTTAAAAACTATAAAAATGGATTGACTAAATTTGCTGATCTAATTGAAAATAATAAAGATTTATTTAGTTATTTAGGAAAAATTTTAACTCCTAAACAACTAGAAAATGATCATTATAATAATTTAACTGTACAACAAGCTTTAATTAAAAACATTAATCAAATAGCAGCTGTCATTTCAAATAAAAAAGAATTTAGCAAAGAAGTAGAAGCAGATAAAATACCTGAAGCTTTAGACTATGTTTTAACATATTTAGGTTTGGATTCTTTAAGTGAGATTTTAAGTGATCTAGCAACTAGCCAATTAGATCTTAAAAACTTAGACAAGCTCTTAGAAAAAATTAAATTCATTTTTGATTCAGATAATATAAAACAACTAAAGCAAAAAGCACTACAATTAATTGATAAAAGTATGCCTTATTTAGCTACTTATTTATATTCTGAAATCTTTTTTGGTTTGTATTATACAGTTCATGAAGAAATAAAAGATCCTAGTGTTTTATTAAATCAAAAATTAGATAATAATCATTTTTTAGCACTAACTAAAAACAAACTAGATTTAAATATTTTAATAAATGGTGTTTTAAAAGTTTTAAAGAATAAAAATAGTTTTGATAGGTTTTATGACTTTATTTTTAGACGTTTTGATAAAAATAAGATTTTTAATAATTCAAATTCTATACTTTCAAATATTGGTACTGGTAATTTAATTTTTGATTTAATTAATTGAATTGAAAATAAACTAAATACAATTTCAAATTCATTAGATATATTAGTAAAATTCATAGAACATTCATTAAGTGATGAAACTCTTAAAAAAACAATTGAACAAAAAATAATAAATATAGTAAAAACAAAAGTTAATGAACTAGGTAAACCACTAGGTGAATGAGACGTTAAAGTTAAAAATAACACACTAGAAATATCAGCTGGATGACAATGATGAAGATTAGCAAGTATTACAGCAAAAATTGAATTATTTGGTGAAAATGGAATTTTAAAAACTATTTTAAACACTATTAAAAATGTGCAAATTTCATTAAATAGTTTATCTACAAATATTTCAAAGTACTGAAAAGAAATTTTCTTTTTATCAAATGATATTAATTTAGATTTATCTATTATAGTAAAAAACATATCTGAAGTTATTAATAGTTTTAAAAATATTTTAGAGAATAAAAATTTAATAAGTATAAAAGTTTTTGGTCCTGCTTCAATTGTGTTACTAAATATAGAAAAAGTTTATGACATATTAGAAATGCCTTATACAAGTAGTCCATTAAAATGAATTTTACAAACATTTGCAAAAGATAAAATTAATCCTTTATTAAATAAAATTAAATCTGTAAACCAAACTCTTGTAAAAAATAAATTTATACAAAAAGAAGAAAAGATAAAAGAAGAATTTTCAAAATACTTAAATAATTTACAAGAGCATTTAAAAATTTATAATAGTTCAAGTCAGTTAAAATTTAACTTATCTCAAAGTTTATATTCTAATAATGTAATATTAGACTTTGTTTTAAAATGAATTAATTTCTTACTTCAAAAAACTGAAGATAATAACAACCCATTACTACCTATAATTAGACTAGTAATAAAAAATCAAACCCTTGAAAATTTAAAAGCAATAAAAGAAAAATGAAATTCTAAAATTCAATCTTTTGCTAAAAAAATACAAGATTTTGAAAATATATCAAAAATAAGAGATCTAAAAATCGCACTTCCACAACTATTATTAAAACAATTCAAAATAGAAAGTTTAAATAATAAAGCTGTAGTTCAACTTTTAGAAATTTTAGCTAGATTCTTTAATGATTATTTAACTAAATATCCTAACAGATCAATTGGATTAAACATTTCAAGTATTGGAAAGATTCTAACTGCATTAACAACAAAAGTTGGTGTTGAATATAAAAAAGAGTTAGAAAAATATGATTTTATGTACAACAAACTTTCAGATCAAGATAATAGAAAAACTATTTTAAAAGTACTAGCTTATGGATTTGATACTCATGATAATAGTAGTGATGTATCAAAAGATGCCTTAAATCATAGACCAAAAGAATCATATTATAATTGAGATAAAATTCATTTTTATACTAATGGTTCAAATATTGCTTATACTGTTAATAGAACTAATTTAAAAAACGATTTATCTTATTCTCCTTTACATATATTATTTGGAATAAATCCTGATAAAACTTCTTATATTAAAGACTCATTAGGTTATGTACTTGGTACTTTATTTGGTGGATTATCATCAAGTGATCCAAACTATGAATTATCAATTGAAAATAAAAAAGATGCAGTTTCTATTTTAAATGTCTTTAATTTTGTACTAGATAAAAAAGATAAAGAGCTTAAAAAACAAGAAGATCAAATTGCAACTAAATATTATGATAAAAATGCTTGATCAACTAAAATTTTAAATAGTAGTGAAAAAGAAATTAATTATCAATTAATAAGATTAAAAACTTCAAATACAACTAGATCAAAACAACTAGGAACTAAATTTGAAGTTAAATTATTAAAAAATAAAAACAATTCTTATTGATCAATTAATAGAATTATTGCTCTTGATTACAAAACAGCTTAAAGCTGTTTTTTTATAGTTACTAAACTACTTTATTTTTTCTATAAGTCAATATAATGGTTTTGGTATAATTTATTAGTTAGAAGGTGTTTTTATGGATCTAAAAATAAGAGCAATTAGTAATAAACATAACTTAAGAATTTCAATAGTTGATATTTCTGAAACAATAAAAGAAATTACAGATTTACAACAATCAAACACACTAGCTAATATGGTTTTTTCTAAATTTGTTTGTTGTTCAACTTTAATTGGAATGCAATTTAAAAATAAAGAAAAAACTTATGTTAATTGAAATGCACCAAATTCTTTAACTAAAACTATGATAGCTGAATATCATGATAGTAAAATTAGAGCTTATATACAAAATAAAAATGTAAATATTGACAATTTTAATAATAAAGATCTTAACGAAATTATTTGTTTAATTGCTTCTAATAAAGGTGATTTAATAGTAAGTAGAGATTTGAATTTAAAAGAACCATATGTTTCAAATATAGAAATTGAATATGGAAATATTGATTATGATTTTATGAAGTATTTTAATCAATCAAATCAAGCCAAATCATTTATAACAACTGAAGTAAAATTTGATGATAATTTAGAAATAAAAAAAGTAGTTGGAATTTTAGTTGAAATGCTTCCAAATCACACAAAAGAAGATTTAGACTATATTTCAGAAAAATTAGGTAACACAAGTTATGTTAAAGATGTATTAGTTAAATCAACTAATTATTATGCTATTGTTAAAGAAATTGATAATGATGCAACTATTTTAGATCAATCAACAATTAGTTTTGAATGTACTTGTTCTTATCAAAAAGTTTTATCAACATTAAATCTTTTAAACCAAAACGATTTAAAAGATATTATTAAAGATAATAAACCTGTAGAAGTTGTATGTGATTTTTGTAATCAAAAATACCAAATACAGATACAAGACGTGCTAACATTATTAAATTAAATTATGTTAAAATCTATTAGAATTATTGTTTTATAAAGAGGGTAATTATGGCTAAAGACAAGAAAAATACTGAAGTGTCTATTAACATTGAACAAATCCAACCAATTAGTAAAAAAGACCCTGATTTTGAAGAAATGAAATCATCAAAAAAACCTAAAAAAACTAAAACTATCAAATCAGAACCTGTTTTATTAGAACAAATGGATCAAAGAGAATATATTGTTATTCCAAATGATCAAAAATTTGAACCAGGTATTAAAGGATTAAAACAAAAACAAAAACTTCAAAAACAACTAACTAATAAATATTCAAAAGACATTTTAAATAAAGGACATATAATCACAACTCAAAACTATAAACCAAACTTAGATAAACACATTATAGAATTAAAAAATGTTCAAAAATCTTATATTACTGGTGATCTAGAAACTCCTGTTTTAAAAGGAATTGATATTAAGTTAGACAAATCAGATTTTATTGTTATTTTAGGTCCTTCTGGATCTGGAAAAACTACTTTTTTAAATATTATTTCAGGTCTAGATAAAGCTAGTCAGGGAGATGTTTTTGTTTTAGGATCAAATCTTTCTTTACTAAAAGACTCTCATATGACTAAGTTTAGAAGAAGAACTGTTGGTTTTGTTTTTCAACAATATAATCTATTAACTAATTTAACTGCTAAAGAAAACGCTGAAGTTGGAGAAAATCTTTCAAGTAAAAAAAATGGAATGTCAATTGATGAAATTTTTGAAACAATTGGTATGAAAGATCAAATGCATAAATATCCTCACCAAATGTCAGGAGGACAACAACAACGTGTTTCAATAGCAAGAGCTCTAGCTAAAAATCCTGATATTTTATTTGCTGATGAACCAACTGGGGCATTAGATGAAGAAATGGGACGTAAAGTTCTTGAAATTTTAGTTAAAGTTAATAAAGAGTATAAAACTACTGTTATTGTAGTTACTCACAACCCAAACATTGCAAAAATTGCAAACACTGTAATTCATATTAAAAACGGAATTATTGATAATTTAGAACATAATGCAAACCCAGCAGATCCACAAACTATTGAATGATCATAAAAAAATGCACCACTTGGTGCATTTTGTTTTTTATTATTAAAAAGTTCTAGCAGCTTCTATAACTTCATCAATAATTGTTTCTACTCTTTGTTCTGGAGTTAGTTGTAATAATGGAGCTACTTTTACTCCTGCTAGTAAAACAGTTTTGTTAAATTCAATTCCTAAAAATCTCATAGCACCTTCAACATATTGAGTGTGTTGACCTCAAGGATATCATCCTAATGGTGCTCCTTGAACTCCTAAAATTTGAGCTTTTAAATTAGTAATTAAACCAATTGCATCTCCTTTTTTAGAGTATTTGTATGAAAATGTTTCATTAGCAACTGAAACGTGATCAATAAATGATTTTAATGTTACTGGAGTTGAAAAATTATACATTGGACAAGCAATAACTAATTTATCTACACTTTTTAATAAATTAATATATTTTTTAGTAACTTCTTGTTGATAAAAAGTTGAAAATGTTTCTGAAGTTAAAATACTAGTTCCAACTTCATCTTTATTTAAATCAACAATAATAATTTCATCATCTGGGTTAAATTTTTTATATTCTTCTAAAAATCTATTAGTTAAAGCAACAGAATTAGATACTTCATCTGCTTGAGCAGTTGTTTTTAAAACAAGAACTTTACTCATGTTTTACCTCCTATTGTTATTTTATAGTTAATATCAATAATTTGTTAGTTAATTATTAACTTAATAATTGTTCCTAACTTATATTTTATTACTAGTATAATTTATTATTTAATGTATAATCAAGATATTATTAAAAAAGATTTAAGTTGTATTACTCGATCTATTAATAATTTAGATTGGAGGTAATATGAACACTGGTATAGTTAAGTGATTTAACGATGAAAAAGGTTTTGGTTTTATAACTAATGATTCTGATAATAAAGATGTTTTTGTTTATTTTTCAAATATTAATGTAAATGGTTATAAAACTTTAGAACAAGGTCAAAAAGTAACTTATGAATTAAATAAGGGTATAAAAGGACTAGAAGCCTTTAACGTTTCAATCACAAATAAATAGTTATTTATCAATAGTTAATCAAATATCAGATAGTATCTGATATTTTTTATTTTCTAATTAAAATATTTTAGTTATAATTATATTCTTGTTTATGTTTTTAAGTTGTATTAGTAGTATGTTTTTTATATAATTCATATGAGTTAATTTAAAGTAATTAGCTCCTTGGCTATTTAGCCCAAAAGACCATAAGGAGGAATAATCTAAATGATTAAAAAATATGAAGTAATGTATATTTTGGATCAAGATGTAAAAGATACAAAAGAATTAGTGACTAAATTAGATGCTATTTTAGCTGAAAATGGAAAAATTCTAGAATCTAATGATTTAGGTTTATTAGATTTTACTTATGAAATCAATCATAAGAAAAAAGGTTTTTATCATGTAGTTATTGTTGAAGCTACAACTCAAGCAATTAAAGAATTTGAACGTATTGCAAAAATTGATAAAAACGTTGTTAGAACACTAGTTTTAAATACAGAAAACATCCAAAATTACGAACAATCAGTTGTTCTTTCAAAAACAGATATGACTAAATATGAAGAAGAACAACGTGAAAAGAAAAACTTTAGAAAGCCATTTATTAAAAGAGAAGAAGCTGCTGTAAAAGAAAGCAAATAATTAAGGAAATTATGAATAGAGTAAATTTGGTAGGTAGAATTACAAGAGATTTAGAATTAAGAGTAGCAAAAAACGGATCTAAGTTTGTTTTTTTTACAGTTGCTGTTTCTGAATTTTCAACTAGAGAAGAAAAAACTAATTATATACCTTGTTCTGCATTTGATAAAACTGCTGAAAATATGGTTAAGTATTTATCAAAAGGAAGTTTAATTTCAGTTGAAGGAAGAATTACAACTAGAAACAACCAAACACCTGATGGTAAATTTGAAACAATTGTAAATGTATTAGCTGAAAGAGTTAATTTCTTAGAACCATCTAAAAATAGAAATAATATGACAACTGAACAAAACGATAATTTCACACCTAACCAACCTACTCAACAAAATAGCGATTCATCATTTGATGATTTAGTAGTTTCAGATGATGATGAACTTTCAATTTTATGAGAATAAGTAGAAAGGTATAGTTTTCATGCAAGTTAAAAAAATTAAAAAAAGAAAAAAAGTTAATTTTTTCCAAAAAAACAATATTAAATACATCGACTACAAAGATATTGAATTACTAAAAAAATTCATCTCACCTAATGGTCAAATTTTACCAAGAAGAATTACAGGAACTTCTCCAAAAGATCAAAGACAATTAGCTTTAGCAATTAAAAGAGCTCGTCAAATGGCTTTATTACCATACGTAATTGAATAATTTAATAAGATAATATAAAGCAAAAAGCTGCCATAAAGGCAGCTTTTTTGCATGTTTAATAAATCAGACTTTAGCTAAATAGTATAATAACCTTTTAAAAACAAAGATTAATATCAAAGTTTGCTGTTGCCAGCAATTTTAGTTTATCACAAGCTTTTAAAATATGCTATATATTTTTTAAAAAGGCTTTTATGCTTTATTAATTCTTTTAAATAATATTAAGCTGATATAATAAAGATATAATAAGATACAATAAAGATATAATAAGACTATTTATAGATATATTAAAGATATAATAGTGATATAGATGATACAATAAAGATATATTAAAGATATAATAGAGATATAATAAGTTTTTTATTAAAATAGATAATTTAAGGGGTAGGTTATATATGTTTAGCAGAGAAGGTGAACAAGTAGAATTTAAAAAAAGTACAGCAGAACTAAAAGAAGCTGTAATTTCATTGTGTGCAATGTTAAATAAAAGCGGGCGTGGATCTGTTTACTTTGGAGTTAAAAACGATGGAACAATTGTTGGTCAGCAAATTGGAAAAACATCAACAAGTGATATTGCAAACGAAATAAAAAATCATATAAAGCCAAATATATATCCTAATATTGTTGTTTTAAAAGAAAACAACCTAAGTTATATTTCTGTAGAAGTACATGGTACTGAAAGACCATATTCAGCATATGGAAAATATTACACAAGAGTTGATGATCAGGATCAAGTTATTGATAATAATGAACTTAGAAAACTATTTCAGACTAATGAATTCACTAACCTAACTTGAGAAAAAGAATTAACAAAATATGGTGAAGATGAAGTTGATGAACAACTTTTAATTAACTATGTAAGAAAAGCATATGATTTAGGAAAGTTTCGTCATCTTTTTAATTCAGTCAAAGAATCCTTAATAAGATTAGACTTGATGGAAAATAATAGATTAAATAATGCCGGTTATTATTTATTTTCAAAAAATAAACCGATAACTGTAAAGCTAGGAAAATTTTTAACAGATGAAAGAATAACTCTAATTGATAATATTAGATTTGAAGGAAATATTTTTGAATGTATTAATAGATCTATTGAATACATATTAAAAAACATAAATCAAGTCTATGTTTATGAAGATTTAAGAAGAGTGCCTCGCCCAGAAATTCCAGTTAAGGCAATTCGTGAAATTGTAGTTAATAGTTTTGTTCATATGAGAATAACTAGTGGTGATTATAATGAAATATCTATTTTTCCAAGTGAAGTAAGAATTTATAATCCTGGTCATTTTCCATTAAATACTATTCCAGCAAATTTCGCTGAAGGTAAAATTTCATCAAAACCAATGAATCCACTTATAGCTACTACATTATATAGAAATAATCTTGTAGAAAATTTTGGAACAGGTTTTCAAACTGTGTTTAGTTTATGTGAAAAAAATAATATTAAATATTCATATGATATTTCAAATTTTGGTTTTACTTTTAGTTTTTATAGAAAAAAAACTGATAATGATTTTCTAAGTGTTCATGAAAATAGTAAAGATATAGAATTTGAAAATAAAAATATAGTAAAAAATATGAACTTAACTTCTTTAGAAGAAAATATTTTAAACTATTGTGATAAAAATGAAAAAATTTCATCATTAGCAGAATTAGCTGATGAGTTTGACATGGCTTGAATAACAATGCAAAGAGCAGTTAGTAAATTAGTTAAAAAGAATATATTAAAAAGAGTTGGTTCAAATAAAACAGGTTACTGAGTACGCATTGATAAGTAATATCTTTTTTATATATCATTTGTATATCTTAAAAAAATAAACGTAATGATAAGATATATTAAAGATATAATAAGGATATAATAAAGAAATAATAAGATATATTATTGATATAATACATTTGTTTAAAGATATAATATAGATACAATAAAGATATAATAGCAGCGCCAAAAGCGCTTTTTTATTTCAATAATTTGCCGATATAAAAATATTTACAACCTATTGTAAATATTTACAACCTGAGTTAATATAACTTCAGGAGGCGAATGTTTGATGAATTCAAAAGTTCAGATGACTCACAAAGAATGAGCAAATAAATTAAAACTTAAAGTTCAAAAAACGGGGTCTTTTATGGCTGGTATGATTATGCCATCAATTGGTGTTTTATTAGCTTGAGGACTTTGAACAGCTATGTTTTTATATGATTTTGATCATAATAAAAAACTAGGTTGATTTGATGTACCAATGTTAGGAAAATTAGTTGAACCAGGAATTAAATGACTTTTACCAATATTAATTGCATTTAATGGTGGTAGACTAGTTTATGGTTTAAGAGGTGGAATGATCGCAACTTTTATTATAGTTGCAACAATTACTGGTACTGATCATATTTATAGTCATTATATTTGACAAAAAGTAGGAGATAAATGGGTTCATCCTGGTTCACCAAATCAATTTATTGGTGCTATGATAGTTGGACCTTTATCAGCATTATTTTTAAAAAAAGTAGAAAAATTATATTTACATAAAATTAATCCAGGCCTAGAAATGCTAGTTAAAAATTTTGGATTAGCAATTTATGCTATATTACTAGGTTTAGCTGTATTTTGAAGTTGAGGATGAATAATGTGAGGTATTACTTTTGTAATGATCTCAATTATTAAATTATTTGGTGATAATAAATGAGTTGCTCCTTTATTAGGTTTTTTTACTGAACCAATTAAAGTATCATTTTTAAATAACGCTTTAAATCATGGTGTTTTAGGACCTATTGGTTATAATGAAATTCAAATTCAAAAATCTAATGGAGTTGCAAATCCTAGATCAATCTTTTTCTTATATGATCCAAATCCCGGTCCTGGTTTAGGTTTATTACTAGCTTATATTATTTTTACTAAAAAAGAAGATAGATATAATGCAGCTGCTAGTTCACTAATTCATACAATTGGTGGAATTCATGAAGTATATTTTGTATTTATTATTAAAAAACCAAAAATGCTATTAGCAACAATGTTAGGTGTAGTTGGTGCGCAATTTGTTTCTTCTTATTTAGGAGGAGGAACTATTGGAACTCCAAGTCCAGGTAGTTTAATTTCACTGATTGCTTTATCTAATGGAACGCGTGCTTTATTAATTAATTTATTAGCATTTGTTGTTGGTACATTAATAGCATTTGGAATTAGTGTTTTATTGTTATTAAAAAATAGAAAAAATCTACAATCTGAATCAAACCAAGGATTCAAAATCACTGATGAAGGTATTGAATTTAATGAACAAGACTCAGATCAAAAAACAATAAAAAATAATAACGATATTAAAAAAATTGTTGTTTGTTGTGAAGCAGGAGTAGGATCTTCTGCAATGGCTGCTGGTTTAATTAGAAAATGAGTTAATAACAATAATTATGATATCCAAGTATCAAATATAGCAGTTAAAGATTTAAAAGATGAATATGATGTTGTTATAACTATGAAAAGTTTTAAAGACTTTGCTTCTCAAAAAGCTCCAAACGCTTTAATATATCCTGTTGAACAATTTATTGGTAAAAATACATACGATGATTTATATAAATTAATTGAAAATAAACAACAAAAAACTAAGGAAGAAAAATAATGAAAAAAGTTGCTATTGTTGCAGGTGGAGCTAAAAGTTTAGGTAAATTTCTAGCACTTGGTCTTGATAAAAATAATTATCAAGTTGTTGTTTTAGATTTGAATAAAGAAAAACTTGACCAATTAAAAGAAGAAAATCATCAAATAGATACTTTTGTATGTGATTTAACCAATGAAAAAGATGTAATTAATGTTTTTGAACAAATCGAAAGTAAATACAAAACAATTGATACATTAGTTTATAATGCAGGATGAGCAAAATCAGCAAAAATTACTTCATTTGAATATCAAGACTTTATTACAAGTCTAAAAATTAATTTAGATGGATATTTTTTAACAGCAAAACAAGCAGCAAAAATAATGATTAAAAACAATACAAAAGGTAATATAATACAAATTAATTCAAAATCAGGAAGAGTTGGTTCTAAATATAATTCAGGTTATTCAGCAGCTAAATTTGGTGGAGTTGGATTAACTCAAAGTCTAGCTTTAGATTTAGCTGAACATAATATTAGAGTTAACTCACTAATGTTAGGTAATCTTTTAGATTCAGAAATGTTTGAAAGTTTAATCCCTCAATATGCTAAAAAACTAAATATTAAAGAAAGTGAAGTTAAACAATACTATATTAATAAAGTTCCTTTAAAAAGAGGTTGTAGTTTTGAAGATGTTTTAAATGTTTTATTATTTTATATTTCAGATAAAGCTAGTTATTGTACAGGTCAATCTATTAACATTACAGGAGGTCAAGTAATGTAATGTTAGAAACTAAAAACATATATTTAAATAAAACATTTAATTCAAAACAAGAATGCCTAGATCATTTAAAAGAACTTTTAAAACAAGAAAATGTTAGTTTAGAGTATATTGATTCTATTAATAAAAGACAAGAAGCTTGTTCTTTTAACATTGGAAGTAAAATAGCAATTCCTCATGGAACTTATGAAGGTATGTTGAGTTTAAAAAACTCTTCAATCATTGTTATACACTTACAAAAACCACTTATTTGAGATGATTCTGAAGTACAATTAGTTATAGGTTTAGCATTAAAACAAGAAGATCAAATTGATATATTACAAAATATTGCAATTAATGCTATGAATGATGATTTATTTAATGACTTATTAAAAAATCCAACAATAGATAAAGTTATAAGTTTTTGTACAAAACAATAATTAATAATAAGCATTAATATTAAGGGTGATTACATGGCAATAGATTTACTAACAAAAATTAAAGATTTTATTAAAACAGATTGTAGTCAAGATTACAAAAATATTGGTACTTATTTATTAAAAAACTATACTAATATTAAAAATTTAACAATCACAGCAATTTCTAAAGAATGTAATACAAGTCCTAATAAAANTACAAGATTTGCTGAAAAGCTTAACTTAAAAGGTTTTAATGAATTAAAGTTTAGATTAAATGATATTTCAAATTCAATCATTATAGATAATGAATTAATTCCAATTAGTTCAAGAATTGATGATAAAGCAAAATTTTATAACGACTATTTTGAAATACTTTTAAACTCAATTAAACAACAACAAATTAATTTAAAAACTCAACCAATTAATGAAGTTGTGAATTTAATTAATAAAGCTAATAAGATTTATTTATTTGCTTTTAACCTTTCATATAATGTTTCAAAAAATTTTATTCAACGTTTACGTTGGTATCAAAAAGAAGCAATTAGTGAATCAGATTATATTTCTATAAAAACTTATTTAAATATTATAAAACCTGATGATTTAGTAATTTTAATTACAATATCTGGTGAAAATGAATATATTAAAAAGATTGCTGAATCATTAAATAAAAAAGTAAAAATTATAGGAATTGGTCCAAAACAAAGTTCAATGATTAGTTTATTTGATAAATATTTTTATTTTGAAACTGATGAATCAGAGTTGTGAAGTATTAATTCAATTAAAGCTCAACTTGTTATTCAATTACTAGATTTTGTTTATGTTAAATGATTAAAAAGCACTAAAAGAAAATAGATGAATTTAATTCACTTTGGAGCAGGAAACATCGGTTGTGGTTTTATTGCTCCAATTTTAAGCTCTATTGTTGATCATATTTATTTTGTTGATAACAATATTGATATTGTTAATAAAATAAATACTCAGAAATTAATCAAAATACATACTTCAGATAATAAAAAGATAACTATAACTAACATTTCAGCTTGACTATTAACTGATTTTATAAATTATAAGAACACTTGAAATGAAGTTAGTTTATTAACTATTTCAATTGGAACTAAAAACTTAAAACATATTATTTATTATGTTAATCAATTAATAGATTATAAGATCAAAAATAATCAAAAACTAATTATTATGTGTTGTGAAAATGGAATTAGAGTTAGTAGCTTGTTTAAGTCTTATTTTTCTAATTTAAACAATAATATTTATTTTGTTGATGTTTTAGTTGATAGGATAGTTAGTAATAAAAACATTCTAAATGATTATTTAGAATGTGAAGATTATTATTTATGAGTTGTTGATAAAACTCAATGACCAAATGATTTTAAACAAATACCTAACTTAACTTATACAACTAGTTTTGATATACAAATAGCTAAAAAGATTTATATGTTAAATGCTTTGCATTGTTCTATAGCTTGGTTTGTTTTTAAAAACTTTGGTTTAAATAAGTATTTATATGTTTATCAAGCTTTAAAAAATGATAAAGTGATTGAATTTGTTAATAACTATTTAAATGAAGTAATTTTAGTTTTAAATCATAAATATAATATTAGTTTAAACGAGTTAAATGATTATAAGATTCAAATAATTAAAAGATTAAATAATAGTTTTATAAAAGATGATCTTAAAAGATTAGCTAGAAATACTGAATTAAAGCTAAGTAAAGATGAAAGAATTTTAACTATTTTAAATTATGCTAAAGCTAATAATTTAAAACACGACACACTTTTATTAAGCTATCAAAACGGATTAGAATATTTAAAAAATAATAAATAGAATAGAAAAAACCTAGATCCCCCCGCTACCATAAACACGGACTAAAATTTTTCAATATTATAACAGGATTGTTTTCTGAATTGTACAGGAGACAATCCTTTTAATTTTTCTTTTATTCTTATGTTGTTATATCAATAAATATACTTATGAATTCTTTTAGTTAACTCTTCTACTGAATTATATTTTTCACCATAATAAATTTCTTGTTTTAATAAACCAAAGAAGTTTTCTATAATAGCATTATCTAGGCAATTACCTTTTCTAGACATACTTTGTGTTATGTTATTTTCTTCTAGTTTTTTAGCTCAACTAATGTGCTGATAATGAAATCCCTGATCAGAGTGAATTAACAAACCATTTGTATTTTTAACCTTTTTAAGTGCTTTGTCTAGCATTGAATTTGTTAGGTTTAAGTTAGGATTAGTTTGAATTGAATATGAAATAATTTCATCATTGTAAAGATCAATAATTGGTGATAAATATAACTTTTGACCATTGACTTTAAACTCTGTTACATCAGTGCATCAAAGTTTGTTTGCTTGTAAAGAATGAAAATTTCTTTTTAAAATATTATCTGCAATTTTTCCAACAGTTCCTTTATAAGAACTATATCTCCTATTTTTTGTTCTAAATTTAATACACTGAACTCCAAGCTCTTTAGTTAACCTTAAAATTTTTTTGTGATTAACAATATGTCCTTTTGATTTTAAAGCTATTTTTAGCCTTCTATACCCATATGTTTCAAATGATTTGTTAAAAATATCAACAATCATTTCCTTTAATTCTTTGTCTTTATCTATTGCATTTTCTAACTTATGTTTTCATTCATAAAAAGAAGATTTAGGCAGCTTGGCTATTTTTAATAGAATAGAAATTTTAACTTTTTTGTGTGTTTTTAGTAATTCTAAAACTACTTTTGTTTTTTCCTTGTTGATTTTTCTTTTGTCAACAAGGTGTGGAACTTTTTTCAGAATTCAGCCTCTAACTTATAGTATTCTACTTGTTCTTTTAATTCTTTAATTTGTTGTTCATTATTGATTTTTACTTGTGATTTCTTTATTTTAGCTGGTTTTTTATTAGGGTTTTTCATAATTTTCTTAGGTCTTCCTATATTATTATTTAACCCTAAAAATCCATATTCTCTATATTTTTTAACTCAACCAGCTATAGTTGATGAATAAATAATATTAAACTTTTTTGCAACTTCATCATATGATTGATTAGTTTCAAGTTTATATAAGACAACTTTTAGTTTTAGCTTTGCACTATAATAAGGCTTTTTATCTTTATTAATTAGCCCTTCTATTCCAAACGCTTCAAATCTATTAACTAAACTTTTTACAGTCTCAACTGAAATATCATATTTATTTGCTAAATGAGCACTCTTTTTTATATTAAGTTTCTTAGCTTCTTTAACAATTTTTAACTTTTTTTCTAAATTTAATTTAGACATATAAAAACCCCATTTCCTGGATTTTAGTCCGGAATATGGGGTTCGGGAGACTCTGCTAATCCTGTTACCAGTGGCTGCTGCCAGTGGCGATAAGTCGTGTCTTACCGGGTTGGACTCAAGACGATAGTTACCGGATAAGGCGCAGCGGTCGGGCTGAACGGGGGGTTCGTGCACACAGCCCAGCTTGGAGCGAACGACCTACACCGAACTGAGATACCTACAGCGTGAGCTATGAGAAAGCGCCACGCTTCCCGAAGGGAGAAAGGCGGACAGGTATCCGGTAAGCGGCAGGGTCGGAACAGGAGAGCGCACGAGGGAGCTTCCAGGGGGAAACGCCTGGTATCTTTATAGTCCTGTCGGGTTTCGCCACCTCTGACTTGAGCGTCGATTTTTGTGATGCTCGTCAGGGGGGCGGAGCCTATGGAAAAACGCCAGCAACGCGGCCTTTTTACGGTTCCTGGCCTTTTGCTGGCCTTTTGCTCACATGTTCTTTCCTGCGTTATCCCCTGATTCTGTGGATAACCGTATTACCGCCTTTGAGTGAGCTGATACCGCTCGCCGCAGCCGAACGACCGAGCGCAGCGATAAAGTCCGTATAATTGTGTAAAATTATTATTATTTTTGACACCAGACCAACTGGTAATGGTAGCGACCGGCGCTCAGCTGTAATTCCGCCGATACTGACGGGCTCCAGGAGTCGTCGCCACCAATCCCCATATGGAAACCGTCGATATTCAGCCATGTGCCTTCTTCCGCGTGCAGCAGATGGCGATGGCTGGTTTCCATCAGTTGCTGTTGACTGTAGCGGCTGATGTTGAACTGGAAGTCGCCGCGCCACTGGTGTGGGCCATAATTCAATTCGCGCGTCCCGCAGCGCAGACCGTTTTCGCTCGGGAAGACGTACGGGGTATACATGTCTGACAATGGCAGATCCCAGCGGTCAAAACAGGCGGCAGTAAGGCGGTCGGGATAGTTTTCTTGCGGCCCTAATCCGAGCCAGTTTACCCGCTCTGCTACCTGCGCCAGCTGGCAGTTCAGGCCAATCCGCGCCGGATGCGGTGTATCGCTCGCCACTTCAACATCAACGGTAATCGCCATTTGACCACTACCATCAATCCGGTAGGTTTTCCGGCTGATAAATAAGGTTTTCCCCTGATGCTGCCACGCGTGAGCGGTCGTAATCAGCACCGCATCAGCAAGTGTATCTGCCGTGCACTGCAACAACGCTGCTTCGGCCTGGTAATGGCCCGCCGCCTTCCAGCGTTCGACCCAGGCGTTAGGGTCAATGCGGGTCGCTTCACTTACGCCAATGTCGTTATCCAGCGGTGCACGGGTGAACTGATCGCGCAGCGGCGTCAGCAGTTGTTTTTTATCGCCAATCCACATCTGTGAAAGAAAGCCTGACTGGCGGTTAAATTGCCAACGCTTATTACCCAGCTCGATGCAAAAATCCATTTCGCTGGTGGTCAGATGCGGGATGGCGTGGGACGCGGCGGGGAGCGTCACACTGAGGTTTTCCGCCAGACGCCACTGCTGCCAGGCGCTGATGTGCCCGGCTTCTGACCATGCGGTCGCGTTCGGTTGCACTACGCGTACTGTGAGCCAGAGTTGCCCGGCGCTCTCCGGCTGCGGTAGTTCAGGCAGTTCAATCAACTGTTTACCTTGTGGAGCGACATCCAGAGGCACTTCACCGCTTGCCAGCGGCTTACCATCCAGCGCCACCATCCAGTGCAGGAGCTCGTTATCGCTATGACGGAACAGGTATTCGCTGGTCACTTCGATGGTTTGCCCGGATAAACGGAACTGGAAAAACTGCTGCTGGTGTTTTGCTTCCGTCAGCGCTGGATGCGGCGTGCGGTCGGCAAAGACCAGACCGTTCATACAGAACTGGCGATCGTTCGGCGTATCGCCAAAATCACCGCCGTAAGCCGACCACGGGTTGCCGTTTTCATCATATTTAATCAGCGACTGATCCACCCAGTCCCAGACGAAGCCGCCCTGTAAACGGGGATACTGACGAAACGCCTGCCAGTATTTAGCGAAACCGCCAAGACTGTTACCCATCGCGTGGGCGTATTCGCAAAGGATCAGCGGGCGCGTCTCTCCAGGTAGCGAAAGCCATTTTTTGATGGACCATTTCGGCACAGCCGGGAAGGGCTGGTCTTCATCCACGCGCGCGTACATCGGGCAAATAATATCGGTGGCCGTGGTGTCGGCTCCGCCGCCTTCATACTGCACCGGGCGGGAAGGATCGACAGATTTGATCCAGCGATACAGCGCGTCGTGATTAGCGCCGTGGCCTGATTCATTCCCCAGCGACCAGATGATCACACTCGGGTGATTACGATCGCGCTGCACCATTCGCGTTACGCGTTCGCTCATCGCCGGTAGCCAGCGCGGATCATCGGTCGGACGATTCATTGGCACCATGCCGTGGGTTTCAATATTGGCTTCATCCACCACATACAGGCCGTAGCGGTCGCACAGCGTGTACCACAGCGGATGGTTCGGATAATGCGAACAGCGCACGGCGTTAAAGTTGTTCTGCTTCATCAGCAGGATATCCTGCACCATCGTCTGCTCATCCATGACCTGACCATGCAGAGGATGATGCTCGTGACGGTTAACGCCTCGAATCAGCAACGGCTTGCCGTTCAGCAGCAGCAGACCATTTTCAATCCGCACCTCGCGGAAACCGACATCGCAGGCTTCTGCTTCAATCAGCGTGCCGTCGGCGGTGTGCAGTTCAACCACCGCACGATAGAGATTCGGGATTTCGGCGCTCCACAGTTTCGGGTTTTCGACGTTCAGACGTAGTGTGACGCGATCGGCATAACCACCACGCTCATCGATAATTTCACCGCCGAAAGGCGCGGTGCCGCTGGCGACCTGCGTTTCACCCTGCCATAAAGAAACTGTTACCCGTAGGTAGTCACGCAACTCGCCGCACATCTGAACTTCAGCCTCCAGTACAGCGCGGCTGAAATCATCATTAAAGCGAGTGGCAACATGGAAATCGCTGATTTGTGTAGTCGGTTTATGCAGCAACGAGACGTCACGGAAAATGCCGCTCATCCGCCACATATCCTGATCTTCCAGATAACTGCCGTCACTCCAGCGCAGCACCATCACCGCGAGGCGGTTTTCTCCGGCGCGTAAAAATGCGCTCAGGTCAAATTCAGACGGCAAACGACTGTCCTGGCCGTAACCGACCCAGCGCCCGTTGCACCACAGATGAAACGCCGAGTTAACGCCATCAAAAATAATTCGCGTCTGGCCTTCCTGTAGCCAGCTTTCATCAACATTAAATGTGAGCGAGTAACAACCCGTCGGATTCTCCGTGGGAACAAACGGCGGATTGACCGTAATGGGATAGGTCACGTTGGTGTAGATGGGCGCATCGTAACCGTGCATCTGCCAGTTTGAGGGGACGACGACAGTATCGGCCTCAGGAAGATCGCACTCCAGCCAGCTTTCCGGCACCGCTTCTGGTGCCGGAAACCAGGCAAAGCGCCATTCGCCATTCAGGCTGCGCAACTGTTGGGAAGGGCGATCGGTGCGGGCCTCTTCGCTATTACGCCAGCTGGCGAAAGGGGGATGTGCTGCAAGGCGATTAAGTTGGGTAACGCCAGGGTTTTCCCAGTCACGACGTTGTAAAACGACGGGATCGCGCTTGAGCAGCTCCTTGCTGGTGTCCATAGATCTTATATTTCCTTTCTCTATTAAGTAGTGTTTTTATTAAAAGCAAATGTAATTAAAATTACATTGAATATATAAGAGAAAAATAACATTAATAATAATTATTAATTGCTTCTAACCCTACTTTATACAATTTATATCTTTCTTTTTTTCTTTCCCTTATAGTAGCAACTGTACAATAATTTTTTAAAAAAAACAATAAATATTTCTTAAAAAAACAAAAAAAGATTTTCCAAATAAATTGCGTCAGATCTTTATATAACAACTTAAATTACACTAAGTTATTTTATTGAACATATATCGTACTTTATCTATCCGACTATTTGGACGACGGGGCTGGCAAACAGGTTCACCGGTAGTAACATGGTACCCTTTTAACTCTGTTAAACAAACACTACGTCCATTTGTAAAGAAAGTTAAATCACTACGATATTCTTGAATACACCGAGCAGGGATTTCTCCACTAAGAATGACCTCATTATTTTTCAATTGAGTGTCTACGATGTTCGCACAATATTTAGGAGCATCGTTGTATGCTCGTGAAAGATATTCCTGTGGCGCATAAATTTTAAAACTAAGATATGGCTCTAACAATTCTGTTCCAGCTTTTTTTAAGACTTGTTCCAATACAATAGGAGCAAGCATCCGAAAATCTGCTGGGGTACTAACAGGGCTATAGTATAAGCCATACTTAAAACAGATTTTACAATCCGTCACATTCCAACCATATAATCCTTGTTCGCAACCATAGCGTATCCCTTCCATAACTGCATTTTGAAATGATTGATTTAAGTATCCAAGAGAAACCGAGCTCTCATACTGCATTCCACTTCCCAACGGAAGCGGTGATACAGATAAACCAATGGAAGCCCAGAAAGGATTTGGCGGCACTTCGATGTGAATGGTATATTCTGCATTTTTTAACGGTCTCTCCATATAAATGACTGTAGGCTCTTTTAGTTCTATCTCCACATGATACTTTTCTTGCAACAGTGCACTAATCACTTCCATTTGTACTTTCCCTAAGAAAGAAAGTATAATTTCATGTGTCGTAGAATCCACGTAATATCGTAGAAGCGGATCACTATCTGAGATTTCCAAAAGGGCATCAAGCAACATTTCTCTCTGTTCAGGTTTACTCGGTTCAACAGTTGTTTGTAGTAGAGGGTGCGGATTTTCAATCTTTTTTCTCTGTGGCAATAGTTTTGTATCTCCAAGAACACTATTTAACTTCAAAAACTCATTTTGCAAAATAACAATTTCTCCAGAATAAGCTCTATCAATCTTACATAATTCACCATTTATTGAAGTATACATTTCTGTAACTTTTATTTTTTCTTTTTCTGATACTCTAACCGAATCTCGTAAATGTAGTACTCCACTATAAAGGCGTATATATGCAAGACGTTGTCTTTTTTTTGTATATTCAATTTTGAAAACATTTCCGCAAAGTTCAGACGGACCTCGATGTGTTGATGAATAAAATTTATTCGTAATCACTTCTATAAGGTTATCAATCCCTATATTGTTTTTTGCACTTCCGTGATAAACAGGGAACAGGGAACAATTATGAAATCTTATGCTTTCCTCTTGTTCGAGTTCCAATGCTTCTAATGATTTACCGGACATATATTTCTCTAAAAGGTCATCGTTTCCCTCTATTACCGTATCCCATTGTTCAGATTCGGTAAAGTTCGTCACACACATATTAGGATACAGTTCTACCTTCTGTTTGATTACAATTTCGGCAGAAAGTTTCTCTTTAATATCCTGATAAACCGTTGATAAATCAATTCCATTTTGGTCAATCTTATTGATAAAAAAGATTGTGGGAATCCCCATTTTCCTAAGTGCATGAAATAATATACGAGTTTGTGCTTGTACGCCATCTTTTGCAGAAATCAGTAGAATTGCCCCATCTAAAACTGATAATGAACGATATACTTCTGCTAAGAAATCCATATGTCCTGGCGTGTCTATGATGTTCACCTTCGTATTTTCCCACTGAAAAGAGGTTATTCCTGTCTGAATTGTAATTCCTCTCTGACGTTCTAAAAGCGTATTATCCGTCCTCGTTGTACCTTTGTCCACGCTTCCTAATTCTGTAATCGCTCCACTGTTATATAATAAGCTTTCTGTTAAGGTAGTTTTTCCTGCATCAACATGAGCTAAAACTCCAATATTAATAATTTTCATGTGATTTTCCTCCATTCAAAGGATCTTATATTTCCTTTCTCTATTAAGTAGTGTTTTTATTAAAAGCAAATGTAATTAAAATTACATTGAATATATAAGAGAAAAATAACATTAATAATAATTATTAATTGCTTCTAACCCTACTTTATACAATTTATATCTTTCTTTTTTTCTTTCCCTTATAGTAGCAACTGTACAATAATTTTTTAAAAAAAACAATAAATATTTCTTAAAAAAACAAAAAAAGATTTTCCAAATAAATTGCTTAATCTTTTTTTGTTTTTTCGTCTTCTTTTGGTTCAGAAACTGGTGCTTCACTGTTTTCTTGTTCACTAACTTTTAATTATCACGTGCTATAAAAATAATTATAATTTAAATTTTTTAATATAAATATATAAATTAAAAATAGAAAGTAAAAAAAGAAATTAAAGAAAAAATAGTTTTTGTTTTCCGAAGATGTAAAAGACTCTAGGGGGATCGCCAACAAATACTACCTTTTATCTTGCTCTTCCTGCTCTCAGGTATTAATGCCGAATTGTTTCATCTTGTCTGTGTAGAAGACCACACACGAAAATCCTGTGATTTTACATTTTACTTATCGTTAATCGAATGTATATCTATTTAATCTGCTTTTCTTGTCTAATAAATATATATGTAAAGTACGCTTTTTGTTGAAATTTTTTAAACCTTTGTTTATTTTTTTTTCTTCATTCCGTAACTCTTCTACCTTCTTTATTTACTTTCTAAAATCCAAATACAAAACATAAAAATAAATAAACACAGAGTAAATTCCCAAATTATTCCATCATTAAAAGATACGAGGCGCGTGTAAGTTACAGGCAAGCGATCCTAGTACACTCTATATTTTTTTATGCCTCGGTAATGATTTTCATTTTTTTTTTTCCACCTAGCGGATGACTCTTTTTTTTTCTTAGCGATTGGCATTATCACATAATGAATTATACATTATATAAAGTAATGTGATTTCTTCGAAGAATATACTAAAAAATGAGCAGGCAAGATAAACGAAGGCAAAGATGACAGAGCAGAAAGCCCTAGTAAAGCGTATTACAAATGAAACCAAGATTCAGATTGCGATCTCTTTAAAGGGTGGTCCCCTAGCGATAGAGCACTCGATCTTCCCAGAAAAAGAGGCAGAAGCAGTAGCAGAACAGGCCACACAATCGCAAGTGATTAACGTCCACACAGGTATAGGGTTTCTGGACCATATGATACATGCTCTGGCCAAGCATTCCGGCTGGTCGCTAATCGTTGAGTGCATTGGTGACTTACACATAGACGACCATCACACCACTGAAGACTGCGGGATTGCTCTCGGTCAAGCTTTTAAAGAGGCCCTAGGGGCCGTGCGTGGAGTAAAAAGGTTTGGATCAGGATTTGCGCCTTTGGATGAGGCACTTTCCAGAGCGGTGGTAGATCTTTCGAACAGGCCGTACGCAGTTGTCGAACTTGGTTTGCAAAGGGAGAAAGTAGGAGATCTCTCTTGCGAGATGATCCCGCATTTTCTTGAAAGCTTTGCAGAGGCTAGCAGAATTACCCTCCACGTTGATTGTCTGCGAGGCAAGAATGATCATCACCGTAGTGAGAGTGCGTTCAAGGCTCTTGCGGTTGCCATAAGAGAAGCCACCTCGCCCAATGGTACCAACGATGTTCCCTCCACCAAAGGTGTTCTTATGTAGTTTTACACAGGAGTCTGGACTTGACTGTGTAAAAGTAAAAAGGCCATATAACAGTCCTTTTACGGTACAATGTTTTTAACGACAAAAACATACCCAGGAGGACTTTTACATGACCCAAGTACATTTTACACTGAAAAGCGAAGAGATTCAAAGCATTATTGAATATTCTGTAAAGGATGACGTTTCTAAAAATATTTTAACAACGGTATTTAATCAACTAATGGAAAATCAACGAACAGAATATATTCAAGCAAAAGAATATGAACGAACAGAAAACCGACAAAGTCAACGAAATGGCTATTATGAGCGCAGCTTTACGACACGTGTAGGCACGCTAGAATTAAAAGTACCCAGAACACGTGATGGCCATTTTTCACCCACAGTGTTTGAACGTTATCAACGAAACGAAAAAGCCCTCATGGCTTCAATGTTGGAAATGTATGTATCAGGCGTTTCAACTCGTAAAGTATCAAAAATTGTGGAAGAACTTTGTGGTAAATCCGTCTCTAAGTCCTTCGTTTCTAGCTTAACAGAACAGCTAGAACCTATGGTTAACGAGTGGCAGAATCGTTTATTATCAGAAAAAAATTATCCTTACTTAATGACCGATGTACTCTATATAAAAGTACGAGAAGAAAATCGAGTACTCTCAAAAAGCTGTCATATAGCGATTGGAATAACCAAAGATGGCGACCGTGAAATTATCGGCTTCATGATTCAAAGTGGCGAAAGCGAAGAGACCTGGACAACATTTTTTGAATACCTAAAAGAACGCGGTTTACAAGGTACGGAACTCGTTATTTCTGATGCGCACAAAGGATTAGTCTCTGCCATTAGAAAATCCTTCACCAACGTAAGTTGGCAAAGATGCCAAGTTCACTTCCTAAGAAATATCTTTACCACCATTCCTAAAAAAAATTCAAAATCTTTCAGAGAAGCTGTTAAAGGAATTTTTAAGTTCACAGATATTAACTTAGCGCGTGAGGCTAAAAATCGATTGATTCATGATTATATCGATCAACCAAAATATTCAAAAGCTTGCGCATCATTGGATGATGGATTCGAAGACGCCTTTCAATATACCGTACAAGGAAATTCCCACAATCGACTAAAGAGTACCAATCTAATTGAACGACTGAATCAAGAAGTACGCAGAAGAGAAAAGATTATTCGCATCTTCCCCAATCAAACATCAGCCAATCGCTTAATTGGAGCCGTTCTTATGGACCTACATGATGAATGGATTTATTCTTCAAGAAAATACATCAATTTTGATAAGTAGTTCAAATATGTATCCGCTCATGAGACAATAACCCTGATAAATGCTTCAATAATATTGAAAAAGGAAGAGTATGAGTATTCAACATTTCCGTGTCGCCCTTATTCCCTTTTTTGCGGCATTTTGCCTTCCTGTTTTTGCTCACCCAGAAACGCTGGTGAAAGTAAAAGATGCTGAAGATCAGTTGGGTGCACGAGTGGGTTACATCGAACTGGATCTCAACAGCGGTAAGATCCTTGAGAGTTTTCGCCCCGAAGAACGTTTTCCAATGATGAGCACTTTTAAAGTTCTGCTATGTGGCGCGGTATTATCCCGTATTGACGCCGGGCAAGAGCAACTCGGTCGCCGCATACACTATTCTCAGAATGACTTGGTTGAGTACTCACCAGTCACAGAAAAGCATCTTACGGATGGCATGACAGTAAGAGAATTATGCAGTGCTGCCATAACCATGAGTGATAACACTGCGGCCAACTTACTTCTGACAACGATCGGAGGACCGAAGGAGCTAACCGCTTTTTTGCACAACATGGGGGATCATGTAACTCGCCTTGATCGTTGGGAACCGGAGCTGAATGAAGCCATACCAAACGACGAGCGTGACACCACGATGCCTGTAGCAATGGCAACAACGTTGCGCAAACTATTAACTGGCGAACTACTTACTCTAGCTTCCCGGCAACAATTAATAGACTGGATGGAGGCGGATAAAGTTGCAGGACCACTTCTGCGCTCGGCCCTTCCGGCTGGCTGGTTTATTGCTGATAAATCTGGAGCCGGTGAGCGTGGGTCTCGCGGTATCATTGCAGCACTGGGGCCAGATGGTAAGCCCTCCCGTATCGTAGTTATCTACACGACGGGGAGTCAGGCAACTATGGATGAACGAAATAGACAGATCGCTGAGATAGGTGCCTCACTGATTAAGCATTGGTAACTGTCAGACCAAGTTTACTCATATATACTTTAGATTGATTTAAAACTTCATTTTTAATTTAAAAGGATCTAGGTGAAGATCCTTTTTGATAATCTCATGACCAAAATCCCTTAACGTGAGTTTTCGTTCCACTGAGCGTCAGACCCCGTAGAAAAGATCAAAGGATCTTCTTGAGATCCTTTTTTTCTGCGCGTAATCTGCTGCTTGCAAACAAAAAAACCACCGCTACCAGCGGTGGTTTGTTTGCCGGATCAAGAGCTACCAACTCTTTTTCCGAAGGTAACTGGCTTCAGCAGAGCGCAGATACCAAATACTGTTCTTCTAGTGTAGCCGTAGTTAGGCCACCACTTCAAGAACTCTGTAGCACCGCCTACATACCTCGCTCTAATCTAGGTTTTTTTAGTGTTTATATAAGTTTATTGAATCGAAGTGGTTTGTACAATTTTTAAAACTAAATATTTTTCATCTCCGCTTGTTGCATAAGATTTTAGATCGCTAAATCCTGTAGAAAAAACAGGTATGTGAACTTCAAATTCTATTACTGCTTTATATACATTTTCTTCATCTTTATTAATTGATAAATAGATATTTTTAATTGAATCCTTATTAATTGAAGTATGGAATGGATAAATTGAAAAGCCACCTTTTAGACCTAAAATTGATTTATAAGTCTTATTAGAACCTAAACCTAAAGTTGATTGTGATCTATATATATTATGTGAGTTGTCATTTATATCTACTAATAAGTTTTTAAATATTTGCTGTTTAAGAAAATCTATTTTTTTGTCTTGAAGTAGTTCCTTTTTTTCTAATTTATTTGAAGATCTAAGTTCTTGTATTTTAGTTTTTAATAATTCGCTTTTTGTCATTTCTTTAAATTTGTCTTGAGTTAAAAATAAAGATAGTGGATTCTTTTCATTATCTTTTATATTCACTTTTCTAAAATTATCAAAAACAAACTCTTTTTCTATAATTGGCTCTTTTGTAGTTTTAGGATCAAAATCTCTATTTTCTATCTCTAGTTTTACACCTAGAATACCATTGTAATCATCATATCTAACTGCTGTTATTTTTTCTTTATAAAGTTTTCCTAATTCAGGATTAAACTCAAATAGATAATCTTTAATAGTTGCAACATTAAGCAAAGGTGCTTCATCTGTAAATAATGATGAATTACCATTTTCTAGGTCTTCAAAATTAATAACGTTTTTTGTTTCCATTAAATTTTCATATTGATTGTGGTCTTGACTATATAACAACATATAACCTATTAATGATGGAAATAAATCTGTTATTTTTTCTACTTTTTCTTTTTTTGTTATATATTTTTCTTTATTATTTGTGTTATTACTATTTTCGAATTTTTTAAACCATGTAAATGTAAATTCTAATATTTTTGATTTCCCAACTTTTTTATCAGTGAATTTAAGTTTAACCTTTTCAATTAGACCCTTTTGATTATTAGCATTTTCTCCATTGTTTGCTAGGAACTGAATATGATATTTATCAAATATAGTTATATAATCTTTAGAAAAAATTGTATAAATTGTTGATGGATCCTTTTGCAAGTCAATAAGTGCAGTAACTGCATCTCTTTGAGTATAAAAAGAAAATCTCCTAAATGAAATTTCTTTAGATATTTTGTCTAGGTCAGAAAAAGTGTCTCTATTGTTGTTAGAATCATCTGCTTGTGGTTTATCTGAGTGACTTGGCTTGTCATTTTTTTCATCAGGTTTATCCATTGATTGATCGGATTGTGGTTTTTCACTAGGATCCGGTTTAGTTTCTGGGTTATTCGGATCATTATTCGAATTACCTGGATTTGTATTGTTGTTATCTGGTTGTTTTGATTCATCTGGTTTTGATGGTGTTTTTGGAGTGTTTTCATTTGGTTTTCCAGGCTTTTTATCTGGTTGTTTTGCGTTTAAATTTGTTGTTGAGCAAGAAACCACACCCAAAACACTAATTGATGATATTGGTAAAATAGATAGTAATAATTTAATTGCTTTTTTCATAGTTTTTTCCAGTTTTATTTTCATTTGGTTTTCCAGGCTTTTTATCTGGTTGTTTTGCGTTTAAATTTGTTGTTGAGCAAGAAACCACACCCAAAACACTAATTGATGATATTGGTAAAATAGATAGTAATAATTTAATTGCTTTTTTCATAATAATATACCTACAAAAAATTTTTCGAAAATATTATAACAACATAGCTAAAATATCTAAAATTAGTACATAATTTATCAAAAAAACTTAATTTTTCTTACTTTAAATATTAATTACTTACAATATATTTTAAACAGGTTCAAATATATAAAAATATATAAAAGATATTCTTGGTAAAATAATACTTATGAAAGGATAATATGTCAAAGAAATTTTATATAACCACTCCAATTTATTATCCTAGTGGTAATTTACATCTAGGTCATGCTTATACAACAACACTAGCTGATATTTTAAATAGATATAAAAAAGAACAAGGCTATGAAACTTTCTTTTTAACAGGTAGTGATGAACATGGTCAAAAGATTGAAAACAAAGCAAAAGAAGCTAATTTAACACCACTAGAATATCTAAACCCTAAAGTACAAGCTTTTAAAGATTTATGAACTAAATTAAATATTAATTATGATAAATTCATTAGAACTACAGATGATTATCATGAAAAAGCAGTTCAAAAAATCTTCACTATTTTATTAGAAAAAGGATATATCTATAAAGGACAATATGAAGGAATATATTGTGTTAGTTGTGAAGAGTTTTTAACTAATGAACAAATTGATGAAAATGGATTATGTAAAATTTCAAACACAAAACCACAACTAGTTAATGAAGATACTTACTTTTTAAAAGTTAGTCAGTTTCAAGAATTTGTGCAAAATGTTTTAAAATCAGACTTCTTAATTCCTGAATATAGAAGAAATGAAATGTTAAAAAATTTTGTTGAACCAGGATTAAAAGATTTATCAGTAACTAGAGTAAGTTTTAAGTGAGGAATTCCAATTACTGAAGATCAAAGACATATAATTTATGTTTGATTAGATGCTTTAAGCAACTATATAACAGCTTTAGGATATCTTCAAGAAGATGACTCATTGTTTAAAAAGTTTTGACAAAATGATGATTGTGAAATTTTACAATTAGCTGGAAAAGAAATTATTAGGTTTCACTCAATTTATTGACCAGTAATGTTAGAAGCTTTAAATTTAAAACAACCCACACATTTACTAGGTCACGGATGAATTTTAAATAAAAATACTAAAATGAGTAAATCTTTAGGAAATGTAATTGATCCAGTTAAAATTATTGAATTATATTCAGCTGATGCTTTAAGATTTTATATAGCAAATGATCTACCAACTGAAAAAGATGGTAATTTTAGTCTTGAATTGTTTATTGAATCATTTAATGCTCATCTAGCTAATAATGTAGGTAATTTAATAAGTAGAACTCATAATATGATTAGTAAATATTTTAATGGATATATTAATTTAAGTAATGTTAACTATGATCAAGAATTAATTAATTTAGGTATCAAAACAATTGATAACTACGTTTTTAATATGGATCAATATAAGATTAGTGAATCTATTAAAGCAGTTTTAGAATTATCTAATGCATGTAATAAATATATTGAAACTAAAGCACCTTGAAATTTAGAAAAAGAAAATAAAATTGAAGAACTAAAAACTGTTTTAGCTACTTTACAAAGAAATATTGCAATTATTTCTTATTTATTAAAACCAGTTTTAGTTGATTCATATAAAGATATGATTGAACAATCTGGATTAGAAAACGTTCAAATTGACTTTGAAAATCTTAAGAGTTTTTCTAACATAAAATTCAATAAATTAAATAATAAAAAAGTAATTTTTAATAGAATTAAAGAATAAAAATCTCAGACTTTTTCTGAGATTTTTTTGATCTTTTAAAACTTATTTAAAAAAATTTATAACTAGATCACAAAGTTTTAAATAATTCTATTAACAACAAAAAATAATCTAAATTGAAATATTAATCTATACAAAAAAAATATTTACATTAGTTTTTTTATTTAAATATATTTAAGGGGGTTATTAATGAAAAAGCTTTTAACAGTTTTAACAACATTCATTGGAATTAGTGGTTCAGTTTCAATGGTGATTTCATGTAAAGTTCCAACTTTTGCTGAAGGAATTTTAGGCCAAAGAGTTTTAGTTGTTACTGATGGTGGTAACATTAGAGATAAAACTTTTAATGAAAGTTCTTGAGAAGGTGTAATTAAATATGGTTCTCAAATTCATAGTAATTTTGATATAAAAAATGAATTAGAAGCAAGGCAATTTAATTACAAAAGTTCAATTGGTGGGCACACTAAATGAGATGAAACTAAACATATGTTTATAAATGAAGATTATGAATATGCAAAACAAAATAGTAATAATTACGTAGAAACGCCCGATCATACAATTGATGCATTTAGAACTTCTTATAATACAGCAATCTATAAAAAAGCAGATGCATTATTACTAGCTGGATTTGGTCATTTAGGAGCAGTTGATTATGCTGCTGATAGAATGAAAAAAGCTGGTAATAAAACTGTTGTCTTTTTAGATGCACAATATAAAAAAGATAATGTTATTTCAGTTATTTTTAATTCAGAACTAGCTGGATTTAATGCGGGTTGAGATGCAATAATGTGAGCAAATCTCCCCAAAATGACTAGTTTAAATAGTGGTGAATTTTCAAAAGAAGCAATTGATGCATCAAATTCTAAAACTGATATGGTTTTACAAGGTTCAGCAACAGGTAATAAATATATTTCAATAGGTATGTTTGGTGGAATTACTAACAAAAATGCTGTTGATAATTATATGTGAGGATTGCTTGCTGCAATGCATGTTTATAATAATAAATTTGCAGGAAAAGAAATTGAACTAACAGATAATAAGGAAAATAAAGTTAAATATAAACTACAACCAGTTTATTATGCTAATTTAGGGTCAAAAGCTGAAGTTGAAAAACTAAACGATGTTAATGAAAGTTCTTGATTTTCAAAAGGATTTGATGTTGGTGGAGCTAAAAAATCAGGAATAGTTGATTCTTTAATTAAAAATCAAGCTGATATTATTTTTCCAGTTGCTGGACCTCAAATTAATGACGTTTTAGAATCAACTGGTCATAAACCTTATGTTATTGGTGTTGATACTGATCAAGTTACAAGTGTTGGTTCTTCTAAAAAAGGTAATGAAACTAGATTTATTACAAGTGCAAAGAAAAACATTGTTTCAGCTTCAGTTTATGCTTTAAATAGAGCAAGATCACTACAAAAAGCTATTATTAAAGATAAAACATATACATCAAAACATGAAAAAGAAATTAAAGACGGAACAACTTTAGTTGGAGAACAAGCAGATTGATCTATTTCATCATCAAGAAAAGCAGACACTAAATGAAGTGTTGAAAAAGTTAATGGTTCTTTAACAAATGCTGCTAACTTATCAGTTGAATCTATTGATTATTCAAAAGATAAAGCAAAAGAAATAGAAAAAAATCTTAAAGAAACACTACTTAAATCAGGTGAAACTTTTAAACAATACTTAACAAAAACATCATTAGATAAAGCATTAGAATCAATTTCAAAAAGCATTAAAGATGAAGAATGAGAAAAATTAACATTAAAAGATAATGGTATAGCAGGAATAAAAAATTATTGAGAAATGTTAATTCAATCTACTAAAAAATAAGGAGCATAACTATGAATAAAGAACAAAAAATTGATTATGCTATTGAAATGCAAAATATTACTAAGATGTTTTTAAATGGCGCTATTGTTGCTAATGATGATATAACAATTAAAGTTAAAAAAGGTGATATACACGCTCTTGTTGGTGAAAATGGAGCTGGTAAATCTACATTAATGTCAATTCTATTTGGTTTATACCAACCAACTTCTGGAACAATTAAAGTTAATGGCAAAGAAGAAGTTATTTCAAATCCAATTAAAGCAAATAAACTAGGTATTGGTATGGTTCACCAACATTTTAAACTAGTTGAAGTTAATACAGTTTTAGAAAATATTATATTAGGTGTTGAACAAACAAAATCAAATATATTTTTAAATAAAACTAAAATGCGATCAGAGTTAATTGACATAATGAATAAATATGATTTATATGTTGATTTAGATGCAAAAATTCAAGATATCTCAGTTGGTTTACAACAACGTGTAGAAATTTTAAAAGTTTTATATAGAAAAGCAGATATCTTAGTTTTTGATGAACCTACTGCTGTTTTAACTCCTCAACAAATTCAAAGTCTTTTACAAATTATGAAAAACCTACAAAAAGCAGGAAAAACAATAATTTTTATTTCACATAAAATGGATGAAATAAAACAAGTTGCTAATATTGCTACTGTTATTAGACTAGGTAAAAAGATTGTAGATTTAGATGTTTCAATGGTTAGTGGAAACGAAATCGCTGAAGCAATGGTTGGTAGAAAACTTGTTGAAGTTAAAAACAAATATAAAAAACCCCTATCTGATGAACCTATATTAGATGTAATTAATTTAACAGTTAAAAAAGATACAAATCATAAAGTTTATGGACTAGAAACTTTTAATATAAAAGTTAGACCAGGAGAAATTGTAGCTGTTGCTGGAGTTGAAGGAAATGGTCAACGTGAATTAATTCAAGCAATAACAGGATTAGTTAAACCAGTTAGTGGCGGTATTGTTTATAAAAAGATAAACATTGTTAATAGTAATATTAAAACAAGATATGACATGGGAATGAGTCATATTCCAGAAGATCGTCATAAATATGGTATGTTATTAGACTTTTCAGTTGAAGAAAATATTGTAAGTCAAGAAATAGATAAAAAACCGTTTTCACAATTTGGATTTATAAACAAAAAAGCAATTTCTAGATATGCTCAATTAATTATTAAAGAATTTGATATAAGAGGTTCTAGAAATGGTACTGCAATAGCAAGAGGATTATCTGGTGGTAATCAACAAAAAGCTATTGTAGGAAGAGAAATTAAAAAAGATCATGATTTATTAATAGTTGTTCAACCTACTAGAGGACTTGATGTTGGAGCTATAGAAAATGTTCATTCTCACATTTTAAAAGAAAAGGAAAAAGGTAGAGCTATTTTACTAGTTTCTTATGATTTAAATGAAGTAATTGCTTTAGCAGATAGAATAGTTGTTATTAATGATGGAAAACTAATCGGTGAACTACCTGCTAAAAAAGCTAAAAAAGAAGAAATTGGAGCTTTAATGATTGGTCAAACTTTAGAACAAATCAAACAAAATCAAGTTACTAAAACAATAAAAAATAGAAAGGAGATGAAAACTAATGCAATCTAAAATATCTTGAACATTATCTAAAAAATCTAAATATTTATTTGGTTCAGATACTACAAAAACTAAACTAAAATACATTAAAGGTTCTATTTTTTCAATTATTGTTGGATTTATAGTTTCAGGTATTTTCTTATCATTTTTAAATATTAATCCATTTACATATTTTGCACTTTTATTTGGAATTAATTTTGATAAGAACTTTTATCAAATTAGTTTAAACTGAATGGCTGTATATATTGTTGCTGGTTTATCAATGGCAATTGCTTTTAAATCAGGAGTGTTTAATATTGGAGCATCAGGTCAAATACTAACTGCAACAAGTGTTGCTACGATTGTATTTTTTTCTATAAGTGGAAAAGATGCTAGTTCTATAACTCCATTTATGATTATTTTAATGTTAATAACTTGTATAATATCAGCTGCATTTATTGCTTTTATTGCAGGTATATTAAAAGCTTTATTTAACATACACGAAGTTGTTTCAACTATATTATTAAACTGATCAGTATTTTATATCTTTAAATGATTTTTTGGAAGATATCAAGATTTTTCTTCAGGACTATCTTATACTTCAAAAAATATTCCATCAGATCAATTAAGTATTGGATCAAATACAGTAATTATTCCTTTATTAATTGCTTTAATTTGTGTAATTATTATTTGAATATTATTTTCAAAAACAGTTTTAGGATTTAAATTAAAAGCAGTTGGATCATCAATAACAGGATCAAAATATATTGGAATTAATGTTAAAAGACAAATCATAACATCACTAACTTTATCTGGAGCTGTTGCTGGAATAGCTGGATTTTTATCAATGTTTACAGTTTCTCCAAATAACTTCTTTGCTTCAAATAGTTTACCTACTTTAGGATTTGATGCAATTGCTGTTTCACTAGTTGCATTTAACAATCCAATAGGAATTATTGCTATTGGTTGGTTATGAGCAATTATTAAAACTGGTGGTGGTCCTATTTCATCTCTTTATAGTATTTCAACTCAAATTAGTGGCTTAATTTCTGGAATTTTAATTTACTTTACAGCTATTGTTTCAGTATTTATTGCCTTTAAACCTTGAGAATTACTAAAAAATAAATACAATCTATATACTTCAAAAGTTAATAGAGAAATTTATTGAAAATTAAAACTATATACTTTTAAACTAAGACTTAAAAAAATCTTTTTAATTTTTACAAAAGACTACAAACAAGAAGTTAATAATAAATATCAAATTTATACTAAACAAAACCAAATAACAAATAAAACTTCAAATCCACACCTATTTTGAAATGGTAGAAAAAACATTGAAATAGAATTAAAAAATGATTTAAAACAATCAATTTATTTAGTTAAGTCTAAAATTGATGAAATTAAAAAATTTGTTGATCAGGATAAAAATTCACTTAATGTTAGTGGATTAAAAAATGATTTAAATAAACAAGTTAACTTACTAGCTTCTAAATACATTCAAAATCTACGCGATCTTGACTTAGAATTAGCTGATCACAAATATAAAATACAAAAAATAACTTCAAGTATCTTAAATGAATATCAAACAAATATCAAACAAGCTAAAAAAACACATAGATTAAAAATTCAACAAATTAAAGTCTTTAAAGAAAGTCAAATAGGAATTATTACTTATAAATTTGATTCTCACAACAATATTATTGAAATTAAAGCAAACAAACTAAAAACTATTGCTCAACTTAAAGAACAAATCAAAAACATTAAATCAGAACTAAGATTAGAAAAACAAATATCTAATTTAAATAAAAGTTCAACTCAAACTAATAATTCTGAAAAACTTGAAAAAATTAAACAACTTAAAGAACAAATAAAAGTTGTAAGAAAACAAGCTAATGCTAAAATTTTAGAACAAAAAAATAAATATAAAAATCAAAAAAATAGTGTTAAACAAGAACAAGTTCAATTACAAGACATTTTACATCAATACAATAATTATTTAAATAAAGAAAAAGATCGTTTTAAAGAATCTAAAAAAGCTGCACTTGTATTAAAACAAAAGCGTTTACAAGCAATTGATATGAATCTTTCTCAAAGTGATGTTAATAAAGCAGTTAGCTTATTAAATGATTTAAAAACTTTAATTACAGATAATTTAGATTTAAATCTTAACAAACAAGCAATTAAATCTAATCAAAAAACTTTAAAAAATGCTTTAGAAATTAAATCTAAAATTGATGAAGTTCTAACACAAAATATAATTAGTGAATATGACGCACCAGAACATATTAAACAAAAATCAAAAATCAGTTTAACTACTTTTAAACTAATCACTAATCTTAAAAAACAAATTAGTTATGTTATTACAAGAGTTGAAGAACAAGAACTAATTGATAAATATCAACAATGAATTAGTCAAGCTAAACAAGTTGTACAAGATGAAAAAAATAACTACGAACAAATAATAAAAAAAGCACCAAGAAAAAATCTAGCTGATCTAGAAAATTTATTTAATTTAGAAAAGTCTTTAAAAGAACAAACTAATTTAAAAATTCTAAATTTAACAAACACAATGTTAAAGGAGACTAAATAATGACAATTTTATTTAATACTAGTATTTTAACTTGAGCATTAGCTTTAGTTGGTGTCTTATTATTTGCTTCTTTATCATCACTTGTTAGTGAAAAGGCAGGAGTAGTTAATATTGCAGTTGAAGGTATGATGATTATTGGAGCGCTTGTTGTTTCAATTTTAGGAACATATCTTACATCAAATGATAATAAAAGTAATTATACTCAAATTCCAATAGTTCTATTAGCTGGTGTAATTACAGCTGTATTTGCTTTATTACATGCTTTTCCAGCAATTACATTAAAAGCAAATCAAATTATTTCAGGAACAGCAATTAATATTTTAGCTTTAGGATTAGGAATTTTCTTATCAACATCAAATTGATTTGGAAAACAATCTCAAGTTATTGCAAGTGGATATTCATCAATAGATGTTATCAATATTACTAAAGTAGTTAATGGTAAAACACAACAAGTTGCAAGTATGCTTCCAATTTGAACAATTATTGCAATTATTCTAGCAATTGGTTTATTTGTATTTTTTAAATATACAAAACAAGGAATGAGATATGCAATGGTTGGTGAAAATCCTAATGCAATTGACGCTGCTGGAATTAGTGTAACTAAATATAGATATCTAGCAGTAATATTATCAGGGTTTTTAGCCGGAGTTGGTGGTGGAGTATTTGTTGTAACTGCAGTTAGTGGTGGTGGTTTATTTAGTGGAAATATGTTAGGATATGGATTTTTAGGAATTGCAATTATGATATTTGGACAATGAAGAATTAGTTTTATTGTAATTGGTTCAATTATATTTTCATGACTATTTGCTTTAGGTCAACAAATAGGAACACTTTCAACAAATAAAACAATTCAAGCAATTTCAACTTTATTTAACACTTTACCATTTGTTTTAACAATACTAGCTATGGTTGCATTTAGTAAGACATCAAGAGCACCAGCTGCAGTTGGTGTACCTTTTGATAAAGCAAAAAGATAGCTATAAATTTAATAATAAAAAATCGGGATTTCCCGATTTTTTTGTTATATTTTAATCTTCTTCAAAATCTTCATTTTCAAGACCATGTTTACGATATTCTAAAGTAATTGCATTGATTTCTTGATTATCTGTTAATCTAATTGCTTTAACCCCACTAGCATTTCTTGAAAGTGAAGGAATGTTTGAAACTTTTGTTTTAATTAAGTTACCATCACTTGAAATGATCATAATTAAATCAGTTTCTCTAGCTCCGATAATAGCTTTGAACTTACCAGTTCTTTGGTTTAAGTTCATTACTTTAATTCCTTTACCATTTCTTCCACTAATTCTATAATCATCAATTGGTGTCTTTTTAAATAAACCTTTATTTGAAACAGTAGTAATATGAGTTAATTTAAATGAACTAATTGCTCCAACTACAACATCATCATCTTCTAGTTTTAATGCTTTAACTCCTCCACCAACTCTAGATTGTGGATTAACTACACTTTCTTTAATTCTAATTACTTTTCCAGATTCATTAGCAATAAATACAGTATCTTGTCCAGTTGTTGCAAATACTGAAACTAGTTGGTCGTTATCTCTTAAATTAATTGCTTTTTTACCGTTTCTGTTAATGTTTTCAAATTCAGAAATTTTAGTTCTTTTAATCATTCCCTTTTGAGTAACAAAAGTTAAATAATTAAATTTTTCTTTATTGTTTCTTAAAGGTAAAATAGCTGTAATTTTATCTTCACTAGTTAGGTCATTTAAAAAGTTAACAATTGGTAATCCTCTAGCTGTTCTTGAATAACTTCTAATGTTATATAACTTAGTTCTATAAACTTTTCCTGAATTAGTAAAAAATAATACTCAGTCCTTAGCTTTTCCCATTGTTGCTATATCAATAGGATCACTTGGTTCTGCATTAACACTAACTCCACGTCCACCACGTTTTTGGATTCTAAACTCATCTGGATTAATTCTTCTAATATAACCTTCTTGAGATAATAAAATCATTCATTTTAGATCAGGAATCAATTCTTCATCTTCAATATTAATCAATTCTTCATCAATTAATTCTGTTCTTCTATTATCTCCAAACTTGTCAGCTATTTCATTTAATTGATTTTTTAAAACATTATCTTGTTCTTCTTTTGTATTAATTAAAACATCTAAATAAGTTAAACGTTCTTTTATATTAGTCATTTCTAAAGTGATTTTATCTCTTTCTAAACCAACTAATCTTTGTAAACGCATATCTAAAATAGCTTTATTTTGTTCTTCATCAAAGTTATATTTATTGGTTAATTGAACTTTAGCCTCTTCACTAGTTTTAGAATTTTTAATAATATTAATTACATCATCAACATTATCTAAAGCAATATGTAAAGCTTCTAGAATATGATAACGTTTAGTTAATTTATTTTTTTCAAAAATAGAACGTTTTATAATAACACTAATTTGAAACTCAACATAGTTTTTAATAATAGTTTTTAAGTCTAATAAAACAGGTAAATTATTATTTAAAGTTAATAAGTTAATTGAAAAGCTTGATTGTAAAGCAGTATATTTATAAAGTTTAGATAAGACAACATCAGGATTAGCATNTTTTTTTAATTCAATAATGATTCTAATACCTTCATAATTTGATTCATCTCTAATATCAAAAATACCTTCAATAGTTTTATCTTTAACTAATTCAGCTATTTTTTCAATAATTTTAGCTTTATTAGTTTGGTATGGAATTTCAGTAACTACAAATCTATCGTGTTTTTTATTTTCTTCAAAATCAATTTTTGCTCTAATAATAACACTACCTCGTCCTGTTTTATAACCTTCACGCATTTTTGATCCATTAGTCATTAAAGCACCAGTTGGAAAATCAGGACCTAAAATATGATCATTTAATATTTCATCAATAGTAATATCATTATTATCAATATAAGCATTAATAGCACTAACTACTTCTTTTAAATTATGTGGTGGAATTGAAGTTGCCATTCCAACTGCAATACCCATAGTTCCATTAACTAAAAGGTTTGGTAAATAACCTGTTAAATAAGCTGGTTCACGTTCACTAGCATCATAATTATCAATAAATGGTACTGTATCCATATCAATATCTTTTATTAGATAATTTGATATTTTAGCTAGTCTTGCTTCAGTATAACGCATTGCAGCTGCACCATCACCATCAATTGAACCAAAGTTACCATGACCATCAATTAGAGGATAACGATAGGAAAACTCTTGAGCCATTCTTACCATTGTTTCATAAACAGCACTATCTCCATGTGGGTGGTATTTACCAATTACTTCTCCAACTATACGAGCAGATTTTTTGTGTGGTTTATCTGAAGTAATTCCTAAATCATTCATTGCATAAATAATACGTCTATGAACTGGTTTTAATCCATCTTTTAAATCAGGTAAAGCACGGCTTACAATAACACTCATTGCATATTCTAAGAAATCTTTTCTAACTTCTGTTGAAATATCAATAGGAGAAATTTTACCATGATAATGATCTTGATTTTCATTTAAAGAATCATTGTTGTTATTTTCATTATTCATAATTTTTCTACCTTTCTAAAAGTCTATATTTTCAACAAATTTAGCATTATCTTGAATATAAATTTTTCTTAATTCAGGATCTTCACCCATTAAATCTGAAAATACTTCATTTGCTAAAGTAGCATCTTCAAGTGAAATTTGTAACATAGTTCTTTGTTGTGGATCCATTGTTGTTTCTCATAGTTGTAGCGGATCCATTTCTCCAAGCCCTTTATAACGTTGGATTGTGTATTTTAAATTATTAAATTCATTGTTTTTTAATTCGTCTAATTGACTATCAGTATATGCATAAGCTATTTTTTTACCTGCTTCAATTTTATATAAAGGAGGTTGAGCAATATAAATATGACCATTAGCAACCAATGGTTTCATATATCTATAAAAGAATGTTAATAATAATGTTCTAATGTGAGCACCATCAACATCAGCATCAGTCATAATAACTATCTTTTTATATCTTAATTTAGATAAGTCTAATTCTTCTTTTATTCCAGTACCAACAGCTGTAATAATTGATTTAATTTCATTATTTGAAAAAGCTCTAGCTTCAGTTACTCTTTCAACATTTAATACTTTACCTCTTAAAGGTAAAATAGCTTGGAATTTTCTATTTCTTCCAGTTTTAGCACTACCACCAGCTGAATCTCCCTCAACTAAATAAAGTTCAGCTATGCTCGAATCTTTAGTTTCACAATCTGCCAACTTACCTGGTAATGAGAATGAATCTAATGCAGATTTTCTTCTAGTTTCTTCTCTTGCTTTTTGAGCTGCAATTCTTGCCTTTTGAGCATTAACGTTTTTATCTAAAATAGCTTTAGCATCTTCTGGTGATTTTAATAAGAATTCTTCAAAAGCATTTCCAATGATTATATTAACTGCTTCTTTAGCATCAGGGTTAGATAGTTTAGTTTTAGTTTGTCCTTCATATTGTGGATCAGTATGTCTAACTGATAAAATACACATCATACCTTCTTTAATATCGTCTCAAGAAAATTTAGAAGGAGTTTTGTTATTTTTTATTACTGTATCAGCATATCTATTAATATCTCTAATTAAAGCTTGTTTTAGACCATCTTCATGAGTTCCACCCTCATNAGTATTAATATTATTTACAAAAGTAATAATATTTTCTTGATAATCAGAATTATATTGAAGTGCCATTTCAACTTCAATGTCTTCATATTTTGAATCTACATAAAAAATATTTGGATTTATTTTATTTTTAGTTTCATTTTTTTCTTTAATATAGTCTAAAATTCCATTTAAAAATAAATATTCAACTGTTTTTTCTATTCTTTCATCAGTTAAAGTGATTTTTAAACCTTTATTTAAAAAAGCTAATTGTTTAACTTTATTTTTAATAATTTCATAATCAAATACTACAGTTTCTTTAAAAATTTCTGGATCTGGTTTAAATTTAACTTTTGTTCCTCTTAAATCAGTGTGACCTAGTTGTTGTAGTTCTGATTCTTTAGTTCCACCTTCACTAAATAATTGATGATAGTGAATATTGTTTCTATAAACTTCAACTTCAACATATAAAGATAAAGCATTAACAACACTAGCTCCAACCCCATGAAGACCACCAGAAATCTTATAAGTCTCTGAATCGAATTTTCCACCAGCATGCAATTGAGTAAAAACTAAACTTAATGCAGATTTTTTAGTATCTGAATTAATACCAACTGGAATTCCTCTTCCGTTATCTTGAACAATAACTTCATTTTCTTTTGTAATTGTTACATTAATTAGATCAGCATATCCAGCCATTGCTTCATCAATTGAGTTATCTAAAATTTCTCATACCAAATGATGCAAACCTGTTTTTGAAGTTGATCCAATATACATTCCAGGACGTGTTCTAACAGCTTCTAAACCTTTTAAAACTTTAATCGATTCTGCACTATATTCTTGTGACATTTATTCCACCCTCTCACCAATTTTGCATAATAAAAAGCTCTTTTACAATAATATAATTATACCTTAAAAACCTATTTAAATTTAGCTAAAAGTCTAGTTTCAAAAAGCAAAATAAAACCCTATATCAATTGCTTGACATAGGGCATTAGAAAGTTTTTAAAATTGGAAAAAATTTCTATGAATTAAGGGATTTGTTCATCTAATATGAATGTATCGATGTAAAAAGATAACCACCAACTCTAATTACTTATCTTTTTACATATATTAAATATATCAACAATCTATAAAAATACAATACCTATTTTTTAATTTATTAAACTATCACTTTTAATAGAATATATTATTATTAAAAAAATTATTTAACTAAATTTTCTCTTTCTGTTTTTTATAGGTCTTGAAAGAAAACTTATAACTACTGAAACTCACACAAATGGGTTAAAACTTAAAATTCCAAATATATAGAATAATAAGATTTTTTTCATNGTTTTACTAATCATTGACATATAAGTAAGAACTAGAAGAACTATTGAGTCAATTATTAAGAATAACAATATATAAATTAGGTGATTATAGTAATTACTTTGAGTTTTTTCTACAGTAAATTGGTTAAAAATACCCATCAATTTACTTCAAATTTCTTGAAGTCTTTTATTATTTCTTTCAAATAAAGGAAATTTTTGTCTATAAATTTCTTTTAATTTTTCAATATCTCTTAAAGGTATCTCACTTCTTTTTGAAAAATAATCTACTTCTTTTTTAATAGTTTCTACATTAGCAGTTATTTTTTTACCTTCTTCAGATATTTTTTTGGCTAAATCAGTGATTCTGATGACCGATTCATTAACAGATTTAAAATCATTGTTAGCCGTACCTACAAGATTACCTAAGGTAGAAAAATTATTAAGCCCTCTTCTAACTCTATTTGTTAATGAATCACCTGTTTTTCGTAATTCTTCAATTTCTTTAGTAACTTTTTCTAAATCTGTAGTTATTTTTTTACCTTGATCTATTACTTCTCTAACTTTTGGTTCTACTTTTTTACTTCTATCATTAAACTCATTAGCAAATTCAGTTACTTCTTTAACAATTGTTTTTATTTCATCAATTTTATTAATTAAGCTATCGCTTGAGTTTTTATCAGTTTCTCTTTTAACTTCTTCAACTACTTGTAGAGCTTCTTTATAAACTTCTTTTAGTTTAGGAATTGATGGTTTTATTTTATGAGCATTAGTAATTAAATCTACTTTGTAATTGTAATATGTATAGCGTAATCCAAAAAATAAACTAGCAATAACAATTAAGACAAATAAAAAAATATGAGTAGAAATGTTTGAAAAAACTAAAGAAAATCGCATTAAAAATTGAACTTTAGGTTTATTTTTATCAGTTTTATTATTATTTTGTTCTAGATCGTCTAAGGTTACTTCTTGATTGTTGAAATCTCTAATCATAATATGAACCTCTCATTTTTTAATATCTAAAATCTTTATATTTAGATTATATAAATTTAAAAATTACTATTATAGATTAGGTTAAATAATTTTATATATTGATCGATATCTAGTTGTTCTGGTCTTAAATTACTACTAATATTTAGCGTATTTAAATACTCTAATGCTTTATTTTTGTTTTGAATAATATTATTTAAGTTATTTAAAATAGTCTTTCTTTTATTATTAAAAAGTAATCTAACAAAGTCAATAAACTTTTTATCATTATTAACTTGTTTTTTATAAATATCATTAAAAGTTAGACTAATAATTGCTGAATCAACTTTAGGAATTGGATAAAACATTTTCTTATTAACTACAAACTCAAAGTTTCTTTGACTATAAAACTGGCAAGCAATAGAAAGGTTATTATAATTATTTTCATTTTTATTACTACAAATTCTTAAAGCAACTTCTTTTTGTAGCATAAAAACAGCTTTTGTAAGTAAATCACTAATTTGTAAAGTTTTAAATAAAATTTCACTAGTTATATAATAAGGTGTATTTGAAATAATACTTATGTTTTTATAATCATACTTACTTATTAGTTGTTTTAAATCAATTTCTAAAACATCAGCTTGAATAATTTCTAAATTTGAATGATTAAATTTGGTTTTTAAAATTTCAACCATATCTTTATCAATTTCAATAACTACAACTTTATCAAATCTTTTAACTAACTCTTTAGTTAAAGCACCTTTTCCTGGACCAATTTCAATAATTAATTGATCTTTATTTTGATCTAAAACATCAACAATTTTATTAATTAAATTTAAATCAGAAATAAAGTTTTGTCCATAATATTTTTTAGCTTTCATATTCACCTATTATTTTTTTAATATCATCAATTGAAACATTCATTCAATTTAATCATTTAAATAAAGTTTTAGAACTAATATTATTATCAAAATTAAAATATTTACAAATAACTATTCTATTTGATTTTAAATAAAAATCATTATTTATATAATCAGTTCAACTTAAAGAAACATTATTTTTATCATAAATAATTAGATTATCTAAAGCCTTTTTAATAGCATCATCACTAGCTTCAGCAATTCCAACTTTTTTACTAGTTTTACTTATATCATCTTTTTTAATAAAAGCATTTAAAACTTTATTATCTAAATAATCTATAATAGTTTGTCTTATTTTTTTACCAGCTCCATCTGGATCAGTAAAAATAATTACTCCTGTTTTATTGTTAAATTCTTTAATCATTTCTAAAGTCTTTTTATTTAAACTTAACCCTTTTGTTTGAATAGTTTTTAAATCATTTCCATAAATACTTTTTAATTTATCAGAATCAGTTTTACCTTCAACAATTATAATTTGTTTAATTTTACTCATAATACTTATTTTAAAAAGAAAAATCCACTAAGTGGACTAATTTGATAAAAAGGTTGGAAGAATTACTTGTTTTAAGTGTTCATCATAAACATTATTAATCACAATTGGTTTAGTTGAATTAATTAGTTTTAATTCAATTCTATCTTCATCTAAAGTTTTAATTGCATCAATTAAAAATCTTGTATTAAAACTAATTGATAAGCTTTTATTTCCCTCAATTACAAAATCATCAAAGTCTTCTTCATACTTTCCTACTTCTGAAATAAAACTCTTAAACTCAATTTTATCTTCATTAACTTTAATATTTACAATTGCTGGTAAACCATCATCTGCTACTAAATCAAATCTTGATAAAACTTTTAAAATTGATTTTTGTTTTACTGTAATAATAGTTTCAAATTTTGTTGGAAAAGCNATTTGAACATTTGGAAATCTTCCATCAATTAAATTAGATTGAAAAATAACATTATCAATTATAAAAGTAATGTATCCTTCAACAATTATGATTTTTAAATTTTCAGCATTATCTAATAATTTAGGTAATTCTAAAGCAGTTTTAAAAGGAATTGTTATATCAATATCTTCATTATTATCACTTTGAATTTCTAAAATTTTTTGACTAATTCTAAATGAATCAGTTGTTGAAAAAATTGCCTTATTATTATTTAGTTTTAAATTTAAACCTGTAAGAATTAATTTTTTATTATTTTCATTCATTGAAACAAAAACTTGATAAATAGTTTTTTTAACTTCTTTAGGATTTAAATTAAATTCAATTCCTTTTTCTCTAAACCCAATTAAAGGATAATCTTCTGAATTTAAAACTCCAATACTAAAATCTGAATTATCAGTTTTAATAATTAATTCATTATCTTCAACCATTGAAAACACTACAAATTCATCATCTAATCTTCTTAACATTTCTAAAACAAATTTAGGTTTTAATAAAACTTTACCTTCTTGTTTAACTTCTAAATCTGAATTTTGATTATTTAAAATACTTTTAAACGAAAGAATTCCACTAGTTGCAATTATATTAACTTGATCAGATAAAACATTTAAATAAATACCAGCTAAACTAGGATTAACGTTTTTAGGGTCAATTACTTTAGCTGCTTTTGATAAATTATCTAATAAAACCATTCTATTTATTGAAAAATTCATAATTACTCCTTTTTAAAACAAATTGTTTTTACCTTATTTTAGAAAATAATTGGGTTTGTTATATATTACTATTTCTAATATTATTTCTAAATTATTAATATTATGAGGTTAATTTGTGGATAACTGTTAATAATCTAGGTTTAAATAGCTATTTTTATTATTTTGTTAAAATTTTGTTCTTCAAAATATCAACAGTCTTTTTTAATTGCTTATCTTTTTTTAACATTGTTTCTATTTTTCTTTCAGCATTAATAACTGTTGTGTGATCTCTACCACCAAATTCTTCTCCAATTTGAGCTAAAGTGTGATTTAAAATCTCTTTTGTTAAAAACATTGCTATATGTCTTGCTGTTACAATTGACTTACTTCTAGCTTTTCCATCAATAGCATTAACTGAAATACCATATTTTTCACTAACAACTTCTTTAATTTTTTTAACATTTAAAATACCTAATTTTGAAGTAGGTATATCTCTAAATAGATCAGAAATTATTTCTATAGTAATAATTTTTTCTTCTGGATTTTGTTGAGATCAAAAGTTTAATCTTGAAACACTTCCTTTAATTTTTCTAACATCATCTGAATAATAATTAGAAATAAAATTAATTGCTTCACTAGTAACTTCTGATTTAATGTTTTGATTTTTAATTTCTTTTTTAATGATAGCTGTTGCTGTTTTATTATCTAGTTTTTGAATAGCAATACTTAACCCCATATTAAATCTAGTAATTAATCTATTATCAAAACCATTTAATAATTCAGGAGATTTATCACTTGAAAAAAACAATTGTTTATCATTTTCTATAAAGTTATTAAAAATAGTAAAAAATATTTCATTAGTTTTTTCTTTATAACTTAAAAACTGAACATCATCAATAATTAATACATCATTTTGACATACTTCATTTTTAAATTGTTCAATTTCTTTATGAGTTTTTTGTAATATATCAACTGCTTTTCTTGCAAACTCATCACCACTCATATAACTAACTTTTAGATCAGAAAAATTAGATTCAATATAGTTTTTTGCAGCCTTTAATAAATGAGTTTTTCCCATTCCAGATTCACCATAAATAAACAATGGATTATAAGAAATCCCAGGATTTTTACTTACTGTTTGAACTGCTATAAAAGCTTGTTCATTACTTGCACCGATTACAAAATTTTCAAAAGTGTTTTCATTAGTTTTTTTAACTTTTTTAGTAATGATATCAGAATGATCTTTATTAATTAATTCATCTTTTTCTAGTTGTTTTTTATATTCTTGTTCGTATGTAAAACTAATATTTACAGGTTCTTTTAAAATATTTTTTATCTCATTTTCAATAGTTTGACGAAACTGTTTTATAGCTAACAAACCAAATTGTGATTTAACAACAACAATATAATCAGAAAACCCCTTTTTATGAATATTTATTGTCTTTATATAGTCGTTATACACGGATTCATCAATATTTTTATTAGCCATTAAACTTAGTTTAAGTTCTTTTAAAATATCGTTTACGTTCAT